>JAMPXC010000012.1 GCA_023701385.1 Pseudobdellovibrio sp.
GTTAAAATTAAAGGTAAAGTTGAAGAGACTACTGTAGGTCGTGCGATTCTTTCAGACGCAGTACCTAAAGAAGTTCCATTCACAACGATCAATACAGCGATGTCAAAAAAATCTATTGCTGCATTAATCGATACAACTTTCCGTCTAGCAGGTGCTAAAGCAACTTGTATCTTGGCTGACCAAATCATGCAGTTAGGTTTCAAATACTCAACTGGTGCGGGTCTTTCTATCTCTGTGGATGACATGTTAATCCCAGAACAAAAAGCTCCGATGTTAGCTGACGCTGAAAAACAAGTTACAGAAATCCAACAACAGTACGACGAAGGTTTAATTACCGACGGTGAGCGCTACAATAAAGTTGTGGATATCTGGGCTCAAACTTCAGATAAAGTTGCCAAAGAGATGATGGGTCAGATCGAAAAACAAAAATTCGTAGTTGATGGCAAAGAGATCGTTGGTCCTTCATTCAATCCTATCTACGTCATGGCCGATTCCGGAGCCCGTGGTTCCTTCAATCAGTTACGTCAGTTAGGTGCGATGCGTGGTCTAATGGCTAAGCCATCAGGTGAGATCATCGAAACTCCGATCACGGCAAATTTCCGTGAAGGTTTAACAGTATTACAATACTTCATTTCAACTCACGGTGCGCGTAAAGGTCTTGCCGATACAGCATTAAAAACAGCGAACTCTGGTTACTTAACTCGTCGTTTAGTTGACGTAGCTCAAGACGTTGTGGTTTCTGAAATCGACTGCGGTACTAAAGACGGCTTAGAAATCACTCCGGTTTACGAAGCGGGTGAAATCATCCAAGGTATCGGCGATCGTATTTTAGGTCGTGTAACAATGAATGACGTTATCGATCCAACAACAAACACTGTATTAGTTAAAGCTAACGGTGAGATGGATGAGATGGCAGTTAAGAAAATCGAAGAAGTTGGGATCGAAAGAATCCAAATCCGTTCAGCATTAACATGTGAAGCACGTCGTGGTGTTTGTGTGAAGTGTTACGGTCGTGACTTAGCTCGTGGTGCTACTGTGAACTTAGGTGAAACAGTTGGTATTATCGCAGCTCAATCTATCGGTGAGCCTGGTACACAGTTAACAATGCGTACGTTCCACTTAGGTGGTGCGGCTTCTCGTGCGGTTGAACAATCAGTTCATACAACTCGTTTCGATGGTATTTTAAAATTACAAAACGTACAGTCTGTTACAAATAAGAACGGTAAATTAACAGTTCTTAACCGTAACGGTAACGCTCTAGTTGTTGATGAAACAGGCCGTGAGCGCGAAAACTTCAAATTAGTTTACGGTACGACATTAAACTTCAAAGATGGCGACAAAGTTACTAAAGGTAACGCAATCGCTGAGTGGGATCCGTATTCAAATCCAATCATCTCGGAAGTAACTGCTAAAGTTCAATTCCAAGATATCACTGAAGGTAAAACAATGACTGAGCAAGTGGATCCAGTGACTGGTTTCGCTACGAAAGTTATTACAGAATCTAAGTCTTCTGATACGAAACCAACTGTATTCATGACTGATGCTGCAGGCAAAGTTCTAAACCTTCCAGGTCGTGACATCCCAGCCCGTTATATGATTCCGGTAGGCGCACAATTGTTAATTAATGATGGTGCAGACGTTCACGCCGGTGACGTTATCGCGAAACTTCACCGTGAAACTTCGAAAACGAAAGATATCACGGGCGGTCTTCCTCGCGTTGCTGAATTATTCGAAGCACGTAAACCTAAAGATGCAGCGATCATCGCTGAAATCGATGGTTTCGTAACTTTCGGTAAAGACGTAAAAGGAAAACAACGTGTTATCGTTACTCCTGAAATCGGCGAGCAAACTGAATACCTAATTCCAAAAGGTAAACACGTTGCCGTTCGTGAGGGTGAGTTCGTAAGAGCCGGTGAAGCGTTAGTTGACGGTCCAACAAATCCGCATGATTTATTAGCGGTATTAGGTCCGAAAGCATTATCAGCTTACTTAGTAAATGAAGTTCAAGAAGTTTACCGTCTACAAGGTGTGGGTATCAATGATAAGCACATCGAAGTAATCGTTCGCCAAATGTTACGTAAAGTTGAAATCGCTGATGGCGGAGACACTCGTTTCTTAGCTGGTGAGCAAACTGAAAGAACTTCAATGCTTGAAGAAAATGATCGCGTATCTAAAGAGGGTGGCCAAATCGCTACATACAAACCTCTATTATTAGGTATCACGAAAGTATCATTAAGCACTGAATCGTGGATTTCAGCAGCTTCGTTCCAAGAGACTACAAAAGTTCTTACGGAAGCAGCTATCAACTCTAAAACAGACCATTTACGTGGCTTAAAAGAAAATATCATCATGGGTCGTCTGATCCCTGCTGGTACAGGCTTAACAGCGTATAAGAAGTGGAAAGTAGTAGTAGCTGAAGACGAAGATATGGATTCAGCAGCATTACCATTCGGTGGCTAATATAACCGTTCTCAGGTAAAAACCTAAAAAAAGGGCTCTTTTGAGCCCTTTTTTTATTGGTCGAAAGCCTTAGCCTGCTTGACGAAGGGGTTCCGAACAGGTTACAAATCTTGTTCTTCGACCAAAAATCGAATAACGGGTTATGGCCCGCTTCAAACCAATAGCGAACTAGAATTGCTATAAATATTCTGGGATAAGGCTTGATACCACAGGAGTAAAAGTGCCTACAATTAATCAGCTCATTAAAAAAGAGCGTACAGTTCAAAAGAACCAAACAAAATCACCGGCTTTAGCTGGTTGCCCTCAACGTCGTGGCGTTTGTACGCGCGTTTATACTACAACACCTAAGAAGCCGAATTCAGCTTTACGTAAAGTAGCTAAAGTTCGTTTATCTAACGGTTTTGAAGTTATCTCTTACATTCCAGGTATCGGTCACAACTTACAAGAGCATAGCGTTGTTATGATCCGTGGTGGTCGTGTTAAAGACTTACCGGGTGTTCGTTACCACATCGTTCGTGGAACACTAGATTTACAAGGCGTTAATGGTCGTTTACGTAGCCGTTCTAAATACGGTGCTAAAAAACCTAAAAAATAATCTGAGCATTAGAAGGAAATAACAGTCATGTCTCGTAGAAGTCGTACATTTAAAAGAGAAATTATCCCAGATCCAGTTCACAAAGATTTAGTTATCGCTAAATTCATCAATAAAATCATGTTACGTGGTCAAAAATCGACTGCGCAAAAATTATTTTACGGAGCTTTAGAAGAATTAAACGGTAAAGTTCAAGGTGAAGATTCATTAACAATCCTTAAAAAAGCGATTGAAAATGTTAAACCTTCAATCGAAGTTCGTTCACGTCGCGTGGGCGGAGCTACTTACCAAGTTCCAGTTGATGTTCGTCCATCTCGTCGTTTAGCTTTAGCTATGCGTTGGATGGTTGATTACTCACGTGCTCGTGGCGAAAAAGATTTTTCTAAGCGTTTAGCTGGTGAAATCTTAGATGCTTACAACAACCGTGGTAACTCTATCAAAAAACGTGAAGACGTACACAAAATGGCTGAGTCGAACAAAGCGTTCGCTCACTACAACTGGTAATCTCACTAGTAAATTTGAAAAAATTGGAACCCGAAGAGAAATCTTCGGGTTTTTTATTTTTGGGTTCGAGGTGAAATGCCACAAGCTAAGCTCGGCCGTCCATGGGCATCGAGGACGCTGTCCTCGAGCTCCTGCTTCTTCCGGCCATCGTGGCCGGAAGATCATGATTTTGTTTGTGCTGGAGTTTTTGTTTCTATCTCATCTTGGTCTTCTGGCCACGATGGCCAGAAGAGAGTGTTCTCATGGATGGATGCACTTCAAATCTAGCTTTCACTGCTGTATTTAGATTTGAAGATTTTCCTAAAACCGTTTAAGTTACTTTTCATATGGTTATTAAAACAGAAGCTGACTTAAAATTTACTCGTAATATCGGTATCATGGCTCACATTGATGCCGGCAAAACTACTACTACTGAGCGTATTCTTTTCTACACGGGTAAAAGCCATAAAATCGGTGAAGTTCATGATGGTGCTGCCACTATGGATTGGATGCCGCAAGAGCAAGAGCGCGGTATTACGATCACTTCTGCTGCGACAACAACGTCGTGGAAAGATCATCGCATTAATATTATCGATACTCCGGGCCACGTTGATTTCACGATCGAAGTAGAACGTTCGCTTCGCGTGTTAGATGGCGCTATCGCGGTTTACGATGCGGTATCTGGCGTTGAACCACAATCTGAAACGGTGTGGAGACAAGCTAACAAATATAAAGTTCCAAGAATTTGTTTCGTAAATAAAATGGATCGCACAGGTGCAGATTTTGAAATGTGCGTGCAATCTATTAAAGAAAAATTAGAAGCTAATCCGATTAAAGTTCAAATTCCAATCGGTGCTGAAGATAATTTTTCTGGTGTTTGTGATTTGATTGAATCAAAAGCCTACACTTGGTCTGCGGGAAATCTGCATGAATTCCAAACTGTAGAAATTCCTGCAAACATGAAGGAGCAGTTCGAAACTGAACGTGCTAAAACGATCGAGCAGATCTGTGAATTAGACGATGCTCTTATCGAAAAATATTTAAATGGCGAAATTCCATCAGTAGAAGAATTAAAAGCAGCACTTCGTAAAGGCGTTATCGCCCTTAAAATTTTCCCAGTGTATTGCGGGGCTGCTTTTAAAAATAAAGGTATCCAGCAAATCTTAGATGGTGTTTTAGATTATCTTCCGTCGCCATTAGATATTCCTCCTGCGGTGGGTATGAACCCAATCAAAGAGGATAAACAAGTTGAGTGTCACACTAAATTTGATGAACCATCTGCAACATTAGCTTTTAAATTAGCGAATGATCCATTTGCGGGATCATTAACTTACGTGCGTGTGTATTCAGGAACTTTAAAAGTGGGTGATCAAGTTCTAAATCCACGTACTGAGAAAAAAGAACGTGTGCAAAAAATCGTAAAAATGCATGCGAACGCGCGTGAAGAAGTTTCTGAAATCAAAGCCGGTGATATCGGTGCGATTATCGGATTAAAATTCACAACAACAGGTGATACATTGTGCGATTCATCACGCCAAGTGGTGTTTGAATCAATCACTTTCCCAGAGCCGGTGATCTCAGTTGTTGTCGAAGCAAAATCGTCTGCTGAACAAGATAAAATGATGGAAGGTCTTCAACGTTTAGAAAAAGAAGATCCATCTTGTCGTCTACGCCAAGATCCTGAAACAGGACAAACATTACTTTCGGGAATGGGCGAATTGCACTTAGATATTTTGATCGACCGTTTACTTCGTGAATATAAAATTTCTGCCAACGTAGGTAATCCGCAAGTGGCTTACCGCGAGACAATTAATGGTGAAGCAAAAATCGATTACACCTTTGAACGTCTTCTGGGTGGTGAAGAAAAATTTGCGAAAATCAGCTTAAAAGTCGAAGCGATCAACCCTTCTGAGGGAAACAAAATCACGTCACTGGTTCAGCCATCAAAAGAGGTTCAGCCAAACTGGATCACGGCGGCCTTGAACGGACTTAAAGAGGCGGTCGAAGTTGGACCTATCGCCAGCTATGCTATGGTGGGTCTAAAGGTAACAATTACATCATTGACGGGTAACCCTCAATCGACCGACGAGATCGTCTGCAAAGCAGCGGCGTCGTTAGCTTTCCGTGATTTAGTGAAGTCAGCAGACCAAGTCCTGCTTGAACCGATGTTTAAACTAGAAGTTAATTGCCCTGATGATTTTGTGGGCAATATCGTGAGCGATATTAACTCTAGACGCGGTAAAATCCATAATATGACTGCAAAACCATCAGGTGGGCAGATTGTGACAGCCGAAGTGCCTCTAGCACAGCTGTTCGGTTATGCCACAGATGTTCGCAGTTTATCGCAAGGTCGTGCGTTTTTTAGCATGAACTTCCAAAATTATTCGCCGGTTCCGCCAAAAGTTAAGGCTGAAATTCTGGCAAAACTGGGTCGTTAGACCGTTGTTTTTAAGCCTCAAACCGACCGGTTTGGGGCTCATCTGAACCCTCAGTATCCCCTCGATTTTCCCTCTGAAAAAACAATTTATTTCCTGTTGACTCTAATCGTCGTTTGTTAGATATTTTCGCTTCGGTTTATTTTAGCTACGGAAACCACCGCGCTATTTTCAGTCTTATTCGGGGCTGAATTCGGGCTAACCCAGCTCACAGCGGAGAATGGTTTTGACGGGCGAAAGAGGTAAAAAAATGCAAAGTCAGAAGATTAGAATTAGGCTAAAGGCCTTTGATCATAAATTACTTGATCAATCTACAAAAGAAATCGTGGATACTGCTCGTCGCACTGGAGCAAAAGTAGCGGGACCAATCCCTCTACCTACACGTATTAACAGATTCACTGTTTTACGTTCTCCGCACGTTGATAAAAAATCTCGTGAGCAATTCGAAGTAAGAACACACAAAAGAATGTTAGACATTCTTGAACCAACTCAACAAACGATCGATCAATTAATGAAATTAGATCTTTCAGCGGGCGTTGACGTTGAAATTAAATTATCGGCTGAGTAGGAGGAATAGAATATGTCTGAAACTACTCAAGGTTTAAAATTAAATGGTATCTACGCTTTCAAAGAAGGCATGGCTACAATCTATAACGACAAAGGTGAAGCTATTCCAGTAACGGTTCTACGTTACGAAACTTGGAAAGTTTCTCAAATCAAAACTAACGAAAAAGATGGCTACACAGCTGTTCAAATCGCTTCAGTTCCTAAAAAAGCTAAAAACTCTTCTAAAGCAGAAGTTGGTCACTTAAAAGGTGCGGGCTTTGAAACTGGCGCTCGTTTCGTTAAAGAAATCCGTCAAGACTTACCGGCTGACGTGAAACTTGGTGATGCAATCTCTATCGAGAGCTTAACTCAAGGTGATTTCGTAAAAATTACTGCGAAATCTAAAGGTAAAGGTTTCCAAGGTTCTGTAAGACGTTGGAGCTTCGCGGGTGGTCCTGCTACTCACGGTTCTAAATTCCACAGAAGACCGGGTTCATCTGGTAACAGAACATGGCCAGGCCGTGTTATGCCAGGTAAGAAATTCCCAGGTCACTTAGGTGATGAGACTGTTACAGTTCGTAACGTTCAAATCGTTGAAATCAACGCTGCTGACGGAGTAGTTCTTGTTAAAGGACCAGTTCCAGGCCACAAAAACACTTTAGTGAAACTGGTTAAGGAGCAATAGTCATGGCTACAGTTAATGTACTTAATTGGAAAAAAGAAAAAGTTGGTTCACTTGAATTACAAGCGGACACTTTCGAAGTTGAAGTAAAAAAAGACGTATTACACTCAGTTGTTAGATGGCAATTAGCTTGCCGTCGTCAAGGTACACACATGACTAAAACAAAAGGTCTTGTGAGCGGTGGTGGTAAAAAGCCATTCAAACAAAAAGGTACTGGTAACGCACGTCAAGGTTCTACACGTTCTCCGTTAATGCCAGGCGGTGGTACTATGTTCGGTCCACAACCTCGTTCATACGGTTATGTTCTTCCTAAGAAAATGAGAAAAGTAGCTCTTAAAATGGCTTTATCTCACTTATTTAAAGAAGGAAAATTAACAGTTGTAGATTCAATGGCTTCTGAAGGTAAAACAAACGAGTTAAACAAACGTTTACAAACTTTCGGTGTTAAAAAAGCAGTTTTAGTTGATAAAGCTTCTGATGCAAAATTCAGCCGCGCAGCTAAAAACTTAGTTGATTACAAATACTCTCCAGTAGAGGGTTTAAACGTATTCGACTTATTAAAATACGACTACGCAGTAATCACTAAAGATTCGGTAGCTAAAATCATCGAAAGATGTTCTGCGGAATAATCGGAGTATAGAATATGAAACAACATTTAAAATCTCCACTAATCACAGAAAAAAATACAGTTTTAGCAGAAGCTGGAACATACGTGTTCCAAGTTGATTTATCTTCTACAAAAGAACAAATCAAAAAAGAAGTTGAGACTGGTTTTAACGTAAAAGTTCAAAAAATCCGTACGGCAGTTTGCCGCGATGATATGCGCTATTCTAAATTCGGTCTTACAGTGCCGAAAAAATGGAAGAAAGCTTACATCCAGTTAGCTCCGGGCCAAAAAATTTCATTATTTGAGGGAGCATAATCATGGGTTTAAAAGTATTTGGATCTAGATCACATGCAAGCCGCGGGATGGTTGGATTTGATTTCAAAGAAATCACGAAAACTACTCCGGAGAAATCATTAACAGTTGCGCTTAAAAAAGTATCTGCTCGTAACAACACGGGTATGATCACAACTCGTCACATCGGTGGCGCGCACAAACGTAAATATCGTTTAATCGACTTCAAACGTACAAAGTTAGAAGTTCCTGCTAAAGTTGCTGCGATCGAGTACGATCCGAACAGAACTTGCCGTATTGCTTTATTGCACTACGCTGACGGTGAGAAAGCGTACATCTTAGCTCCAGTGGGCTTAAATGTAGGTGACATCGTTCAATCAAGCGATAAAGCCGATATCAAACCAGGTAACTGCTTAACAATCACTGCAATCCCAGTTGGTACGATCATTCACAATGTTGAATTACGTCCTGGCAAGGGTGGCCAAATTTGCCGTGGCGCTGGCGCTTCTGCAACTTTAGCCGGTAAAGGTGAAAAGTACTGCCAAGTACGTTTACCATCTGGTGAATTAAAACAGATCTTATCAACTTGTAAGGCTTCAATCGGTCAAGTTGGTAACACTGACAATGAAAATATCAAACTGGGTAAAGCCGGTCGCTCTCGTTGGAGAGGTATCAGACCTTCTGTACGCGGTATGCACATGAATCCAGTCGACCATCCATTGGGTGGTGGTGAAGGCGTTGGTAAGGGTCATCACCCTGTAACACCTTGGGGCCAGCCTTGTAAAGGTTACAAGACTCGTCATAACAAACGTACTGATTCATCAATCATTAAACGTCGTAAGTAGGGAGAATAGATAATGGCACGTTCAGTAAAAAAAGGTCCTTTTATCGATATTCACTTAGCTAAAAAAGCTGAGACGGCTATCCAAAAAAATGACAAGAAAGTAATTAAAACATGGTCAAGACGTTCTACGATCTTCCCTGAGTACGTTGGATTGACTTTTGCCGTACATAACGGCAGAAAGTTTGTTCCAGTATACGTTTCTGAGAACATGATTGGTCATAAACTTGGCGAATTCGCGCCAACTAGAACTTTTGCGGGTCACGCTGAGAAAAAAGCAGCCCCAGCATCAGCTCCGGCGAAGAAGTAGGAATTGAAATATGGAAGCTAAAGCATCTTTAAAATATGCAAGAGTTGGAGCTCAAAAAGCTCGCTTAGTTGCTGATGTCGTTCGCGGCAAATCAGTAGACGAAGCTCTTAAGGTTTTGACAGTTATGAACAAAAAAACTGCGATCTTGATTAAGAAATTAATCGAGTCAGCAGTTGCAAATGCGGATTACAAAAAAACTATGGCAGTAGACAAATTAGTGGTTAAAAAAATCACTGTTGACGGCGGCCCGGTTTTAAAACGTTTCCGTCCAAGAGCGCAAGGTCGTGCTTTCGGTGTTCGTAAGAAATTAAGTCACATCGACGTAGTATTAGGAGAGAAAAACTAATGGGACAAAAGGTTCATCCAATTGGATTAAGAGTTGGTGTTATTAGATCTTGGGATTCTCGTTGGTACGCAAAAGGAAACACGTACTACGAAAATATCCACGAAGACATTAAATTAAGAAAATACTTAAAAACGAAACTAAAACACGCTGGTGTTGCTAAAATCGAAATCGAGCGCGCGGCTAATAAAGTTAAACTTATTATCCACACAGCTCGTCCAGGTGTAGTTATCGGTAAAAAAGGTACAGGCATTGATACTTTAAAAGCTGATGTTCAAAAGTTAACTAAGAACGAAGTTTTCTTAAGCATTCAAGAAGTTCGTAAGCCAGATACAGAAGCTCAATTAGTTGCTGAGTCAATCGCTCAACAATTAGAGAAACGTATCTCTTGGAGACGTGCTCTTAAAAAATCTATCGCAGCAGCTATCAAAGGCGGCGTGCGTGGTATCAAAATCCGTGTATCTGGTCGTTTAGACGGTGCAGAGATTGCTCGTTCTGAATGGTACAACGAAAAGTCAGTTCCTCTTCACACATTACGTGCAGACATTGACTACGGAACTGCTGAAGCATTAACAGCTTACGGCATCATCGGTATGAAAGTTTGGATCTACAAAGGTGACATCCTTTCTGCATCACAAGCTCAGGAGGTAAGCCGTGCTAAGTCCTAAACGTGTAAAATGGAGAAAACAATTCATCGGTCGTTCTAGAGGTTTAGCCACTCGTGGTTCAACTTTAGATTTCGGTGATTTCGGTTTACAAGCTACTGAGCACGGTATGTTAACAGCTCGTCAATTAGAAGCTGGTCGTATCGCTATCGCTCGTACTATTAAACGTGGTGGTAAAATCTGGATCCGTGTGTTCCCAGATCTACCAGTAACTAAAAAACCTGCTGAGACTCGTATGGGTAGCGGTAAAGGTAATCCAGAGTTTTGGGTATCTAAAGTTTTACCTGGTCGCATCTTATTCGAAATGAACGGTGTTACTAAGGAACAAGCTCAAGAGGCGTTTTTAAGAGCGGCTCATAAGTTACCTTTTAAAACTAAATTTTTAGAGAGAGCGTAATTATGAAATTCGCAGATATCGAAAACAAATCGTTAAAAGAATTAATCAAACAAAAACAAGACTTAACATCTCAATTGTTTGAAATGAAAATGAAAAACTCTTTAGGTCAATTGGCTAACCCAGTTCAGATCAGAGTAGTTAGAAAAAACATTGCTCAAATCAATACAGCAATTGTTAAGAAAAGCGTAAGGTAGGTAAGAAATGGCTGCTAAGGCAACAACGAGCGGAAAACAACCGACTAAAACAGTTAGTACTCGAGGCCGTAGAGTTGAGTTACAAGGTGAAGTGATCGCGAACAAAATGGAAAAAACTATTTCGGTATTAGTTTACAGAATGGTTCGCCACGCTAAATACGGGAAATACATCCGTAAATCATCTGTTATCAAAGCTCACGACGAGAAATCATCTGCAAAAGTGGGCGATACAGTAACAATTCATGAAACTAAACCAATCAGCAAAACAAAACGCTGGGCACTGACTTCAGTGTTAAACACAACGAAGTAATAGGGCGGGAGTAGTTTTATGATTCAAATGCAATCTAAATTAAACGTAGCTGATAACTCTGGTGCAAAAGAAGTAATGTGTATCAAAGTATTAGGCGGTTCTAAAAGACGTTTTGCTCACATTGGCGACGTAATCGTTGTTTCAATCCGTGATGCAATCCCAACTGCAAAAGTTAAGAAAGGTGACGTTGCGAAAGCCGTTATCGTTCGTACAATTCACAAATTAAGAAGACCAGACGGCAGCTATATCCGCTTTGATGATAACTCTGCAGTTTTAATCAATGCGAATAAAGAGCCAATCGGAACTCGTATTTTTGGTCCAGTAGCGAGAGAGTTAAGAGCGAAACAGTTCGTTAAGATCGTTTCACTTGCTCCGGAAGTATTATAGTAGAGGTTTGAAATGCGTTTAAAAGAACAATACACAAAAGAAATCGTTCCTCACTTAATCAAAAAACAAGGTTACAAAAGCACTATGCAAGTACCTCGTTTAGATAAAATCGTTATCAGCGTTTGTACGTCTGATGCGGTTCAAAATCCAAAAATCGTTAACGGTATCGTTGATGAGATCTCTGCAATTGCTGGTCAAAAAGCCGTAATTACAAAAGCTAAAAAAGCGATCTCAAACTTCAAATTAAGACAAGGTATCCCAATCGGTGTTCGCGTAACTTTACGTCGTGACCGTATGTGGTCTTTCTTAGATCGTTTACAAACTTTAGCGTTACCTCGCGTACGTGACTTCCGTGGTTTACCAAACAAAGGCTTTGATGGCCGTGGTAACTACAACATGGGTTTAAAAGAGCAAATCGTATTCCCTGAGATCAATTTTGATAAAATTGAAAAAACACGTGGTATGAATATCACTATTTGTACAACTGCAGGAACTGACAATGACGGTCGCGCATTACTAGAAGCTTTAGGCTTACCGTTCAGAAAGTAATTGAAGGATTATTATGGCAAGAAAATCAAGTGTTGTAAAAAACAATAAAAGAAAAGCGATCTCTAATAAATACCGCGCTTACCGTAAAGAATTACGTGAAAAAGCTGTGGATATGAAACTTTCTGATGAAGTAAGAGACGAAGCTCGTAAGAAATTACAAAGCTTACCTAAAAATACTAATCCAAACCGCGTAATCACTCGTTGTGAATTAACTGGTCGCCCTCGTGGTAACTACCGTAAATTCGGTTTATGCAGAATGGTTTTCAGACAATTAGCTCTAGAAGGTAAACTTCCAGGCGTAACGAAAGCTAGCTGGTAGGAGTCACAATGGATACAGTAGCACAAATGTTAACAATTATTAGAAACGGTTCTTCTGCAAAATTAGAAAAAGTTGATATGCCTTCTTCTAAAATGAGAGAGAACTTAGCAAAAATTCTAGCAGATACTGGTTACATCAGAAGCTTCAAAGTAGCTAAAGATTCAAAACAAGGTATCATGAGAATTTACTTAAAATATGACGATGCAGGCGAGCCAGCAATGACGGAAATCCAAAAAGTTAGCCGTCCTGGTAAACGTTCTTACGTTCACGCAGCCAATGTTCCAACAGTACGTTCTGGAACTGGTATGTGCATCCTTAGCACAAACAAAGGTTTACTAACTGGTAACGAAGCCAAAAAACAAAATGTTGGCGGCGAATTACTAGCAGTAGTTTGGTAGGTAGAAGATGTCGAGAATTGGTAAATACCCAGTAAATATCGATGACAAAGCAACAGTAACTGTTGCTGGTCAAAACGTTACTGTTAAAGGTGCAAAATCATCTTTAACATACACATTAGATAAAAAAATCACTGCTAAAGTTGATGGTAAAACAGTTGTTTTAACTCGCGCTGATGACACTAAAACATCTAAGTCATTACACGGTTTATACAAAGTTTTAATCGCTAACGCTGTTAAAGGCGTAACTGCAGGTTTCACTAAATCCCTTGAAATGCACGGGGTTGGTTACCGCGGTACAGTAGCAGGTAAAAAACTTGAATTAGCTTTGGGTTACTCTCACCCAGTAATTTTCGATATCCCAGAAGGTATCGAAATCAAAGTTGATAAACAAACTACAGTAAGCGTAACTGGTGCTGATAAAGCATTAGTTGGCCAAGTTGCTGCGAAAATCCGTAGCTTCCGTCCACCAGAGCCATATTTAGGTAAAGGTGTTCGTTATGTTGGTGAACACATCCGCCGCAAAGCCGGTAAATCTGCTGGTAAATAGAGGATAATATGAAATTAAATTTTTCTAAAAAAACATCTTCAAAAGTTGTAAATCGTTTGAAGAAAAAAATCAGAATCAGAAAAGTTGTTAGCGGAACTGCTGAAAGACCACGTTTATGTGTATTCCGTTCAGGTGCACACATCTACGCTCAAATCATCAATGACGTAACTCAAACTACTGTATTATCAGTATCGTCTTTATCTGCCGAATTAAAAAACGGTAACAAAGAAGCTGCTAAAACTGTTGGTAAAAAAATCGCTGAACAAGCTAAAGCTAAAGGAATCACTGCTGTTGTATTCGACAGAAATGGTTTCGTGTATCACGGCCGCGTTCAAGCATTAGCAGATGGAGCCCGCGAAGGCGGACTTAACTTTTAATAGGGGATCATGTGGATAAAGCATTAGTAAACGAATTAGAAGAAAAAGTAGTTGCTATCAACCGCGTAACAAAAGTTGTTAAGGGTGGTCGTAGATTCTCTTTCGCAGCTCTAGTAGTTGTGGGTGACCGTTTAGGTCAAGTTGGTTTCGGTAGCGGTAAAGCTGGCGAAGTTCCAGAAGCAATCGGTAAAGCAACTCGCTCTGCGAAAAAACAATGCAGCGGCGTTAATCTTAAAGACGGTACGATCCCTCACGAAGTGATCGGTAAATTCGGATCAGCTAAAGTGATCATGAAACCAGCTGCAGCAGGTACTGGCGTTATCGCTGGTGGTGCGGTACGTGCGGTTCTTGAATCAGTTGGCGTTAAAGACATTTTAACTAAATGTGTTGGTACTCGTAACCCTCACAATGCAGTTAGAGCGACTTTAGACGGTCTTAAACAGCTTAAGAAAGCTAGCGCGCAAGCGTAATAGGAGTCTGTCATGGCTAAAAAATTTCAAGTTACTTTAAAAAAATCGATGATTGCTTGTTCTCCAACTCAAAGACTTACTGTAAATGGTCTTGGTTTAAGAAAAATCAATTCGACAATCGAGTTAGCTGATAATGCAGCTAACCGTGGCCAACTTTTCAAAATTCAGCACTTAGTTGAAATCAAAGTTGTTAAATAAGGAGTTCGCAAATGAGTTTATTAAATCAATTAGCTCCAAAAGAAGGCTCAACTCACTACCGTAAACGTGTAGGTCGCGGTATCGGTTCTGGTATCGGTGGTACTTCTGCTAAAGGTCATAAAGGTCAATTAGCACGTACCGGTGGACGCGTTCGCCGTGGTTTCGAGGGTGGTCAAACTCCGTTATCTCGTCGTTTACCTAAATTCGGTTTCACGAACGTTGAGTTCGCTACGAAATACGAAGAGGTTACATTAGCGGCTTTAAATAAGTTTTCTGGTGCAGTTGATGCAGCAGTGCTTTACAACGCAGGCTTAATCAAGAAAAATTCTAAGTTCAAAGTATTAGCTAAAGGTGAACTAACTAAAGCTATCACTTTGAAAGCTGATTTTATCAGCAAATCTGCGCAAGCAGCCATCGAGAAACTTGGCGGTAAAGTTGAGTTAATCCCGGCTAAAGCTACTTGGGCTAGACCAGCAAAAGTAAAAAAAGCTAAAAAGAAATAGTGAATTGGGTCTAGAATATAAATCTGTAAGATCTTAGAATTTTAGATCTGTAAGATCTTAGAATTTATAGACCCAAACAATTCTCACAAAGAATGTAGGCCCGAAAGGGTCTATTCTTGTGTGTGGACCTAGACTCAAGAGAGTCTATATAATACGAAAGAGGCAGAAGAGTGGCTCAGCAAGTTAACGACAACAAAGGTGCAAATACTTTACGTTCGAAGATTCTATTTACGTTATTCTGTTTAGCGATTTACAGAATCGGTGTTCACATCCCAACTCCTGGAGTAGATGGCAACGCAGTTTCTGAATTTTTCAACTCACAAAATCGCGGTATCTTTGGCTTATTCAATACTTTCACTGGTGGTGCGTTAGCGCAATTCTCAATCTTCGCATTGGGGATCATGCCTTACATCTCTGCATCGATCATTTTTCAATTATTAACTTCTGCAATTCCATTCCTAGAGCAACTTAAAAAAGAAGGCGATGCTGGTCGTAAAAAAATCTCTCAGTACACTAAGTACGCGACAATCGTTTTAGCTGTTATTCAAGGTTACGGAATGAGTACTTGGCTAGCCAGCCAATCATTACCAGACGGCCGTATGTTAATTTCAGGCGGTATGTTAGGTATCTATTACTTTAAATTTATGACAATCATTACATTAGTTGCAGGTACTGCCTTTGTAATGTGGTTAGGTGACCAAATTTCTGAACGCGGAATCGGTAACGGTTCTTCAATGATCATCTTCACTGGTATCGCAGCTGGTATCCCAGCCGGTGCACAAAACCTTCTTCAGTTAATTAAATCAGGCGAATTACAATTTATCGTAGCGTTATTATTATTAGCGTTCATGATTGCGGTAATTTTCGCAGTGATCTATATGGAAGTGGCACAACGTCGTATCACGATCCAGTACTCTCAACGTTTAGCTAATGGCGGTATGACTTCAGCGGCAACGAGCCACTTACCTGTGAAAATCAACTTTCCAGGCGTTATCCCTCCAATTTTTGCTTCTTCGTTATTGATGTTCCCATCTACATTAGCTCAGTTCACAAACGTGGCTTGGGTTAAAGCGATGTCTGAATCGATCAATCCGAATGGTATCGTATTCAACATTATCTTTGTTGGTTTAATCATTTTCTTCTCGTTCTTCTATACTGACATCGTATTCAATGCAGATGAAGTTTCTGAGAACTTGAAAAAAACTGGTGCTTTCGTTCCTGGTATCCGTGCCGGTAAATCAACTGCTGATTTTATCCGTTATGTATTAGACCGCATCAACGTATTAGGTTGTTTCTACCTTTGCGTAATCTGTGTATTACCAGGTCTATTAGTGCAAAGCTTCGGTATCCCGTTCTACTTCGGCGGTACAAGCTTACTAATCTTAGTAGGTGTAGCTATTGATACATCTCAACAAATTCAATCTCACTTATTAACGCAAAAATACGATTCATTCTTAAAAGGAACGAAAATCCGTAGCAGAAGGGTTCAATTCTAATGAACGTTTTGTTCATCGGAGCCCCAGGCTCAGGTAAAGGGACTCAGTCTCGTGAGTTAATCGAAAAGTTTGGCTTTTTACAGCTAAGCACGGGAGACCTTTTACGTGGCGCCATTAAGAATAAAACAGAATTGGGTTTAAAGGCCCAAGGTTTTATGGATGCGGGTAAGCTAGTTCCGGATGAATTAATGTTAGGTTTGGTTTCTGATTACCTAACGACAAATAAGGGTAAATCGATCATTTTTGACGGTTACCCTAGAACTGTAGTTCAAGCACAAAGCTTAGGCCAATTGCTTGAGTCGCAAGGTTCTAAAATCGATAAAGTTTTTTATTTTAAGATCAACCCTCAGATCTTGATCGATCGCTTAACAGGGCGTCGTACGTGTGCAAACTGCGGAGAGATTTACCATATTCGCACTAAACCTTCTTCAAAAGGTGATAAATGTGAAAAATGCGGTGGTGATCTAGTGCACAGAAAAGACGACCATGCTGATGTGATCTCAGAGCGGCTCAAACAATTTGAAGATAATACAGGCCCTACAATAGAGTTCTATTCTAAGGCAGGTAATATGGTGAATGTCGATGGCGACCAAGCACCTGAGAAAGTCTTCAACGAAATTAAAAAGACACTGGCGCTTTAAGGGTTTAGACCGGATCACCCCGGGGTAGGCTTTTTAAAGAAGAATGTGGCTCAAACTTGTTTGAGCATAGGTAAGGCAAGTGCATTCGCACAATGTCAAATTTATGCTAGACATAACAATCATTAATGTTATAACAAGCTCTTTTATTTAAGAAGTTTTGTTATTGTGAGGAACTTATGAAAGTTAGACCGTCGGTCAAAAAAATTTGTAACAAATGTAAAGTAATTAAACGTAAAGGCGTTATCAGAGTTATCTGTGAGAATGCTAAACACAAACAGAGACAGGGGTAATAGAACATGGCTCGTTTAATGGGTATTGACTTACCAAGAAATAAACGCGTTGAAGTGGCATTGACTTATATCTATGGTATCGGTCGTCCTCGCGCAAAATCAATCTGCGCTCAAGTAGGAATTCCTTCTGATCTTCGCACTGATAATTTAACAGATGAACACATTGCAGGAATGCGTGCGTTAATCGAAGCAAACTTCAAAGTAGAAGGTGATTTACGTCGTGACATCGGTCAAGCGATCAAACGTTTAACTGATATCAACTGCTACCGTGGTACTCGTCACCGTAAAGGTTTACCAGTACGTGGTCAAAATACGCGTTCAAATGCGAGAACTCGTAAAGGACCTAAGAAAACTGTCGCGAACAAGAAAAAAGCAGTCTAGTTAGGTAGGATGAAATAATGGCTACACCACAAGAAAATAAAGATAAAAAAGTAACTAAGAAAAAAGTTAAAAAGAACGTTGTTCAAGGACAATGTCATATCAACGCTGGTTTCGGTAACGTGATCATCACTATTACTGATATGAACGGTGATACAGTATCTTGGTCATCAGCTGGTCACTTAGGCTTCAAAGGTTCTCGTAAAGGAACACCTTTCGCAGCTCAAGTAACTTGTGAAGACGCAGCTAAAAAAGCTATGGAACAAGGTATGAAATCTGTTGATGTATACTTAACTGGCCCGGGTGCAGGTCGTGAACCAGCTATCCGTGCTTTAGCCGGAACAGGAATGAGAGTTTTATCTCTTAAAGACGTAACACCAGTACCACATAACGGTTGCCGTCCTCCTAAACGTAGAAGAATTTAATCGGAGTAAGATATGAGTTGTGTTAATAGTTCTGTATGTAAATTATGCCGCAGAGAAAATACTAAGTTATTCTTAAAAGGTGACAGATGTTTCACTGACAAATGTGCTTTTGAAAGAAGACCATATCCTCCGGGACAACATGGTCAATCAAGACTAAAGTTTTCTGAGTACGCATTACAATTAAGAGAAAAACAAAAAGCTAAACGTTATTATGGTCTTTCTGAAAAACAATTTAGAAAATACTTCCATAGTGCAGACGCCTCTAAAGGAATCACTGGTACTGAGTTACTAAGATTCTTAGAGTTAAGACTAGATAACGTTGTTTATACCCTTGGGTATGCTAATTCTAGAAGAGAAGCGAGACAATTGATCGGTCACAACCACTTCTTAGTTAACGGTAAACGTGTAAATATCGCGTCTTACATCGTTAAAAAAGGTGATGTTGTTGAAGTTGCTCAGGCAAGCAGAGAAGTTACGAAAGTACAAGCTGGCATCCAAGCCGTTGCACGTCGTACTATCCCTAGCTGGTTAGATGCTGATCACGCAGCTTTCAAAGGTACTATCAAAGATGTTCCTGCGAGAGACGAGATTTCAATTCCAGTAGAAGAAAGCATGATCGTTGAGTACTACTCACGATAATAAAGGGGTGTAAGGATGCAAGAACATTATTTTAAATTTTGGAGAGAGTTAATCAAACCAAAAGGTTTCGAGATCGAGCGTGATACTCAGACTTCTGAGTACTCTAAGTTCATCGTTAAACCTTTAGAAAGAGGTTTTGGTGTTACTCTTGGAAATTCTTTAAGAAGAATTTTATTAAGCTCTATGATGGGATCTGCAGTAACTGCTGTAAAACTTGAAGGAGTTTTACATGAGTTCTCTACGATGCCTGACGTTTTAGAAGATGTTTCAGACATCATCTTAAACCTTAAACAAGTTCGCTTCAGGCAGCACTCTGCTGAAACGTTCACACTACGTATTAACAAAAAAGGTCCAGGCGTTGTAACGGCTGCGGATATCGTAACTAACGACAAAATCGAAGTTCTAAATCCACATCAACACATTGCAACTCTTGGTAACAACGGAAATTTCAATGCTGAATTAATCGTGGCTTACGGTCGTGGTTATTCTCCGGTTGAGAACAGAAGTGAACAATTATCAGTTGGCTACATCGCTGTTGATGCTCTTCACTCTCCGATCCGTAAAGTAAACTACGCAGTTTCAAATGCTCGTGTTGGTCAACGTACTGATTACGATGCATTAGCATTAGAAGTTTGGACTGATGGTTCTATTAAGGCTGATGAAGCAGTTTCTTTAGCTTCTAAAATCTTAAAAGAACAATTACAAATTTTCTTAACTTTCGATGAATCTTTAGAGCCATCTGATGAAATTAAATCAATGGGTTCTTCTTCATTGAATGAAAACTTATTCAGATCAGTTGATGATCTTGAGTTAAGCGTACGTTCTGCAAACTGCTTGAAAAACGCTAACATCCGTTACATCGGTGAATTAGTAGTTCGTTCAGAAGCAGAAATGCTAAAAACTAAAAACTTCGGTCGTAAATCTTTAAATGAAATTAAAGAGATCTTAGTTGAAATGGGCTTAGGTTTAGGGATGAAAATCGAGGGATGGCCACCTCCAGGATGGGATCCAAATATTCCACCTGTTAAACGTGAATCGTAATTAGTAAGGATAATAAAAATGGCATCACATCGTCGTTTAGTAAAACATTTTAGTCGTAAATCTGGCCCACGTAAGGCTTTATTGCGTGGTCTTATGAACTCTTTAGTTGAGCACGGTCGTATCAAAACGACTGTTACTCGTGCGAAAGAAGTTAAACGTCACATTGAAAAAGCAGTTACTCTTGGTAAAAAAGATAACTTAAATTCAATCCGTCTTTTAATTTCTCGCTTAGCTAATCAAGATTCAGCTTTAGCGATCGTTAAAAACATCGCGCCACGTTTCAAAGATCGTAACGGTGGTTACACTCGCGTTATCAAAATCGGCCGTCGTCCTGGTGACACTGCTGAGATGGCTTTCTTAGAATTCGTTGATTACGATTTCAAAGCTAAAGTTGCTCCTAAAGCAGCTAAAGGTGAAAAGAAAGCTGATAAAGCGGCTGAAAAAACAGCAAGTAAAGCGAAAAAAGCATCTGTAGTTGCTAACGCTAAAGCTAAAAAAGCTGTTCGCAAAATCCAAAGCAAATCTCGCCAAGCTTCTCAAGCTGCAGCAAGATAGTTTTCGGTTTAGTTCAAAAACTAAATAAAAGCCTCGGTGGAAACACTGAGGCTTTTTTTTTTACTTAAACCTTGTTAGCTTAAGAAACTATGAAAGCTAAATTGTTAATTGTATTTCTAATCATCGCTGCTGTTGTTACGGGTAGCGTTTTTTATCTTAAGAATTATTACTTCTATTCAACGACAAGAGCTGAAAAAATTGAAGATGCGCAAGTGACTATCGATCAGACGTTAGGACTTATTTCTGAGAATCGTGAGCAGTTTCAAACTTACGAAGGTAAAGTGATCTCTAGCGAACGTTTGCCATTAATGCCTGATACGACAAAAACTGAAAAGTTGATTCTGCATTTCTGGGCTTCATGGTGTGATCCCTGCATTAATGAAATTCCTGAGCTTTTGGCGTATTTAAAGCTTCATGGTGACGAGATTAAGGCGGGGTCCTTAAAGATTGTCCTGGTATCGGTTGATTACGAATTAGGGGCGATTGAGAAGTTTTTAAAAAGCTTTCCTGAATTGAATGCAACAGCTTACTTGCAGCTTTGGGACCCTGAAGGGTATTTACAGAAAAGCTTTAACATTGATCGCTTGCCGGCCACAATCATGGTTCATAAGAATCCGATCGATGATAAGGGTAAGCTTGTTGAACGCTATATGGCGGTCGTTAATTGGAAACAGATGCGATAATTGGAAACTGAAAATAAAAAAAGCCGGCGACAAACCGCTGGCTTTTTTATTTTATTGGCGCTGTAAATGCTTCTTCAGAAGATTATTTACAAGAAATGGCTTCAACTGAGTAGATACCCCAGTCTTGAGCTGCGTGGTCGTAAGCATCTGCAAGCATTGAATTTACAGAAACTTTGTAGGTGTCGTATACGCCTTGGTCGATTCTTACAGTTAATTCGAGTTCAGTTGTGAAGTAATAATCGATGATGCCTTGGTCAACGTTGTGTTTAACTACAGAGCTTGATAATTGAGTTAATTTACCACCGTTAACACCACATGCATTTAAGCTAGCTTGCTCAAGCATTGTCTGATGACGTGAATCATAGTTTGAATTCAAGATTTCAGCTTGTGCAGTAGTACATACAAACAAAGCAGAGAGAGTAGCTAATAAAGTCGTTTTCATAAAGAGGGCTCCTTTTTTTATAGCTACTTCTAACATAGATGACGGCGTTGAATTGTTAGGATTTAGTTTGGGTGTAATATTTTATATACTGTATAAATATTTAACACCCATTTTGGAACTAGAAACCGAACTTCTTTTTTAGATCATCAACGGCTTTTTTGCCTTTTTGTTCTAGTTCTTTTTTAGCTTTGTTTTCTAAGTCTTTTTTGGCTTGAGCAATTTTTTGATCAGCTACGTTTTTTTGAGCGTCTAACTTAGCTTGGGCTTCGTTGGCGTTACCGACATAACCTTTTGTTAATGTTGAAATTTGTTTTTCGATTTCGCTTTTAACTTTACCGATTTCGTTATCGATCTTAACTTTGATTTCTTTATTTAGATCTTCGATTTTTTGTTTTACGCTGGCGCTTAAAGCGTCTTGTAGCTTGTCACCTAATGAAGATGTTACATCAACATCTAAGCTTGATAAGGAGCCTTTAGCTTCAGCTGTTAGGTCAAATGTTGTTAGCTGTGCAAAAGTATTCTTAAGAATTTCTTCAACAACTTTTTCTTTCGCTGAAAGTTCGAATTGGACATTGTTAAACGTATTTACTAAACCGATGTTGTACGATTTAAAACCTTCAGTCGCCGCTTTTGCTGCAATATTAATTGAAGCGCTTGGCATCGCAATCGTGCCGTCATTGTTCTTCATTAACGAAATCGCTTTAAGCGGGTAGCTCGCTACTGCGAAATCCATTCCTGCAGCTGGCTCTTCTTTTAAGTTATTTAAAAACGCGTCGACTTTCATGCCATGAATGTTGTGTGATTTAAAATCACCCGACAAGTGCATTTCAGTCTGTTTTCCGATTTGGCGTTGATTAGATACGATATTGCTAATCACACCTGAAATATCACCGTAGTCAGCTTGCTCGTTTGATTTCGAACTTACTTTTACTTGTTGAATCCAGAACAGTGGGTAGCCGTTTTTTACTGGGAATTCGTACGTTACACCTTCAGCGCGTGGGTGCGGTTGAATTGTGTCGTCGTCCTCAGGTTTAACTTCTGTTTTCTTTTTGCCGCCGGCTAATAGCTTTTTAGAATCTAAATTTTCGTTCACCATTTTTGAGTATTTTGGCGGTAAGTACTTTTCAGCTAGCTTGTTAATTTTATCAAGTTTAGCAATGTACGGATTTAAGTAATCCATGAAAATAGATTTAGCGATTTGTTTTGAATCTAATTTAGGAATTTTCATGTGGTCTTTAATAGAAGCCACATCCGCTTTAATCTGTTCATCTAAAGAAGCGTAGTCTTTTTTGATTTGAGTCAGGTCAGCGTTAAATTCGTCTTTCGTATCGTTTACTAATTTAAGCTTTCCTTCGACTTCAGCTTTTAAAGTGTTGAACTGTTTAACCGAGGCATCTAACTCTTGTGGAGTTTTAAAATCTTTAACTTTGATGGCTTCAAATTTAGTTTTGTAAGCTTTAAAGTCAGCGTCTGTCGGAAGCGTTTTGATTTTTGCATCCCAGTCTTTTTGTTTTGTTTCCCATTTAGCTTTTAGATCGTTCGCCATTTGTTTTGATTTTAATTGCGATTCGATATTGGCCAACTGAGCTTTGTAATCACCAGTTTGTAAGAACGCTGATAAATCACCTAAAAGGTTACCTTGACCTTTTTCATCAACTTTACCAATGGCTTTATCTTTGACTTGTGAAACTAAGCTTGGTTCGTTTGATGGTGGCGGCGGGGGAGCTACTTTACCGCGGTATTTACGCTTAGACATGAACTGCACATTTTCAACAGCCATTTCTTCAACAACGAATTTTAAACGAAGTAAAGCATCCCAGTTAACATCAAAACGGATTGAGCCAAGTTCGATGCTGTTGAAATCGGGTTGTTCGGCACTGGTGATTTGTAAGCCCGAGATAGCTACATTTCCTTTAACGAATGAGCTTTCAAAGTTTGCGATATTTACTTCTGTGCCTAAAGCTTTGTAGCCACCCCATTCAAGAGCTGATTTCATGTGAGAATCAAAGAAAAGTTTAAAATAAACGGCACAAAGAACAACGATGATAAAAAAAGGAATCACCGCGCTCCAGCGGATAAGCCCGCCTTCTTTGTAAACTTTTGGATTTTGCGAATTTGGTTTTTGAGTTGTGTCTGTCATAAATGATCCTTGTTCGCCTTTAATTAGTGACCGTAAAGATCGTTGTATTTTGTGTACCAAAGATAAAACTTACTGGCTTTAAGAGCTTTGTACGACTTTGATTGTTCAAAACGCGCGACCACGGTTGTGCGGTATTTTTTAACGGCAATCACAAATGCAAAGTAGAAAAATGGACTTAAAAGTAAAGCTACAAGAAAGCTTCCCATCACGATTGAGTTATTAAAGCGCGTGTAAGGGATTAGCGGAATGTTGTAGAGCTTAGTCCATAGTGGGCGTAGCGATTGTTCTTCTAGCGCCCATTGGCCTAATGAGTTAGCTAACGGGTCAATTAAGAAAGCTACGAATTTAAAAACAAACGCTGATAAAAACGCGGCTCCGAACTGAACGCGGAAAAAGAAAAGAATCGTTAAGATTAAAAACGTTTGTAGTGAGAAAAACGGCGAGAAGCCTAAAAAGACTCCTAAAGTTAAACCCCAGGCGATTTGTGTCGTGCCATTTTCTGAATGCAGCATTTTGATCAGATTCAGAAGTTGTTTTAAAAGTATGGTCATAGTTTTACCTTTCTTTTGTTTTTAAAGTTGATTCAAATTTTCGGGTAAGCTTTGCTTGTGACTTTTCTTAGATGTTGCAAAAAAGTAACCGCCCGGTAATGCCGTAATTAACATAAAAAATTGCATTAAACTTACACCCGTTGTAATGGCCGTTGCTGTAGGAACATTAATTAACGAGAAAATAAAATAAAACGCCGCTTGGCCAACGCCGATACCTGCAGGCGTTAACGGAACAGCCGAAGCCATAAAAGCAAAACAAGCTAACGGCAAGAAGATGAAAACTGAAAGAGGTTGTTGAGTCAGTGTTAATGTCACAACGTACAAAAAGCCAATCGACATACACTGTATGAGAAAGCTTACGCCGATAAATTTAAGCATAAACTTACTTTGCATAGCTTTTGTGATGTTAACTTGCACCTGTTCAGTGAACGAGAAAAGTTTTTGAAATAAGAAAAACTTAAACTTGTCACGTAAGCGTGGAATAATTTTTGTAGAGTGGTATAAAAATAATAAACCAACGCAAGCTAAGCAAAGCATGAGAAGGCTAATATGCAAAAGCTTTGTTAAAGAATCAGACATTCCGAAGAAATATTCGACTAATAAAAACGACGTTGAAAATAAAATTAAACAGAATAAGCCAAGAACGCGATCAATTGTAACTAATGAAAAACTTATTTTTTTAGGAACCTTGTGTGATTCTGAAATCGCTAAAGCTTTAACGATGTCTCCACCTACGCCGCTAGGAATAAAGAAATTAAAAAAGTTTCCGATTAAAGTTTCTTTAGCCGCTGATTTAAAAGGGTATTTGATTTCTAAATTAACTAAAAGATTCCAGCGAAGCGCCAGTGCTAAAGTATGCAGCGTGAAAAAGACAAGGCCTGCGGCAAGAATGGCTGGGTTTTTAAAACTTAGGGTTAATTGATTGATATCAATTAACCCCATTTTTAAAACGAGAAGTAATAAAATAAAAGCAATGACCGGACGAAGATATCTCTTCAGAGCCGTAGAGGAGATTCGCATCCCCCTACGTTGCCATTATTTTGAGTGAGTATCAAAAATATTCTTAAGGTTTTTAAGCACAGCTTCTAAGTTGTGAAGCGGCAATGAAGTCGGCCCATCACATAAGGCTTTTTCTGGATCAGGATGAGTCTCTAAAAAGATACCATCTACGCCTACCGCTACGGCTGCACGACCTAACGGCCACACCATGTCACCACGGCCGCCACTAGATTCACCAGTTGCGCCAGGTAATTGCGTTGAGTGTGTGCAATCCATGATAACTGGAAAGCCTAAACGGCGCATTTCTACTAAACCTGTCATATCATTGATTAAGCGATTGTATCCAAAAGTCGTTCCACGATCACAAAGTAAGATTTTGTCATTACCAGTTTGTACGGCCTTCTGCGCAATAGCTTTCATATCCCACGGAGCTAAAAATTGACCTTTTTTAACGTGAAGTACGCGGCCTGTTTTAGCAGCGGCGACCATTAGGTCAGTTTGACGAGATAGGAACGCTGGAATTTGAATAACTTCGGCGTACTGAGCTGTTTCTTCAACCTGAATCGTTTCATGAACGTCAGTGATAAAGTTACAACCTACAGACACTTTAATTTTTTCTAAAGAGGCTAAAGCTTCTTTCATACCTGGGCCGCGAAAACTTTTTAAGCTTTGGCGGTTAGCTTTATCAAAAGAACATTTTAAAATCCAAGGAATGCCTAAAGCGGTTGTTACACGCTTAATTTCTTTAGCGGTTTCAATTACCATGCCTTCGTCTTCAATAATGTCAGGGCCAGCAAATAAAACGAAGCTCTTGCCATCACCCCAAGTGATGTTTCCGTATTTTGATTCTAAAGTTACCGTTTTTGCTAACGGTTTAAATTCATTAACGAGATTAATCATATGTTACGCCTTAATTGAAAATTCAACCGCAGTTTTAACTGCCGCGATGACTTTTGCTTGTTGTTCAGCTGTCATGTCTGGGAACATTGGTAATGAGATTACATGTTGAGCAGCCCAACGTGCATGAGTGATATCATGGCGTTGTGGAGTGTTTTTCGCATACCAAGGTTGATCAGGCATTGTCATTGGGTAGTGAACAGTTGTTGGAATACCTAACTCTTGGCATTTCTTTTGGAAAGCATCACGGTTAGTTACGGTTACTGTGTACTGGGCCCAAACTGATTGGTTACCTTGTTTTACTAATGGAGTAGAAAACATTGGATCTACTTTTTCTAAACCGGCAAATGAAGTTGAGAAGTTTGTAGCGATTTTGTTACGGGCTTCAACTTCCCAGTCGTATCTTTCAAGTTTCGCTAATAAAATCGCACATTGGATTGTGTCTAAACGGCCATTCACGCCAAGACGTGTGTGGTAGTAACGTTTTTCAGAACCGTGCTCGCGAATTTCTTTCATCGCCTTATTTAGATTTTCATCGTTAGTGAAAATCGCGCCACCATCACCGTAGCAACCAAGTGGTTTAGCAGGGTAGAATGAAGTGCCGGCAGCTGTTGTTAGCGCGCCAGATTTTTTATCTTTGTATTTTGCGCCGTAAGACTGAGCCGTATCTTCGATAACAAACAAGTTATGCTTTTTTGCAATTGCGTTGATTTCTTCCATATCAGCTACTTGGCCGTATAAAGAAACCGGCATGATCGCTTTTGTTTTTGGCGTGATCGCTGCCTCAATTTTTTTAGGGTCGATGTTGAAAGTTTTAGGATCAATATCCACATAAACAGGAGTTGCTCCAGCTAAGACGATGGTTTCAGCTGTTGCGATAAATGAAAACGCAGTGGTAATTACTTCGTCACCTTGGCCGATGCCTAAGGCCATAAGTGGAATCACTAAAGCATCTGTTCCGCTGGCTACAGCTAAACAATACTTAGATCCAGTGTGGGCCGCTAATTTTTGTTCTAACTCAGCGACCTCTGGACCATTGATGTAGGCGCCGCTATCCAAAACTTTTTGAATGCGAGCATCAATATTAGATTTCAATGCGTTGTACTGAGATTTTAAGTCGATAAAAGGAACTGACATGTAGCCTCCTGCTAGAAGAGCAGTATGCCTTAAGAATTGGACTGATGTCACGATGTGGAAAAAAAGCTTCACGCAAGAGGTAAATCCTGACAAAATAGTATCTTTCAACTGGACCACGGAGGGTTTCATGAAGATTAAGTCTTCGACTATTGGGATTGGTGTTGTTTTATCGGCTTTAACCATCATTCCTTTCACTTACGCCGCGCAAACAAAGGCGTCAGAACCATCATCTGACATTCCTGATAAACGCGAATATCCGCTCAATGACAAAGCAGAACCTTGTGATGATTTTCATAAGTACGTGTGCAGCAATGTAGAAGCGTCTTTTAAGCTTCGTGATGACCGCAGTGCCCACTTTTTTGCCTTTGAAGATTCTGACGAACGTTTATTAGAAAAGAAAAAAGCTTTCTTTAAAAGTATCGATAACGAGAAAAAATTAAGCGCACGCTCGTTACAAATGAAAGACTATTACAAAGCTTGTATGAATGAAGAAGGCTCTAAAGCTGAAGAAAAAGCTTTAGTGGCAGAACTTCGTACGGATTTAGATAAAATTAAATCAATTGATGATTATCTTAAATTAGCTAAAGAAAATATGTTGAATGAAAAATGGACTTTCATTGGCTATGATTTAGGACCAAATATCGATAATCCTAAAATCTACGATTTAATGTTTGATGTGGGCTTCATGTTTTTACCAGAGCATAGCTACTATGATAATAAAGAATTAATGGCGGCCTACCGTGACCTGATCGTAGATTTTTTCACGACAGTTTACCCTGAAGGTAACAAAGACGAATTTAAAAAACGCGCGCAGGCGATGATTGATTTTGAAACTCGTTTCAAAACAACTTACCCAATGCCGGCTGAATTTAGAAAACGTTGGACAGAACCTCGCTATGTCACACGCGAAGATTTCTTAAAACGTACATCAGCGATCGGTTTAGATGAGTTTATCAAAAAAAATATCCCGAAAAAAACTTTAGTTCGTGATTTTATTCCGGAAAGTTTTGAGTTTGTTCAAAAAGAACTTAAGAATGAAAACTTACAAGTTTTAAAAGATATTTATTTCTTCAGATCAGCTCGTGGTTACATGGATGATGCGTACCCAGAGCTTTACAAAAAGCGTCTGGAGTTCAGCCATAAATTCTTAGGTGGTCCTCCAAGCCGTCCAGACCGTCAAGAGCGCTGCACGACATCTGTAATGGGTGCGTTTAACCGTGAATTAGATTTAGAAATGCTTCCGCGTTTATTTCCGAATTTTCCGTCAGCGAAAATGAAAACTGTGGCTGAAGATGTTCGTAAATCTATTATTGCAGGTCTAAAAGCGAACAAATGGTTATCAGCTGAAGGTAAAAAAGGCGCGATTGCAAAAATCGAACACGCTAAACTTCAATTGATCCAACCTTACACTGATAAAGAGTGGGATTTTAAACCGATTCAAAAATACTCGGCAGAAAAACCTTACTACAATGGTAAACTTTTAGCTCTACAAGGGCACAAACGCAGTCTTAAAAAATTTAAAGAAGGCGTAAACCAAGAAGCTTGGGGCATGGGACCTTTAACAGTGAATGCGTACTACTCAGCTGATAAGAATAAATTCGTTATGCCGATCGGTATTTTACAATATCCATTCTTCGTTCCAGAAGGGGATGTGCTTGAAAATCTTGGTGCGGTAGGTGCCGTTGTCGCCCACGAATTAGGTCATGCGATTGATGATGAAGGTTCTAAGTTTGATGACAAAGGCCGCCTTAAACAGTGGATGTCTGAAGATGACGTAAAAAACTTCAAAGAGCGCGGACAACGCATGGTTGAGCAATTCAACAAAATTGGTCATAACGGCGAATTAACATTAGGCGAAAATACAGCTGACCTTGTGGGACTAACATTTGCTTATAAAGCTGCTTTTCCAGAGGGTAAAGGTTCGTTAGAAGATAAAAAGAAATTCTTTATCGCTTACGGCCGTTTATGGTGCGGTGTAGCTCGCGACAAAATGAAAGAAATGCTTTTAAAAACTGACCCACATAGTTTAGGTTATGCTCGTATCAACGAACAAGTGAAGCACCAACCTGGCTTTGCGGAGGCGTTTGCATGTCAACCAAAGAACAAGTTATTCATGAGCGAGAAAGACAGAATCCAAATTTGGTAAGACTGTCACAGATTAAACTCGATTTACTTCCTTTTGTGCCGGTTCTTAAAGTAGAAACGGCACATTCTCAGACCATTCTTGGTCATGTTTTAAAATCGAAAAATTTTAATGAGCAAGGTCGGCAAATGTTTTTAACTTTACCGGACGGCGATCAGATGAGCCTAAAGATTTATGAAAATAAATCAGCCAACAGAAAGCAGGCCATCGTTACTTTGTTTCACGGTTTGGCCGGAGATCACACATCAGATTATATTCAGCGTTCGGCGCAAGTGGCGTTTGATTTAGGTTATTCGGTGTGTATGGTAGACCATCGCGGGGCAGGGTTAGCAGAAGGCATGGCTAAAAAACCATATCATTCAGGCCGTGGTGAAGATGCATCAGAAGTGAGCCTTAAACTTCGTGAAATGTTTCCGAAGAAGAAGCAAATTTTCATTGGCTTTTCAATGAGTGGAAGTATTTTATTAAATTTAATCACGCGTCGTTATGGCCAACGCTTACCTGATTACTGTATTGTGGTTAACGCACCAATCGATCTTTTAAAAGCGAGCAGTCACCTGATTAAAGGTTTTTCTCGTTTGTATGATATTCGTTTTTATCACAACTTAAAAAAATTAATCGCTAAAGCTGATCCACGCGTTTATTTACCACTGGTTGCAAACTCGCGCTTAATAGATGATGTATTTACATCAAAAAAATCTGGGTTTATTGATAGTTTCGATTATTACGAACAATGCAGCACTCATAAGTATTTAAATCAAATTTCTGTTCCCACGTTTGTTTTAACCAGCAAAGATGATCCGTTTATTGCCTTTGAAGACTATACGACCGCAAATTGGAATGACATCACTCATAGAACGTTTATCGACCATGGCGGGCATATGGGTTACATTTCGAAACATAAGAGCAAGAAATACGGTATTCGTTGGTTAGATGATTATCTTCATAAGGTCTTGGTAACCATCGATAGCATATCAACCTAGGGCTAGGTCTAATTAGGCACGTTGTTAAAAGTGCTAAGACTTGATTTAATAGAAAGATCATGTCGGCGGCAAATACAGGCAACGCAGGTGAATTTTTAGTCGAGCTGGAAGAGAAAGATGCCTTCCTGGCTTTGCATAATTGTTTCACGTTGAACTCTGATTTGATTCTAAAAAACGAAGCCGATCCAAATCCTGTTTCAGCAAAGATTCAATTTTTCGCCGATAAAAAAATATTTTTAGAAACGCCACAGTTAGACAAGCTTGCGCTATTTCAAGGGCAAACTTCGATTAAGTTTTTTATTGGAACTGAAGTGTACTTTATCAAAACTTCTTTAGAAGTAGTTGATGACCAAATCTGTTTTGATCAAAGTTCTAAAATTGTTCAGCTGCGCCGTCGTAAAGAACCACGTTATAATATTCCTGAAAAGTGGAATCAAACGGCAGCAGTTTGGTCGATAGAATTAAGAATTAAAAATTTAGCCCGAGTGACAGATATCTCTTACGGCGGCTGCCGTTTTGAAGTTCCGAAATTAAGTTTAAGTATTAATAAAGGCGATCAGATTCGTATTCAGTATCAGATTTTTAAACGTGCAGACGTAGTTTGTGATGCGATCGTGCGTTTTATTATGCGTAAACCTAACGGCACGACTGTACTGGGGTTAGAGTTTACGCAATTACAAAAAAGTCACAAATCTCGTATTAACAATATCGTTGAAGATCTTGTTAACCACTACGCCGTTAAAAGTTTACTGTAATAAAACATTCACCCAAGGAAGTTTATCTTTAGGGATAGCATCTTTAGGCATGAATAAACCTGTTTTAAGACCACCCTCATACGCATAACTGCCTTGTGCCATATCGCCAGCTTTTAAAACTGCTTTTAAAACGTTGAATGCTTTAGCGTTGTTGCTCTTCATGACCTTAATCACTTCTTCAACTGTTACATGAGGGATTGAATCATCCCAGCAGTCGTAATCAGTGACAAAGCAGCATGGTAAGTACGGAAGACCGGCTTCACGCGCTAAAGCGTACTCTGGAAAGTTAGACATACCGATAATACCTGCACCCATTTGGCGATATGTGTGTGATTCAGCTTTCGTTGAAAAATAAGGGCCTTCGATACAAACATAAGTTGGGCCAAAGCAAGTTTTGTGCGCCATTGGTTTTACAAGCTCTTGTAAACGATTCGCCATTACTTCACAGATGGGTTTTGCTAAAGACACGTGACCGATTAAGCCACCGCCTAAGAACGTGGGAATGCGTGCTTTAGTGCGGTCGATATATTGAAATGGCACAACCATATCACCGGGTGCATATTCTTGTTGTAATGATCCTACGGCGCTGAATGAAACGATCGCTGAAGCACCTAATTTTTTAAACGCGTAGATATTTGCGCGGTAATTAATTTCTGAAGGCAGTAATTCGTGGTGTTCACCGTGGCGGGATAAGAATAAAAATTCTGTGCCATCAACTTTTACTTTTTTTAGTCCTGATGAATGAGGACCAAATGGTGTTTCGATATTAATTTTTTCTACCGTTGTGAATTCGTCAAATTTTTCAAAACCTGACCCGCCGATAACTGCGATCATACATCCTACTTTCTAAAAACGCCTTGTTCGATATTTTTATGGTTATAAACGCCAGTGTCCATAATCCAGCCCGTTGTTAATGTCGCTGGAGTTACGTCAAATGACGGGTTGTACACGGGGCTGTCTTTCGGAGCCCAAGTGCTGACCACTTCAGAAGCTGCCCGCTGTTCGATCGGAATATGTTTTCCAGAGACACAGTTAAAATCAACTGTTGTAAAAGGAGCTGCTACATAAAATGGAATATTATGAAATTTGCAATTTACAGCGACTGAGTAAGTTCCGATTTTGTTAGCGAAATCGCCATTCTGCGCGATGCGATCAGAGCCCACAATGGCTTTACTTATTTTACCTTCACTCATTAAGTGAGCGGCCATATTGTCAGTGATTAAGGTGTAAGGGATTTTATGCTTTTGTAATTCCCAAGTTGTTAATCTTCCGCCTTGAAGTAAGGGCCTAGTTTCATCAACCCAGACGTGAATTTTTTTACCTTGTTGGTGGGCTTTTAAAATAACACCTAAAGCTGTTCCAACGCCAACGGTTGCAAGGCCACCGGTATTACAGTGAGTTAAAATTTGATCGCCGTCTCGGATAAGTTCTGCGCCAAATGTCGCGATACGATCGCACAATTGAACATCTTCATTAAAAATATCAACCGCTGTTTGTAAAATCTTATTTTTATCAGCGCCGGTTTCGATCACAGCTTTCATGCGATCGATACAGTTCATTAAATTCACTGCTGTAGGTCTCGCTTCATAAAGAGCCTGAGCTTTTTTTAATAATTCAGTTTTGGTAAAATCCTGAAGAGCTGCTTGTGCCACTTGTAAAGCCGCGGCTACGCCGATAAGCGGAGCACCACGCACGCGAAGCATTTTGATCGCTTCGATCATTTGTTCTGTCGATTCAACCATTAACCATTTTTCTTCATGGGGTAAAAGTGTTTGATCTAAAACTTCAAATTTATTTTCCGAAAATCGAAGTGCTAAGCTGTTGCAAGAGATCATAATAAAATATCTCCGATTTTTTTTCTTAATTCATAAAGGTACGAAACTTCTTCTGGCGGCAGTGGATTTAATCCACCTAAAGCCTGAGCTTGCGCTAAGATCTGTGCCGAATTTTCGATGCGCTCCATACCACGGTAAGCTTCTTCTAAATCTAAGCCCCAAGTTAAAGCGCCGTGACGTTTTAGAATCATCGCGCGATGGTGAGGTAAGTAAGGTTTTAAAACATCACCCATGGCTTGTGTGCCTGGGCGGGCGTAATCAACAAAAGGAATATCGCCAGTTGCTAAAATCACTTCAGATAAGCAATCTGACGGTAATTTTTTAAGATGTGGTTTTGCAATCGACCAGGCAATTGCCGTTGTCGGGTGGGCATGAACCACAGTTTTAGCTTCTGGGCATTGGCGAAACACTTCTAAATGCATTAAACGCTCAGAAGAGGGGTTACCAAAGACGATTTCGTTCGATAAAGTCACGGCCGCCATATCAGAGGGTTTCATAAAAGCTTTGGCTATGCCGGATGGCGTAAATAAAATGAGGTTGGGCTCGACTCGTAAACTGATATTTCCGTCAGCAGCTGAGAGCATGTTTCGGCTGTGTAATCGTTTACAGATTTCTAAAATGTGTAAACATTCTTTTTCGTAACGCCTAAGCAATTCATTCGGGCTTGTCATACCCACATTTCATAGCGATAATAGTGATCAGTGGCAACTTTGATGAATCAATTTAGCAAATTTCCCAATGAGAATGTGCTTATCGTTATGGCACTTAGAGAAGAATCAGGCGGCGTGCTTGAGCAGCATGGCTTTCATGTCCATTACAGTGGGCTGGGAATGGTCAATGCAGCAGCTAAACTGACTGAACTTGGAATGACCCTAAAACCCCATCGCATTATTAACTTAGGTACCGCGGGAAGCTTTTCGTTAGAACCTGGAACTTTGGTTGAGGTAGACGGCATCATCCAGCGTGGCAGTGTGGTTTCGTTTATGCGCAGTCGTAAAAAAATTGAAACATTCACTGAGTTACCCAAAGTCACGTGCGGAACAGCCGACTTTGTTGAAGTTGAAAAATCACCAAACAATTTATATCAAATCATGGACATGGAAGCTTTAGCGTACGCCCAAGTGTGCGAGAAATTAAATATTCCATTTCATAGTATTAAATACGTGACCGACTCATCGGACGTAAATACGTTGAAAGACTGGAAAAAGAATCTGGTTTTCGCACAACAAAGTTTTTTAAGTCTTTGCCAATCATTTAAATAAAATAAAAAAGGAAATACATGGAACAGCTTTTTACTTCTGAAGCTTTGATCGCTCTTTTTACCTTAACAGCTATGGAAACTGTATTAGGAATCGACAATATTATTTTTATTGCGATCTTAGTCGCTAAAGTGGCGCCAGAAAAACAAGCCAAGCTTAGAAACATTGGTTTGATGTTAGCTTTCGTGATCCGCATTGGATTATTATTCTCGTTAAGCTGGATCATGGGATTAAAAGACCCTTTATTTTCTGTGATGGATAAAGCTTTCTCGGGCCGCGACCTTATTATGTTAGGCGGGGGCTTATTCTTAATGGCTAAAGCCACTTATGAAATTCACCACAAAGTTGAGGGTGATGATGCTGGCCCGTCAACTGAAGGTAGCGGCAATCTTAAAAAAGTTTACGCCAATGCCACTTCAATTTTATTTCAGATTTTAATGTTAGATATCGTGTTCTCGCTAGATTCAGTGATTACCGCTGTAGGGATGGCAGATCAAATCATGATCATGGTTATTGCGATGTTAATTTCAATGGTCATCATGCTTGTTTCTGCAAGTTCAATCAGTAGCTTTGTAAACCGTCATCCGACAATTAAGATTTTAGCTTTATCATTCTTACTTCTAATTGGTGTGATGTTAACAGTTGAAGGTATGGGCGGCCATATCGCTAAAGGTTACATCTACTTTGCGATGGCGTTTTCATTTGTGGTTGAGCTTCTTAATATGCGTATGCGTAAAAAAGTTATTCCACCACAAACAATTAATCCGGTTCAAAATTAGTTAGCTAAGGCTTGGCTGTAATGGTTCATTACAGCCGCATTGCTATCGCCCTTTTGCAGAGCTTGAGTAATAAGGCGGCGAACCTCTGGATTTTTTGATTTAAATTGGCTTAGGGTATAGCTTACAGCAAATTTCATATACAGCGGTAAATCCGGCGTTTCTAAAATTTTAGCAATAGCCAAATGATGACGTTCATCTTTGGTTTGCAGGCGGTGAAGAGCATAGACACTGTTAGCTTTTAAGAAAAGATCAGTTTGCTCTGGAGCTAAGTTTGGCAATAGTTTTTCGGTAATGCGTTGATCTGCGGGCACTAAACACGTTAACACAATCACAAATGGCGCTTCACGAAGGCGCTCTTCTGGAATCATGTCAGCGGTTAGATTCACTTGCATTCTTGAAGAACAAAGATAGTTCTGTTTTTCTTCGGTAAAAGATTTGTTCAATTGTAAGATACGGTTCATCGCCGAAAGCGCATCATTTTGTGTTAAAACTTCAAGATCACGAAGAGCATTAACTACGTTGGCCTTAAGCGGAATATAAATCACACCATCTAAATTTAAGAGATTCATTAGATTAGTTTTAATTTTTTCGTTGCGACCGATATTTTCTAAAGCCTGCTTCTCTTTTTCAGTGAATTGAATAGGGTCGGCTTTAAGGGTGTGAATATAATTTTGAATATGTGATAAAATTTTAATACCGTCACCTGAACTTAAAAGTTTTTCGATGTACTTAATTTTTTCGACATGAGCGACTTTGGGGCTACGGATATAACAGTACGGTTTTTCTTCAACATTTTTCATGTTAAGTAAGCTTCCGAAGGCCTGGTCAACGCTGGTCTTTTTTAGTGCTTCCAAAAATTTAGTATTTTTCTTTGTCGATTGTTTAGAGACGTATTGATCAAACTGGTTGTATTCAGCTTTGGAATTTTCTAAGTAGTGGTTTAAATACGGTTCAACGGTTTTTCCAGATGGCCCAATCGAGTTAAAGCCATAAATACGCGGTGTTTTGGCAAAGATTTGTGACATCTTAGTTTTAAACGAATCGCCAAACCCGCTATAGCGAAACGACACGATTTGGCTGGCTTGCGCCTGGGAAAAACCATCTTCAATAAGTACACGCATGTACTCTTCAGGTGTTCTGCGGTCTTTATCTTTTGAGGCTAAAGTGTTGCAGCCAAATAAAAAGACTTCTTTAGGCTCGTGAATAATACCATTACACTGGCTATCACACGAAGCGGCCTCTAAGTCTTCAGTTGAAAGACGAAATGGTGACTTACCGAAAAAAGTCCCGCCAAAGTGGCCTGAAACCACAAGCACGTCGCATTTAATTTGTTTTTCGCAGGATTTTTTTAACCATTGATTGTCGTGCTCGTTTAAAGCGTTGTGAGTCAGTTCAATAAAATTCCAGTCAGCGGTATTAAGATGTTTTTTAAATAAAATCATCTCTTCGTCAGAGTTTAGGGTAACGGTACAGACATTTTTTGAAGCGGCAAAAGAGCTTAAGCCCACAAGACTTGTCAGTAGAAAGAAGAAGACCGCTAATAAACGAAGTTGAATTTGAAGTTGCATACTATCTAAGGGATTCAATAATCGTACGCGCTCCAAGCTTTTATATTGCAGAGAGTGTTGTCTCTTGAAAAAAAGGGCGACAAGGTCTTACAGCTGTAAAAACCTTCGTCGTCTTGCATTGAGACGATTGACAATAGTTAAGTGCCAATCATAGCCTTTTTTTATGAAAAAGAGTTTTCTTATCGTTTGGCTTTTTATGAGTGGTTGCGGGTTACTTAAAAAAATAAATCGCGTGGAAGTTCCGCCAACGGTGGCATTTTCTCGTTACCTGATGATTTCAACTTGTTACCAGACTGAAAAAGTTTGCCGTAGCCCAGTGGCTAAAGATTTAGAAACGGCAAATACCTCGGCACTGTTTAAAGATGGCGTGGCTCAGAATACTGTGACAGTCACCGAAGAAGGGCAAATCTTTACCGGTGATATCACGATGACCGCTAAAGAAGATGGCTTTCAGATTGATTTAAAACTTCATTCAGGTAACACACAAAAACGCATGGCTGAAAAAGTCAGTGTATGGGTTAAAGACTTAAATCATTTAGAAGAAACTATGGTTATTGATAAGCCCATTGCTTTTAGACGGGGAATGCTGCGTGCGCAGCTCGTGTTCGGACCAGTTTTAAATATCACGAAATAAGAAAGGGAGCTTTTACGCTCCCTTTAGTCATTTTTTTCGTTTTTTATCACAATCATCTTTATCTTTTTGGTTCTTGTGTTTGTCGTTGTGTTCACAAGGTTTTTTAGTTTCTGGCTTTTTAGGTTCTTCCTTGTAATCACATGGTTTTTTAGGATCTTTTTTGTGGGCACAAGGTTTTTTAGGATCATCTTTGTGCTCACAAGGGTGATGCGGATGAGGCGGTTTCACCGGTGGTTTTGGATCTTTTGGTTTACAAGGTTTTTTATCTTTGTACCAACCTAAGTGTAAGCCAGAGTCTACATGTTTACCGTCGTGGTTTACTCCTAAATGTTTACCGTTGTTAGATTTAACATCAATTTCACATTGTTCTTCACCTGGTTTTGGAGGTGGAACTGTTACTGGAGGTTGATTTCCATGTTGGCAAGTTAAGCTTGGATCAATCACGAATTTACCGTTGTTACATAAAGTGATCTCAGCTTCACAACGGTTACCACCACCGGCCGTTGTATGAGCAGCAGCCCAGATTGTAAAACCATGCGGGATTGTAATTAATCCGAATAAGATTTTACAAGATTTAGGACCTTCTACAGCACATGAACCAGATAGGTATGAACCTGATAAGACACCGTCGTTACAAGTTCTAGTTTCACCTTGGCACGATTGACCGTAACCAACACTTGATGATTTGTAAGCTTGAACTGAAGAACCGTGCGCTACAGTTTTACCATTGAAAGTACAAGACTTCGGAGGTGTTACAACTGGAGGTTTCGGACCAACTACACAAGAAGAGTAAGTGTTCGAACCTGATAACACACCATTTGTACAAACGCGGTTTTCAGATGAACAAGTTTGGCCGTAAGCAACTTCTGATGAAGCGTAAGCTTTCACAGATGAACCACTTAAAATTGTTTGGCCGTTGAAAGAACATGACTTAGGAGCTTCTACCGAACAAGAAGAGTAAGTATTCGAGCCTGATAATACTCCATTTGTACAAGTTCTAGCTTCAGAAGAACAAGACTGACCGTAAGCCACTGATGAAGATTTATAAGCTTCTACAGTTTGACCATGAGAAATCGTTGAACCGTTGAAAGTACAAGACTGAGCAGCCTCAACAGAACAAGAAGCAAATGTGTTCGAACCTGATAATACTCCGTTTGAACATGTTCTAGTTTCTGAAGCACAAGACTGACCGTAAGCTACTGAACCAGTTAAGAACGCTGTTACAGTTTGGCCATCAGCTACAGTTCTACCGTTAAATTCACATGATTTAGGAGCTTCAATTTCACAAGAACCATTTGTGTATGAACCTGATAATGAACCGTTGTTACAAGTTCTAGATTCTTGAACACATGTTTCACCTTGTGGAACTTTGCTATCTTTAAAAAGAATAGTTGATTGACCGTGAGCGATTGTTAAACCGTTAATTAAACAGCTTGCTGGAGCATCAACCGTACAAGAAGCGTATTGGTTAGAACCATCTAACACGCCATTGTAACAAAGTCTTTCTTCAGAAGAACAAGTACCACCGAAAGCTACAGTCGAAGTTGCGAAAGCGTTCACAACTTGATTATGAGCAATTGTTTGACCGTTGAATAAACAGCTTGCTGGTTTATTCACAGAACAAGTTGCGTATTGGTTTGAACCTGATAACACACCGTCATTACAAGTTCTTGTATCAGAGATACAGTTAGAACCGAAATCAACAGATGATGTTGGGAAAGCTTGAACTGACTGGCCATGAGCCACAGTTTGACCGTTGAATAAACATGATTTTGCAGCGTCTACGTTACATGAACCGTATTGGTAACTGCCTGACATCACACCGTTAGCACACACACGTTGTTCAGACACACATTGTGTACCGTAAGCTTGTGTCGAGTTTTGGAAAGCAGTAACAGCTTGACCGTGAGCTACAGTTTGGCCGTTGAATAAACAGCTTGCTGCCGCATCCACACTACAAGACGCGTAGGCATTTGATCCTGATAAAACACCGTCAGTACAAGTTCTAGTTTCAACTGAACATGTTTGACCGTAAGCCACTGTTGAGTTGGCGAAAGCCTGAACGTTTGAACCGTGCGCTACAGTTTGACCGTTGAATAAACAAGAAGCCGCAGTGTTTACGCTACAAGAAGCATAAGCTGCTGAACCTGATAAGGCGCCATTATTACAAGTTCTAGTTTCGGCTTGGCATGTTTGATTATAAGAGACCGTTGAATTTGGAAAAGCTTGAACAGATGAACCGTGGGCTACTGTTTGACCGTTGAATAGACAAGAAGCTGGGGCTGCCACACTACAGGCTGCGTATTGAAAGCTTCCGGAAAGTACACCGTTATTACAGGTTCTTCTTTCAGCCGAACAATATGTGCCGTACGCCACTGTTGAGTTTTGATAGGCGTTCACACTCGATCCATGAGCGACTGTTTGTCCGTTAAAAGTACAGTTCGCGTAATCTGACGGGATATCTGATCCCGGCGTATTAACCGCAAAACTTGCACTAGAGAAATCACGAGATGCTTCAGACGCAGGTGCCGGACCACTGCTGCCTTTAGGGCTGCAGCTTGAAATAGCTACTGCAAGTAACGCAATAAGGGTGATTTGTTTGGAAACAGTCATTTCTGACTCCTTGTCAAAATATTTAAATCAGTTTCGGGCATTTTAAGAAAAACTACACATTAAAAAGGGTAAATTATCGTCTTAATACAAGGGTTTACAAAGGTTCACTTTTTTGACTAAATGTTAGATAGTAATCATAAAAATAGAGTCAAAAGTTTGGTCGTTATTTTTTTACTTCAGGAGTCTTAACATTATTGTTTCATATTTGCTTTTAGTTATTGCCATGGTCTCTATCCAATCGGGAGCTTCGATTGCGAAGGGTTTGTTTGTTGAAATGGGCCCTGCCGGAGTCACAGCTTTGCGTGTTTTCTTCTCGGCGATCATTTTAGTGATCATTGCAAACCCGATTAGACATAAAAAAACATTCAAACATATTCTCACCGACTGTAAACAACTGGGATTGATTGCCGCCTATGGTTTATCGCTCGGGCTCATGAATCTGTTCTTCTATTTTTCGTTAGAAAGAATCCCGTTAGGGTTAGCGGTCACTTTAGAATTTGCCGGGCCACTAGCTGTTTCAATTTTATATTCACGTAAGTGGATTGATATTTTATGGGTGATCTTAGCAGCTTTAGGTATTGGAATTTTATTTTTCCATAGTGGAGAAATGAAAATAGATCTGATCGGTATGTTGTTAGCCTTAGTAGCTGCATTTTTTTGGGCGTTATATATTATCTTTGGAAAAAAAGCGACGCGTAATGACCACGGAAGTTTAATCGTTGCAAGTTTAGGAATGTGTTTTGCCGCGATGGTGGCCTTACCGTCAGGATTATTTATTAACACAGCTCAAGTGATCAATCCGAATTACTGGTTAGCAGGGCTTGGGGTAGCTATCTTATCAAGTGCTGTGCCTTACAGTTTAGAATTAAAAGCGATGAAATCGATTCCTGAAAAAACGTTTGGAATTTTAATGAGCTTTGAGCCCGTTGTGGCCACAACTGTTGGATTTATTTTCTTAAAAGAGAGTTTAGACCTAACTCAGATCGGAGCGATGTCTTTAGTAATTATCGCTTGTGTAGGAAGTTCTTATGAATCATGAACAATTAGGGCCAGAATTTGATTTACAAAAATTTTTAAATGCCCGTGAGCTTTGTTTAAAAGCCGCTGATATTATCATCGACCGTATTGAAATCGGTATGACTGAAAAAGACGGCCAAGCTTTAGTTAAAGATGTTTTTAAAGAATTTGATATTACGAAGTTTTGGCACCCGACAAAGTTTCGTATGAGCACAGACACCACTAAAACTTTTCGTGATCTGCCTGATGAAAATTTAAAAGTGCTTGATCAGGACATGATGTTTATTGATATCGGTCCGATTATTGAAAATCACGAAGCTGATTTCGGAAGAACGGTTGTCTTAAATAAATCAGGTGGTGAACTGAATCCTAATTATGTGAAACTAGCCAGCGCCAGCGAAACTATCTTTCGCAAAACCGAAGCTTACTGGAAACAAACTGGGGCTACCGGAATCAAATTATTTGAATTTGCGCAAAACAAAACCGCTGAATACGGTTACCGCCTTGATCACCGTATGGCAGGGCATAGATTAGGTGATTTTCCGCATCACCTGTATTCAAAACATAAATTGTTTGAATTTGAACAAAGCCCACTTAAAGATATTTGGGTGTTAGAGATTCATATTGTTGATGATAAAAACCAACGCGGATCTTTTTTTGAAGATATTATGATTGAGGGGCGGAATTTACAATTGCGTTGAAGGTAATAATGATTCAATCGAAACAACGTGCGGTGATATGAACGTTGGTTTCACAAAGCTTTCTGAAACCTCTTATTATTGGCTTAATAAAGGCCATGATATTCATTGTAGATTTGAATTATCGACCGAAAAATAAGTCCCAATTTGCAGCCTGGCCCGAGGCAATTTACCCCGAGTCATTTTGTAAAAATTAGTACGTGCGACTTCGCGTTTAATATTTAGTGGCGTAGTCATTGCAAACCCCAAACAAATCACTGGATTGGGAGCGTTTGTATGAATATTATTTTGCGTTGTCTTGTCATCATTTCTTTAGTGGCGTCGTTATTTGCTATTGAAGCCTTAGCTATGATCTCAGAACAAACACAACAAGCCGCCACAAGCCTTGGGGCCGCTGGCTTAGGTGAAGTTGATTTTGTGGCAGGATCTGAAACTTTAACAGATCAAAGCCGCGCAGAAATTCGCAACGCTGTCGATGAAGCGCGCCGCAAAGGTGAACTTGATCATGTAAAAGTTCTTGCCTGGTCTGACCAAGAATATCCAGCTGCTAAAACATCTCAAAGTAAAGCCAATGTGGCTTTAGCCAAAAAAAGAATCGAATCTTTAAAAGCTTTTTTAAAAACAGATTTAAAAATTAAAAACGTTGATGGTTTCAACATGGCCGAGAGACCAGGAAAATTTAAAGAATTTTTAAATACAAAAGAAGCTCGTGTGAAGAAGACGACTGAAGTAGCGGGAGCTGCTCCAGTTCAGGATTCTGACACGGGATTGTTTGGTGAAAAGGGGCAGGCTTCGAAAGCAGTTCTGATGATTTTCACAAAAAAGTAATCGATAAAAAACAAAAGTTTAGAACCGAACCAAGACAAAGATTGGATCGCTTACTAAAAACTAATAATCAGGTGTTTTAAAACGCCAAGGAGAAAAATATGGAAACGACTTCTGATATCAAAAATCAATTTAATTCTAAAGCTGAAAAAATCGGTGAAAGAGCAAGTCACGCTGTAGACCGCGCTCGTCGCGCAGGCGAAGAGTTTTTAGAAACTCCAATTTCTGAGCGCATGGCTGATACTTTTTCTAGTTTAAAAACAAGATCAATTGATGCTTACGACACATCTGTAGCAGCAGTTCGTCGCAATCCGACAGCTTGGCTTGGTGCCGCGCTTGGTGTGGGTGTGATTTGCGGTTTATTTTTTGGCCGCAGCAGCAGCCGTAGCAGCAGATAAAAATAAGTTAAAAAAAGGCTCTGAAAGATCAGGGCCTTTTTAAATTTGAGGGGGATGAGCTATGTTTAAATTTTTTTCGTCAATCGCATCACTGTTGTTTGGAAAACGGCTACTGTCGATTCCTTACGAGGTTATTGTCGACTATGCCATAGCTCGTATCAGGTCCATGGCTAAATCAGCGGCCTTGGGGTTTGCTGGATTAGTTTTAATTTTAACGGGAGCATTGGTCGCCTTTTTCAATGTTCTGGCGATTTATGATTTAAAAGGGTCTTGGATGATGACTGCTGTCGCCGGAGGCGGTCTCGGAATTTGTGTGTTAGGTGTTTTACTGATTGCAATAGCTAGTTATAAAAAATCTCATCCAGAACATCTGACGCGTCCATCGGATGTGCTGACCACTGAAATGTATTCTCCGCTGGAGCAGGCATTTGCTAATTTAATTAACGAATTTGTAGAAAATAGAAGAGAAAAACACGCAGCGAAAGAAGCCGCTGCAACGGGGGCTGTATGAAAACGATAAATTCTACCGGCCGCTTGGCCGTGGTTGAAGATGATCAAGACATGTCAGAAGTGATTGAGGCTTTTTTTAAACCTCGGGGCTTTGATGTAACAACTTTTTCTACGCCGCTGGAAGCTCTGGCCACAGTAAAGAAAAACCAGGAAAATTTTGACGTGATCATTACTGACTTAATGATGCCGGAACTTTCAGGAATTGAATTTACGCAAAGGCTGCATGAAGAAGAAATTGATATTCCAGTTATTTTAGTCACCGGACATAACGAAGTCGATCTGGCGGTGCAAACTGTAGAAGTGGGCGCTTACGATTTTATTTTAAAACCAATTCCGTTTCCGAATTTACTGACCTCAGTTCAGCGGGCCATGCATTACCGCAAAGTCAGTGGTGAAAATAAAGTTTTAAAGGCTGTGATTCAAAATAAAGAAGGCACAGGCTTAAATGGCATTATCGGAAAATCTGCCGGCTTTAAACAGGCTTTAGATCTGGCAAAAAAAGTGGCTTCATCGCAGGCGCACGTTTTAATTACCGGTGAATCAGGTACTGGTAAAGAAGTGATCGCTAAAGCGGTGCATTCAATGGGTTCACGCTGTAAAGAAGCGTTTGTCACCATTAACTGTTCGGCGATTCCTGAAACATTATTAGAATCAGAACTTTTTGGTCACGCGAAAGGATCATTCACCGGAGCCGTTGATAAAAAAGTGGGTTTATTTGAAGAAGCTGAAGGTGGCACGTTATTCCTGGACGAAATCGGGGATATGAGTTTACCGCTGCAAGCTAAACTTTTACGGGTATTACAAGAAAAGAAAATTCGCCGTATTGGTGAAAACCAACAGCGTGGGATCGATGTGCGCATCGTAGCCGCGACTCATAAAGATTTACGTATTGAAGTGCAAGAGCGAAGATTTCGTGAAGACTTGTACTTTCGTTTAAATGTAATTCCCATTCGTATTCCGCCATTACGCCAGCGTAAAGAAGATATCTTGCCATTAGCCGAATTTTTCTTAAAGAAATACTCGGCTTTAAACGGAATTCCATTAACGGGCTTTTCTCGTGAAGCCACAGAAAATTTGTTAAACAATCCTTGGCGAGGAAATGTGCGCGAGCTCGAAAACACTGTCGAGCGGGCTGTCGTACTAGCTACGGGTGGGTTAATAGAGCCTAAAGACCTAGTTGATTTTGAAAAGGCCAATTCAGAAGAGGTCGTTGAAACTACCGTTCCTGCGGTGGCAGCGACTCCAAAATTAACGACGGAAATGACTTTAGAAAAAATTGTTATGAACGAAAGAACTTTAAAATTAGAAGAGCTTTGTCAGATTTATATTTTAAAAGTGCTTCGTAAAAACAATGAATCTAAAGAAAAGACGGCTAAAGAATTGGGGATCGATCGTAAGACGTTATATCGCAAGCTTGCAGCTATGCAAAAGGCTGAGCAGACGATGATGCCTCAGTAGTTATTTTAATGAAAATTATGATTTGAATTAAGCCCGTGTCCTTGTGATGCGGGCTTTTTATTTTTAGCGGAGGCCGCATCCTGCTGTAGCTTCTGACGGCTTCCTGCCGTCAGACCTGGTTTTTGGGAAAGGTCTGACGGTGGTTGTGGTTTGAATTTTGGTTTATTTTTTTAAACGGCTCTTACTAGTTTTGGTGCTAGTGACATCGAGAAAATGTCTTTAAGATTTTTCAGGATATTGGCAAACGGTTGGCGTTTGCTGACGTACGAAACTACACGATAAGTGCTATTCTTATTGGTTCTGCATTCTCTGGCTTTGTGAGCTGAAAGAATCACAACCGGTGTTTTTTTCATTGTCCATTGTTCTGAAGCTAACGGGTCGATCATGGCATTACGATCCGCTTGTTTTAAAGTTTCACCGCCGGTCATATCAGGCAATTGCCAGTCCATAATCACTAAATCAAAGTGATGTTCGCTTAATTGATTAAGTGCTTCGTAGGGATCGTTGGCGATTTCTACGTAAGCTCCTTCGAATGCGAATTTGTCGGCTAATACTTCGGCTAGGTCTTTGTCGTCTTCGACAATTAAAATTCTTCCATGGCGTGGAAGGACTAATTTAGTCGCATCCACATGCGTAAACTGATTCATTATTTCACCCCTCTGAATTTGAATTTCAGTACATCGCTCATATAAGCAATCATTAAGCCATAACTCAGAGGGAATCTGCCCGCTCTTTGTAAATTTATTTCGAGTACAGTTGGAAAAAAGCCCCAGCACGCAGAGAAAAAGGACAATTAGTGCAGGAGTGCATTTTTCTCAACAATGCTCGCTAAAGCATCAACTTGTTCGGTGGCCGCTTGAGTGTTGCGCTCTTTAGCCGCGATTTCTAAAGCTTCGCCAATCGTTGAAATTTCAGGAAAGCCGAAGGTAATGCCGTTGCCTTTAAGTTGGTGGCCTACGGTCTCTAAAACCGAAAGATTACCGCTTTGCAGAGCTGTACGGCAGTTTTCGACATCTGTTTTTCGGCGTTCCATATATTTTACAACAGCTTCGTGTGGAATTTCGATTTGCATAAAACCTTCTTTACTCAACTTTTGTTGGCGTAATGATAATATCTACGCGACGATTTGCTGCGCGACCTTCTTTTGTTAAGTTTGTCGTTACAGGTTTTTTAGCCCCTAAACCCTGATATTCAATTTCTGCAGTAGTGAGGGGGGCACCTTCTGGAGCTAGCAGGTAATCAGCTACTGATTCTGCACGCTGTTCAGAAATTTTTTGATTGATCGCAGCACTTCCTGTTGAATCAGTAAAGCCTTCAACCTTAACTTGCTCTTGATCCATAGAAGATAAAATTTCTTTCACTTTATCTAATGTCGGATGGGCACCTTCTGAAATTTCAGCCTGTCCTGGCGCAAAGTTTTCACCTTTTAAGCGAATCAGAATTCTTTCGCCATCACGGTAAACTTCTGCTTCTGCCGGATCGAAATTTAATTCTTCGACAGCGATGGTGCGCTCAATCTGATTGTTTGCCGCTATCGCGCGTTTTTGCAGGTTGTAATATTTATTTTTAAATTGTTGATGCGTGCTGAAAGATAAAAACTCTTTATTAGGCTTATAACCTTTAACAGCATCTTTTAAATCCCAATCAACCCGTGAAAATTCACTCGGATAGTTTTCAAGAGCACCGGCTTTTAAAGCCATTTCACGGGCTTCAAGAATGTCGTTTAATTCGCCTCTGAAATCTTGTTGGGTAACGATAGCATAATTTAAATTACCGCGGCCTTCGCCGACCGTTTTAAGAATTTTATGCTCGGGTTTACCTTCAGATTCCATCTTTCTGGCTTCGGCAAGTTTTCGTTTCGCCACAGAAAAATAATCAGGAGCGGTGATGTCGACTTGATCTAATTCAGCCTGCTGAATATCAGTCTCAAGGCGGCCCATTTCTACACTGGGACTTGCGCCCTCAGGAAACTCTACAGGTTTTGCTTTGTTTGCACAGCCTGACGAAAAACTAAGAAAAATTAAAAACATTGAAAGGATTGTTAGCTTTAGCATACGCCTCTCCTTTAAAGAGAAAGATGACAGGGATATGATTCACACAAGAGAGGTTGGTAAATCATATCCCTGTGGGGAACCAAAAAATTAAGGAAGATAGTCTTGTCGTCTTCCGCCAATAAGACTTGCGACAAAACTAATCGCTGCAAGAATTAAAAAGACGGCTAATAATACACGACCGATTTCCATAGAAACTCCGGCAAAACCGGTAGCTCCGAATAAAATGGCTACTAAGGCCAAAACAAAAAATACAATAGCGGCTCGTAACATATTTACCTCCGATGGAATTTACGTTGAACAGCGCAATATGCATTTGCAAGCACCTCTCCACAGGCCTAAGCTGGTTAAATTGCAAGTCATGTAGGTCGATAAACGAAGATGTGGTGTATTGCCATGGTTCGCCGTGGCGAAAGTCTACAGCGTAAGGACTCGAAATGAGTGAGGTACATATGAAAAATTTGATTCTTATTCTTTCAATATGCGGTGGATTTTTTTCATCGTCTTTAGCATTCGCCGGAGAACAAGAAGCCGTTAATTGTAAGAAGCAAGCAAGTCTTGAAAGCTTTAGTAAGCGGGCAAAAAAATTAGCGGCTGAACATTGCGGAAAAGTGAAATTTTCAAATCTTCATCTATCAAGTGCGCCAATCACGATCGATAAAGATCCAGCCGTGGCTAGTTACTTAACTTCTTATGACTGCGGTAAAAATAAATACCTAGCGGTTCTTCAGGCGATTCCTGAAAATAATTGCGCCGATATTCAATACCAGTACATCAAAGCCGATGTTGTAAAGTAGACAGCTACGCCGTAGCTGTCGCGCGAACGTAAGAATAAAAGAAAACAGAATTTTTTGCTTTTTTAGCGATTTCGACTTCTTTTTTCATTTGTTTGATGAGTTGCGGAGTCACACGTTTTGTTTTGATCAGTGTTTCTTCAGCACTTAATAAAATATCAAAGAAGTAATCAATAAAAGCAGCGCGTTTCTCAGGTTCACGCGAATCAAAGTGAAAAGGTCTAATTTCAACATTGATATTTTTAAACCCTGAAGCTTTTAATAAATTTCCTAATTGGGCTCCCACGAATGGGTGGCCTTTGATCTCCCATTGAAAGTCATTAAATTCAAACCAGTATTTTAAGTAAGCCGGAGAATAAGGCTCCATAAAAAGACTGTGATTAAAGACTTCAGAAACATAAACTTTTGCACCAGGTTTTAAGTTTTTACGTACGTTTTTTAAAACTAAAAGTGGATCTGGAACGTGTTCTAGAAACCAACAGATAAAAGCAGCGTCGTAATCGGTTTTGCTTAGACCTAATTTTTGCGCGTCTTGCTGCTGCAAAGACACACGGCCGGATTTAATCTCTTTAGCTAAGACCTTGCTGGCTGTTTTTAGCTGCGCTTCTGATAAATCGATACCGTCAATTTGAAGTTTTGGAAAACGACGGCATAAAATTTGGGTCTGGGCTCCAACACCGCAACCTACTTCTAAAAGATTTTTTGTAAATTCTAAATCGACGCCCTGATAGACATAAGGTTCTAAAAAGTCTGCTTGATAGATCAAACGATCCTGTTCTTTTTTTTCAAAACCGTGAATATACTTTTGCGCCATAGAATTATCCTTTAAATGCTGGCACCTTTAAATCGACAAAACGCTTTCGATAAAGATTTGGCCGCGTTTGATTTTACGAAATTCCTGTTTGTAAACCAAACAGATCTTGTCTGAAAACTGCGGCGCAGCTTTAACTTTTTCGTAACTTTGTAATTCATAACTTTGAAGAACGCGCTCCGGCACGATGCCACAACCGACTCCTTCAGCTACAAGCTTGGCAATCACTTCTAGGCTTGACGATTCGATAATACGTTTAAACGTAAAACCTTTTTTGTTTAATTTCTGTAAAATGTCTTGGGTTTGCAAAAGCCCAGGCTCGATGATCAGCACATCTTCGTTTTGACAGTTTTTTGCTTTCCATAAACAAACTTCATCCCGGCAAATTTCTTTAATGATTAAATCGGGGTGAGCGACCGGATTAACGGCAAATGCCACATCCAACACAGAACTAACTACTTGTTCAGTCATATGACGTGATAAACCGTGAGTTAATTGCACCTCAATGCCAGGGTTTTTCTTTAAGAAAGTTTTAAGCAGCGAAGGTAAAATGTATTGAGCCACAGCCGAATGGCAACCAAGTTTGATAATACCTTGCGGAGTTTCGATATCGTCGGCGATATTTTGTTTTAAGTTTTCCCACTGCATGATCATCGAACTGGCTGATTGTTTTAATCTTATTCCCGCAGGGGTAAGCTGAACGCCTTTTTTTGAACGTAAGAAGAGCTGACAGTTTAAATCTGACTCTAAGCGCTTTACGCAGTGGCTTAAAGCAGGCTGTGTTATGCCTAAGCGTTCAGAGGCACGCGTTAAGTGTAATGTCTGAGATAATTCTAAAAAGTATTTTAAGTCAGTTTGATTAATCATAAATATCAGTTATCACAAATAGACATAACTTTCATTATATTTATTATGGTTTGCAGCGTATTTCTTCTTTCAAGGGGGATACGTATGAAAAGACGTGATCTTGTTAAAAATAGTCTTATTACATCTGTGGGCTTAATGGCTTTAAGCAGAACGGCTGCAGCTAATGAGCTGATGTGTAAACCAGGATTAACACCGCGCCAAACAGAAGGTCCGTTTTATCCAGTCGAAGATCAATTAGATACTGACGCTGATTTAATTCGTTTAGAAGGAAGTTCACTATTTGCTTTAGGTGAAGTGATCATCGTTCAAGGCCAAGTCACAGATCAAAATTGCAAGCCTGTTCAAGGTGTGCTTGTAGAAATCTGGCAAGCCTGCGCTTCAGGAAAATATAACCATCCTTCAGATCCAAATACGGCACCGATTGATCCTAATTTTCAATATTGGGGTAAATCAGTGACTGACCATCAAGGACGTTACAAGTTTCGTACGATTTTACCAGGAGCTTATCCGGCAGATACAGATTGGATGAGACCACCGCATATTCACTTTAAGATTTCGCGTGTGGGATATAAAGAGTTAATCACTCAGATGTATTTCGCAGGCCAAGAATTAAACGGCCAAGATCTTATTTTACAAGATCTAAGCCACGACGAGCAGGAGAAAGTGGTTGTGCCTTTAAGAAATGAAGCTGGCCAAGCTCATCCTGTCGGTGAATTTAATATTCAAATTAGAAAGTTAACCAAAAAATAAAGGAGAAAAAACATGAAAACAATTATCTTATCAGCAGCCATTTTGCTTTCAGCTTTTACAGCACAAGCGGGCGAAACAATTATTTCACAAAAAACAGTAAAACTTGCCGTTGATTTATCAACAACAGGAATTCGTTCAAGTAATTTAGGTTATGGCGATACTTACTTTGTAAAAATCTTAGTTCCTGGTCTAGCTGCAGAAACGCTACTAAATCACCGAAACGAAGGCGAGTCTGCACCTTGCTTAGCAACTTACGAAACTTTCAAAGTTGAAGATGTTGTTCAGAATAATCCAACAACAGAATTTCATGACTTTGAAATCGTGCAAAAGAAAGTTACTTACCCGAATGAAACTAATAAAACTTGCGCGGTTTACTTAATCGAAGATGTTTCGACAAAAGTGCGCGGATTTAATTTCATTCACCAACGCACATCAGAATTGCCAAGCCGTCACATCGACGATTGCCAATAGTTCTTTTTAAAGTTCAATACTCTTTACTGCGGGTCATGGGGCAACCTACCCGCAGTGAAGCTTTTATTCTAGTTTAAAACTGTGGACTGATTGTTAAATTTAGACCTACAATAATCGGATGAAACTTTGTGACCGCAGTTATTATTTTGGAAACGACAATGAGAAAATTTTTATTCAAGAGTGGGGCGACTTAGATAAGCCCGTATTCTTTTTAGTCCATGGTTTTCCGGGTTGTTCTGAACACGGTAAACTGGTTTCAACGTCTCCAATCTCTGAATCATTCAGACTTATTGCCATTGACCGTCCGGGTTATGGCAAATCGATGCCACAAAAAGATCTTACTTTCTTAAAATTTGCTCAGCAGATTAAAAATCTATTTGTTGAACAACGGATTGATAAATTTTCAATTATTTCAGTGAGCGGCGGAGCCCCGTACGCCTTAGCCGTGGCGTATTTAATGAAAGAGCAAGTGTTAAAACTCACTTCGCTGGGTGGAATTGCACCATTAACTTTTAAAAACTTTAAGTACATGAACCGCATTCAAAAAAGAACGTGGCTTGCACAGCAACTGATTCCAGATCCTGTTTTACACTTTGGGGTAAACCGCGTTTGGGAAAAAGGCTTAGATAAAATCGAAGAGACTTTATTTACTGAAATGGATGGCTTTTCAGAGCCAGACAAACAAGTTTTTAAACATGCTGAGATTCAAGAAGTTCTTGTTGAAGCGACAACTCTAGCTCTAAAACAAGGGCCTGCGGGAGTTCTTCGTGATATTAAAATTTTTGCTAAAGACTGGGGCTTTCCGTTAAGTGAAGTGACTTGTCCAGTCACTTTATGGCATGGCGGCTTAGATGATGTGGTTCATCCACGTTTTGCGCAGGATATGCAGAGCTATTTACCAAAGGCCACGTTAAATTTTATTGAGCATGAAGGTCACTATTCAATTTTATTAAATTGCAGAGATCAGATTTTATCTGACCTTCTGCCGACGGTTTAGTTTTTTAAGAGCTTCTCTAAAGCTTTGTAATTGTCTGCAACCGCTCCGGAGCGTGATAGCTCGCCAAACTTAACAAGTTCTCCCATGCCTGGTTTTAACACATCAAGAGAGCTTTTATCACGGCCATTGCGTAAAAGAATCTGACGAATCTGCTCCGGAGTATGATTTAAGTTTTGCGCCATAAGTACAGATAACATTCCCGAAACTACAGGAGCCGCCATACTTGTTCCGCTTAAAACCATGTAGGTATTATTTGGAGCCGTCGAGTTAATTTCAAAACCTGGCGCAAAGATATCAACACTTTCTTTGCCGTAATTTGAAAAATTAGCCACAATTGCCGAAGTGCTATAGCGTGATGAAGCGCTGACTTCGATCCAATTTCTGATTTCAGCATTTGAATTGGGTGAGGACGTGTAACGGTTTGGAAAATTATCGCGGCGGTCATTGTTATGGGCGTAGTTTCCAGAAGCATGAACTAAAATCACGCCCCGCTGGGCTGCGTATTTAAAAATTTCATCAAGTTTAGATTTGTGCGGAGAATAGCGTTTACCAAAACTCATATTGATAATTTTAGCCCCATTGTCGACAGCATATTTAACCGCAAAGTAAATATCTTTATCGTATTCATCACCATTTGGAACAGCACGAATCGCCATGATTTTAGCGTAAGGCGAAACTCCGTTAATACCGACACCATTATTTCTAAGAGCCGCGATAATTCCTGCTACGTGAGTTCCGTGAAGGGGATCTGGCCCTGTGACATCGTTATTGCCGTAAAAACCGTTTGAAAAATCATCGGGATTATCTTTAATAATTTCAGCACGAGGATTAAAATTTTCATTGAGTGAAGTTTCAAGAGATAACTGAAGTTGGGTAAGGCGCAGTCTGATACGCTCGACAGATTTAGCAAAGCTAGAATTAAATTCGACGATTAAAGCTTCTTTGGTTTCTTGCTCAGCATCGGTTGTGGCTTTAAAACTTTGTACGGCTTCTAAAGTTAATTTATCAAAGGGGATATTAAGTTTTGTTTGAATGCTGCTAAAAAGTTCCTGCACACGGGCAATCGCATTTTCTGTATACTTGATTTGAATGCGTGCGACAGTTCGATCGCCGGTCACTTCGCTTTCTAATTTATCGTAATAGGCCTGATCAAATCTACGTAAGCCTTGGCCTGTAGCAATGAGGGTGGCTCTTAATTTTTTTAACCGCACTAATTCACGCGTACTTTCAAGACGCTCTTGATTGACGTTTAAACTGCGGCCTTGTCTGTCTTTAGCGCCTAAAAAGTTCCAGCCATTGATATCATCGGTATAACCATTTTGATCATCGTCAACGCCTGGTAGGCCTTGGGCTTCTTTTTGGTTAACCCACATGCGGCCTTTTAAATCTTCGTGATTTAAATCAAACCCGCCATCGATGACGGCAACAGTAATTGATTTAGCGTTAGGGTTTAAATTTAAAGTTTTGTAGGCCCGTTCAACGTCGATGCCTTCTACTTTTTCTGAAGGCCCTTTGGTAAACCAATTATCGATTTTGTCCGGATCGGTCTCATTTTCTAGGGGGCGAAACACACCGCGCGGATCTAAGTCGCTGGGTTTAGGTTCTGGTTTTTCTTCTTTGCTGCACGCAAACATTAAGCTTGATGCCCAAAACATTAAGAACAATAAGACCAATTTGTACATACGAGCTCCGATGGTTTTATTTATTTTATTTAAATATTATTGTGTAGGCTCTAGGGGGCGACCTTGTTGTTCTTCCTGAGTGGCTGGAGTAGTGCCGGGCAGATACGGGTAAAGCGCTTTTAACTGTGATACTACGTAAATTAAAACCACAGCGGCAATAATCGCTAAACTAATTCCCAAGAAAAGTTGACGAGCAAATTTTCTCTCTTTACGCAGATTTCCATAAGTCGACGAATGATGCATAAAAAAGCTCCTTTGCTAAACGTTGGCAACATGACATAGAAGATAGGCTTGCAAGAATGGGACATACGGCAAATAGGGCAGGTTGCCCCATTTGAGAACGACCAAATTTCATTCACAAAAATAACACATTTTTTTCACAGGCTGATTGTTTCATCGTGAATGGCGAACTTTCAGTCATTGTCTAATAACTTTTAGACAGTGCTTTTATATATTAATTCTCATGTGAAAAATAGGATTCTCATTCTAAGAACGCTGTTATTTCTGATAGTTACAAAGACAGTATTTTTGGTCTTTTTATTGAAGTATTTTCTAGTATGAAATCAATCATTTTAGATGACTGGCTTATTTCAAGAATAATGAAGAAATTAGTTTCTTTACTTTTCGCTATTTCTTTTTTCTTTTATTTTGTTGGTTGTAACCACAAATCAATTAGCCCTGATATGCAGATCTCAGAAAAGATCCGCGAAAGGCACGCCAAAGAATTATTAAAATCAAAATACAAAGAAAGCGATTTTAAAGAATTTCAAGGCGATAAAGAATTCGCTTTATACATCAAACAATACTTAGAAAAAGCGAACCCTAAATTAGGATCTGATAAATTCGTCAAAGCCGTCTTTGCCGAAAGTAAACAGTATGAATATGACCCGATCTTTTTAATGGCAGTTATTAAAACCGAAAGTCAGTTTAATGAAAGAGCGATTGGTACTTCAGGTGAAGTCGGTTTAATGCAGATTAAGCCTGATACGGCGAAATGGATCTGTAAGAAAAAAGGTGTTAAATGGAAAGGCCCACAGGCGCTTAAAAATCCGGAATATAACATCAAAGTCAGTGCCCTGTATTTTAAGTATTTAAAAAAGACCCTGGATTCAAAATCTAGCCGTTATGTGAATGCTTATAACATGGGGATTGGTAGGCTTGGGCGCCTGCCGGCTGAGGATATTTCGGCCCACCCGTATTATCATAAAGTGATCAAGAACTACACCGAGATCTATGACGAACTAAAGAAAATCAAAGCAAGCCGCGCTAAGCAAGCTGTTTAGTCCGGCCTCAGATCGAATTAATTCTCTATTACAAGATTTTTCATTATTTCTTAGGCAATTGCGGCTGAATATGTCAAGGTGGGCCTCAAACTGTCTCGTCCAAATGAATTCGCATTCCGCTATTCTTCCTGGTGAGTTACAAATACCAATTCCTGGGAGGAATTTATGGGTAAAAAATTATACGTTGGCAATCTTTCTTATCAAATGGATGACCAATCTTTAACTGACATCTTCTCTGCACACGGTACTGTTGAATCAGCACGTATCATCATGGACCGTGATTCTGGTCGTAGCAAAGGTTTCGCATTCGTTGAAATGTCTTCAGATGCTGAAGCAGCAGCTGCCATCGAAAAATTACACGGATCAGAACAAGGTGGCCGTAATATGAACGTTTCTGAAGCTAAACCAATGGCTCCACGTGAAGGTGGCGGCGGTGGTCGCGGTGGTAACCGTGGTGGCTTCGGCGGCGGTAACCGCGGTTCACGTTACTAGTGGCTAAAGATGATCTAGTTAGTGTGGCTGGTAAAATCACCGACATGTCAGGTGGCGGTATGTACTCAGTAACATTAGAAAATGGGGTGAGCATTCGTGCTCGCCTCTGTGGTAAAATGAAAAAATTTAATATCAAAGTAGTAGTTGGTGATACCGTAGAAGTCGGTGTTAGCCCCTACGATCCAACGCACGGGTTAATTACCCACCGACATAAAGTCGTTCGTTAGGTCTTAATTTTGCTCCGTTAAAGATTATTTTTTAACGGAGGAAATTATGACTCAAACTCAATCTGAAAAACAAAGTTCTGAAGTACGTCAAAAAGCCCGCTCTGATAGCGATGCGCAGGCCCAAGCATCGTCACTGGAGATGTGCATTATTATTTGTAACGAATGTGCCAAAGTCTGTAGCTCAACGTTAAATTACTGTTTACGTATGGATGAGCAACACGTCGAACCAAATCATATAAAAACTTTAATCGCTTGCGCTGAAATCTGTTCGCTGAATGCGATTTGGATGTCACGTGATTTTGAACTGCACACAAAGCTTTGCCAAGCTTGCGCGGATATTTGCGACTTCTGTGCGATCTCGTGCGAAAAAGTCGGTGATGGTGACCGCATCATGAATGAGTGTGCTGATATTTGTCAGCGTTGCGCCCAAAGTTGTGCGAAAATGGTGGCGCACTAATTGCTTCATAAATTTACGCACTACAAATAAACAAGGTGGTAATTTATGAAAAGAATTTTATTAAATGCGTTCGCATTTATGTTTGCGACAATCTTTTTACAGATTCCAAATTTTGCTCATGCTAATGAAGAAACAATCAGTGAAAAGGCCAGCGAAACGGCTTCTGATGCGGGTAAAACTGTAAAAAAAGGAGCACGTGCAGTTAAAGACAAAACCTGTCATATGGTTAAAGGTAAAATGCAATGTGCCGGAGAAAAAGTAAAACATAAAGCGCAGAACGCGGCAGATGAAATAGAGGATAAAGTAGAGGATGTAAAAAAATAACTGGAGGTTTTTCATGAAACAGTTTTTAGCTCTGACCAGTTTTTTAATGGCCGCGATGTTATCGCCGAAAATTTTTGCTGAAGATGGATTTTTTATTGAGCCGATGATTACTTATCAAAACTTCAAAGCAGATATTGAATATCCGAATACATTCTTAAGTGATTCATCGGGCGATGTTAAAGGCACAGGTTTTGGTTTAAGACTTGGAGGCCACGTGATCGATACGGTTTTTCTGGCCGCTGACTTAAGATATTCACAACCTAAATACCAAGATTCAAATTTCGAAGCTGACGCTAAAGAATCAAACTACGGCGTTGTACTTGGTTTGCAAATGCCAATCATAGGTCTTCGTCTATGGGCCGGTTATGTCGTTGATGGCGTGCTAGACCCCAAAGAAGATAACGGTGTAGATTTAAAATTTAAAGAGGCCTCAGGGCCACGCTTAGGGGCCGGTTTTCACGTAGCCATGTTTAGCATTAATCTTGAATATCAAAATTTAAAATACGATTCGACTGAATTAGAAAAACTAGGTCCTTTTACGGACGTCAACGCACAAGACAGAATTGAGTTAACTGAATCTGGTTATGTAGCCAGTGTGAGTTTTCCAATAAGTTTTTAGAACAAGGAGGATTTTATGAACCAATCACAAATCGCAGGTAAATGGAAAGAAATCAAAGGCGAAATCAGAAAAGCCTGGGGTGATCTGACAGATGACGAAGTTGAACAAACTAAAGGTAATATGGAATCAATCTCTGGCTTAATTCAGCAGAAGTTTGGATTAACTAAAGAGCAGGCTAAAGAAAGATTAGATACAGTTTACTCAAAATTTGAAGATAAAACCGAAGACTACAAAAATAATCTACGCGATGAGAATGAACGCAATCGTGATCGATTGAACTAATTTAACTCGGTAGATACGGCCGATAGCCAAACTGAGGGGCGGCTATCGGCTTTTATTTTCGTAAAAGCCGCAAATGGAAGCCAAGTGATAATAAAAAATGTTTTCATAAGTAAACGTTTACAGATTGTTTTCAATTAGCCTCTCCTGTCGCGGGTTTCATGACTTCTTTCAGGCTGTTCAAGTAGGTTAAAGCCCTATGGAACAAGGCAAAGTTCTACGTCTGGTCATGTGGATCAACTATTCGATGTTCACCATTGAATTTTTAAGCGGTTATTTCGCAAAATCCACAGCTCTGATGGCCGACTCTTTAGATTTATTAGGTGATGCCGCTATCTACGGGATTAGTTGGTACGCTCTTCAGCACGGCCCTTTGTGGCAAGCTCGCGCAGGTCTATTCAAAGGACTTGTGATGGCAATGTTTGGCTTTTTTGTTATGGGCCAAGCGGTGTACCGTGGAATTGCTGGCACGGTTCCGTTTTCGTTAACGGTAACAAGCATTGGCTTATTAGCTTTTTTATCAAACGCAGTCTGTATGGTTTTATTATACAAGTATCGCCATGCTGACTCAAATATGCGATCAGTGTGGTTATGTTCACGCAATGATATCTTTGCCAATATCGGCGTTGTTATCGCTTCAGGCTTAGTTGTCTTAACAGGATCAGGAGCACCTGATGTTATCGTAGGTTTTGCGATTGCGGCGTTATATTTAAAAACAGCCTACGACGTTGTAAGTGAAGCCCAGTTTGAATTAGAGAAACATCGCGTTCGTGCGTGGTCGAGCGAAATTTATAAATAAAAAAAGGCCCGGCGGGAATTGACGTAGCGAAGTTCACGCTTAGTTCGGAAATTCTTTTTGCGCTGAAATCGCTTGCCCAAATAAGTAGGCTAAGACCAATCCCGTCGGGATAAGTGCTAAATAGCCAATGTTATCGCCAAGAACTGCGTAGATAAATAAGAGCGCTTGTGCGCAGATCCACATGATAAGACCGATAACCACTAAGAAAAGCAGTCCTTTTGCTGTATCAAGAAGTATTGTATCCATAAATCCTCCTGAATCACTCTATTTTGGACTTACATTATACCACGATTTCGCTAACAGGGGTAATAGCAGGTTTAAGTAGTTAATTTACTTCGCATTATCGCGAGGGTCCCAGCCGGTCTTGGCGCGCCAAGTGTAAAGCTGTTCGACTTTAAGTCGTGCCCAGGGAGTTTTTCTTAAGAATTTCAAACTTGATTTGATACTTGGATTTTCAGTGAAACTGTTGATCGAGATTTTTTCAGACAATCTTTGCCAGCCGTAGTTTTCAACTAATTCGGTGACCATTGTCTCTAGAGTAATACCTTCCAGAGCGGGTTTACCGTCTGAAAGGTTTTGTTGAACTTTGTTCATTTTAATTACTTAGTGCATTCGATTTCGATTAATTCATCGCGTGTCCAGATGGCTACGATGATCGAACCTTTTTCAGCCATATTGCCTTCAGAGTATAAACGTTGTTCACGGCTACCCATGAAAAGTTCCATCGAGAAAAAGCCAGGCTTTTTTTCTGTTATATAGCTTGAGTTAATGCCATCTTCAAAAAGTTTTACACGTTCGCCAACTTCGACGTTAACTGTTTGTACACGTTCAACTGTATTTGCGATTTTTTCATAACAAATAAGTGAAGTTTTGGCCATTGAAGTTTGAGCTGCTAAAAATAGACTGGTTGCTAAGATAAGGTTTTTCATACTTTAAGCGTAACTTAATTTTATGAAAAACCAATCTATTTTGTTTAACACCACGACTCTTAAAGACTTACATTTAACATTTGGGTTACGTAGGTACGTGGATTTACTGGAACATAAGTGTTGTTTTTGCGTTTATGAATTTCAAAGTGTAAGTGCGGCGCAGTACCAATACCTGTATTACCAGATAACGCGATTGTTTGGCCTTGTGTTACCGGTCTTCCCGCAGAAGTTTTAAAACCAGATAAGTGAGCGTATAAAGTCTCAACGCCTTTATGAGGGTGGATCACGATCACGTAGTGGCCGTAACCTTTCATTTTTCCGGTTTTTTGATTTTTTTCAGTACGAGTAGCTAAGACTTTCCCGTCATAAACACTCACAACTTGTGTGCCGGTTTTAGCACGTAAGTCGATGCCTTTATGTAAACGCTTAGTTTTTAAAACCGGGTGTTTACGCATACCGTATTCACTTGTTACTGTTAAACAACCAACACCACAGTTTTTAAGTGGGCTGATGATGCCACCGCCGCTTGAGATGTTAGCTTTAAAAGTTTGATAGTTTTGTAAAGCGCCGTGTGGATTGTACGCCTGAAAACCAAGATCATGAAGTTCTTTAACTTGACCTGTTTTTAAGTAGTTTAAAAAAGCTTCTTTATTTTTACCGTTACTACTTTCTAATAATTTCGTGTTTTTGATCGCATCAGTTCTGATACAGAAATCTTGTTCATCGGCAGCATCTGATTCGCGAAGATCTTCATCCATGACGTCGACGATACGGATTCCGCAGACCCAGTTTTCATTCACACTGTAAGTAAACGATGAGAGTTTCACAGCTAAGATTGAATTTTGAGGTACAGAGATCTGACTTGTTACCGACATTTTACCTGTTACATCCGGATGAAATACCGTTAGTTTTACATCTCTTGCAGTTTCGAAATAAAAATTTGAATCAGCAGCTGTAGCATAGGCTAAGGCTTCGTCAGCTTCTTCCATTGGGCTTGCAATAGCAAGTGGGGTAATCATGGCCATAGCTAGATTGATGATAATTTTTTTATACATGGTAGCTCCTAAAGTTCGTTCGTCTTTTATTAAAGCTACATTCGTTCCAAGTTTTAAACGCAAAGTATTCAAGTTGGCTGGCTCAAGGCATGATTTATTTCATGGGTAAGCGCTAATCGTCGCTGTCAGGATTTTGTACAGTTATTTTTTACCCGGTATTAACGTGGTTACTCTAATGGGTTTCGAAGATGGAATGATTCTTTCAAATGATCTCTTTAGGAGCGCTATTTTATAGGGAAAGTCTCATTATGAAACACTGGATTTACACACTCTTATTCGCGTTTACCATGGCCTTTGAGGCCCAAGCGGTCGTTAATGTGCAAGTCACAGCATCTAGTTTAAAAGTTCAAGTAAAGCCCTATGCGCCTGTTAAACCTTATGAATCTTGGTACCGTACTCGTCGTGATGCTGAAGGCGATCGTTTTGGCAAACGTGAATTCTGGATGAATGAAGCAAAAGAAGAGCCGTATTATAGCTTTAAAGAAATCTGCCATTCTGCGGTGAAAGCCCAAGTTCTAGATGTCGAGCTTAACTCGCAAACTTTAGATTCAAAAGATATGTGGGCTAAGTTTAACTGCCTTCGTTTAGATGCTGATGCAATGACGATTGTGTATCCTGACTTACAGCAGTTTTTAGCTCCGCATATGAAGGCGTTAGATCAAATTGCTAAAAAGTATAATGATGAAGCTATGAAGTTTAATTTTCAAGATCCGAGCTATGAGAAAACTTCGAATGCATCAAATGCGCTTTATCAATTAGTAAATTACATCTTAAATTCTAAAGACTCTAACCCGTGGTTAAAAAATCCTGTATACCGTGAAGCTCTTATCAAAGGCACGGTTAAAGAATTCGATAAAAAACGCTGGGCAGGGCAAGATCCTGTCATTACAAAGCCTCTGGTGCTAGTCACTCATGCCACTACAGTCTTCGATGATAAAACAATTAAAAATTTCGCTGATCAGACGATTCGTGAAGCTAAAGCTAAAGGGCTTCCGGTTGTGTACTTAGTTAGTGATGACGGAGTCCATGATCAGACTTGGTATTTAGAAGATAAAAATCCTGCGCAGGCTTATTTTTCTAAAAACGGTGAACATTCAGTGATGTATAGTTCAAACACGGTGATTATGATGGGCGGGTTTTATAACCAATGCCTTCGCACAAGCCAGTTAGACCTTATCACAAGACACTTTATGATAAGTGAAGAAGCCTTGACGATTCATTTGCCGGTTCAGGGTATTTATGTACATGACTCGATTGATTTTAAAACATTGTCTAAAGAAAAATTCTTAGAGCGTGTTAAAGAAGGTTCTATCCTTGGTGGCTATGAAGTCGATGATGATCACGGCGGTATGGTTGAAAGTGATATGAATAAATTAACGGGCGTGCCTGACCTGAAACAATATACCGTTAATATTTACGCGGATGATCGGCTCGTTGAAAAGGTAGGAACAGGTTCGCGTGTTGTAAATCTGAAGTTTTGGAGTGATCATCAGTTTATTTCGTATGTAAACGGGCGGTGAAAACAGGCTTTCCATCAGCCGCACGCATACCTTGAAATTGTGTAAGCTTCGTGTTTTCAGCAGGCTTTAACATTTGAAGGTTCACTTGGTCACCAGATACAGTTTCAGCCAAAAAGTTCACTTCGTATTTTTGTAAATGCACATCACCTTTTAAGATATCTAACGGAATTGCATCTAAGATCCATTGTGCGTACTTTGTGTTATTCACGTGATTATTCATATCTAAATCACTGTTGCGCACTTGAAACTGAGCCACTTCTTGCGCTTCAGCTTGCCACTGAATTTTTTCAGGTGATTCAGTGCGGTTATGATCTTCTCTATATACGGCGCCTAATTTTTTCTGATCAGGGGCTACCATTTTACGAGTGTTCATATCGATCACTGAAAAAGTGCTTGTGCATTCTCCGATTTTTTTATCACCGATTGAAATTTCGTAATCACGAAAAAAGAAAACATCTGATACGGGCGGACGAATCCAAGTTTTAATGGTGATTGTTTCATTCCACTTAGGCCAAGCATTCATCGTCAGGCTTTGGCGGGTAAAAACCCAAGCCTGATTTGGATCAAGTTGCACTTTCATTTGTCGAGCGTGCATCCAACCCACATCTTGAATAAAATTTAAAATGGCATAAAGACCTGCGCGACCGCGTAAGTTTACGAAATACGATGCAATTTTATAATCTTCTGACCAGGTGTGAGGCTTAGTGTCATTCATGCAGATATCTGAGCACTAGGTGCTGGGCCTGTCAAAGAGCTTTCTTGAAAACAGCTTTTTCGAGAGCTGTAAGTCTGCTCTCGAGAGAGGGCTTGTCCATCACATCGCGTAGGTATTTGTTTAGCAGAGTTTGATAGGGTAAATGCTGCTTATCAGCTTCAGCTTGAAGCCAGGAAAAAATATCGGCATCAATTCTAATGCTGGTTTGCACTTTGGTTTCTTTAGTGATGAGCGCCGATTTTTTTCTTACTTTGCCTTTTGAAAAATCATATTCTTTCTTCATGAATACATTGTAATACAGTGTATTCAGTTTTCAACTTTTAGTGATTGTTTTAGTCTAATATATTGAATATGCTTTAAATTGGCACAAAGTCCATATGTGAATTAGTAAATAAAATCATGTACTTATGTAAATCGCTAAATAAAAGTATCATTTGATCCGATCATTTGGTATATAATGGGAGTGAGTGGCAGACCAAGCAAAAAAGAGACTATCAATAAATTAAGAGAAGCTGAGCAATTAATAAAATCAGGAAGCAGCAATCGTCGTGTAGTGAAGCCTGTTCAGTTTCAGAGCCAGCTAAGAAGTCTCGATCTTACGCCAAAAGAAATGTGGGATGTTGTTTTAGAAATAATCTCCGAAATTAATCCTGTGGATCACTATGAAGGAGCAAGGCCTCCGCAGAAGTCTTATGAAAGTGATATTGCAGGATTAGAGTTGTGGGCTTATGCGTGGGTGAGTGCAAAATTTAATAATGAAGAGATGTATTTAAAATTTGCGCTTCAAGAAGATGTTGTTTGGATTGTTAGTTTTCATTACTCAAAAGATAAAGAAAAGTTTTAAGGGATAAGGCTTATGAAGTGTGTAAAATGTGGAAGCAAAAAATTCGAAACAAAACAAGAACGTGCATCCGTAGAGATTAAAGGTGAGCAGATTGATTATATTGCTGACATGGATGTTTGTGCGAATTGTGGATTGTCAGTAGCTTCGGATGATCAAATGCATACAAGTTATGTGAATGCTTCGGATGCTTATAGAAAGAAACATCAGCTGCTAACAAGTACGGAAATAATTGTTTTTCGAAGTAATATGAATATGACTCAGGAACAGTTTGCGGAATATCTCGGAGTTGGTGTTGCCAGTCTCAAACGTTGGGAGAATGGATCAATTCAGGAAAAAGCTAATGATGAGCTTATTCGCCTAAAATGCTCGGAAGAAAAGCTTAATGAACAACTCTATGATTTAGAATCTCACGTTGCTGGTGAAATTTATCGTGGGTATAGGCAATATGATTTTGAAGCTTTTGCTAATGTTGTTGTGAGTATATTAAATGCGGCTCCCTCTCCACTTTTTTTCTTTAAGGTGCTTTTTTATGTCGACTTTCTTAGTTTTAAAAGAAATGGAAAAAGTATAACGGGGCTTATGTATTCAGCTATGCAATATGGTCCTTGTCCAAGTTATTATCGTAAGTTGAAAGAAGATCTGATTTCGGCAGGCTGGGTTGAGCGCAGTGGAATGCATAATTTGGTTGCGTTGAAAAAATTTACGCCAACTCATTTTACAAAATCTGAATTGTCAATTATTCAAGAGATTAACGAAATGTTAGCCCAAAAAGGCGCTCGTTATTTTTACGATGGATCACATGAAGAGCCTGCATGGAAAAATACTGCAGAAGATGAGTTGATTAGTTATTCGATGTCTCAGGATTTGAGGTTAATTCAGTAAAGATTATGGTGTAAAGCACATGAAAAAAATTTTTATTTTCAATGATGGAACTGGACAGAATACACTTACAGGACATGCAAGTAATGTTGCGCGAATTTTTAATTCATTGTCTGGAGCAGAAGTAAGTTCATCTCAGTACAACTGCGATATTTATAAAATTTGTTTGGAAAATAATTATCATGCTTTATATTTCGAAGGCGTAGGCAGTGACGAACTTAAAAAGAAAGAAGAATCTTCTAATTTCTGGGGTTGGTTGGCTAGAAAATTTAAAAGAGGTCTTGAGATTGTTGAAGGATCGCAGGTTAAAGAGAAAGTTGAAAACAGTCTAGCTGATCTTGAAAAAATTTGGCGGGCCGGCGACGAAATTTATTTGATTGGATTTAGTCGTGGTGCTGCATCTATCAGAATTTTAGCAAAATATATTCCCAAGGCAATTCCTGGTGCAGATGTAAAGTATATGTTGGTTTATGATACGGTTTACTCTGTAGCCTCTCCAATTAAAATTAGAGATTACGAAGAGATTAAATACTTCGAAAATACAGATATCTCCAGTCATGTCAAAAAATGTGATCATTTAATTTCAGGCGATGAAATGAGAAGTAAATTTCCGCTTACCTCTATGAATATGCGTGAAAACGTAAGGCAAATTTTATTTTCTGGCTGCCACTCTGATGTTGGGGGCGGCTTAAAGGGACGAGGGTTAGCTGATATTTCATTAAAGTTTTCGCTTAATGAGTTTCAATTATTGGGTATTAAGTTTGCGGATGAAGGTTTTAAAAAATTAAATTTACAGCCAAATGCGATGGCGGAAATTGGCTGGGATACTTTTGCTGGAACCGGTCAAAGTCATTCTCCAAGAGATTTTAAGGATATTCATTTTTTAATCCATAAATCAGTTCATGATCGCTGTGCGGCTGGGGGATCTGCGCCAATTGCTCTTGCAAGTTTAACAAAGTTTAGCTTTGGTAGTGCGGATGCATTAATTGATAAAAAACACATTACGGTTAATTTTTAGGTAATTAAATCATTTTTATCCGGACTAGACAAAACTAAATGCGGCACCATAGTTACTACGAATCAGTTACCGCATAACTAAGGAATCGCCATGCAACCGTTACTACAGCCCATCAAATTGGGAGCCATCGAATTAAAAAACCGTATTATTATGTCGCCGCTGACAAGATCACGCGCTAGCGGTGCTGATGGACGAACGCCAAACGATTTAATGACTGAATATTATATTCAGCGCGCTAGTGCGGGATTAATTATTACTGAAGCGACAGCGATTTCTCCTATGGCGGTTGGCTATGCGAACACTCCCGGGATTTGGTCTGAAGAACAAGTTATCGGTTGGAAAAAAATCACTGAGGCTATTCATGAACGTGGTGGAAAAATCGTGATGCAGCTTTGGCACGTTGGGCGTATTTCGCATCCGATGTTTTTAAACGGAAAACTACCAGTCGCTCCAAGTGCGATTGCTCCTACAGAGAATGTAAGTTTAGTGCGTCCGCCGACAGCGTTTGTAACTCCACGAGCTTTAGAGTTATCTGAGATTCCAGGAATCGTGGCTGATTATAAAAAGGCTGCGCAAAATGCCAAACGCGCTGGCTTTGATGGTGTAGAAATTCACGGGGCTAACGGCTACTTGTTAGATCAATTTTTACAAGATAATTCAAATCACAGAACGGACCAGTACGGGGGACCAATTGAAAACCGTGCCCGTTTAATGCTTGAAGTAACTGACGCATGTATCGAAGTGTGGGGTGCTGATCGTGTGGGTATGCACATAGCTCCGCGTGGTGGTTCGCATTCGATGGCTGATTCTAATTTAGAAAAAACTTTTAGCTACGTGGCTGAAGAATTAGGAAAAAGAAAAATCGCTTTCATCTGCGCGCGTGAATTCGAAGGACCAGACAGCATCGGCCCTAAATTAAAGAAATTATTTAAAGGCCCTTATATCGGAAATGAAAAATTCACTTTCGCAACAGCTGATGCCGCTTTAGAGCGTGGTGATTACGATGCGATTGCTTTTGGTAAGGATTATATTTCAAACCCTGACCTGGTATTAAGATATAAAAAGAATCAGCCTTTAAATGAACTGGTGCCTACAACAATGTATTCACCAGGAGCTGAAGGGTATACCGATTACCCAGCTTTACGCGAAGAAAGTTAGCTCAATCGGTAGGGCTAAATATTTGAAAAAATTAATCTTTTTACATATTAAAGGCAGCTTCTTGACAGCTTTAAAAGCAAACTCAATTTTTTTATGAAAGGCTATGCCGCCTTAATTACATTTTTATTTTAAATTTCTCTGAAGAGGGAGGCTTGGAGGAAAAAATGGAATTGTATAAACGGTTTTTGAATTTCAGAAAAAATGATTTAGCAACCAAAGTGGTTTTGGTGACCGGAGCAAGTACCGGTCTTGGTTTAGCGCTGGTTAAAGAATTAATTAAACATCCGCAATTTCATGTGATCGCGACTGCGCGATTATCATCTATTTATCGTTTTAAAGAAGGCGACGTTTTTGAAAGCAATAGGCTTTGGATTAGACCATTGAACGTGCTTTCCAAAACGGAACGCGACGCTGTGATTGAAGAAGCCACCAAAAAATTTGGTGGGATTGATGTCTTAGTGAATAACGCTGGTTACTGCTTGCGTGGTGTGGTCGAACAGGTCAACGAAACCGAACGTTTAAAACAAATAGACACAAATTTTAGAGCTCCGATGGCCTTGATTCGCGGCGTTCTTCCGCATATGCGAAAAAAAAGATCAGGGCATATTATTAATATTTCTTCTGTGGGTGGTATGATGGCCATGCCGACGATGTCTATTTACAGTGCCTCAAAATTTGCGCTTGAAGGCGCAACTGAAGCCTTATGGTATGAAGTTAAACCGTGGAATATTAAAGTTAACCTGATTCAACCTGGCTTTATCAATTCAGATTCTTTTAAGAATGTTGAATTGACCAGAGAAAGTCGCAAATCTATTCAGGATAAAAATAATCCGTACTATTACCATTATAATTCAATGGCCCCATTTATTGCGAAAATGATGCGGTTATCTCCATCGACGCCAGAAAAAATTGCGCGCAAAATTGTAAAAATTATTAATAGCCAAACTTCGAAGCTTAGAATTCCGGTGACTATTGATGCTTATCTGTTTGTACTTTTAAAAAAACTTTTACCAGCGAGAATTTATCACGCGTTGATGTATTATTCGCTTCCGCGGGTATTTCGTTGGGGCGAAGATGACCATTATTATATGGATGCGGTCTATGAAAAAAATGAATTTCTTAAGCTTGGTTATAATGGCGATTGGTCACAGTCTTCGCGGCTTAAAATAGTTGACGATACAGAAACCAATATGCGGCAGATATCTCAATGGACGAAGTAGGTGACTAAAAATAAAGATTAATTCATATAAGGCATCATCTCTTCGATCCATGCCTTATAAGGTGTTACAGTTGTGTATACGCCAACGTTGTTGCATAAAGCGCTTCCGCGGCTAGTAACACCGGCTAAGACAAGTTTACCGTCAACTTGAACGTAAGCGGGTCCGCCAGAATCGCCGCTGCAAGTGCCGTGGCCTTTAGATTCATCTAGGCGAAATTCAGTTTGTTGTAATGAAGAAATTAAAACGTGAGTTTGTCTTAAAACGCCATCGCCACCCATTTCAACGCTTTCACAGTCAGTGTTGTTGATGTCATAGCAAATGATTTCGCCAGCATCGATAGCATCTTGAAGGTCTTTTATTTTTTTAGGATTAACTGGTGATAGGTAAACATCAGACACGCCGTAACCAGCCACTGTAATATCTACACCTTTTTGAAGAACAGATTCGTTGCCTAAAATTTCAACTGGCGCGTAACCTTCAGGTAAATCGCCTTCAAATTTAATGATCGCGATGTCGCCTAAATCAAATTCTTTATCTTCATTTTCTTCTGGTTTGTAAGCTGGATTTACTAAAGCATCAGTTACGTTTCTTTGGTGAAAATTCACTAAAAGCTGATTTTTTGAGCCGATAATTTTATCTAAGTTATTGTGAAAGATGATCTTCATCTTAGAAGCGTGTGGGTTAATACAGTGAGCGGCCGTTAAAACGTGATTAGGCGAAATTAACGAGCCTGTGCAGATGTAGTTTTCTTCAGTGTCAAAGATGCCCACGATGCCGTAGCTAATCGGAGCTTTGTCGGCCACAAGTTCGCCGCCAATCACGCCATTTAGACCCGTTTTCGTTTGGTTTTGCTGTTGGATTTGTTTAGAAGAGTTGTTTTGGCAAGCCGTTAAAAACAAGAATGAAATGGCGATTAATAAAATTCTCAAAGTAAACCCTCTTTTTAAAGAAAAAATTCTTATAAAGACGAACTTACCAAGTAGCAACATTTTTTTAACAGGATTTTATGTTTTTTTTGATGTTATACTTAAGATTCAAGCGATCATAAGAGGTTTAGATGAAACTAGTCAGTTGGAATGTGAACGGTATTCGTGCCTGTGAGAAGAATGGCTTTCTAAAATGGTTTGAAAAAGAAAATGCCGACATCGTTTGTGTGCAAGAGATTAAAGCTCTGCCCGAGCAGCTAGAAGATAATCTAAAAAATCCTTTAAAGTATCACGCGATCTGGAATCCAGCTGAAAAGCCAGGCTACAGCGGAACCGCAATCTTTTCTAAAAAAGAACCGCTTGAGGTAAAGCTTGGTTTAGGTGATCCCGAGTTTGATAACGAAGGACGGGTGATGATTGTAAAATACCCGAAATTTACTTTAATTAACTCGTACTTTCCAAATTCACAGCGCGAACACACGCGTCTTCCGTATAAGTTAGCTTTTTGCAAAAATTTTTTAAAAACCGCAGAAAGCCTACGTAAAAAAGGTGAAAACGTGATCATGTGTGCTGATTGGAATATCGCGCATCAAGAAATCGATCTTAAAAATCCAAAGACTAATAAAAACAACGCAGGCTTTTTACCTGAAGAACGCGGGTGGATGGATCAATTTATTAAGCAAGGTTACATCGATGCTTTTAGACAATTTGAAAAAGGCGGCGATCATTACACGTGGTGGAGTTACCGCCCAGGCGTTCGCGAAAAGAACGTTGGTTGGCGTTTAGATTACTTTATGGCCAACGAAGAATTTAAAGATCGTTTGAAAAATTCGTATCACAGAAACGAAGTGTACGGCTCAGATCACTGCCCAGTGGTGTTGGAGCTTAAAAAGTGAAAATTAAAAACTGAGCAAAACGTTCTGAATTTTTTCATTCATGGTTTTAAGTTTATAAGGTTTATAAACCAAACCTTGGGCTCCGAGATCGCGGGCTTTTTCTTCAGTGAAGTGAACTTGGCCGGTAATAAAAACAAAAGGAATTTTTAAATTCTTTTCTAACACAGCTTCAAGTAAAGCGGCTCCATCCATAACAGGCATTTGTAAATCAGAAAGAATAAGACTAATTTCTTGAGTCTGGATAATCCTAAGAGCTTCTTGGCCATTTAAGGCACCATAGACCACAGCGCCTAAACTTTTATAGTAGTCACATAAGGTCTCAAGCAAATCGCTGTCATCATCTACGACAAGAATACTTACTCTGGACCAATCAAAAGGCGCACTTTCCACTCCGTCAAGCTAACACCATATCGGTAGGGTGGCATTTTCTTTCTCGAATTTGATAGGCCTACGGCCAGCCTTCGATCAAAAAACTGTTAAAAGAAGGCCAATTGGATTCAGAAGCTAAATGATGTATCATAAGGTTATGCAAGGTCTTTTCGAAAAGATTCATCACGACCAATCTGTGCTGAAGTTAAAAATTCTCTCGCTTTGTGCGTTTATCAGCACATTTACTTTTTTTTACTTCATGGTGAATATCGATCCGTCGCATAAGGATTGGTTTTTAGGGCGAGTGATCATCGCGATTTTTTCTATCATCGCGTTTATTGCTTCACTGATTCCCTCGACGTCTTTTACCAGAAGAAGATATTGCGTAAACATGCTTATCTGGAGCTATGTTGTCATGTACTTCTATCTACTGACCTTGAATGAGTGGTCGGTTTTTCACCGCTGGTCTTATTTTGTTGTTATTGCCATTATGGCTACGATCGGCCTGACTTGGCGTGATTATATTTATACGGCGATTATCGCCTTACTATTGCCAGTGGCTTTTGGTCCTTTTGGTCCGTTAACAGCTTTAGCGTTAGTGCATTTTCATGCGGCTAATATTGTAACTTTTATTGTGATTGGCATAACGCTTAAGTCAAATTTTGAATATCGCGACCAAGTGATTAAATTAACTGATAACTTGGTTCAAAATTCAAAAATGACAGCGCTCGGGCAAATGTCATCGGGTGTTTCGCATGAAATTAATAACCCCTTAGCGATTATCACCAACAGCGCTGATCAGATCGAAGACTCTTTAGAAGACGGGCAGAAAAATAAAGTGATGGTTCAGTCGTCTTTAGATAAAATTAATAAAGCTGTAAATCGTATTGCCCGCATTGTGCAGGGTTTACATAGTTTTTCACAAGGTGATAGCTCAGAAGCTTTTTCTAGAGTTGATACCCGTGAAATCATAACCAATGCCTGTGAACTTTATTTTGAAAAATTTCGTACAAGCGGTATTGATTTGCAAACCACATTACCAGATCAACCTGTGATGGCTTTTTGTCAGAAAAACCAACTGACTCAGCTGTTATCAAATTTACTTTTAAATGCGTTCGATGCCTGTGTGAAAGTTCCAAAGCCGCAGATCAAAATTATTCTTACAACTGAAAACGGTGATCTTAAAATATCTGTTTTAGATAACGGGCCTGGGGTTTCTAAAGCTATTGAAAATCAAATTATGCAGCCGTTCTTTACCACAAAAGATATTGGTCAAGGCACAGGTTTAGGTCTTAGCATCGCACTAGGTATTGCGCGCTCTAACAATGGCGAACTTTATTTAGATCGCAAAGTTTCACCGTCGTGTTTTACTTTGAAATTACCACTAGCTTAGCGTTTGCCTAAGTAAGCTTTTACCGCGTTCAGAAATTTTTCGATATCGATAGGTTTTTCTAGCTGAGAATCTACTTTCATATCAGCGGCCATTTCAGGTGGAACATTGGCTGCTGTTAATAAAATAATCGGAATTGCGCTGATCAGTTGGTCTTTGATGGCGTGTTCGCAGAATGTTTTACCATCCATAACAGGCATCATATAATCAAGCACGATGACTTTTGGGATATGGCCTGATTTTAAAATCTCAAGTGCTGTCTTTCCGTTTTCGGCTTGTTTAACTGTATAGCCTTCGCTTTCTAAAAGTTCGGCGATACATTCTCTAAGATCTGGTTCGTCATCAATTAACAACACATCAGAAGTTGGCATAATTATCCTTGGGCCTTAATGGGTAGTTCGACACTAAAAGAAGAGCCTTTATGCAGAGTACTTGTTACCCATACCTTACCGTTAAAGGCGGTCACGATTTCTTTAACAATCCAAAGACCTAAGCCTAAACCGCTATAACTTGTTTCGCTAACAGCACGTTCAAAGCGTTCAAAGATTTTCTTTTGTTTGTCTTCAGAAATACCGATGCCTTGATCGCGCACTTCTAAAATAGCATTTTGCCCAGAACGGCGCAGATGAACTTCAATCGGTTTTCCGTTGCCGTATTTGATGGCGTTAGAAATTAAATTTGTTACAACTTGTTCAAGTCTAAAATCATCCCACAAGCCTATGATATTTGGTTCAATGTTTTTGATCAGTGAAGAGCCTGACTTTGTAAGGTCGTATTCGTATTTTTTAGCGATGTTTTGGATCAGGCTTGAAAGATTAACGTCAGGTTTTAATTCAAGGCGCATTTTTCCGGCACCGATGCTTGTGACATCAAGTAGGTTTTTAATTAAAGCTTCTAAGCGGTCACCTTGAAGTTTGGCTTTTTCAACACGGCTGATGAGTTTATCTTTATCGATCTCGCCATCCAGGGCTTTTACAATGCTGTATAAAGCTAATTGCAAAGTCGTCAGCGGCGTTTTTAATTCATGTGTCGCAACCGCGATAAATTCATCGCGGGCGTTAAGCGCAGCTTTAAGATTATTTTCTAATAATTTTCTTTCGGTATTGTTTTGCAGAGTTCCGGCTAAGCGGGTCGGGCGGCCTTGCGGATCTTTTTCAATAACTTCGCCACGGGCCACGAACCAGCGTGGACCTTTGACGTTAGATCTTCCTTCAAGGTCGACTTCGTAAGAGCCACCTGTAGCCATGGCTTCTTCAACTGCTATTTTTAATCTATTCCAAGATTCTTCGGTATAAAGTTTTGACTGGTCGGTAAAACGAAGAGGTCCTGACTTTGGGTCTAAATTTAAAATATTATAAATTTCTTGCGACCAGTGAACGGTATCGGTTTTAGCTTCCCATTTCCAGCTGCCGAGTTGGGCCACGTGTTGGGCGTAAATTAAATCAGCTTCGCTTTCTTTTAAGCGATCATCAATTCTTTTTCTTTCAGTGATGTCTTCGGCAATTCCTAAAATTTTTGTAACTACGCCTTTTTCGTCTTTGATGGGTTTGACTCTGATTTGTCCAACTTTAACTCCTGCTGGCAGCGGAGCAACTTCTAGATAATCAACAACATGACCTGTTGAGACCGCTTCGGCGTATTTCGCACGTACAAGAGGAATCGAAGTCGGTGGTAAAACTTCTTCAACTGTTTTCTCTAACACCGCTGCGCGAGTAAGGCCGGTCACAGCGATGAACGCATCGTTAATAGATTTAAAACGATAAGTCTGGCCGTTATCCTCAATATCAATAAGCCACATCGCATCGATTGAACTTTCATAGATTAAAGAAATTCGCTCTTGGGCTTTTTGCGCAAAACTTCTATTTTCGAAATATTTTAAAATAATTGAAACTAAGTGAGCAGCCTGTTCGATAGTTTTAATATCACGTTCAAGTGGGGGACGTGGTTCTACATAATAAATAGCAAACGTGCCTAAGATTTCTCCGTTTTGCGCCTTAATGGGTTGTGACCAGCAGGCAGCAAGGTTCGCTGCTTTTGCCATATCACGGTAAGGCACCCACAGCGGATCATTTTGAATATCTACGACAACGACACGTTTTCCGGTGTAGGCCGCGGTTCCGCAAGAGCCAGCACTTTCGCCGATATCTAAATGGGGTAAAGCTTGATTGTAAAAATCCGGAAGGTGAGGAGCGTAAACTTTTTCAAAACGTTTTTTATTTTTATCTAAGAATAAAATACTGCAAATCGTGTTGGGATTTTGCTCTTCAAAAAATTCGATGAGCGTTTTAAAAATCGTATCCAACGGTTCGTCATTTGAAAGTAATTTCAAAATCAGATTAACGAAGTGATCCTGTTGGGTATCTACGAATTTTTCCACCGAGCAAAGATAGCATCAATGCGTTTAAATTGTCTTTTGTTTGGCATTTGCGTTAAAATACCCTTAAGACTTAACGTTAATTTGTTAAGAAATCCTTTTTTGGCTTGAAACACATTTGAGTGTTGAATCACTTCGGTTTGCAGATGTTGCTGAACTACCCCCACAAATTGGGGGTCATTTGTGACCAGGTTTTGTTCCCCATTGTGGTACATTGACCATAGGTCAAAGTTTGCTGTTCCCAGTGAAACCCAGTCGTCTGTTAAAACGATTTTTGAATGGATTAGTTTTTTACCGTCTTTATCGCGGAACTAGTAAGCTTTACAGTTATGAAGTTCTTATCGATACATTTTAAGTTTTGCAGAGCCTTCCTGGAAGTTAGTAAATGCTTCGCCCAGATTTTATATATGTCTTTGAATTGTTTCTAGCTATTCTCAAAATATGACTGTTACCAAACACTCTATAGTTATAATTAAATCGAAGCTGGATTTATTAGAATTGGAACTTAAAAAGATGCACACATGCGCTAGTAAATACTAGTTTGTGATTCTAAAATTGATGTAAGTTATTACTAATAGCCTTTTGTAAGCTAGAGAGTGGAAGACAAGTCTAGAATACTACTTAGACTCTTTATTGGAATCACCATCACTCGTACCAAAGCGCCAATAATAAAGATCCTCAACTTCTTTTCTAGCCCACTCAGTCTTTCTCAGAAACGTAAGACTAGATTTCAAACTCGGGTTCTCATTAAAACAACGAATATAAATCTTCTGTCCCAAATGTTCCCAGCCGTACTCTTCAACAAGAGCACGAACCATCATTTCCAAAGTAATGCTTTAGGTGGATATTTATTTTTGCGGGGGGGCTGTTTGAGAGGCTTCGGAGGTTACTCAGAGTCATCATCGTAACCGGCATTATCATCAAAACCGTCACGTTCGTATTTTGGCCTTGCGGCGATTAACTTCTGACGGGCAGCATATTCTTCATCAGTACCAAAGCGATAAATGTATAGGTCTTCAACTTGAAGTCTTGCCCACTCGGTCTTATTTAAAAAAATCAAACTCGATTTCAGACTCGGGTTCTCGTTAAAACAACGAATATAGATCTTCTGGCCCAACTCAGACCAACCGTACTCTTCAACAAGAGCACGAACCATCATTTCCAAAGTAATACCTTTGGGTGGATATTTATTAAATCGTTGTTTTGGAAGTTTGCGGTCTGACATTTTATTATCTATTTCAAAAGAGAAAATTGGATGGCCGATCACACAAAGTAGCGAATGCCAGAACCTATTAGTTTTACTTGGTGCAGCCATGGACTCTATTCCAGTCTCGGCGAAGCGTAAAGTCAATAAATTTGAGCTTATCGAGCCACATTTTAAGCAGGGCTTAAGCATATCCGAAATTGCAAACATAACAGGATTTTCGCGCTATATCGTGTGGCGGGAAATCAATCTGCATAAAAAAAGAATTCGTAACGCACAGCCATCGCTTTTAGAAGCATGGAGAAAGAACGCAGGCCGTAAAGCCGCGAAACCCCCATTCGGGTATTGTGTCTTTGAGGGCTTAGTCACAAAAGAACCAGTTGAATACCCAGCTTTACAGCTTATCAGCAGGCTATGGAATCAGGGCAGCAGCGTAAATTCCATCATAGACAAGCTCAAGGAAAAAAAGATTAAAAGTAGAACTAACAAAGAATGGGCTTATGGGGTCATCAGAACCATAGTTCAAAGAATCGACGACGGTACTTATCAGAAATGGGAATCAAAACTGAATTCCCCGAAAACTTAACGAATTTCATTTGGAGGAAAAAATGGGATTAGGAAATTTAACAAACTTTGCAGTTTCAGTGGTACTAGCGGCAGCACTAATGGGTAATTTAGATCGGCTACAACTTTGGGTTATAAAAGCCCAAGCAAAGCTACTTTATGAGTCCAGAGCGTCGGCATGGGGAAATCCAAGCCTATTTAATGGGAAGTAATTTTAATTAACGGGCTTCTAATTGGTGGGCTATTTTAGCCGATAGTCCGCCATCGATAGGGCGTTTGTTAGATTCGTATTTCTTTCTTAAGAACTTTAAAGCCTCATCTGCTACAATAATAAGAAACGTTTTATCGGTAACAAACTTGTCTGAGTTAATTAAAGAAACTACATCAACATAAGTACCGTCTTCAACTTGGTATGCGGCGGTATTTAAAACCTTAATAATTTGTTCAGAATTAAGTGTGGGATCTTTTTTTAAAGTCTCTACAACGTAAAGAAGTGCATAAATTCGGCGTCCTAATTTATTATCGGCAACATCTTCAAACGATTTTTTCAGTGATGTTGTCAGGGTTGTTTCTGTAACACCCATTAAAGAGCACATCAGCTTCTGCGAGCAATCAATGATATTGCGAATTTGCGCGACAACGTCTTCAACTAAAATTTTAGAATTTTGTGTTTTCATACAAACTTCCTTTCGGGACGCTATTTAAATAAATTAAGCCATTTTATTTAAAAAAGCCA
>JAMPXC010000093.1 GCA_023701385.1 Pseudobdellovibrio sp.
AAACGCAATACATTTGAGATCAGATTCTGACATTTAATCTTAAATTGATAACCCCGCGCATAAAAACAAACAATATTTTTGTAATCGGCAGATCCTTCGTGATGTGATTAATCCCATCGAACAATACGACTTTAACTTTAAGGAGGATCTATGTTTAAGTCTCTTATTATCGCAGCAACTTTAGTTGTTTCCGCAGTAGCGCAAGCGAATTCACCGGCAGAAGTTTTATTCTCAAGCCAAAAAGCAGTGATGCAAGACGTGGTAGCGATGGGTTTACCATGGCAAGTGGGCGACGAAAATAACTACAAAATCACTATGGGCTTCTTACCAGGCACTATGAAAATGTTCGTACGCGAAATCAACGCTGACAGAACTGAAGCTTGGTTAGTTCAAGATGTTAACTTATTGATCCAAAAGCAAAAAATCGAAGCTTTAATCGATATGAACACTGGCGAAACTAAAAAAATGTTAGTTGATGGCCAAGAACAACAAGTTCCAGCTTCTAACTACGAAATTATCGACCAAAAAGAAGCACAAGTAACTGTTCCAGCAGGTACTTTCCGCACTATGTACATCAAAATCCAAGATAACGGTAACAACGGTCAAATCACTGAACAATGGGTAAACGGCCGCGATATTCCAGTTAACGGTATGGCTAAGTCTATGAGCGACAGCCCACTTGGAAAGGTGACAATCGAGTTAACTTCATTTAAAAAGAATTAATGTCGATTTCTTTTCAATTTATTGAAAAAGCCGCGCTAGTCGCGGCTTTTTTATTTTTTAGCCCGGTATCAAGTTCTTGGGGAGCTGTTCCCCATAAAAGTGCTTTGGCTAAAACACAAGTTAAAGCGCAAGAACTAAAAATCGATGAAGCCAAAAAGAAAATCACTTCTCTTTTATTATTAAAACAGCGACCACAGGCTTTAGAAATCGTTCAAGAGTTAAGCCGCACAAATTTAGTGCCTGAATTACAAAAAACCATCATTCAATTAAAGCTTGTTGTGATGAGTTCATTTTTATCATCAGAAGCTCAAGATTTTTTTGAATTAGCTTCAAGTCAATATTTAAACCAAGCCAAAGTTTCTTTAAAGAACACACAAAAATGTCTTTCTATCGATCCTGAACAATTTATGTGTTTATGGGCTGAAGCGAAAGCCAACAGCAAATCGAACAGTCGCTACTCGTTATTTTTAGAAAAAATGAAAACAGCAGCGATGGATGTCCCAGAACTTAAACCGCTTATTCTTTCGTTAGATAAAATTCAACCTGACTTTGTCAGTTTACAATTAGATCCCAATAGCAAAACAGAACTTTACGATGCGCAGTTATTATCGGCGATCTTGGAATTTGACCGCTCGATTTTAGCGAAAAACTATTTACTGGCTAAAGAGTCTTTAGAAAAACTTCAGCAAATAGCTCCAGATTACACTGATATCACGATCATGCGCGCCCAACTTCACCGTCACACTTACGGCGAAGAATCAGTCGATAATTTATTAAACGTTGTCACAATTTATAAAAAGAAATGTGAAGCGGTTTCAGCAGAAGTGGCCCGTAAGTATTTTTTCGACATTGATTTCTGCAGAAGGACTTTAGAATGAGATTATTTTTTGTTTTAGCTTTTACTCTTGTCTTAAGCTCTTGTGGTATTAAAGGTAAACCTTTACCGCCACTTCCTGAAGAGCCGTTAGTTGCAACTGAAGAAAAAGCCGAGGTGGTTTCACAACCGACAACAGTTCAACCTCTTAAAACCATTCCAGCTAAAAAGAAGAAAAGTAATTAATTTATGATTCACACGCATCAACTTTCTGGCGCCGGAAATACTTTTTCAGTGACTTGGGAATCTCCCGAGACGAAAGCTATTTCTGATCGTCCAAAATTTGTTCGCAGTGTGTGTGAAGTGACTAAAACTGATGGTTTTATTTTTCTTTCATGGCTTGATGAAAACCAACACCATCTACAATGGGATTTCTACAACAATGACGGCTCAATGGCCGAAATGTGTGGTAATGCCACCCGCTGTGTGGCGTTTTACGCTAAAAACGTTATGCGTGTTGAAGGCAATCATTTAAAACTACAAACCATTGCCGGTGCGATTGACATTAAAATTTTAGATAAGGAATTATTTGAAGTTAAAATGACGGCAGTGCAAAAGTTTTCTCACCCTAAATATTTTTGGTGTGATACAGGTGTTCCGCATATCGTAATAGAAATTCCAGATTATCCTAAATACCGTGATTTAAAATCTTACTGCCGTGAACTTCGATTTCATGCTGACTTTCAACCGCGCGGAACAAACGTGACCCTTGTTCAACTAGACACAGCCGCGAATAAAATGAAAGCCGTGTCTTACGAGCGCGGTGTTGAAGATTTCACAGAAGCTTGTGGCACAGGGGCCATGGCTGCAGCCTACTATAACCTAAACAAACGCGGGCAAAACGAAACATTGGTTGAAATGCCCGGCGGATTACTTAAAATGAATCTTTCAGATTTGCAGAACCCTTTAATGACAGGATCTGCAGTTCAATTAGGAGAATACGATGCAACAAAGAGCAACTGATTTTAACGGAGCTATTTCTGCTTTAGTTACACCTTTTTTAAATGGCGAAGTCGATTACACATCTTTAGAAAAGTTAGTGGCTTACCAACTTGATAACGGCATCAAGGGTTTTGTTGTTAACGGAACAACGGCTGAAAGCCCTACTTTAACTTCAGCTGAAGTGAGCAAAATCTTTTCGATGGTGCGTGCTCAAGCTGGTGTGAACTTTCCTATCATTTTAGGAACAGGTTCAAATTCAACAGCTAAAACTGTTGAAGCGACAAAAAAAGCTTCTGAGTTAGGTGCTAATGCCGCGTTAGTGGTTGTGCCTTACTACAATAAACCTCCACAACGTGGCTTAGTTGAACACTTTAAAGCTGTTGCGAAAGAATCAGAAGTTCCCGTAATTCTTTACAACGTTCCAGGCCGCACGATCACAGGCATGACGGTAGATACCATCGCCGAGTTAGCTGAAGTAAAAAATATTTTGGGTATTAAAGAAGCCACTGGCGATATTAAATTCGATCAAGAGTTGATGGCCCGTATGCCAAAAAATTTTTTAATGCTTTCAGGTGATGATCCAACTTACATCGACTTTTTAAAATCAGGTGGTAAAGGCATCATTTCTGTAATGTCGAATTTAATCACCAAAGAATGTTCTCGTTGGACAGATTTAATGATGAGCGGAAAAGTTTCAGAAGCTGAAGCTGACTTTAAAAAATATTTAAAATTAATCGGTCAAATGTACTGTGAAGCAAATCCAATCCCGGTGAAATGGATGCTTTATAAAAAAGGCATTATCAAATCTCCTGAAATGCGTTTACCACTTGTAACTTTAGATAATAAATTTCACGCCGAAATCACAGCTGAAATGCAATCTTTAGGATTATTATAATGGCTAAAAAAATTAAGCTTGGTCTCTTTGGCTCGACAGGAAAAATGGGCGTGGCGATTCGCCAGCTTCTAAAAAGCGATAGCGATTTTTTTCCACTGGTTGAAGTTTGCAGTAAACCTACCGGTGATTTTGATTCAAGTTATTCTGATTTAAAAAAAATTCCAGCGGCTACTTTAAAACAAGTTGATGTGTGGATTGATTTTTCTCGCCCTGAAGGGTTAATGGATTTACTTCCGCTGCTTCAACAAACGAAAAAACCTTTGATCAGCGGAACAACTGGTTTTGAAGGCAATCAGTTTGCTAAAGT
>JAMPXC010000055.1 GCA_023701385.1 Pseudobdellovibrio sp.
AAAGCTTCAACGCCAAGAGCGCGGTAGTTAGGTGTTGAACCAAAAAGTTCAATCCATTTTGAATCAGCAGGAGCCCCTGCATCGTATTCTGCGGGCGAACCACGACGAGCATCGTATGGTAATGCTACATTCACTGATTGCGGATCACGTTGTGATGGTGAGAAAGGTGAGTGCGTGCAAGAAGCAGCAGTCATCACACCAGCAAGTAACAACGCTGTTGGTTTGAATTGCATAAAAGAGTCTCCTTAGTTGAAAATAGATCTGCCTGCGGCAGAATTAAAAGTACAACCCTTTTAGTTTATGGAATTTCATGTTTTTTTCATAGACCTGAAACATAAGGCTTAAAGACCTTAGTCCAGCAATTTATTTTAAGATTTAGTTAGGGTGAAAGCGCGAATAAAAAAGTTATTCGCGCGTATTAATTTGTTCTAACTGCTCAGCGAAGCGATCGTAATTTTTTGCATCTAGCTTTTCCTGAGGCATTAAAGCTTTCCATTCTTTTGAGAATAAATTCTTAATTACGCTTCTGTAGTTCTCATCATTACAGCTTGTTAATGAATCTAACTGTGGAAACACAGATTTCATATTTGCTACTAGTTCAGATAACTTAAGTGGTGAATTCATTACTTGTTGTTCTGACAGTTTTGCACAACCTAGACTTTGGTCGATTTGCTCTTTTGTAACAAGTGAATCAGTGTTGTTTTGCTCTGTCGCAATGTTCGTTTTCGCCACTTTTAATTCTCCACCAACCATTACATATTGAATGTCTGATTGTTGAGCTGTCACGATTTGTGTGTACGGATTTGTTTTCGTTGATTTTAAACGAATCGCTACGATGTCGGCTAAGAAACCTTCTTCAAGGCGGCCTAAGCGATCAGCCAATCTTAAAGCTTTCGCAGGATTGATCGTCATCATTTCATAAAGTTTTTTATCTGTAACTTGGGTCATTCCTTTTGATTGGGCGTAACGGCGCGCGATCTTAACTTCGTCTAATAAGTTTTTTGTGCCAGAGGGTGTCCAATCAGATCCTAATGTGACATTCACGTTATGCTTAAAGGCTAATTCTGGATTTAAAGTGTCACCGTATAAAATTAAATTTGAAAAGGGTGACCACACTAAAGAAATATTTTTGCTGGCAGCATCAGCTAAATCTTTTTCATCCATACCCACGCCGTGAATCACAACTAAACCTTTTTTTGCAAGTCCTAGTTTGTTGGCGAATTTGTATTCTAATTTATTGTACTGATCTGTTGAACGGCCTTCAGATAGATGAACAATCAATCCACGTAAATCACCCTCAGGTAACATACGCGTGAAGTAACCTAAGTAAGATTTTAAACTTTCTAGAAATTGTGTCTGACGTGAATTCAAAGCGCCTTCAGTTGTTTGAAGTGGTTCAAGAACTTCGTTCATGGATTTTTTGTTTTGAATCATAGAAGGAAACACTTTTTCAGAAAATAAAACTGCCGCTTCCGGATTTACAATTTCCATACTGGCTTTAGCATCAGTTGCTAAATTGTAATCTTCTTCGATTTCTACATTGCGGGCTAAAATACCTTTGGTGCATGTTGAGTCTTGGCCGATACCTTGAACACTTGTGACTCCGCCGGCTAAAGCTTTGATTTCAGCGTACTGATAAGTTTGGCAGTATAACGAGCTCGCATCGCTTGCTTCACCTAGTGCGGGATTATTTAACGGGCCGGTTACGCTTTTCTTGTAACCGGACATGCCACGCCATTGAAAGCGGTTACCGAATTGGCCATGAGCTTCTGACCAAAGAGGGATAACATTGTATTTTAAGTGACCATGTAAGTCGATAAAACCTGAAGAGAGAATCACTTTACCAATTTGTGATTCTAAGATTTTTTTAGTTTCACGAGATACTTCAAACGGCGTTAATGATTTTTTAGTGATTTTGCCCTCTTCGATTAAAAGATAAATCTTACGGGCGCGATGCTCTGATTTCGCTGGATCTGGTTCATAACCCTCAATGTAGGTGCTGGCAGCTACCGCAGAGCAGGTAAGCGCTAACGTTGCGGTAAATGCTGAAATGACTTTAAAAAACGGTGTTTTCATACTGTCAAACTTCTGGCCAGCGGCCATTAAATGGCTGCCAGGGTATAGCCCAAAGCAACCACATTTGTTGTGTCCTACATTTAGTATCCTAGAGGAGGTAAATGCAAGAATTGCGCTGATTTAAGTCATTACTTAACTTCTTGAATAGAGTTTTCGTCAAACGGTACGAAAGCACGGGCTTTGTAGTTATCTAAAGGATCTTTACCGCCGTTTGTTTTGATGATGCTTGATAAGAAATTACGAATGCTTGTGTAGTCTTTCGTTGAAGACGTGGCGTGGAAGAAAACCACTCCGTCTTGAGTTAAAGCCGCACCAGCTAATGAAACTGACTGAGAAATTGTTCCCGTTTTAGCCAGTAAAGAATCATCCGTGTTATTTGTTAAGTAAATGTTTGTAACTGTTGAATTACCGTCAGCGCTCGCATCAGAACCTGCTACTGGTAAGATATAACGTAAACCTTTACCTTGATCGGTTGCAATTTTAGTTAAACGTTTAACAACTTCAATTACTGTACGGCAGCTAGCTGAGTTATAAACTTTACGACCGCTGACGATTTCCGGGTAGCCAGAACCGTTGTAGAAATCAAATTCTTTATCAGCAGCGCCAACCATTTTAGTCATATAAGAATCAAATTTTTCAGAACGTGCTAAACGTTCAAACACTTTATCCGCTGCAAAGTTATGAGAGTTACGGTTTAACTCTTTTAAAGTGCGGTGCAATTCAGAAGAACGTAAGATAAATGAAGAATCAGTGTTAGCAGCATTAAATACTTTCATTGATTGAGCTGCGATATTTTTAACTGTTAAAGACACTGATTTTGGTAATTTAACTTCTGGTACAAGAGATTGGGTTTTTGAAACGTATTGGGCGTAACGAGTTTTTAATCCAGTCACATCAGCACGTAACTCACGCATGATTTCAGTTTCTGACTGTTCGCCGCTTGAGTGAACAAGGTCGCCCTTTGTTCTTACAATAGAAGCGTATTCGAAGTTTTCATCATAAGTTAATTCGTTGATGGCTTTAACACCACGTTTATTTAATTCACCGATTAAGAAGTAAAACATCACGCGGTCGAAGTAAGGAAACGCTGAACCACGTAAGTGAACGTTATATTCGCCACTGCTTAATTTCGTTAAGTACACTTGAGTCGGAAAACGGTATTTTAAACCTAAACGTTCAGCAGCCCATAAAGAAGTAAAAACTTTAGATACTGAAGCGATCGGCATGCTTGAGTGCATGTTGCTTGAGCCTTTAAGATCACCATTAGTGCCTTCGCTAGAACAGTTAGTAATAAGACGCGCTTGCGCCGCAGTCGTAGCTAAGACAACAAGACCAGCAATCAATGTTTTTAAAACCGGAGCTCTCATAACTAACGTCCTTTCAACAAGAGGTTGGGTAGGACGAACAATAAATGAAAATTTATAAAAAAACGAGATGCAAAGTTTGTCACTTTTTTCGAGTGAAATTTAACTAGAAGTTCGACAGTCAAAAATTTTGACGAGGTGACGGAGATTGTTATTTATCGCTTGGGCGCCAATTATAATTGTTTAGAAGTTGGTTGCACATGCTCGACGTCATTGTGAAGTAGTCAGTCTTGTCAATACACGACGCTATGGTAATTTTATTGTCAGCCGACAAAAAGATCTGACGAGACTGGGTTAACTTATTTTTTTGGATCAAATCAATGACTACGGCCGGGATATTGTTGATCCTCACCGACTTACTTGAAAGCACTTCGAAACCATATTGGTTGTAATCACGTAAGTATTTTTTCGCGTAAGACTCTAAGTTAACTTTACCTAGGTAATTTTCTGTTTTCAGACTTAAACGGGCTGACTCAGATAAAGTTTTAAAGCCCATATCGATTTGCTGGTTCGCTGGTAAGCGTGTTTGTGAAGGGTTTTCTAAGTAAACCCATTCATCCGAAACTAACTTAAAAGAAAAACCCATCTGTGAAAAAGCGGTATTCCATTTTGGCGAATTCACCGCCGACGATCCTGTCGTTGGCAGGGGAGCTGCGAATGAAAATAATGGTAACCCCATCACAAATAAGAAAAAGTGAGCGAACCCTTTTGGCATAGATTTATCTTACCTTGATTTTTCCTGATGACTTAAGATTTTTTTCATTAAGCTTGTAGGATTCACTTTAGAGATATCTGAACGCTTAGCCCAAAGTCCAGTTTGAGCCTTAGCTTTAGAAGCTTTGGCCGATTTTAGGGTCACGAAGATTTCGTACTTTGTTACTCCATGTTTAAAGTGAAAGTCTTTAGGTTTCTTCGTTAAAAGCTTCGCTTCTGATGGCGGAAGCATTAACTTCTTTAAAAACGGCGTTTGTGCGTTTTCTTCTAAATAGATCTGTTCACCTTTTTCAGCGACAAAGAAAGTCCATTCCCAGATTTGGAATTTTTCTTTTTCTTTCTTACGCGGAATTTGTTCGACTAAATCTTTTTTGAAAGAGACACAGTCTTTTTTCCAAGGGCACATCAAACACATTACTTTTTTAGGAGAACAAATAGTCGCTCCTAATTCCATTAACCCTTGGTTTAATTCAGAATTAAATTCAGTCTGCGCCATAATGTCGGCGATATCTTGTAACTTCTGGCGTTCTTTAGTTTCCCACCAGTTCGATTGAATACCATATTTGCGGGAAAGCACACGAATCACGTTACCATCTAACACGCCGACTTTTTCAACGAACGCTAAACTTGCGATCGCACGAGATGTATAAGGGCCTAAACCCGGATACTCGATAAGTTCTGCAGCGGTTTTTGGAAAACCTTTTTCGGCGAACATGACCGCCGCTTTATGCAGATTGCGGGCGCGTGAGTAATAACCTAAGCCTGCCCAGTATTCGTAAACGTCTTCGATTTTGGCTTTTGCTAAATCTTGAACCTTTGGAAAACGGTCCATAAATCTTTCATAGAAAGGAATAACGGCTGTCACAGTTGTTTGTTGCAGCATGACTTCAGAAATCCAAATGCGGTAGGGGTCTTTTGACCCGCGCGACCCTGTTGGATTGCGCCATGGTAGATCGCGTTTATTTTCTTTATACCAATCAATCAAGAGGTCGCGGTCTTTTTCAAATTGCTTTGTCATGAGGTTGTTATATACGATATTTCTCTATGGCAAAAGCACAAAAACCAGCTAAAAAATCTACGGCAAAACTTAAGTCAAAAACTTCAGCAACTTCTTCACAAAGTCGTTATAAACCACTGAGTGGCCGCGAGTTTCCCCGTTTTTCGGCGATTAAAACTTTTTTTCGCTTACCTGTTGCGGATTTGAATGAAGATTTTGATGTGGCTTTGTTTGGGACTCCGTATGACGGAGGAGTTAGTTACCGTCCTGGAGCGCGTTTTGCGCCAACGTTAGTTCGCGAATGTTCAAGTTTAGGTCGCGGTTTTCACATGACCCGCGCGATGAGTTTATTTGAAAAATTAACTTTCGCTGATATCGGCGATTGCCCGATCGTGCCGATTGATCAAAAACAAACCTACGCGAATATCGAAAAGTTTTCTTCAAATGTTTTAAACGCCGATAAAAAATTTATTTCTATCGGTGGAGATCACTCAACGACTTTACCGTTGTTACGTTCGATTGCGAAAAAACACGGTCCGGTCAATTTCATTCATTTTGATGCACACTTAGATACTTACCCAGCAGCTTGGGGGCAAGAATACCATCACGGCGCTTTTGCCCGTCATGCGGTTGAAGAAGGTTTAGTAAATACAAAAGGCATGTTACAAATCGGTATTCGTGGCCCGTTAGCAGCGGTTGATGATTTGGATTTTATTAAAAAACATAAAATCAAAGTTTTAACGGTCGACGATATTAAACAACGCCCTTTAGCCGAAGTTTTAAAATCACTTCCGAAATTTAAAGGTCCAACGTACATCAGTTTTGATATTGATTGTTTAGATCCTGCTTACGCGCCAGGAACAGGAACGCCAGTGCCAGGTGGTCTTACCACTTACGAAACTCAGCAGATCTTACGTGCGCTGCAAATTGATAACTTAGTGGGTGCTGACATCGTTGAAGTGTCGCCGCCATTTGATAGTTCACAAATCACTGGTTTAGCTGCTGTAGACACCATGTTTGAATTAATGTGCTTAATGGCGGGAGGTCGCTAATGGCTAATAAAGAAATAGCAGTGATTGCGGCTGGTTGTTTTTGGGGTGTTGAAGAATTACTTCGTAAAATGGACGGAGTTCTCGAAACTGAAGTGGGTTATTGCAATGGTAATGGCGAAAATCCAGTTTATACATTAGTAAAAACAGGAACAACAGGTCACGCTGAAGCTGTTAAGGTGACTTTTGATCCAAGCAAACTTTCTTACGCTGATTTGATTCGTGCGTTTTATAAATTACATGACCCAACAACTTTAAACCGCCAAGAAAATGATATCGGTACTCAGTACCGCTCAGCGATTTTCTACGTTTCTGAAGAACAAAAGAAAACAGCTGAAGAAGTCACAAAAGAAGTTGAAGCTTCTGGCTTTTGGAAAAAACCCATTGTAACTGAAATTACTTTGCTTAAAAAATTCTGGAGTGCTGAAGAATATCACCAGGATTACTTACAAAAAAATCCCAACGGTTATATGTGCCACTACTGGCGTTAAACAGGCGAACAAACCTAACAGTTTTATCCTTGTGAGCTTTGATTCCGGGGATTTAAAGTCCCTACCTTGGTCTTGATTGTAAATCAAAATCTAGGAATTAACGTACAGAATACTAGATCGCTAAATACTTTTAATCATTACGATAACCGCGAGGATCATCATAATTAATCTGATAATTTCTTTAGTTAGAATGAAAAGGCGCCGATAACGTAAATAAGTTGGTTTACGCATGTCGGACCTCCTTTCCGAAAGTTCGGAAGTTCGGCATCACTAAAAGCTGTTAGGCTGTTCGCTTAACAGCTTTTGCATTTTTTGGACCTAATCTTTCATAATGTAATTATAAAACGCGATTAACCCTGTGAAACCCGCTAAGACATAGCCGATCAAACTAAACCCGGGAATGCCGTAGACAATCCAAAGGTTTGGAATGCTTCCCGATAAAGCGTAAATCAAAGAACTCGCTAAGATCAGCGCCCCGATAATTAAACCTAAAAACAATAAATGAAATGAATTTGAAATGGTTTTTTGTAAGTTCGGTAAACCATCTATTTGGATCTTCGTGTGATAATCCGGAGAATTCATTCTTCTGAAAAGTAAATTTAACTGTCTTGGCAAAGCACTTAAGAAATTTTTCGATTCCCTAAAGAGAAGACTAGCCTCATTCGCCATTTTTACCGGCTGGAAAAAACTTTGCGCGACTTCACCCACTTGTGAAAGTGTAAACGCTAAGAAATCAAAATCTTTTGAAATTTTTGCGCCTAACCCTTCAATGGAAATGATGGATTTGAAAAATAACATCATTTCAGTTGGTACAATAAGCCCTTGAGAAGCAGCTACTCCCGCAGAGGCCATTAAAATTTTACCTGAGTTTACGTTTTTAAGTGTTAAACCGTAATAGGGTGCAATTACGGCTTGAAGATCTTTTGCGAATAAATCGACGTTCACACTCTCTGAAAACGGAGCTAGATCAACGTATTCATAAGCTAAACGCGTGTAATCTTCTTTTGATAGCGCCAAAAGCATATTTACAATCGCCGCCTGAGTTTTTGAATTTAAACGACCAACCACGCCAAAATCGATCAAACCGATTTTGTGGTCAGGCATAACAAAAAAGTTTCCAGCGTGAAGATCACCGTGAAAGAAACCATCTACGAAAACCATTTTTAAATAAGCTTTTAAGCCTTTTTTAACGATATCGTCAGGATTAATACCCATGGCCTGAAGATTATCGATCTTACTTAAAGGTTTACCTTTAAGTTCTTCCATCACAAGTACGCGCTCTGTTGTTAACTCGAAATAAACTTTTGGAATCACCATGCTGGTATCATCTTTAAAGTTTTCTTTCATGCGGCGGATATTATTGCCTTCAACAACGAAGTTGGTTTCAAGTTCTAGAGTTCTAAAATACTCATCCACCATGCCAACGGGATTAAAAGCGCGTGTTTCAGGGATATATTTTTCTAAAAGTTCGGCGATAAAATAAAGAACATTTAAATCATCATTAATTTTTTGCACGATACCAGGGCGTTGGATTTTTAATACCACGTGATCGCCATTGATCATTACAGCTTTGTGAACTTGCGCGATACTGGCCGCACCAATCGGTGATTCATCGAAAGATTGGAACTTGTTTCTCCAATGTGATCCGAATTCGTCAACTAAAACACTTTCAACAGTGGCAAAATCTAACACTTGCACTTGATCGTGCAGTAAAGACATCTCTTGAATATATTCATCAGGAACTAAATCGGGACGAGTCGCTAATAATTGGCCGAATTTTACAAACGTAGGCCCTAGTTCTTCAAAACTTAAACGTAAACGCTGAGGAATTGTTAATAACTCCTTTTCCTCAGCGGGTTTGCTGTTTGAAGTAAGAAAACTATCGAGATTTAGTCTTTCTACCAGGTTTCGAAGGCCGTGCTTTGCGAACACCCCTAGAATCGTTCGAAGACGAGTCACGTTTTTTAGAGTCTTGCCTATTTGAAGAGAACTTATGGCCAGACTTCTCTTTGGACTGTCCGTCCTTCTTGCGTGATGAGTGGTTGTCATCTTTCTTACTTCCTTTTTTTGCCATTTGATCTAAATAGTCAGATAAAGACGAGTATCTTGGGCGAATTTCTTGCGGTCCTGAGTGTGGTTTTTCTTCGCGATCAGGCGTTGGCACTTTAAAACGCGCTTCGTTTTTTTGTACAGCCTGCATTTTTTTAGAGAAGGCCGGTCGATCTTCTTCTCTTGATCTAATTGAACGTTCATCGCGATCACGGGATTTTTCTTTTTTAAAGCTTGGAAATTTTTTATCTGCTTTAACAAAACGATCTTCTTTTTCAGATCTGCGGTCTTTTTTACCGCCTTTTTTGAAGTCGTTTTTTCCACGAGCGTATTTAGAATTATTTTTCGTGCCCGTAGCTTTAGATTCAGTAGCACCTTCTAATAAGAAATTAACTTGGCCACTTTCAATATCTGTCGAGCTTACTGTCACACGTACGCGGTCACCTAGGTTGTAACTAGCACCAGAACGTTTAGCGACTAAACGAAGATTCTCTTCGTCGAATTCCCATTTGTCCATTCCTAGATCATCTAAACGGATCAAGCCATCGATATTGTATTCACGTAATAAGACGAAAACGCCGAACTTCGTCACTGACGAAATCATGCCGTCGAAGTCTTGGCCTACTAAACGTTTCATAAAGCGGGCTTTTTTAATCGCTTGGATTTGGCGTTCGGCTTTGGCTGAACGCTGCTCACAGGCTGATAACCACGTGCCAGCTGTAGCGATATCATCTTCAGCCATTAAACGGTAACCTGGAACACCAATGATTTGTTTTAATAAACGGTGAACAATTAAATCCGGGTAACGACGAATCGGCGAAGTGAAGTGAGTGTAAAAATCAAAACCTAATCCGAAGTGGCCAATATTATCTAAAGTGTATTTAGCTTGGCTCATCGAACGTAGAGTTAACATATGAATCACTTGCGCCTGAACTTCATTCGTAAATTCATGAAGTGCTTTCGTTAATTTTTTCTGTAACCTTTCGCCACCTAAGTGAACGTGGCCACCAAAACTACTCATGAATTTTTCAAGCATGGCAATTTTTAATGGATCGGGTGGTTCATGCGTTCTGTAAATCGCTGGAATTTCTTTTTTCGCAAATTCTTTCGCGACAGCCACGTTCGCCGCTAACATCATCTCTTCAATAAGGCGATGAGCAAATAAACGTTCTGATTTAATCACGTCAACGGGTTCACCAGAACCATCGATAACTAATTCAGTTTCAGGAACTTCTAAATCTAAAGATCCTTCTTTAAAACGTTTTGCCATCAACACTTTCGCTAAATCTGCACAACGCATGATATTTTCATGCACGTGAGCAAACTTTTTATGTGTTTCGCTATCGCCTTCAGGATTGTCGATAATTTCTTGCGCTTGGCCGTAAGTTACGCGCGCTTTAGATTCAATCACACCTTCGTAAAACGAAGATTCGGTCATCACGCCGGTAAAATCGAAATGCATATCAGCCACAAGTGCTAAACGAGGAACATGAGGATTTAAAGAACATAAACCGTTTGATAAGGCCTCAGGTAACATCGGAATTACAAAATTTGGAAAGTAAACTGATGTTCCGCGCTCGTAAGCGTCTTTATCCATAGATGTGCCCGGTTTTACGTAGTGGCTGACGTCAGCGATAGCCACGATGAGGTGAAAACCACGATTCGTCATTTCAACATAAACAGCATCATCGAAGTCTTTCGCGGTAGCACCGTCGATCGTAATGATATTGATATTACGAATATCTTTACGGCCTTTGAAATCTTCTTCGCCAGGATTAGCTGAATATTTTTTCGCTTCTTCTAAAGTTTCAGGAGCGAAGTCTTCGGGAATATTTTGCGCGACAACGACACGTTTAATATCGTTTAAAGCATCTTCGATATCGCCGATGATCTCGACAACTTCGCCAGTAAATTCACCTTGGTCGGGATATTCAGTGATTCGAGCTACAACTAATTCACCTTTTTTAGCTTTTAAAGATTTATCTAAAGGAATTTTTAAATCTTTTCCCCAACCTTTGCCTTCGTCTTTGATAACACCGTAACGTTCATTCCAAATTGAAAAAGCGCCAGCGATTTTCTTTTGAGAGCGGTCGATAATGTTCATGATTTCGCCGCGAAAGCGACCATCACGTTCTTTTTCAACAGTGATCGAGACTTTATCGTTGGTCATTGCGGTTTTCATCGCTTGTGCGGGAATAAAAACGTCAGGATGTTCTACGTCTTCAGGAATAAAAAAACCAAAACCATCTGGATGTCGTTTGATTGTCCCGTTCAAAAGACGGGGAACTGATTTACTTTTCATTAGGTTTATAATGCCTCTATATATATGTAGCTCCAAACAAATTTCTGAAAGGAATCTGGGCAGATTCACTGCTCAACTACATCTTCCTCTGTTTGTTTCTGACGTGAAGCGCATACGCGAGCACCGTGTAATTGATAAAATCAGAAAGAATTCCTAGACCATAGTCGCGGAAATAACACGCTGCAATCGTCGCAGCTTGTAAAACTGAAAACGAAACATAATTGTTGATTGTTGCGTGTGCAAAATTCCTCAAAACACCGAGCGTTTACTTTACAACAAAAAATATTAAGAAAATCATTTTTTCAGAGTGAAAAAATAAAAATTATTGAAAAAAAACTCGCGTGAAAATTTCGGTCATTTTCTTAAAAAATTATTTTTGACCCACGGATTACAATTGATGCAACAAAACCACAAAGGTTTAGAATTTAATCATCTTCAAAGGTTGTCGAAGCCGTTGAACACATTTTTCCCGTTGCGCCGGACTTATGACCTTAATACCATTGTCTTATAAAGTTTAAACCAAATTAGCGTTTTGATAACGAAACGATTTAACGAAAGGGACACAACAATGAAACAACTATTAGTAATTGCAATTGCTTTAGCTTCGACTAACGCATTCGCATCTCGCGCGAGAGTAACTTCTTTAGGTAGCTCAGCACACATCTTAGACACTCAGTCTATCTTCTCTAACCCAGCGAAAATGTTCTTAATGGGCGATTTCGTTTCTTTAGAGTCTGGTCAAACAGCTACAGGAACAAATCCAGTAACAACTGGCAACCCAAATAACAACGCTGAAGGTACTTTAGTACGTTCTATGGGTGATGCTAAAATGGGTTTAGCTTTAGGTCACAAATCTGAAAACGCTTCTGCATTCGGTTTGCGTCAAATCATGGGTGCTGGTGATGTTACTGAGCAACAAAATCCGGTTGAATTTTCATACGGTATGAAATCTGGCGATATGACATGGGCAGCTACATTAGTTTACTCAAACTACGATGATAAAGCTCAAGAAATTAAAGAGAACTCTGCAGGTCTTCGTTTAGGTTTATTAATGGGGGCTTGGGATATCCACGCTGGTATCGGTTTAGCTTCTCAAGTTAAAGATAAAGTTAACGATTTAGAATTCAAAGGTACTGGTTCTTACCAAGTATACGCTGGTTACACTATGAACAACCTTTACGTATTTGGTGATTTAACAATCGCTGGTGCGAAACAAGAAGTTCAATCTACTGGCGCTGAAACACACAAAGCTGACCAAACTAAAATCACTCTTGGTGTTGTTGATTCTAACAAAAAAGATGGCAACGAATTTTTCTACGGCGCTAAATTAGTTAGCTTAAAATTTAAAGATGACGTAACTTCTGTTTCTACAGATGACCAAGAGAAAACTGAGTTAACATTACCAATTATCGTTGGTTTAGAAGCTGAAGCAACTTCTTGGTTAACTTTACGTGGTTCATTAACTCAGGACGTAGTTATCGATTCTTCTAAAACAGAAGTTGGCGGTACTACAGTTGCTGAAACTAACCCTGGTACGAACTCAACAGTTGCTGCAGTTGGTGCGGGCTTAAAATTTAACAAAATCACTATCGATGGTTCTTTAGAAGGTCTTACTGGTGGCGCTGCTACTCAAAACTTAAACGGTAACACTTTATTAACAACTGTTGGTTTAACTTACATGTTCTAATTGAACATGTAATTTGAAAGGAATTTCTAACATGAAATCATTATTAACATTAGCGATCGTATTAGCTTCAACTTCTGCTTTCGCGACTCGTGCAAGAGTTACAGCTTTAGGTAATGCCGCTCACTTAGTTGACGATTCAACTACTTACTCTAAGCCTGCGACAATTTTTTCACTTTCAGATTCATTAACAATTGAATCAGGTAAAACTGACTTAGTTCCAGGTACTGATGCTTCTACTGCTCTTGGAGCAGAAGCTTTAATGATCCGTTCAGCTGGCGATGCTAAATGGGCATTATCTTTAGGTCATGACGATGAGAGAACATTCGCTCAACGTGCAGAAGCTGATGCTAACAACGCTGGTATCGCGATCATTGGTCAACAAAATCCATTAGAAGTATCTTACGGTATGAAAAATGGCGATATGGCTTGGGCAGGTACTTTGGTTTACTCTAACTTCAACAACAAAGTTACTGAAGTAAAAGAAAGCACAATGGGCTTAAAATTCGGTGCTGCAACTTCTACTTGGGATGCAACTGTTGATTTAGGTTTAGCTGACAAATGGGAAGCTGGCGGAGCTGTTAACGACGAATTCAAAGGTAAATCAAACGTAGCAGTACGTGGTGGTTTCTGGGTTGCTTCAGATATGTACGCATACGCTGATGTAGCTATGGGTGGATACGAAGTAACTGATGCTGGTGCAGTAGTTTCTGAAGTGAAAACTACAGACATCACTGTTGGTGCAGTTAACACTATGAAATCTGAGGGTAATGAATTTTTCTGGGGTGCTGGTTTAGCTTCATCTCAATCTAAAGATAGTAAAGCTACAGGCGCTGCTATCGAAAAAGCATCATCTTTAATGTTGCCATTAATTATCGGTGTTGAAGCTAATGCTGCTTCTTGGTTAACTTTACGCGGATCTGTAACTCAAAACGTACTTATCCAAAATGAAAAAGAAGAAACTACAACTGCAACTACAACTGAAACTTCTCCAGGTACAAACAGCACAACTTTCGCAGCTGGCGCTGGTTTAAAACTTGGTAAATTAGCTTTAGATGGTTCAATCTTAGCTAACAACACACAAACTGTTAACTCAGCTAACCTATTAGGTACTGTTGGTTTAACTTACGCTTTCTAATTTTAAGTTAGAAAATTAAGTTACGAAAAGGCTCGGTTTATACCGGGCCTTTTTTATTTCACCTATCTTCTTATACTCTCTGAGTTTCATTCACAGAATGGCGGCGGGATTAAAACTAAAAAAATCCCTGATAGAATTTCTTAATATGGTTTAACTGAAATTCGATCTTATCCCCTATTAGGAATAATTAATCGATTACCTTCGGGTTCTTTAAACGCATTGCAAACAGTGAGCTGCTGTTCTAGTTCGGTGGTGGTGGTAGGCTTCAAAGAAGCTGTGAATTGATGGGCTTTGCTTAGCATTTTAATATAAGCGTCGGCTTGACCTTGTCGTGTGAGTTTTTTCAGAGCTAGAAGGTAGTCTTCGCGGTAAACGATGGGAATAAGAATGCGCGCTAGTGATTGCTCAGAGAGTTCCACGTTCATCATAATACGTGCGATACGGCCATTGCCGTCAGCAAACGGGTGAATTTCAGCAATGAGGAACATCATGAAAGCTGCGCGCGCAAATCCGGCAGGTAAGGCTTTGTAATATTCAAAGCCTTTGTAAAGTGTTCCTTTTACTAAATCTGGCTCGACAAAATGAGTTTCTCCAGCACGATTTCGTTTTTGTTTAAATTCACCAGGCATAGCTTCAGGTCGGTTTGCCAGCATAATATGATGGCGTGATTTTAAAAGATGAATTAAATTTTCCACGTTTTGCGGTACCGCAAGAACTTGGTTAGCTAAAGTATAGGTGCCCAAAATGTCGTGGCCATCTTTAGGGCGTCCGGTAGGAATTTTTCCGTCAAAAACAATTTCTTTTGCTTCTTCGACTTCGAACTCGGTACCTTCGATAAAATTAGAAAAATAACTTTCAAAAAATGCAAAAGCTTGGCGGTGAGTTGGCTCGATAAATAAGTTAGGCCTTACAGGATAAATTGTTTTAGTAAGTTCAACAAACAGATGATCGAAAAGTTGATCTCGGCCTGTATCGTAAGGTAGATTATGCGCTCTTTTGATGGCGGCATCGCTGACCAAGATATCGCTAGGACGAGTCTTTAAAAGCGCACTAATAATTCCATTAAGTTTTGCTTCTTCTTTTTTCCAACGAGTTACAGCCAGCTCTTTTGCGCGATCTCGAATAATATTTAAACCAGCTTCGCCGCGTGCATTGAGTAAGCCTTCAAGCCATTTTTCTAGTTCTTCTTGTGAAATAACTCTTTGTGTTTCGGCATGCGCTGGCTCTAAATTTTCTAAAGCTTTTCTAGCGTCAGAACTCAAATAAAGTCCGCCAGGTATTTGAATATCATCTTCATTTTTTTCTGAACCTTTAATCAGGTTAACTGTTAAGCCTGGCAACGGTTTTTTTTTTGTATAAGAATAAGTTAGAAAAATATGATTTTGCTGTGATGGTTTTAATTCAAAAGCTGTTCGATAACTGATGACCGCACCAGGGTACATGTGACCTAAAATAGTTTTCCAGTTTCTTTTAACAATTGATTCAAGTGAATCAGTTAGATTTGTTGTATAAACCTTAGATGTGACTTCGCGAAGAGTTCCTTCTTTTAGAGCTTTTTTACGTAGGCGCAATGAGGTTGAGGATGCGTCAGCGAAAATGATTTCCCCTCCTCCAAGGGCTAGCAATGGAGTCAGGGGGGCTGGTGTTTTTTTTCTAGAAGATTTCTTCATAAAGTCGCCTTTTGACGTATTTTTTCTATAAATATATCAAAAATGACGACTTTTTTCTATAAAAACATGTTATATGGCGATTTTTTTCCACAATTACCTCAATTTTAAATATAATTACCGATAAAATGATACAAAGTGGTCTATTTGTATCAAATAATAGGTAATTATATTTACTTTTTATTATAATTACCTATAAAATGATACAAAAGATAGGTTTTGTATCATTTTATAGGTAATTATGAAAAAAGCAGTAAAAGCATCGCCACGAGCACAAAGACAACTAAGCAAACTTGGCGATAACATTCGAATGGCTCGATTGCGCAGGTCACTTTCGTTACGAGCTGTCGCTCAAAGGGCTGGTATTTCGCTTAATACTGTCGTCGCGATTGAAAACGGATCTGCAGGCGTTAGCATTGGCGCTATCGTGAATGTGCTTCAGTGCCTTAACCTAGCCGAAGATATTTCTAAAGTTGGATTAGATGACGAATTAGGTAGAAAACTTCAAGACATTGAGATTGAACCGAAAGAACGGGCTCCTAGGCCAACAAAAGCTAAAGATTTGTTGGATTTGTTAAAGGAGTCTAAATGAAGACGATAGAAGTTTGGGCTGATTATTATTTTTTGCCAGAACTTCAAAAAGTTGGAGTACTGGAAGTTGATACAACCAAATCAAAAGAAGTTTTTTCATTTGAATATGATAAGACATGGCTGAAAAGTAATTATAAATTTCAATTTGATCCTGATTTGCAATTGTTTGAAGGTCGCTTTCACCCTCCTAAAGGATCTGAAAATTTCGGTACATTCTTAGATTCTTCTCCAGATAGATGGGGAAGAACTTTAATGCTTCGACGTGAAGCTCAACTGGCTAAGCAAGAAGCGCGTAAATCTCGCACTTTAATGCCATCTGATTTTTTATTAGGAGTCTACGATAAGAATAGAATGGGGGGGCTACGTTTTAAAGTAGAGGGTGTGTTTAAAGACGACGATCATCAGCGGGCCGCACCTCCCTGGGCAACGTTAAGAGAACTAGAAAATGCCAGCTTAAAGTTAGAAGAAGATGGTATTGAAGATGATCCTAAATTTGCCGAATATCTCAAATTACTCTTAGCGCCGGGCTCTTCGTTAGGAGGAGCAAGGCCGAAAGCCAGTGTGGTTGATTCACAAGGACATTTATGGATCGCTAAGTTTCCAAGTAAAGACGATTTAAAAAACGTTGGAGCGTGGGAATCTGTTGCCTATGAACTTGCGAAAAAATGTGGCCTAAGCGTACCTGAAGCTCGAGCTGAAAAATTTGCTAACAAACATCATACATTTTTAGTGAAAAGATTTGACCGTTTAAATGATGAAAAACGAGTTCATTTTGCATCCGCGATGACCTTACTCCAGCATAAAGACGGAGATAACTATGAATCTGGTGCAAGTTACTTAGAACTGGTTGATTTTATGATTTCAAACGGAGCACCTTCTAAAGTAGATCGTGATCTTGAAGAATTATGGAGACGAATAGTTTTTTCGATTGCTGTTTCCAATTCAGATGATCATTTAAGAAACCACGGTTTTTTACTTTCACAAGAAGGCTGGGAATTGTCTCCTGCTTACGATATCAATCCGAATGAAATGGCCAGTGGGCTAAGTTTGAATATTTCTTATGACGATAATGCTTTAGATTTTGATTTAGCAAAAAGTGTGGCCGCAGATTTTAGAGTTAATGCAACAAAAGCCGATGAAATTATAAATAAAATCAAACACGAAGTCCGTGCATGGCAAACAATTGCTGAGACTTACGGAATTTCACGGGCAGAACGAGAAAGGCTAGAAAAAGCCTTTCTCAGAGCTTTATAAAACTACTTAACTGTCTTTTCGTCTTCAGCTTTTGTGTCGTAATAGTCAGGCATTACGAAATCAGGAGTGAACGGGTATTTATAACTTCTATACGCTTTCACTTCAGGGCTTCCGGCCTCGTTGTAGATCTTATCCCAGAAAGAAGCTAACAACGCTGCGGCTCTGGCCATTTGTTCGATTTGTAATTTTTCAAACTTCTTGTGGCCTTCTTCAGCTGAAGCTCGTTTTGCGGCTGATTTGAGACTGATGCCTTTTTCTTGTTTGTAAGTTGAAGGCGCTGTCATCGGATCAAGTTTGAAAACTGTTTTAACT
>JAMPXC010000013.1 GCA_023701385.1 Pseudobdellovibrio sp.
ACGCCAAATTTTCAAATTAATTAAAACCCGATTAGAAATAATCGGGTTTTTTCGTTTTAGGAACTTATGAAGCTTCAAGAAATAGAATTCAATCTAGATGGTCACGATCACATTGAGTTAAAAAACTTATTAAAAGTCTGCAATCTCTGCACATCCGGTGGCGAGGCAAAAGCCGTCATTGATGAAGGCCAAGTTCGTGTTGATGGAACCGTAGAAACAAGAAAGTCTTTTAAGCTAACAGCTGGCCAAGTCGTAGTTTATAAAAACCACTCAGTTAAAATCATCGCTTAAATATGTAGAGGGGCACCACTTACATTCTAAGTTCAGGCTTCTTCTCTTCTGTTTTGGTCATGTGACCTGGTTCAAACTCTTCGGTTTCACCAAAGTGATTAACCCATTCAGAAAAAGCGGTAACAAATTTTTTCACGAAATCGCGTGTAGACTCTTTCGCAATATCTCCGTTTTCGCTAAACAACTTGCTGGCATCACCAATATACGCTTCAGGTTGTTGCATAACCGGCATATTTAAAAACACTAAACATTGGCGCAAATGATGATTCGCTCCGAAAGCTCCCGTGGCTCCCGGAGAAACGCTGATCACAGCTGCCGGCTTTTTATCCCACGCGCTTTGACCGTACGGGCGTGATCCGACATCAATTGCATTTTTTAGAACGCCGGGAATTGAACGGTTATATTCAGGAGTCACAAAAATCACACCATCAAAACTTTTAATAGCCTTTCGAAATTCAACCCAACTTTGAAGAGGATTTTCATCCAGATCCTGATTGTACATTTCAAGCTGAGAAATTTCTAGCTCCAAATCTTGGGGCGCAAGCTTAATTAAATTATTCGCTATTTTTCTGTTAAATGATTCTTTGCGCAAGCTTCCAACGATCACAGCTATTCTTTTTGCTTCCATTGACTCTCCTAATTTGCCCTATTATCTAGAACTTAAGAAAGTCATGCAAAAGCCATGTCTATTTTACTTTGCGGTTTTTCTTGGTCGCTCATTTATTGCGACTTCGCTAAATCATTAAGTATCGGGCAATCTGGCCGATGATCACCGTGGCAATTCTTAGCTAGGTGCTTCAGTGTTTTCACCATCTCTTGCAGTTCGTAAATTTTGTGTTCCATCTCACTGACATGTTTAGTCGCCATCATTTTGACTTCTGAACTGGCGCGCGCTTTGTTGCGCCACAAACTCACAAGTTTTTTAATTTCTTTCATCGAAAAACCTAAGTTACGCGATCTTTTCACAAAAGAAAGAATATGCACATCTGTTTCTGAATAAGTCCGATACCCTGACTCGCTTCGATTGGCTTTCGGAATAATGCCGATCGATTCGTAATGACGAATTAATTTAGCATTTACTCCAGAAAGTTTGGCTGCTGAACCGATGTTCACAGATAACTCCTACCCAAGATTTATTCTTTTTAATCTTAATGCATTTCCGATAACCGAAACCGAACTTAAACTCATCGCGGCCGCAGCAATCATCGGGCTTAACAATAAACCGGTGAAAGGAAATAAAATTCCGGCAGCGACTGGTACGCCTAATGTATTATAAATAAAGGCAAAGAAAAGATTCTGTTTAATATTTTTTAAAGTGCCTTCACTAAGTGCTCGGGCTCGTAAAATTCCTGTTAGGTCACCTTTCACTAAAGTAATTCCTGCACTGCTCATCGCCACATCGGTTCCAGTTCCCATGGCTATACCGACTTGAGCCTGTGCTAACGCCGGAGCATCATTAATACCATCGCCAGCCATCGCGACAAACTTTCCTTCGCTTTGCATCTTCTTTACGATTTCAGCTTTACCTTGCGGAAGAACATCAGCGAAATAACCATCTAAGCCGACTTTGTTAGCCACGGCTTGAGCTGTCGTTTCGTTATCACCGGTCATCATGATTACTTTAATGCCGATTTTTCGCAGCGACTGAATCGCTGGAATTGTTGTTTCTTTTATCGGATCAGTTACACCAAGTAATCCAGAAAGCTTTCCGTTAATAGCCACATACATAATTGTCTGACCATCAAGGCGAAGTTTATTCGCTTCGACTTCGGCAGTGCCAAGTTCAACTGACAAATCTTTAAGAAGAGCTTTATTGCCGATGGCGATCTCATAGCCCTCAACACGCGCCGTCGCCCCTTTTCCTGTCACAGATTTAAAATCACTCACTTGTGAAAGCTGAACTTTCTTTTCTTTAGCTCCGGTCACGATGGCATTCGCTAAGGGATGCTCACTGGCTTGTTCTAAACTTGCGGCCAAAGATAAAACTTGATCTTCAGTCAAGCTTCCCGTTTTTTTAACGGTAACAAGCTTCGGTTTTCCAAGTGTTAGGGTTCCCGTTTTATCAATAACTAAAGTATCCACTTTTCTCATCGCTTCGATAGATTCAGCGTTTTTAAAAAGAACGCCCATCGAAGCCCCTCGCCCTGTCGCCACCATAATCGACATAGGTGTTGCTAACCCCAGCGCACACGGACAAGCAATAATAAGAACAGCTACCGCATTTAAGATAGCATACGCTAACTGCGGCTCAGGTCCCCACACCGACCAAATCACAAAAGTTAAAACCGCAGCCGCAATTACTGCTGGCACAAAGAAAGCAGAAATTTGATCCACTAATTTTTGAATCGGCGCGCGGGACCTCTGAGCATCAGCGACCATCTGAACAATTTGCGAAAGAAGCGTGTCTTTTCCCACTTTTTCAGCTTGCATCACAAGCGATCCAGTTCCGTTGATCGTAGCGCCGATGACTTTTTCTCCTGCTGATTTTTCTACAGGAACAGGTTCACCTGAAACCATAGATTCATCGACACTCGATAAACCGGATAAAACTTTTCCATCAACTGGAATTTTTTCTCCGGGTCTTACGCGAAATTTATCACCCACATGAATATGTTCAACAGGAATATCCACTTCAGTACCATCATCATTAATTTTGCGGGCTGTTTTTGGAGCTAATCCTAACAAAGCTTTTATCGCCGCACTTGTCTGTCCGCGTGCTTTTAACTCTAAGACTTGCCCTAAAAGCACAAGCGCTACGATAACTGCCGAAGCTTCAAAATAAAGACCGACCTCACCAGTCATCGGATCATGAAACGATTCCGGAAAAACTTCAGGAAATAACACTGCCATAACACTATAGATAAACGCTACGCCAACACCAAGTCCGATCAGGGTAAACATATTCATGCTGCGATTTTTAAGCGATTGTAAAAATCTTTCGAAAAATGGCAAACCTCCCCAAAGAACAACCGGGGTTGCTAAAATTAATTCAACCCATTTCAGATAACCGTGAATATGCTCTGACTGAATAAGGTGACGCCCCCCCATAATTAAGATCAAAAGCGGAATACTTAAAGCCGTACTTACCCAAAAGCGTTTTCTCATATCTAAATATTCAGAATTATCTTCTTCTTGATCTAAAGATATTGTGACCGGCTCTAAAGCCATACCACATTTCGGACAACTTCCTGGCCCCATCTGTCTGACTTCGGGATGCATCGGGCATGTGTATTCCACATCAAGAGCCTGGGGTTTATTTTCTCTTTTAGTTTCTGTTTTCGCCTGTAAATAAGCTTTCGGATCAGCATCAAACTTCGTTTTACATTTTGGACTGCAAAAATGAAAAGTTTCTCCGTTAAACTTAGAAACACCACCTTTGGCTGTTGCGGGATCGATCATCATTCCGCACACGGGATCTTTAACAAGATTATTTTTAGCTTCGTGCGGATGGTGCTGACAGCAATTACTGTGATCATGTTTATGGTTGTGGTTATGAGATTCCATTTAAAACTCCTCGATATATAAAAGCTTAATCCTTCCAACCATTGGAATGTCAATGCCCTTTATTTCGTTACAAATATGAGCAAAATCGTTTATGTCTTCGACAATAACGACACAACTGCAAATGACAAACCCGGTATAAGAGCTATTAAACTTTATCAAAATAAGAAAACTTGAGACGAGGTACACGGCAATTAGGTGTATGCTCCATAAACTAATTAAAGTTGAAAACGCCTCTGTATAGTATACCCTATACCTATGAGCATCAAAGAAAAGACCACCGATTTTATCAGTAAGCACGAGACCAAGTTAGATATCGCTTTCTTCGTTGGTGGTTTTTTATTTGATATTTTATTTATCTCTGACCCTGATGATTTATTTTCTATCGCCCAACAGGCCGTTTACTTATCTATCGTAGCTAGTCTTATTCATTATGAGATGTTATTTCGCCTTCACAAATGGAGGCCCAGAGAATCATTATTAAAGCTCTGGTCATACCGCGATTTTACTTTGCACTTCTTTTTAGGATCACTTTTAAGTGTGTATTCACTTTTTTATATTAAAAGTGCATCGATCTTGAGTAGCTTTATTTTTCTGATTTTATTAATTGCCATTATTTTACTGAATGAGCTGTCTTTTGCAAAATCTGGCAAAGTCAGTCTTAAAGTGGCCTTCTATGCCATTTGCTTATTTTCATTTTTTTCAGTGATCTACCCGATCATCTTAGGTTTTGTCGGCTGGACGCCGCTTTTCTTTTCTGTGGTAAGTACGGTTTTAATTTTATTAGCCCAATTAAAATTACTGGCGCGCTCTGAAGTGCCAGGCAAAATTTTAACCAAAGCCTTAGCGGCACCCGCAGGCGCTGTGCTAACTATTTTTTTAGTATTTTATTTTTTAGGTTGGATTCCACCGGTTCCATTAAGTGTGACCGCGCAAGGGGTTTATCACAACTTAGAAAAACGTGAAGGCCAATTTTTTCTGTCGTTTGAAAAAACCTGGAAGTTCTGGCAAGACTCTGACAAAGAATTTAATGCAGCTCCTGGCGACAAGGTTTTCTTCTTCGCACAGATCTATTCACCGGCACGAATTTCTGATCAAATCTTTTTACACTGGCATTTAAAAAACAAAAAAGGCGATTGGACTTCAACAGATCGAGTTCCGCTGTTTATTCAAGGAGGAAGAAAAGAAGGTTTTCGTGGTTATGCTACAAAATCCAACTATCAACCTGGCGAATGGATGGTCACTGTTGAAACCAGCATGGGTTCAGAAATTTCACGTTACTACTTTGAAATTACGACTGTAGCAGCCAATGAAGCGCGAATTTTTACAACCCTTGAAAAGTAGTCTATTCAAATTCAAAACTAAACTGATCACCTTTAACTTTAGGTCTCTTAAATAAATCCGTGCGCAAAATTAATGACGATTTTTTATCCGTAAAATACTTACGGCGAAAGATATGAAACATCTCAGCCACGTGATCAGCTTTCGCACCTGTACCACGCATACGCGAACCAAAGTTAGAATCATAAAGCTTACCGCCACGCACATCACGAATAGCACTGATCACCCGATCTTTCTTTTCGGGATAATTTTCATCTAACCATTCAACAAAGAGATCTTTTACCGAATGAGGTAAGCGACCCATCACATAATTGGCTGATCTTGCGCCTGCTTTGGCCGCAGCTTCTAAGATTCGTGGTATTTCATGATCAGTAAGCCCCGGAATCACCGGTGCCACATTGACCGAAACAGGAACACCGGCTTCAGATAAAATCTTAATGGCTTCAAGCCTTCTTTGTGGCGGCGAAGTTCGTGGTTCCATAGTGCGAGCTAAATTTTCATCCAGTGATGTTACTGATAAGGTCACAGACACCAAACCGTCTTTAGCCATTTCAGCTAAAATATCTACATCTCGCGTGATTAAAAAGTTTTTTGTAATCATAATGACCGGATTTTTAAATTCGGCCAGAACCTCTAAACACCTGCGCGTAATCTCTAACTTTCGCTCAACCGGTTGATATACATCAGTGATCCCACTCATCATAATAGCCTCAGGTTGATACTTAGGCTTCATTAATTCTTCACGTAAAAGCTCAGGCGCTTTTTCTTTAACAAAAATTTTAGATTCAAAATCCAACCCCGCGGATAAATTAAAGTATTCATGCGTGGGACGTGCGTAACAATAGATGCAGCCGTGCTCACAGCCACGATACGGGTTTACACTTAAACCCATTCCTAAATCTTCGCTGTCGAATTTATTAATAATGGTTTTTGTATTATCAATTAAATATTCTGTCTTAAGATTTGGGATATCTTCTTCATCAATGTAATAGTCCGCATCTGTGATATCATAAACACGCTGAGTTTTATTAAAACGACCCGAATCGTTGCTAACAGCCCCACGGCCTTTCGTTTTCATAATTAAATCTAAAGATTTTTTTTTGCTTTCCATCTATACTTACATATAATTTACATATTACTTGTTTAGCAAGTTTTTTCACTTAAATGAGCGAAAATTTTATTGGAACAAAACTTGCGATCATTTAAGCCTATGAAGAAAAATCTATTTTTGTTTTTCGCTTTCGTAGTCTTTCATTTAAATTTGTTCGCCCAGACTCCACCAGTTATTCCAGAACCTTACCGCAGTACGATTTGCTCATGCTCATGCGATAACGGTATGGGAAAGACCACATTTTTAGAACTCGCTAGCCATGGCGCCCGTCGTTGTCCTACCAAGCCTCAGCTCACTTACTCTTGCGCCCCGTACAAGTGCGACAACCAAAAGAAAATTTGCCGCACCGAGTGCATTGATAACCGTGATTGTGCCCTGGTTTTCGCTCAGCGAGGTGGTTAGTTGAATCAGTTAAAGCGAGTTTTAAATTTACCTCTATTAACTTTCTACGGAACCGGAATGATTCTTGGTGCTGGCATTTACACGATTATCGGAAAAGCTGCTGGCGTAGCGCAAGAAAGTTTATGGCTTGGATTTATTCTCGCCGCTATCGCAGCCTTAATGACAGCACTTTCCTACGCCGAGCTGGCAACAATGTTTCCCCGGGCCGGTGCTGAATATATTTATTTAAAAAATGCTTTTCCGAAACATCGTTGGGCTTCGATTGCCTCAGGTCTGATGATGGCTTTTGCGGGTGCGTCTACAGCATCTACTGTCGCTGTTGCCTTTACCGGCTACTTAGAAACTTTTATATCAGTACCAGCTCTTTTAGCCGCCGGCGCGTTACTGATTGTTTTTACAATTTTAAATATCATAGGCCTTAAAGAATCCAGCTGGGTCAATGTCATCTTTACATTAATCGAAGTCGGTGGTCTTATTCTGTTTATCTACTTAGGAATAAAAAATCCTAAATTTGGCGAAGCTCTTTCGGCTAAACCTAATTTCACAACACTTTCCAGTGCCGCATTAATCGTTTTTGCTTACTTTGGATTTGAAAACACCGTGAATTTAATTGAAGAAACAAAAAAACCGGAACGAAATATTCCCTTGGCTATTTCACTAAGCCTTGGAATTTCAACGACGCTTTATATTTTGGTCGCGCTCTCGGCGTTAGCTTTACTGCCACCTGCAGAATTAGCTCAAAGTAACGCAACACTCACCGATGCCGCTAAACAGTCTTCACCCAGAATGGCTAGTATTCTCGGAGGCATCGCTTTATTTTCTACGGCAAATACAGCACTTATCGCGCTAGTCACTACAAGTCGTATTTTGTATGGTATGTCTCATGATTATTCGTTACCTGCGTCCATTGCGAAAGTTTCTGGAAAAAGAAAAACACCTTGGGTGGCCGCCTTAGTGGTTTTAACAATGGCTCTTTTGTTAATTCCACTAGGTAAAGTTGAAGTACTGGCCAGCGTTTCTTCTTTCGCGACTATGATTGCTTTCACCGCTATTAACCTTGCTCTAATTTTTTTACGATTTCAAAAGCCCCATAAAAAGCGGCCATTTAAGGTTCCTTTGAGTATTAAAGGTGTTCCGGTTTTTCCGGTCTTAGGCGCCCTGCTGGCTATTACTTTTTGTTTTCAATTTGAAGGAACGGTTTACACCGTGGGATTTCTGCTCATCGCTATTGCGGTTGCTACAGGACTTTGGATGCAAAAACAAAAAAGTGCACCTTTCTATGTGCGTTTTTTCAAATTCAGACAAAATTAAGTTCAACTATTTGTGTCACACTTATCTCACCGCTTTAGCCATGCCTTAACCAAAGTTATAAGCCTGTTAAGAACTCACAAGCTTAGAATCATCAATTGGGCTGTGGCTCTGAAATTGCCGAACACTCTCAAGAGTCGTTGTCGCTATGTTACTTAAAGCCTCATTTGTTAAAAAACCTTGGTGTGAAGTCATTAACACATTGGGAAAAGTCAGAAGTCTGGCCAATATATCATCATTCAGACCCTGGCTAGAAAGATCATGAAAAAAGACACCTTCTTCTTCTTCGTACACATCCAGAGCGGCTCCACCGATTTTTTTACTTTTTAATCCTTCGATCAGGGCTCTGGCTTCAATCAAAGCTCCGCGTCCAGTGTTGATCAATAAAGCCTGAGGCTTCATTTTGGCAACAAAATCAGAGTTCACTAAATGAAAAGTTGATTTATTCAAAGGCACATGTAACGAAATAACATCAGACATTTTCACAAGCTCTTGCAAACTAACATAACTTACTCCCGAAAGAGATTTAACATCAGGATCTTCGTACAAATCATTTACAAGAACACGGCAACCAAAAGCCCGCATGATTTTGATAAAAACTTTACCGATTTTTCCTGCGCCAATGACCCCCACAGTTTTGCCGTTCAAATCAAAGCCGACTAAACCATCAATTGAAAAATTAAGCTCATGTACACGTAAATAAGATTTATGAATTTTTCGATTTAAGCTCAATAGCAATCCAACAGCAAATTCGGCCACGGCGTTCGGAGAATATCCAGGAACCCTGCACACCGGTATTTCATATTTTTTTGCCGCAATTGAATCGACATGATTAAATCCGGCTGAGCGTAGTGCGATCAACTTAACGCCGCATTCTTTTAACTTGGCGATGCACGATTCATCAACTTTATCATTTACAAATGAACAAACTACGTCTGCATCTTTGGCCAGCGAAGCCGTAAGTTCAGTTAACCGCACATCCAAAAAATTGATATTAAAGCCAAAATCTACATTCACCTTCTCAAAAGCTTCTTTTTCAAATTTATGAGTATCGTAAAAAGCTATTTTCATAATTTTCCTTTTTGTAAATGATTCTGGCAACATTCAGGCAAAAAAGTACTCATCAGCTCGATGGATTCATTAATTTTATCAGCGAAGGTAGCGGCACTCGAAATTTGGTAATAATTTGGATGAGACTTCCATACTTCGTGGATACGGCCATCAATAGCTGCAGCGACTTCGGCGGTTTCTGTGCGAACCGGATTTTGCCGGTTATAACCGTTGGTTAAGCTTGGCACTCGTAAGTGAATAACGCCATAGTATTGATTTAACTCCTGTTGTAATGTTGTACCTAAAGCACGAAGGTAATCTTCAGGTTGCCCCGGCCAGTAAGCCAAACCATCTAAGGTTCCTCGGTCACATAGCCCTACTGTCCATTTATTTTCTTCAAAGAAAATAGTCTGAAGTTCTTTTTGAACATGGTAAATAGCGCGCTGAATAGATTTTTGCCCGCTTTCCGAAGCTAAACGCCAGAATCCGCCTTTAAACAGAATACTTGCCGATTCAGGTAAAATAGCTACTCTTTCGCAAAACATTTTTCTAGCAATCTCTAATACCGCCGTTTTTCCCGCACCTGGCCCCCCGGTAATAACAACTAATCTGGGCTTCACCGTATGATCTTTACATGGACAGGTATTTTCACAACTATAAATATTTTTTTCGATCATAGATCACCCCAAAACAACCTTATCGTTTTGCCAAGGAACAACACAGTTCCATCCGAATTTTTCGGTTATTCTTCGTCTTAACTCGTCAGCGGCAGAAGGCTCTCCATGAGTGATAAATACTTTTTCTGGACTCATATCTGATTTAGCCAACCACTCCAAAATCTCGCTGTAGTCTGCGTGGGCCGAAATATTATCCAACTCTCTCACCTCAGCACGCACGTCGATATATTCACCATGCACTTTGATTTCACGCACCCCGCGCTGGAGAGCTTCTCCTCTTGTACCCGCCGCTTGAAAACCAGCCAGCACAATAGTATTGCGCGGGTCTGGACCGAAAGCTTTAAGGTGATGTAACACCCTTCCACCGCTTAACATACCGCTCGCAGAAATAATTAACATAGGTCCCTTTTTTTCATTCAGGGCTATAGAATCTTCAACTGATGAAACATATTTCACTACCCGGCAGATATAGACACTTTCTTCCGGCGTCAGTTTATGAAGAGTTTTGTACTTCTTTAAAAGCTCATTTACATTCGTTGCCATCGGGCTATTTAAATACATCGGAATATCAGGTATTTTATTCTGGCTTAACAACTTCCAGACGTAGTACATGATCGTCTGTGCACGTCCCACGGCAAAAGCCGGAATAATAATTACCCCTTTTCGTTTCACCGTTTCATTAATAATTTGCGCAAGCTCGTCTTTAACACTTACTTTTTCGTGCAGCCGATTACCGTAAGTTGACTCTGTCACAAGGTAATTGACCGGCGGCAAAGGAGCCGGTGGATTCATTATCTCATCTGTTAAACGGCCGATATCACCACTAAAAGCAATTTTTTTTCCAGCTACAGAAATCACTACCGAGGCGGCGCCAAGAATGTGCCCGGCATAGAAGAATTCAAAACTTATGCGCGAATCAATCTGAATTTTCTGGTTATATGAAACGCCTTCAAAGTAATTCAGCGAAGCTTCTGCCTCTTTTAAAGTGTACAAAGGTAACGCGGGACTATGCTTCGTGCGTTTTGTACGATTACGATATTCGGCCTCTTCTTCCATCAGATATCCAGCATCAGGAAGCAAGATTCGGCATAGATCCTTTGTAGCCTGTGTACAATAAATCTTTCCGCGAAAACCATTTTTAATAAGTCTTGGAATATACCCCGAGTGATCAATATGAGCATGAGTTAAAATAATAGCTTGAATCTCTGAAGCTTTAATCTCAATGTCATCCCAGTTTTTCAGCCTGAGTGTCTTTACCCCTTGAAAAAGGCCGCAATCGACTAATATCTTTGAATCATTACAAGTCAGCAAATACTTCGATCCGGTAACCGTTCCGGCGGCACCCAAGAATGTTAGTGTGAATGACACGGTTTTCTCCTTCTTAGTTAACTCTTTAATAAACTGATGAACCCAGTAAATAACGAAATTAATCCGGCTCCAAAAACAAAAGCCAGTACTATTTTTCTAAACACCTGTTGGTTAATTCTTTGTAGCCACTTTTTAGCCAGCCAGTTTGCAAAGAATGCAACAACCATCAATGCCGGCACATAAAAATAATGTGTTTTATCTAAGTAACCTTTTTGTAAATAAATCTGTAACCGTAGAACGTCGCCACCAAAATCAATCAGTGTTGAAGTCGCTATGAAAGTTAATGGCGTAAGATTGAACGCTGAAAGCGCCAGAGATCTGAATGCGCCACCGGAACCAACGGCACCGGTTAAAAAGCCGGATAGCCCGCCGCCAAAGTAAGAAACCGATCGCGAGGCATTCGGAGTTGAGTCTTTCATCATCCAGAAAACAAGGGATATTGAGATTAGAAAAAATCCTAAGATAATCGAAAATAAATTTTTTGGAAGGTAACTGGAAATCTGTGCTCCTAATCCGGTCATAACAATTGAAGGAATGCCAAATTGAAGTGTTAATTTCCAGTCGATATGCTTCCAATACATGAATGTTCGGGTTGTATTGCCGATAACGTGCAAACATGCCGTAAGAACCAAAGTTAACTGGATGGATTCAAATAACACAGCTATAGGCACAAAAAGCGAAGATGAACTAACGCCACTTAACGTTCCCAATACCTCAGCTAGAAAAGCCAGTACAAGAAAAAATATTTCGTGGTAACTCATCATTTAACAACCTACTTCTTTATATCCAGTTTAACTTTACCGCCGCTTTCAACTAATGCTTTAAGGGTATTAAGATCATTACGTACAGAAAGTGGAACATCAGTACCCCGCGAACCCGAATAGCTAAAAATAGTTTCCTTCTCGTATTCAGAGTAGCATTGTTTAGCTATTGGATCAGCTGGATACTTTGTGATACATTCTCTTAAATATAGATCGGCCAACGAAAAGAAAAAGTTTCTTTCTATCGAACGGTCACACACGGCCAGCCAAAACAAAATTTGCGGCGTTGCTTTTGAATTCGGATGAGTCTGTAAAAATTCATAGAGCAAACCCGATACGCGCAGATAGTTAACGAGGTTTTTCGTCTTACCTTCTAAATGAGCCTTAGCAAACTGAATTATCGACTCATCGGTAGCTGTTTCCAGTTTAAAGGTGTTATCATTCTGCCATTTTTCAAACTGATTGATCCAGCTGAGTAAATCTCGGCGTATATACGCAGATAGATTTTTAAGCTTCAAATAGTCCTTTAAAACAGCAATCGCCTCAGTGGGATTGCGTTTTATTCTCGCGTAGTAGGCTACCTGGCGCTGCAATGATTTTTTAACTTCAAGATTTTCATCTTTGACCATTCCTCGAATTATAGCATCGTAAATTCGTGAAGCTTCACCAAAGTTTTTTGAAGCAAAAAGAAATTCAGCTTGTTCAAACTGGCTAAAATAGTTTTCACTGTCTTTTGTTAAGAAAAAACGTTTATCCGATGACGGTGTTTGTGTGTGACAACTCATACACACATAAATTGTTGAATTTAACATCCATCGGGCATAATTCTTATTACCTTCAAGATAAATCTTTTCAGTTTCATGAATATGTTTAACCAAAACATCGCGTGACAATTTAAAGTTGTCCAACTGCAACTGGGGGTCATGCATAGTCGCTTCTGCTATCTCACTGAATTTTTTTAAACTTTCTGCAATTTCAATTTTATTTTTCGGATCATTAAATCGTGATTCAGAAGCCATATATTTTTTTACCGCATTCAATTGCTGTAAAAACTGAACCATGATCGTCTTTGTGTGAACTGCAGGTTGCTCCGCGGATATTACCGGCATAGACATCAGTAATGCCAAAAATACAATGAGATGATAATTAACTTTACCCATGACCCCACCTATTACGGACAAATTAAAACAGGCTTGTTACCTGATCTGACAAGTTTAGCCGCAACACGCCCTAAAAATGGTGTCGACTCACCTTTCCCTCTCGGAGAAAACGCAACAAGATCGAATTTGTGGGATCTTTGCTCTACCTGTTCTGCAACATCGCCCACATCACGCACTGTTTTATAATTTGAGTGGGATTTTTTAAACTCTTCGTAACTGCGGTCATCATCGCTGTGAATCTGCTGATAAACCAAAGAGTAAATCGGCAAATCAACGATCGGTGTTGGCTCGGGAATAACATGAAACAATTCTAATTTTGACTTAAAGGCTTTATCAAAAGGTTGAATCTGGTCAAGTGTTGCATCTGTGTGCGTAGAAAAATCTGACGGCACAAGAATTTTTTTAGGCAAAAGAATTTTATGACCACGGTGAATCCAGACCGGAAAAGGAGAAATAAGAGCTACTCTTTCGGCGGTACTGCCCAGTAAAAATCTTGCGATGGCTCCCATTCCTTTATGACCGATCACGATTAAGGGTGGCAACTGACTTGCTTTAGCAGCTTCGATCAGTTGTTCGGGGGCATCGCCCGTACGAATGACAACATCTGTATTTTCTTTCAGATCATAGAACTTATAAACTTTTTCAGTCAATTTTTTCTCTGCTACCTCACGAGGTTCGCCGACAAACTGAAAGACATCGTTAACGTACACATATCTTAATGGTATTTTCATGGTTTTCGCTAACTTTTGAGCTTCTTTAACGACTAGTTTCGAATATCTGGAAAAATCCACTCCGACAATAATCTGTTGAATTCCTGGTGATTTCATTTCATCCTCCTAATTTTTCTTTATTTAAGTTTTGATTTTGACTTTCAACTTTCATATCTTTAATTTCTTTTTCAACATCGTGAACATCTTGCTCTAGAGACGAAAGCTCTGGAGTTATCATTCCGGTGACAAGAAAACCCATATAAGACCAAACAAACAATGTCCCGCACATCATCAAGGCGAGAACGACTAATTTTCCTCCCATACTCTGGGGAGTGAAATCCGCATATCCAATTGTGGTCACAAGCCCCGTCGACCATAAAATACAGTCAATAAACTGCAGAGCCCTTTGATCAGAATGCCCCTCAAAGAAATAAATAAGCACTGATCCAAAGAGAATCACCGAATTACCAAAGATGGTTAAAAACCAAAAAAACGGATGTTTAACCAATGCAAGGAGTCTGGATTTATATTGCGCGAGTGTAACCGTTCGTCGAGCCATGGTATTTACTGCCTTAAGGTTTTCGATTTTGAAATTAAATGATTCACTCTCCTAAGCCTGTAATCTTGTTTCAAGCAGTTCAGAGAGGGCCTTGTAGGCATCGACTTCTGTAAAAATGCCCACAAGCTTAGCGTTATCCATAACAAGAACACAGCCGTACTTCTTCTGTGCCATTTCAGCGACTACTTCATTTAACGGAGCTTCAGGATTTGTGCAGAAAGGATCAATGGTACAAGCCTCTTCAACAAGAAGTGTATCCGGATCAACATCTTTAAAACTTGTAATAAATTTGATATCACGGTCAGAAAGCACACCAACAATTTTGCCGTCTTTTAAAACCGGTAAATGGCGCACATGCAACTTTCTCATAAAGTCAGCAGCTTGGGCGATAGTTTGGTCATAACCAATAGATTTCGGAACATAGGACATGTACTTTTGAATTTTAGGAATTGCTTTCATTTTTTCTCCTCGAGCTGCAATTACTCTTGGATAAACAACAAGATTCCTGCCAACTGTTAAAGGCAGTTTTATTCGAAATGAACGATTTTTTGTGACAACTTGGCACGCCGCAACCGAAGCAGATGACAAGTTGTCACAAAAAGATTAAACCAGACAAGATAAATTCCCTATGAGGCGCAAAATAACTAATCATTTCAATACCTTATATTGAGGCACTTTATCGTATAACTTGGCACATCACTTGGATAGGTGATTAGAAACTTCACAGAAAGACGGCCCATGAGTTTAAAACAGAAGATTGCAGTTGTTGATGATGACATCGAAATGGGTCGCGTCGTTAAAGATTTGCTGACCGAAGAAGGCTACGAGGTGGCGCAATATTCCTCAGCCGCAGAAGCTTTAGCAAAGATCAAAACTGATGTTCCGCATGTGTTGATCACTGATCATAAAATGAAAGACATCGACGGATTGATGCTGCTTAAAAAAATTCAGCTGGATTATCCTGATATTATCACTCTTATGATGACAGCCTTTGGGTCAATCGAGACGGCTATCGAAGCGATGAAGTTCGGTGCTTACCACTACATAACAAAACCATTTAAAAATGAAGAGCTTATCTTATTGGTTAAAAGAGCCATCGAAAAATCTACGCTCAAAAATGAAAATAAAATTCTTAAGCTAGAACTTAACAAAAGCTTCAGTGTCGAATCAATCACCGGAAAAAGTCCCGCGATGGCTTCTGTTTTTGAGCTTATTAAACTCGTCGCCGGAGCTCCTGCCAATGTTCTCATTACGGGCGAAAGCGGTTCAGGAAAAGAAGTGATCGCAAGAGCCATTCACAACTCTGGTGAGCGTAAGAAAAAACCATTTATACCCATTAACTGCACTGCAATTCCTGAACATCTTTTAGAAAGCGAATTGTTCGGTCATGTTAAGGGATCGTTCACTGGTGCGACTAACGACAAAAAAGGTTTATTCGAAGAAGCTGATAATGGAACGCTTTTTCTGGATGAAATTGGTGATTTAAGTCTTCTATTGCAAGCAAAACTTTTACGCGTTATTCAAGACAAGCAAATTAGACCGGTCGGGGGAAATCAAATGAAGCAGGTCGATGTGCGTATCATTGCAGCCACTCACCGCGATTTAAAAATTATGGTGAAAGACGGAAAATTCAGAGAAGATCTGTTTTACAGGTTAAATGTTATTCCAGTGCGGGTTCCTGCGCTGAGAGAAAGAACCGAAGATATTCCTCTGTTGGTAGAAAAATTCATTCAAAAATTTGCAAGCTACGGCCATTCGAAAATAAAATCTATTTCATCAGAAGCCTTGCAAGTTCTTATGGCGCACTCTTGGCCAGGTAATGTTCGTGAACTTGAAAATGTTATCGAGCGTGCTATGGTTCTTAGCCGTGGCGAGACCATCGAAAAAAGCGCTGTTTTAGATAGTGCGCTGGCTGAAGCTAAAGAAAGTGTCGAACAACTTTATGCTGACCGCCCGACTTTGGAAAAGCTTGAAGAACGGTATATAAAAATGGTTATGGCTGAAGTGGACCAAAAAAAAGATGAAGCGGCCAAGGTTTTAGGCGTGAGTCGCAGAACCCTGTACCGCAAAGAGCGTCTATATGGAATGATCTCCGCAGATAGCCAAGAGCCTGATGACGAGCCCATGGAGAAACAGTAATGGTAACGAATGAAGGTCTAACCGGATCAAGCTTTGCAAATCTAAAATCAGCCATTGATGAAGCGGCCATTGTGGCTATTACTGATAAAGGCGGAATCATTACTTATGTTAATAAAAAATTTTGCGATATTTCAAAATATTCAAGCTCTGAGCTTATTGGTAACACCCATCGCATTATCAACTCACATTATCACCCAAAAGAATTTTTCGATGACATGTGGCAAACAATATCGCAAGGAAAAGTTTGGGAAGGCGAAATTCGCAACCGCGCTAAAGATGGAACGTATTATTGGGTCAATACCACAATAGTTCCTTTTTTAGATGCCGACGGGAATCCGGAACAATACGTAGCTGTGCGCTACGACATCACCGAACGAAAGTTAGGCGAAGAAAAACTTAAGATTTACGCCAAAAAACTGGAAGTAAGTAACAAAGAGCTTCAAGATTTCGCCTCGGTAGCAGCTCACGATCTGCAAGAGCCTTTAAGAAAAATCCAAGCTTTTTCCGAAAGGCTTACAACTAAAGCCAGAACATTATTAGATTCTGAAACTTTCGATTACGTCGATAGAATTCAAAATTCTGCTAAACGCATGCAGACACTCATCAACGACCTGCTCACCTATTCTCGGGTCACGACAAAGATTCAACCTTTTGCAAAAATTAATTTAAACCACGTTATTTCTCAGGTCGTATCAGATCTGGAAATTCGTATCGAACAATCAAAAGGAAAAGTTAATGTAGCTGAACTTCCGGACATTTACGGTGATGCCACACAAATTTACCAGCTCTTTCAAAATATCATCAGCAACGCCTTAAAATTTCGTAAGCCTGACACTGACCCGGTTGTTCAAGTCGCCGCCCAGATTATCGATAAATCAGAGCTGGGTGGAAAAGCCTGCCAAATCAAAGTGTCAGACAATGGAATAGGATTTGATGAAAAGTATTTAGACCGTATCTTTACGATTTTTCAGCGCCTGCACGGCCGGCACGAGTACGAAGGTACCGGCATTGGTTTAGCTGTCTGCCGAAAAATTGTTGACCGCCATGGAGGAACAATAACAGCCACTTCGGCTCCTGGCGAAGGCTCTCAATTTATTATAACAATTCCTTTAAAAAACAGTCACGGAGGCCAAACATGAAACCAAAAACAAAAATCGACGTTCCTCTATTAATCGCCGACGATGATCTTGATGACTGCAAAATGATTAAAGAAGCTTTCGAAGAAAGTCGTCTTTTAAATAAATTGAATTTTGTCCACAATGGCGAGGAACTTTTAAAATATTTAGCCGAAAATCCTTCGCCGGGGCTTATTCTTCTGGATCTTAATATGCCCAAAAAAGATGGGCGTGAAGCTTTACAAGAGATCAAAAATAACCCCAAGTACCGCCACATCCCTATCGTGGTGCTGACGACCTCGCAAGCGGAAGAAGATATTTTTCGCACCTACAATTTAGGCGTAAACTCTTTTATTACAAAGCCTGTTTCTTTTGAAGGGCTTGTGCAAATCATGCAGGAACTTGGCAGATACTGGTTTGAGATTGTTGAACTTCCAGATCATAACCCACAAAAGAGCCCGCTATCATGAATCTAGCTATAAACCAGTTTCGCGTTTTATTAATTGATGACGATGAAGACGAACATTTTTTTATCCGCGATCTTTTATCTGATATCAAAAACAGTCATTTTTTACTGACCTGGAAATCCTCATATCAATCCGGCCTTGAATCTTTAAAAAATGAGTCCCATGACGTCTGTTTGTTAGACTACCGCTTAGGTGAATACACAGGAATTGATCTTTTAAAAAAAGCTCAAGAGTTAAATATCGCATGTCCAATTATTATTCTTACAGGCCAAGGCGATTTTGAAACTGATCTGCAAGCCATGCAAATCGGTGCGTCCGAATATATTATCAAAGGCCAACTCACTAGCCCCTTATTAGAACGCACTTTGCGTTACACTATTAAACAAGCTATGGACATGGAAGACCTCAAAGATCAAAAAGAAAAATACAAAAAGCTTCTCGAAGAAAGAACCGAAATGGAGTCACAAATTTTAATGCAAGACCGTATGGCTTCTATTGGATTGTTGGCTTCAAGCCTGGCCCATGAAATCGGAACACCTATGGGTGTGATTCGAAGCCGCGCTGAACTTGCGCAGAAAAAAGCCTTGGATAATAAATCGCTGCAGCAGGATATGGAAACGGTCATTAATCAAATCGACAGAATTTCAAAGTTAGTAAATTCGTTGCTTAATTTAGCCAGATCCAAACCTTCTGATTATGTAACTGCAGTCAACGTCGAACAAGTTATTAATGATGTTTTAAATTTATTAAAACATGAACTCGATCGAAAAAACATTGCCTTGCAAATTCAAAAGCTTCAGCCCTATCTGGTAAAATCTGAATCTGGGCCCCTCGGCCAGGTTTTGTTGAACCTGCTGGTTAATGCCATTCATGCTATTGAAGATGCGAAAGAACATGGCCGTAACGACTCACATTCGATTGCTCTTTCATTTGAAGAAAGTAATGGCCTAGTTACTATTTTGGTAACTGACACCGGCTGCGGAATTTCACAAGTTAATTTAAATGAAGTTTTTAAACCGTTTTTCACGACAAAAGATATTGGGCATGGCACCGGTTTAGGATTAACAACTTCTTATAAATTAGTTCAGTCTTGGGGCGGAAGTATTTCAGTTAAGCAGACCTCTGCCTTAGGCACGACTTTTAAAATTAATCTCTTAAAGGCTTAATATTCGCTTTGTTTCGTTAACATGTAATAAAGTGGTTTACTGTCTAAACTTAATTCCAAATAAAGCTGGTCTTCTTTAAGAAAATATTTAGTTTGGCTTCGGCTATCGATCTTCATATCAGGATCGCCTTGGCAACGCACTGAATTTTGTGGATTAACCCAAACCACCCATTGTTCAATAAGATTTTCTCCCCGCACATATAAAGCCTGGCGCGAACAGAAAGAAGCCGTATTCTTCCAAGTCCAGTGTAAGGTCGAAACACCATCTACAGAAAAATCGAAGTATAAACTTAAATCCGGATCTAAGGGTGGATACTGTTGGCCTTCATAAACAAATCCCGTATAGAGCCAGCGTCCAAGAAGTCTATCGCTGGCTAACAAATTAAAACTTAACAAAAAAAGGCTTAAGTAAAGAATCAATGCTCTTTTCAAAGAAATCCCCGTTCCTGCATGAGTTGTAAAACCTTTTGCTTCTGCTCCAGTGGTAGCAGGTCTATTTGCTCTTTTAAAGTAATTATGAAATCTGCAAAATCAGAATACCCATTCAAACGATTTAAAATTCGAAGAGCCAGCTGTAAAGTTAATTCTTCGCCAATTGCAGATCGTAGGCTCCAAAAAATCCACTGATGATGGCACTATCATGATATAAGCCACCGTTTTTTTCTTTGAGTGTGATTTTGGTCTCTACGCTTCTGACAAATTGAGCTTTTTTGTAAGCCACCTCGCCCAGACGCGGAGAGTTTAAAAAAAATGTCGTAAACACATCGGCAAAAGCTTCGTTTAACGACCCGCCTTCGCCGGTAAACGGCAATCGCGCCAGATGATCGATCACAAAGTGCGACGTCTCGTGCATAACAATTGAAGGGTCTAAATAAATTTTAGAAAAAACAATATCGTCTCCGGTCCCGAGTCTTATTTTTTCATTGTAGTAGAATGCGGCATTCGTTTTTTCAGGAAAGCCGACTTGAGTTAAAATATTAACATTACTATCTAGATCAACGGCGAACTTTTCGCTAAACCAGTTCAAAATCTTATTGGCGAAATAAAAGGCCTGGATTTGGTCAAAACGCTCGTCTGATGGCAGTAATTCAAGAGGCTGTTCTTTTTTGATTTTTGCCAATGATTCAGTCTCCACCTTAACTTTTAGGTTTTTCAATCCATCATTATTTAAATCCCGCAGCACCTTTACCTGCGATAGATCACTTTTTATCGGACCTTGTGGGTATGCTAGTGCACTGACCTCTTTTAATTCAACGATCTGTGATCCCATTTCATCGGTTTGCACGATCTTTAAAGCCGTATTAAATAAAATACGCTGCACCTTGAATGTTTTTTGCTCGCGAAGAATAACCATTAAAACAGCATCCATATCAGGAGGGTTTAAAACCACTGAAGCTGGTTTTTCAATATCCCATGTTTTATAGTCCGGGTGCTGCAGCAAGAATGACAACCAATACCAAGACCGGTTTTGCTGCAGTAATTTAGCTTTTTTGAGTTGATTTTGAGAAGGGCGAGCTGCCGTTGCAGAGCTTTCAAAAATACTTTTTTTCTTAAACGAAATTGTTTTAATAAAGCTGCCATGAACCGGAATGCTCTCAAACACCTGCTGACTAACCGTAATAGACTCACCAGCCGACCGGCTACTTAATTCTTGCTTCGTTTGAATATCGACTAATGAAGCGCGGTACCCCGAACCACTCCAACGGGTATGTTGAAGTGGTTTTTCTTGGGTACACCCGACGACTGCTAAAATAAAAATAAAGCTACATGTCTTCACGGTAATAAAGCTATTCAACAGTTAATGTTTTTTCCATGTATGTGCCATCGCCATTTAAAAAACGAAGTGCGTGTGTTCCACTTTGTAAACGGCCAAGACGAACATCTTTCGAAAACGGCACAAGAACCATAATGCACATACCTTGGTTAACTAAAGCGTGTGATGTAACTTCGTGCACGAACTCGGAAACATTTTTTACATCGGCGTTTTTCCAGCGGTAACATCCGTTTGGAAAAATACCACTGACGACAACAAAGGCATCAGACTGCGAATCAAAGCCGCCGGGAACAAATGCTTCGTTAATAGGTACGACAACATCTTTCGCTGGTACATTTTCGGCTTTGGCAACACTGGCCATTGCGATAAAGATTAAACTTGTTAAAATTTTTGTTACTGTTTTCATAAACTCTCCTTGTTGTTTGTTGTTTATCTGATTCGTCTTAAAGTACGAATTGGGTTTAGAATTTTAAATGGTTTTGCATCTTGAATTCCTAGGTCGTCATAACTTTTAAAAATAGTGACACCATAAGGCATATAAGCTTTGCACGGATCAAAATGCTCACGAATTAAGATGACGGTATCAATATCCGCGTTACGTTTTACTTGAACGAAAAACTCGTCAGAGTAAGTGCATCCACCCGATGCAACTTGAAAGAAAATTCCGCTGCTGGCTTGAATATATCCATAAATCGGTTCGAGCGGCTCTAAAGTTTGGGCGGATGAAATTTGCGCGCCCATGATAATTGCCATAATGATTATTCTGCGAATTAATTTTTTCACGTGGTCCTCGGTTGTTAAATGTTTTGACGAAAAACATTCAAAGCAATGGCCGGACCAACAGCTAGTCAGCGTATAAACTAATTTAATTGAGTTTAAAGAAATTTTTATGACAACTTGGCAAAGGTAAATGACAAACTGGCGAAACAATGGCGAAACAAAATGCCGCTTTATCTAGCGGCTTTATAAATAGGCTTTTAGAAAGAATTATTGAATAACTATTTGCTCAGCTTAGCTTTAACAACTAACTAACGGCTGCCGCCGCCTGCAGATCCGCCACCGTTTTTACCGCCACCAGCCGATCCACCGCCTGCATTTGCGGGCTGTGCGCTGATTGCTAAAATAGAAGTTGTGATCACTAAAGCGATAAAAAGTTTCATTGTTCATTCTCCGAAAGAGTATCAATAGCGGTAAATGCAAACACCGGGATATTTCCTTTAGCGTTTGGTTTTTCTAATAATTTAATGCGTTCTTTAAAAGCACGTTCTTCGATGATGAGCCATTCTTTGTAGGTTTCTTCGCTCAGCGACTCAAAATAAAGTGACATGTAATTTCCGTAATGTAAATCGGCGTTGCCCGGCTTTAAAAAACGCTCTGTTAACCTTAAGCCCACAGATTTAATCGTTGCCCCCGAAAATGAAGATCTGACTTCGCCTTGACCAAATAGGCCGTTACCTAAAGAACGAATCACTTTTTGATCGATCATCTTCTTTAGAACTTCTAAGCCATAAGAACCAAAGCGCTGCTCTACGTACGATGTGCTAAAAGGTCTTGTTTCAGCTAAAACATACAATTCAGTAAAACAGGGATCTTTTTGCATATCGTTTTCGATATCAAAATGAAATCGATTTAACGGAGATGATTTTAACTGCGGGTCTGAACTTTTTAAACGTTCTCGAATCACCGGCGGAGCTTTTTCAATAAGGTCATTGATCACACGGGTGTCTAACAAACATGAATAAAGCTTATATAACGTAGAATAGACAGGAGTGTGTATCTTGTCACGTAAACGTCCTAGCGTTTTTACGTGAATTTGTGACTTTGTGGCTAACATTGAAAGACCTTTTTTCGGGTCTTTAAAACGCATCAAATAGGCTTCGATATCTCGTGATACTTGATCGGAGATAGAAACATCCTGGGCGTTCGAATTTTGTTCGATGTTAAGTTCCACTATACACCTTAATTTTGAAGTTTCTGATTAGCGTAAAGACTTATAAGACACAATGAGAAAACGCCCTGAAACCGAGGGGTGGCTCAGGGCGTTCACTATTTAAGCAAAATACTCGTAATTAGTGGCAGTTTTGTACTGTGAAAGCTTTGTGAAATAAAAACTCTACACGGTCATTTTTGCCACCCATAACTTTAGAAACTTTAACCATAACAGTTAATGGGTATGTGCCAGAGATCACTTTGTCTTCACAAACGCGTTGATCGTTTTGCGTGTAGTTGCAATCCCAAGAAGTGCGAGTGTAGTTGATTGGCGTTGATAAGTATTTTTCACCTTTACAAACTTCTTTAGATTGGTTTTTACCGATGTAGATAGTTTCACATTGTTTAACTGGTTTGATCGTACGTAAGTTGTTACCATCTTTACAAGTAAACATGTAGTCTACAGCGTGACCCATGAATACTGTAGGTGCGTCGATTTGGATTCTTGGGTCATTTTGTAAAGTTTCCCAAGATGTTGCTGCTGTGTAAGCAGAAGCTGTTGCGCTAGCTAATAAAGCGATGATTGCGATTAATTTGTTCATAATAACTCCCTTTTTGTTATTTGTTTTTGTTGTTCAATTAAATTTAAAATTAGTAGCAGTTTGGTACTGTGAAAGCTTTGTTAAATAAGAACTCTACACGGTCATTTTTGCCACCCATAACTTTAGAAACTTTAACCATAACAGTTAATGGGTATGTGCCAGAGATCACTTTGTCGCTACAAACGCTTTGACCGTTATGTCCGCCACCAAAATAGTTGCAATCCCAAGAAGTGCGAGTGTAGTTGATCGGCGTTGATAAGTATTTTTCGCCTTTGCAAACTTCTTTAGATTGGTTTTGGCCAATGTAAATTGTTTCACATTGTTTAACTGGCTTTTGGGTACGTAAAAAAGCACCGTCAACACATGTGAATGTGTAATCAATAGCGTGACCCATGAATACAGTTGGTGCGTCGATTTGGATTCTTGGATCGTTCTGTAAAGTTTCCCAAGATGTTGATGCTGTGTAAGCAGAAGCTGTAGTTCCAGCTAATAATGCAATGATTGCGATAAATTTATTCATAATAACTCCCTTGTGTTATTTTTTAAATATTCAATTTTGGATGACTGGTGTTTCGCAAGTCTTCAGAACTTTGTATATTGAAAAACAAGGGGCCATTTTGGTTTTATGGACAGACAAAACTTTGTCCATAAGAAATCTGGGACAAACATTTCTTTGTCCACAGGTTTTGAACAAACCGCAACATAGAATGTAAAGCTATTGAAAATTTAATGAGAACGCATTGAGAACTAAAGTATTTCAGCGATATGCCCATCCGGACGAATTAAGTACGCAGCATCTTTTCTAAGTCTTTTTTCTTTCATTTCATCATTCCACGTAAAATAATGAATCCGGTATTTAGATTCAATCGTGCGATCGCCGTAGATATGCACTTGCCAGTCTAATGATTGCAGAAATTTAAAATTATCTACACTTTCAATCCACGGCAAACGGTCACCTGTCTGTAGTTCGGTCACTGTATTTAGAGGATGCGGGTTATACGTAATACCAGTTTGCGATAATGTGCGAAAAACAAAACTTCCCGTGCTGGCGCGCTTAAAAATTCGTGGAAGAATTAATGGAATCGCTTTCGTCCGTACAAATCTCGCAATAGGCCCATTATTAGAAATAAATCTAAAGGCACGATCTGTGGTTTGAACTAGTTGTTTGGCAAAACTGATTCGCTCTGTTTCATACGACGATAAAAGTCTTTCTTCAAAGTTACCGTTAAGCACTTCACCTAATTTCCACGCCAGGTTTACCGCATCACCAATTCCGGTATTCATGCCCTGCCCGCCTAACGGTGAATGAATGTGACTAGCATCACCTAAAATAAAAACGCGGTCTTTTTGAAAATGTGAAGCCAGTCTATGATGCACACGGTATTTTGAAAACCATTTTACCTGTTCAATGGTGACATCCATTTCTCTTAATAGCCTTGGATTAATATCTTCCCAGGCAGGATCTTTTTTTTGTTCTGTTTTTTGATCTTCACGAATAATTCCAATTAAACGTGCGTGCCCTGTTTGTTTTAACGGAAAAAACGCCATGAACTCTGACTTATCAAGCGAGACATGCAATTCACCGTTTAAAGCCGGGCCGTGTCCGATCACATCAGCTACATAAAACATATGCGGGTAAGTGCTTCCTTCAAAACCCACCTCTATTTTTTTTCTAACTATAGAATGAGTGCCATCACAGCCTGCCAGGTAATCAGCGGTGATTGTTTCAATTGCGCTATCACCTTTACGAATTTCGGCGGTCACTGCATTTTCGTTTTGTTCAAAGGCAATAAGTTCCGTACCCCGTTCAACTTCAACGCCTAATTCTTTTAATTTATTTAACAACAAGTCTTCGTGCTGATCTTGCGGCAAGATTATAATATACGGAAAAGGTGTAAGCCCCTGACCTACATCGGCTAACTGAACTCGCGCTCTCGGTTTATGGTTCACCCATAAGTTCAAAGCTGGAAATTTAAATCCCGCCTTGATCACATCATCAGAAATTTGCAACTGCCGGTAAAATTCCAGAGTGCGCGCATGAATCACTAAGGCCCGCGAAGTGGTTTCTTTTTCTACAGCTTTATCGATAATACGAACTTTAATGCCTATCTTAGTTAACCATAACGCTAACACTAATCCGGTCGGGCCTGCGCCTGCAATTAAAACGGGAGTATGAGTCATATCTCTGCCTTAGTGATGTTTAAAATACTGAATTTCACGTTCGTGCTTTTTTGCCTCAGCTAAAGTTTTAAATGTCCCTAAATTCCTGCGTTTACCCGTCTTTGCATTTTTCTTTCTGGAATATATACGATAGCCGCCAGATTTTAGTTTACGAATCATATGTTCCTCCACGCTCAGCAGAAATCCAGCAAAATTCGCACTCAAAATAAAAAAAGCGCCGAAGGGTTACCTTGGCGCTTTTTTTAATCAAACTTGAAAGCTTGGACTATTTAGTTTTAACGATGTCTGGTAAAGAAAGTAAACTTTGATCACCACCAACATTTAATTGTGTTGGATGTACGTAGTTTGCAAATCTTCCCGTATCAACTGAGTACGTACCACGGAAGTTTTCACGACCGATCTCGTAAACATCACCCGACAAACCAGATTTAGCCGATTTACCAGTGAAACCATTTACCGTAGGAATGCGGTCAACTATGTAAGAGCCTTGCTCTAGGATATCTTCTTGCTTGATTTCGCCCTTGGCAATACGACCCATTGTTACTGAGTATTCGATACTCGCTGCTTTGCTTGAACGAACTTGGTCTCTGGTTAAGGCGAAGTTCCATAATAATTGGGCTTGTTGGTCTGCATAACGTGATAAACTTGGATCATCTGCTACTTCTGCCGCATAAACTTTGATAAGCGGTGTACCAGCTGGTACTAAGTAATTTAAATAAGCGATGGCTCTGTTTTCATGACGAGTACAACCATGTGAACGTAAGTCAGCAAATAAAGAGAAGAAACCCTTTTTCGCGCGGTTAATAAATTTATCTTCGTCAGCGCCCCAGCCAATCGTTCCGTGCATCCATTGACCGAAAGCATTTGGTTCAGCTAAAGCGGCGTACCAGCCGAAAGCTCCACGCATTTCACCACCGTTAGGCATGTACTTATCTTTAAACCATTTTGTGGCACCTTTATCTGGTTCTGGCGGCATTGGAAGAGCTGGGTCATACCACGAAGGATAGTTTTTAGCGTTATCTTGATAGAATTTTACCCATTGAGAGATACGATAGGTGCCTAAGATAGTTTGTTGGTTCTCTTCATTACGTTTACCGGCTAACATGACCGTTTCAAAAACCATTTTATGGGCGCAACCTGGAGACGTGTAACAGATCTCATAAACACGAGTTTTTTCTGTCGCGATATTTTGAATCACTATGTATTTCGGTTTCGATTTCGATTGGGCCGAAGCTTCTTGCACTGTAAAATTCACGATCAATGCTGTAGCTAGGCCAATAGTTTTCGAGAAATTAATGATAGTTTGTCTTTTCACAAATCCTCCTACAAAAGGGGTTTTTATTGGGTTAGGGTGAGGCAGAAAAATAACACCGCTTTTGTTTGATTTGGAAAAAAACATGGCCTGTAAGAAAAAGTGAAAAGACTGTAAAACAGATAGACAGTAAGAAAAAAGGCCTTAAAAGATTTAAGGCCTTTTTAGCTTTAAGCATGTAAAAAATGACTAGCGCTAGAAGCGTTTTTCTGAAGATGTGTCTTTCGATTTAGAACCAAAAAGTGTGTCGGTTTTATCAACTGACTCACCTTTTTCTTCAGATGTTGAAGAAACGTCATGAGCGCCACACTCTTTAAAGATGGCTTTGGCTTTCTCAACCCACTCGCCTTGCCCAGCATGAACTGATAAAAGCATTCCCCCTTCTTTAACAGAAGATTCAAAGCGTTTAGCTTCGTATTCAGGAATACCCATACCCACTAAGGCTCCGGCAATACCGCCAAGGGCACCGCCCATACCGGCTCCCCCTAATGTCGCTAAAATCGGGCCTGCGGCAACAAAAGGGCCAAGGCCTGGAATAGCTAAGGTCCCAATGCCCGCAAGCCAACCTAAGGCTCCGCCTAAGACAGCGCCTCCGGCAGCCCCGGCGGCGGCTCCTTCAGGGGCTTTTGTTTCTTTCTCATGGGCAAATTCTTTTGAGCCTTCGACTGTGGGCAGTAAGGCTGAAATATCTGAACTTAAAAAACCTTCGGCCTTTAAGCGACCTACCGCTGTTTCTAATGCGGCTCTTGTTTCAAATAAACCGTAAACGACTTTGTTTGCTTTACCAAATTCCATCTCAATACCTCTTTCTATTCAGTTTTAGTTGTGACTTCTAATTGATTATTAATATTCTTCGCACCCGCACGGCGCGCGAGTTGTTCAACTCTGGATTTCTCAGCGACCGTTTCAACTGGCCCACGTAATGTGGTTAAACCTTGAAGAGTAATAATTTTTACGTTCTGCGCTTTCATCGATAAAGAATCATCGTCGGTTACGACTTCACGAATCTTAGCCGTAAGTGCCAGATCTTCTTTAGAGCCACGTGTTTGATCCATCGCCGTTAAAGCTTCATCACTGTCGCGGTCGCGCTTATTCATGGCCGTATTGTCGGCGTCTTTATATTCGTCAGAAGCAGTATTTCGTTCGTAAGTTGTACGACGGGCTTCTTCATCGCGTCGATAAGGATTATTTTTACAAGCAAAGCCTGCTGTTAAAACAATCGCTGCTAAAACTATTTTTATCATCATAAATTCCTTCTTTTGTGTGTTAAAACTAGGAATGATATGCAGCGAATGTTGTGCCACTCAAAATCAAGTGATTTGAGTCGATGAGCCTCGTAAAAAGAGGTTTTTAAATTTTGATTGGTCTAATTTGGGGCAGATGTCCGATGACGCTTGATCTCGCATTGCAGATCAAAATTTTCGCCATTCACCATCAAAACACCGTCGTTGTTAATCACAGTCCAACGGTTTTCTTTGTTCATGGTTTTTTCTAAAGCATCCAGAAAATCTGACGGAATCGAATAAATCTCTAATTCATCTTTACGGTAAACGTCTTCTGAATTTAATTCGTTTAACAAAACTTGGGGATCTTTATAAGTATAGACCTTAACGTGATCAGCACCTTTTGAGGCTTTATGCAGTCTACGTGCTGAAGGGTTACCGATTTCAACCCATAGTTTGATTCCACCCATCGGGTTTTTCACCGCCATCGTTGGATCGTCAGGATTATGTAAACCTTCGGCTGAAAATTCAAGGCCGTCTTCAAAACTTAGTGCGTACGCAAAGACACGTGTTAATAAATAAGTTAAACTTTCAGACGGATGTTGGGCCACACGAAAATCTAAAGATTCGTAAGACCCTTTATCAAGATCTGAAAGTTCAATTTTAAAACGGTAAAGCTTTGAAGGCAGAGCCATTAGTCAGCGAAATCTTCGTCGTGCAATTCTTCAAGATTTGCGTATTGAATGTTTTTCGCTTCAACAACCACGATCGGCGTTTTTTTAAGCTTGTGCTTTTTTTCGATGTTGGCGCAAATGTTTTTGATAATTTGTAATAATTGATTCGCATTTAAATCAGTATCAAATTCGTATTCATCTGGCGGTAAAGCAAAAATTCTTTCGTCAGCGTCTGTAATGTAAGGGTAGCCTTCTTCATCGGCCATAGCCTTATCTAATTCACTGTAAATATCTTCTTTAGTTACGTCTTGGAGCATTACTTTTGCGATGAAAACTGGCATTGGAATATCCTTTGTTATTTGAAGGCCACAACATGACAAAAGATCCGCTCAAAGGCCAGAACTTTTAATAAAAAGTCTAATTTTTCCAGCACGAAACTTTATCTTTATTGCAGATACTGATAATTGTTCCACTATGGCATTGAGCCACGACCTCTTTAGTAGCTTCTTCTTCTGACTTACCGATGGCGCGATACGTTTTTCCAACACCTGATAATTTACAAGTGTACGTGGCCACGATTTTTCCAGCCGACCAGTCAACCGCCATGGTGCCTTTATTTTTTTCGTCTTCTGGGTTTACAACTTTTAAACCACAGGCTGACACCATTAACGCAAGAACTAGAATTGAAATTTTAGATAAGTGATTCATACTTTTTATGATAAACTTTTGAGAAGCTTTTAAAAAGGATTTAATATGCGTTTACGAATTGGTCTAGTTCTTCTCTTACTTTCAGGCTGTGCCCAAAAACAAATTATTTTAAAAAGCAGCGAACTTAAACCTCTGCCCGTTGCCGCTGGTGAAAACGCATCAATCACAAAATACAAAGGCCAGTTAAACGTTTTAAAATTCAAAGATGACCGCACAGACAAAACTAAACTGGGCATGGCAAGTACCGGTATGCGTAATACCGACACTCCGATTTATTTAGATATTCCTGTTGATGAATACATTCAGAGCCGATTTCGTTCTGAATTAGCAAAACATGGTGTGGAAGTTAGCGAAAATGCCGCTTATTCAATTCGCGGAGTAATTAAAAAAATTAAACTTTTTGAAAGTAATGTCAGCGCGGCTTTAGAAAAATCAAACTGCGAAATTGAAATGGAATTTGATATTTTACCGGCTCGCGAAAAGACTCCGGTTTATCATGGAACTATTTCCATGACTGGAAGTGGATCTAACTTTGCGTTAGATACAACGAGCTCAAATGGTGCCGCTCTTGAAACCTGTACGCAAGGATTAGCTGAACAGTTCTTAAAAAATAACGACTTACGTAAACGCTTTGGAATCAAAGAGCTTTAATTAAATTATTTCGTAAATACGGGAACATTATCAAATAACAAGCCCACAGTTAAATAGCTGCCAGATAAATCCATATCTTCGGCAGCATTATTGATATTTGTGGCTTTTAGGCTTGAAACTTTATTGTGTTCATAGCCAGCTTCAATGGTGAAAAAGAAACTTTTATACCCGACAGCCACTGATGCTCCTGCAAAAGCCATTGGTGAAGAAAAACCTTTTTTATCTAAAGAGCCATCAACTGTGCCCGTTTTTAATTTTAGTTCAGTGCTTGTAGCCCCTGCTCCAGCGACTACATCAAATTTAAAATAATCACGATTTACAATAGGCGCACGCACGACACCGGCGAAAACTTGTTGAGTTAAATCGGTTTTATACTCAGTGGCTGAATTAGGTGTAGCTTCTTCTTCAGTGACCATGCGTTGTGTATAGCGGAAACCTGCTTGAATAAATTTGAAGGCCGGTAAAGTAATTTCAACACCGTATTGGTTGATCATATCCAGCTTCTTCATACTTTGCGCTTCAAGGCTATCGTTGACATCTTTTGGGTCAATTTGTGTTGAACCTAAAAATAGTCGTCCTTGACCACGGTCTGCAGCTTGAGCAAAAGAGCAAAGTAAAGTTAATGAAATGACCGCAAGAATAGAGTGTTTTTTTAGCATGATGGCTTCCTTATTAGGATTAGTTTAAAGAATGACCATTTACTGCTCAAGTCCTAATTCTCAAGTAGGTTTTAACTAGAATTTTACATTTTCTTCATATTGCCACAGACCAATTGTCAGCCTACAAAAACGCGTATGAAACCTATGCGCTTATTATTCATTATTTTGGCGACTGTATTTACGACTAAAACTTTTGCTACCGACGTTAAAACTTTAACTTGTTCAACAGCGAAAAGTGAAATTCATTCCGTAGTGGTTGATTTTCCAAGATCAGTAAATCCTTTAAGCCCGTTCATTGGGTTTCTTTCTTTTACCGCTACTGTTTCTGTTTATAAATACGATGTAAAAGTTTATGAAAACAAAAATGTGCGTGTGACTCCTGAAGTGTACACGACCGATATCAATCTTCGTGGCGATGCTGAAGGTCTTTACTTACGTCTTTACCCACAAGTGGTCGAAGGTGAATTTTCACATTACATCGGCCAACTCTTTATTAACGACCTTGATAAAAAAGCTTATTTCAACTTTAAAGACATTAGCGACCAACCTGGATTAGATTGCCGCTAGCCTTATTCGCCGACTAGACTTATGATTTAAAACCATAGACCTGATCGCTGGCAAAAACTTGTCGCGCCGCTCAATATCAAAGTGAGACTTGCCGATAAGTATGCGTATGTCATCGAAGACTCTTAAGGCTGAAGAATTAGCTGAACTATCAGATTCTGATATTTTAAAACTGCGTTTTAAAAATATCGCGCTCAATATTTCTGAAACAGAAATTCAGGAATATATTAATCAGCTTTACTCTGAACTTGAAGCCAAAGGTCTTACCTTTAAACCGCAAATTTTCTTTGGTGATGAATGGTTTAGCCCTGAAGGTATGAACGCTATCGCCGTTCCTTTTTACTTAGCCAATACCCGCCTTAAACATTTAGAAAAATCACAAATGTTAGAGGTTGAAGGTGGCGATCCTGAATACTTCATGAAGCTTTTACGCCATGAAGCCGGTCACTGCTTTGACCACTGTTATAAATTTTCAAAAAGAAAAAAATGGAGCCAAGTTTTTGGGTCTCCTGATAAAGACTACGCCCCTGAAACTTACCGTCCACAGCCTTTTTCAAAAGGTTATGTAAAACACTTAGAACGTTGGTACGCCCAAGCTCACCCAGATGAAGATTTTGCTGAGACATTTGCGGTGTGGCTATCACCCAATATCGATTGGAAAAAAGAATACAGCAAGTGGCCAGGGGCTTTAAAAAAATTAAATTACATGGAATCTTTAGCTAAAGAGAGTGTGAAACTTAGAAACACTTCGGAAAAAGGCCGCGTTCCAAGTAATGTTGCTAATCTTACTTCTACTCTTGAAAAATATTATCAAAAACGTCGTCGTGAAAACGCCGATGAATATCCTGATTTTTATGACACTGATCTTAAAACGATTTTTAACGGCGACACAGCGTTAAAGTCAGAATTCTCGGCGCGCAGGTTCATGAAACGCCATAAGAAAGATATCGTGGCTACAGTGGCTTGGGCAACGCACGAGCGCAAATTCACGATCGACGCGTTAGTTAAGCGTCTGACGGATCGCTGCGCACAACTTCATTTAAGGCTAGGAAAATCTGAAAACCAGACTACGATGGAAGTAGCAAGCTTTCTTACGAGTCTGGTGAAGAATTATTTATTCACTGGAAAGTTTAAAAGAGAGGCGTAAATTATGAAATCACTTAAGATAGTACTTCTATTTGATTTATCATTAAAGCTGGCTCCCGAACAGTATGGCGAATATTGGAATACTCCCGATTGGAAAACTGAAAAAGATGTGAAAAATACATTGATTAAGTTAGGCCACCAAGTCATTCCTTTCGGTATTCATGACGACATCGAACCTTTCTTAAATATCGTGCGCGAACAAAAACCTGATTTAGTATTTAACATGTCTGAAGCTTTTCAGGGTAAACGTGATTTTGAACCAAACCTAACTGCCCTTATGCAGTTAATGGGTGTACCTTTCACAGGGGCAGGACCAATGAGTTTACAACTTTGCAAAGATAAAGGTTTAACGAAAGCGATTTTAGATTATCACGAAATTAATATTCCGAAATTTGTGGTTGCTAAAAAAGGCCGCGCTATTCAGCCGCTAAAAAACTTTCCTTTCCCCGCTTTTATTAAACCACTCGATTTAGAGTCTTCAGAAGGTATTTCGCAAAGTTCTTTTGTTAAAGACGAAAAAGAAGCTTTAGCGCGCGTTAAGTTTATTCATAATTCGTTAGGCGCTGATGCGATCATCGAAGAATTTATCGATGGCCGCGAAGTTTACGTTTCTATTTTAGGAAACGAAAACTTAAAAGTATTCCCGCCGCGTGAATTATTTTTTAAAGCTAAATCTGAAGACGAACCTAAGTTTGCCACTTATAAATCAAAGTGGGATCAATCTTACCGTAAAAAGTGGGGCATTGATTCTGACTGGGCCAAATCTTTTCCAGAACCTGTTCAGAAAAAATTGAACGAAGTTTGCAAAAAGATTTACCGTCTTTTAGGTATTCAAGGTTTTGGCCGTATTGATTTACGTATTCGCGGTGATGAAATCTATTTCATCGAAGCTAATCCAAACCCGTCGATCGCTAAAAAAGAAGACTACGCCCTCTCAGCTAAAAAATCTGGTGTAGAATACGACGAGTTAATCGCAAAAATTGTTTCCTTGTCATTAAGCGCTTAGTTCTGCTTAAGTAGACATAATGGAAAATAAATCTGAACTGGTTATCACTGACTTAGTTGTTGGTGATGGTATCGCCGCCGATAAAGGCGCTTTAATTACTTACAACTACACTGGCACTTTAGAAGACGGGTCAAAATTTGATTCCTCTTATGATCATGGCCGCCCGCTTGAAATCGTTTTAAGTTCTAAAAAGTTAATTCAAGGCTTCTACTTAGGAATGATGGGCATGAAAGTTGGCGGCAAACGCAGGCTTTTTGTGCCAGCAGCCTTAGGTTATGGTGAACAGGCAAAACCGCGCATTCCTGCAAATTCTAACCTAATTTTTGAAATCGAGCTTTTAGAAGTACGCCCCCGCGAATAATTTTATCCGGGTGATATTGAAAACTACGAAGAAGCTCTGCGTGCGTTATACCGTAAAGATAAAGAACGTTTTGTAAGTGAAATCAAAGCTTGGCCACGCGATGTGCAAAAGCACATTTTTGAACTTACAAAGCCGGTCTTTGCATAACAAGATTTGTTTATGTTTAAAAAAGTACTTCTTATTTCTAGTTTACTTTTCTCTCAAGCCTTACTGGCTGCTGACGAAGTTTTAGATTTAAATGCGACTTTTCAAGTTCCCGTGCCTTCTGAAAAGTTTGCGCACCTAGCAAATTTTGAAATCACGAACTATCAAATCATTATCAACAATAAAGGTGTCGTCACAATGGCGTACACCTTACCTGAAGATTTAAGCGGCGAACAAATTACCATTGTACTGCCACTTGTTTCGGATAATAACGGCAACCACTTATTCAAAGGTGAAAAAGGAACTGCCGACTGTACGGGTGAGTGGACCTCTTTAGAGTGTGGTGTTCGTTTTGAAAATTTAAATATCCAACAAGGCAAAGTAATCGCTCACCTGTTTGCCAAGTATGGTTACAATCAAGAAACTAAAAACCGCATGCTCGTTAGTCAAATGTTTGCAAAAGACCCTACAGGTTTACTTAAAACTAACAGCACGAAAGAATAAGCTTTGCGTTTTAATACTCTTCCCAATGATTTTAAAAAATTAATTACGGCCCGCTTCTTTTTTACTTTCGCCGTACAAATGCAAGCTGTTGTTCTTGGTTGGCGCATTTACGATTTGTTAAAAGATCCCTTATCACTTGGCTTAATCGGTTTAACAGAGGCTGTGCCTGCCATTGGCTTAGCACTTTATGCTGGTTACCTAGTTGATCGCCTTCGTCCGATTCAAGTTTATCGTAAAGTGATTATGGTAAGTTTTGTTTCAAGCTTAGTTGTTTTAGTTGAACATATCTTTGCAGGAAATCTTTCTGTTTACCAACAAGCGGGAATGTTATATTCAGCCGCTTTCTTAACTGGTATTGCGCGCGCTTTTTCTCAACCCGCGATTTTTGCAACCGTTCCTCGCTTGGTTGAAAGATCGCAACTTATGCAGGCCACAGCCACCAGCACTTCAGCAATGCAGATTGCGCGTATCGCAGGCCCCGCCGCCGGTGGTTTTATCTTTGGATTTTTTGGCGCGATCACAACTTCAAGTTTAGTTTGTCTTTTATTAATCATTGCAAGCATTGCGATGATGCTTATTAAAAAAGATATCGCACCGCCTGAGTCACGCCCCCATCACACAAATATTAAAGACGAATTATTATCAGGTGCTCGTTTTGTCTTTAGACACCCGATTTTATTTCCGGCTTTATCATTAGATATGGTGTCGGTCTTATTTGGTGGCGTTACAGCGCTTCTTCCGATTTTTGCCAATGAAATTTTAATGGTCGGGCCTAAAGGCTTGGGGGCTCTGCGTGCAGCACCTGCTGTGGGGGCTACAATTATGAGTCTGTACTTAGCCCGCAAGTCTTTAAGAGGAAATTCCGGCACATGGTTATTTTCGGCCGTGATCGGTTTTGGTTTATGCATTTTATTCTTCGCTATGAGCAAAACCTTTTGGATTTCACTTGTCGCTTTAGCTCTAAGCGGAGGCTTTGATAGCATTAGCATGATGATCCGCTCAGCGGCTGTTCAACTCTCATCGCCAGATCATATGCGCGGAAAGATTTCTGCGGTAAATTCTATTTTTATCGGCTCATCGAATGAATTAGGTGAAGTTGAATCAGGTATCGCGGCCAAAGTTTTAGGAACTGTGCCGTCAGTTTATTTCGGGGCCACGATGTGTTTACTCACCGTAGCCCTGATTGCGTATTGGTCGCCAACACTGCGCAAAATGGAGCTTGAAAAGCTTCACGCTGCACATTAGCGATTACTCACGCAAAGCTTTTTGAGTTTTTGTATTTAAATTATCCATAGCAGTGGCAATTTTAATTTTCATATTTTTCCAACTGCTTTCAGATGATCTATCTAAGTTATCAAGATCAGTTTTGATTTTCATTTTAGTTTTTTCTAAATCGGCAATGGTTGTCTGTTTAACTTTAGACCCTTTCACTTTAGCTTTTTCTTTTAAAGTCATGATTTCAGCTTCAGCACTTTCAAGCTTCATCGACATCTCTTGCTTAAACGAAGCCATGTCTTCTCTAAAACCTGAGGTCGTAGCGCTGTCCTCGCGCTTTTCTGAGCCGGTTGTTGTTTGTGTTGTTGTAGTCGTTGGTTTAGTTGTTCCTTCAGCAAAAGCTGTTGTCGTTACAATAAGACAAGCAGCCGCTGCAAATTTTGCGAAATGCTTCATTTGCGATTCTCCTTATGTATTTATAGAGAATCGCTTTTGCAAAATTTAGACTTGGTATATTCGGCCCCGTCTGGGGCAATTACGTACTAGAGGGGGTGTAACTTATAAATGGCTGTTCCAAAAATCCATTTTTGATTTTCGGTCGCCACCACCGTTGAAACAACGATTTCGTTGTTATTGTTAATATCGACGTTGCCTCCAAAACCAGGAAAGTCATTTTTGCGTAAGATCGCACCCATTCCCTGATCCGTTAAGATCGAATCACCTTCACCCAACAATCTTTTAACTTCTGCTGTTGGTGTTGCAAATGGATTTGCTAAATAGATACCGCGTAACCCTTTGCTGTTTTTCGCACGAAACACCACAAAGCCGTTATCATTAATCTGCGGCGAGAACATTTCAATTTGTGAAATATCATTTTGCCCTTCACGAGCCACTTCATAGTGGACACCGTCTTTAACCGCAACAATCATGCGTACGCGGTCTTTTAACACGGCTGTGAACACAACAAGACCTGCATTGGTAATAGCTGGGCTATTATCAAATGATTTGTAAGGTGAAAGCGGGTCGCTATCAGAATCTTGCGCCAGCACTGTTTTTTGATAACTCTTTTCACCAAAAGCTGTAAAGTGCGGCGTTAATAAAACGATCTGGTCCGGAGCCTCTTCGGCGTAATTAAATTTTTCACCAACACGGGCTTTAAAGATCCATTGTGAAGCGGCATTTACACTTGGGCCAAATAAATAAGAATAACCACCGTCTTCATTAATGATTTCAGAAAGCTTGTCTGAACGATACTCGAAAAAGCTTCTGTTATTTTCTGAATCTGTTGAACGAAACACATACGACGCATCACTGGTGGCTTGCGGGTAATTTACGGCCGCCATATTTTTTGCCGGAAAAATATTTTCAGTCATTTGCTTTTGCGAGTTAAAAGAAAAAATTCCGTCACTTGTGATTTCGTCAAATTGGCTAAAAAGCACATCACCACGATCAAGCATCTTAGGATCGCTGACCATTTTTTCTTTAGGCGCATAATAAACGATACGGCCATCCAGGTCGTTACGAGTCTTAAGCCAAACTGCAGCCTGTTCACTATGATCACCGTTTTGATCCACTCCACCCGATACAGCTATAAAAGCTACCTCACCAGCATCGTTAATACTTGGAGAAGTGCTATTGACCATCGCATAGACCGGCAAATTATATGTGCTGCCCCCGTTAGTACGAGCTAACAGCTCGCTTTTATATTCAGGTAAAGTTGAAGTCATTGCGGCTAATGAAAGAACAGCTAAAAGCATAAATTTTATCCTTACTCGGATACGGTAGCAGGTGTCATGCTTTCGACAAAGATAATAATGCCTGAAACTTGATTATTAATATCAAACCACGGCCTGATTTCGCCTTTAACATTAAACAGGCGTCCGTTGTTATCGGCTATGTTTTCAAATTTTGTGTTAATGATTTCTCCATTCATGGCACGCTGGTTTAATATTTTAACCTCATCTGAAAGATTCGGAAAAATTTCGTAGTGCGATTTGCCGATAATGTTTTTATCTTTTAAATTAAAGTCATCAATCCACTTACGGCTGGCTAGAACATAGCGCATATTCTTATCTAGAACAGCTACAGGGTTTGGCACTCTTTTAAGCACAAACTGTAATTCGCGTTCGCGATTTTGTAAAAATTTAACCGTTTGTTCTGCCTGCAATTCATTTTTGATTTGTTTTAACGTCGCCCACAAAATCACACCTGTTAAAATTGTTATGGTCGCAATAAGAATAAAAATAACTTCTAAATTTGCAAAAGAGGTTCTTGGTGTGTAATAAAAAATTAAAAAACTGGCCACGATCATTAAAGCGTTGGACCAGTAAAGCATCTTACGTCCCACTTTTGCACTGGTTCGGCGATTTGAAAAAATCGACATAACCCCAAGCTTTGGATTCAAATAAAAAATTCCTACAGTTAAAACCATTAACGCTAAAAGAATCGGCCGTGACTGCGCCGAATAAGGAACAACTTGGTTAAACTCGTCTTGCTTAAAAATATGCCCTAAAAACCCAACCATCGTTAAAAATAACGATAACAAGCTAAACCCTTCAGTCAAATTAATCGCATATTTAAAAAACTTGAATCGGTTAAATAATAAAGCCAGCGATATAAACATAAAACTAAGCGCTGTAGTAATGGCCATTCTGCCTGGCGCATTAAATTCGTTAACAAACTTGTCACTAGCTAACAATTCATCTATTCCCAAATTAAGTGATGATACGTCTTGGAGAACCGTCAAAGATGAAATGGCAAGGGCCGCCATCATAGCAGCTAGAGACGCTAGTTTCCAGCCCGGCGTTAAGCGCACCTCATTTTCGATCCACAAAGAAAAACTTAAAAGAAAAATACTAAGTATGGAATTTATTTTTAGCGTTGCCCCATAACTTGTGTATGCCACCAACCACGGAATATCAAACACATAGCCAAGAATGCCTAACACACCGATGGCTATGCAAAAAGCAACGCAGATTTTAACCCAACGGTAATAAAGGCTTGCGGATTTTTCAGAAGCTTTACTGCCATGTTTTCTTTTTTTAATCAGATAGAGTTTTTCAGAAACGCCAAATTCATCTTCTAGCGCTTTAGTAGCTAAAATACGACTTTTGATCGCATCGGCTTCTTCAAAGACTTTATCCTGCATGCGTGTGAACTTCTTAAGCGCAAGTTGAATTGCCGCAGCTAAAGCTGGCTGATCATAAGGCTTAGGTAAAAAACCATACACATCTAAATCAGCCAACTGATGTAAAGTCGCTTCATTGACTGTGCCGGTAATTAATATTGAGGGAATATTTAAACGATTAAGCTCTCTGATTACATCTAATCCTGTTTTGTCACCAGTTAAGACCAAATCAACAAGCACTATATCGACTTGAGTGACTTTAAGGGCGGCCATAGTTGTTTCAAAACTGGTCGCCACCCCAGCCGGCTGATAACCTAACTGATCTAACATGGCCTCAGTTAAAATAATCGATGTAGGCTCGTCTTCAACAAGAAATACTCTGGCCGAAGTTATCGTCTTCTCTTTCGCTCGATTAATTTTGTTTAGCCTTTTTTCTGGCTGGTGTTCAGTCTCCACAAAGGTCTAATCAGAGCAACGCCAGTGCCAGCGTCTCATTCTAGAAAACGAGTCAATTTGCCACATTTATGTTAAGACGCCTACACATGTGTAGATAACTCCATTGGAAGAACGCAACTCTCTCCTATATTCTTGAAGAGCGAAATATTAAGAGAGGTCTTTATGAGAATCCTACTAGTTGACGATGACAAAGAAATTAGATTTGCCTTAGCCAACGTGCTTCAGGCCAAACACAAATTCAGCGTGGTCGAAGCTAGCTCTGGCCAAGAAGCCATTGCTGCCTTGAGCGCAAAAAATGATTTTACGTTAATCATTTCTGATTTTCAAATGGACAACGGCAATGGTGATGTGATCGTTGATTTTCTTAAAAGCCAAAATGTAGATATTCCCCTTATCTTCTTTTCCGGCTCGCAAGAGATTAAATCTGCTGAAATTAGCGCACCTATTTTAAAATGTTTCGCCAAATCTGAAGTTTTTCACCTGATTGAATACGTTGAATTTTTATGGAGCCAAACAGCGCAACGCGCAGTTGTCTGAGGACTAGACTTATTGAATACTGTTTTCTATGAAAAAATGTATTCTGAGTTTAGCCGCGATCTCGTTATTGGCCTGCCAATCACAATCTAAAAAATTAACTTTACCTGAAGCCCCACAAGTCACACTGACTAAAGCCGAAGTGCAATTAAAGCCCGTTGAAGGTTTTAATTTTAAATGGGGTGGCTTTTCAGGCCTGTCATTTATTAAAGAAGAAAAAAATGGTGACTTACTATTTTGGACTTTAACTGACCGAGGCCCTAACGGAGCTGAATTTAAACGTGATAAAAAAGTAATGCGCGGGTTCTTTAGCCCGAACTTCACACCTAGCTTTATTCAGCTTAAATACATTAAAGCTGAAAACAAAGTAGTTATTGTAAAAACGATCCCGTTTCATAATTCAGATAATAAACCCATGTCAGGTCTTCCACCGAAAGAATCCATTTCTAAAGTTGAATCTCCGACAGATCTTATCGGCACAAGTTTAGAACAAGATAATAACGGCGTTGATTCCGAATCAATGACTGTTGATGAAAAAAATCATTTCTGGGTAGGCGAAGAATATTTTCCTTCTATTTTAGAATTTGATGCCAAAGGAAAATTAGTATCTCGTCTTTTTCCAGCAGCGCAACCTAACACTGCTTTAAAGAAAAATGAAATTCCAAATGCTTTCGCTCATCGTGGCTTTAACCGTGGTTTTGAAGCGATCGGTTATAAAAATGGTAAAATATTTTTTATGTCACAAAGCCCCCTGAAAGTTCCGGATGTTCATAAAGACAAAGAATTTTCGGTGATTCGCATTGGTGTATTTAACACAAAAACCAGAATGTATGAGGCTGAATACCTTTACCCGTTAACACATAGAAAAGTGGATAAGATCGGCGATCTGACGATGATCAGTGATACTGAATTTTATGTGATCGAACAAAATGGTGAGGTTGGTGCCGATAGCGTTCACTTAATTTACAAAGTAGATCTGTCAAAAGCGACAAACCTGGTAAAATCACCTTTAGAGCAAAATCCAGAAACATACTCGCAAAAAGATTTACTCGCAAAAGTAACTCCAGTAGCCAAAACTTTAGCTGTGAATTTAGTTAAAGCGGGATACAACGAATTTGAAAAGATGGAAGGTTTAACGATTATCAACGGCAAAACGTTAGCTATTATCAATGATAATGACTTTGGCGTTCAGGATAACAAAATCACTGAACGTTCAGCTGTATTAGGAATCATTGCTCAGTAATTGAACCTACAGGGCATACTCAACTAAGAGTGGAATATGATCGGAAAGCTTTTTCCAAGGGTTTCCGATCATCGGCTTACACGTGACAATATCCATATTACGCGAATACACGCGGTCTAACGTGAGCACCGGAAAAAAGCTCGGAAACGATCTCGCCGGTCTTTCGTGAAACTTGGTATGCGCTTCGTCTAACCCGATCTCTTGGGTAAACATCTGATGAAGTTCGCCTGTCCAATCATTAAAATCGCCTGCCATAATAAATTTCTCTTGGTCTTGCACATCAGCTTTTATTTGCGAGACAATTTTTTGATATTGCATACGGCGCCCACGACTTAATAAATCTAGATGTACATTATATAAATGAATACGCTGTTTAAGATCAGGAATTTCAACTTCACAATGCAATAACCCCCGTTGCTCAAAACGATTGGTCGACATCACCGTGTGTTTTTCTTGCACAATCGGAAACCGGCTTAATGTGGCGTTGCCGTAATGAAACTGTGAAAAGATAGCGTTTTTTGCATACGAATAATGTGACCACAGCTGATCTGCTAAAAATTCAAACTGGCCTTCGGTGGGCCAATTGTTTTTTTCACTTTTACTGTGTTCGCCGACCACTTCCTGCAAAAGTACAATATCAGCCGAGGTCGTACTTAACGCTTCTTTAATCTTACGCAAGATATATTTAAGTCCGCCTGCCGAGAAACCTTTGTGAATATTATATGTCATTACTTTTAATTTCATAACCAATACCTAAACCAGTAAAAAATGTTTGCGATAATTCGTAAAAAAATATTTGAGTGACCTTTGTCTTCAAGAGTAATCATCTTCGACTGCGCTACATCGGCCCGCCATTGTTTTTCAAGCTTTTCAAGCCATTCTTGTTGATCAATCACTACTTCTACTTCAAGATCATGGATAAGGCTTCTGTGGTTGAAATTATAGGACCCCACGGTTCCCCATTGATCCACGATCATAGACTTAGCGTGCAAGATCCGGTCTTGATATTCGTAAATTTTAACGCCCGCTTTCAAAAGACGATCGTATAAAAGCCACGCCGTCCACTTCATAAAGGGCATATCACTGATGGCCGGTAAACAAAGATTCACATCCACACCGCGACGCGCGGCTCTTGCTAAAGCTTGAACTGTTTTTCGATTTGGCAAAAAGTACGCTGTCGTGATCCATATTCGTGTTTGGGCTTCGTTGAAAGACTGGATTAATTTGCGTAGCCGAACTAAGCGGTGCTTGCGGCGAGCGCTTAAACGTAAGACGTTATAATGAAGACTCCAAGCCTCTGTCAGTTTATTTGGCTTAGCTCTTTCCCAGGCAAATTGACTGGTACTAACCAGCGTCTCAATCGGTGCGCCCCGCACTTCGACTCCGGTATCACGCCACGCCTTGTTTTGTGAGATTTCTTCACTGTGCACGTTGTTGATATTCTGGCTTCCAACGAAAGCCACTTTCTGATCGATTAAAAAAACTTTGCGGTGATCACGATTATTCAGTTTGCGAAACATCAAAAAAAAACGACGAATATTTTTCCAGGTTAAATCTTTTAATGAAAAACGGCGTAAAAAATTTAACCGAATCGGTAACGGATGATAAACTTTAAAATTGATATTATTAGCCTTACAATAACTATCGATATCGCCCAGAAAACCAATCGTTCCGATACCGTCGACAAGTAAGTAAACTTTGACTCCACGCTCGCGGGCTTCTTTTAAACTTTGCAGAATTTTTTTTCCAAGCTCATCAAAATTGAACATGTACATTTCAACTCTGATTTCATAAACAGCCTGATGGATACTTTCTAAAACAGAAGAAAAGTACCCATCACCAGAAAAATAAAATTTTACATCACTCCAGTTTTGAACAGCCACTTAAAAAGCTTTCTACAGCATTAAGCTGTACGTTTAACTGCACTGTAACCAAAAATTCCACTGGCTAAGGCCATCACGGCATGAAGCCAAATTCCCGCACCAAAAAGCGGTACATAACCAAACAATGTATTTGTTTGCGGAAATAATCCCAGCACGGCAAACAGAGCTGATAACATAAATACCCAGCGCGAAAAGCTAATCGAACGCGGCAGACTTAACACCGGATCACTGGCGGCTGCGACCCCCCATAAGCCAAAGCCGATCAAGATCGCTTTATTTACAATATTTAACGGAAAAATTCCCAGAAACAGGCCATAGCTAGTTTCGATTTTTAAAATAGGCAATCCGAAAGCTAGACCAGTAAACGCTGGAATTAACGATAATGCACCGATAACCAGCATGATAATACCGCCTACCAGCGCAAAATTTTTTGCATTCATAAAAACCTCCATGTTAAGGGTTTAAATGAGCAAAACGCGTGCGGGCTATAAGCTATTCCATTGTTTTTTAATTACAAAATGCTGTGGTATTTCGCCCACGCCTTGTGGCAAAATTCGTGTAGCTTATAACAAACAAATAGCTAATTGCGAGAAACGAACTACTTCGCTTTTAGACTTAACTTAAAACCTAAAAGATCAATCAGCTTTAAGAATGTGTCTAGGCGCGGGTTTCCGTTTTCAGAAAGAACACGGTAAAGATTTTCGCGGTTAAGATCAGCTTCTGCGGCGAACTTTTTAAACCCGCGGGCTGAAGCTACAGTTCGCATCGCCAGCAGAATCTCATCAGCATTATGACTTTCATCTATGGCATTTTGCAAATACACAATTTCAGAATGCGGGTTACGTTTTAGATTTTCTTTGATGATCGCTTGCTTGTAAAGTTGTGCTTTTGACATAGTTTATTTGTAGCTTGCCAGCTACATAGGGACAAACTGTGTCTCTATGAAACATAGTAATCTGGACTAAAAGCCAACCTCGCTTCAAAAGCTTTCTCACAGAATGAATTTGGACTAAAATTATCATTAGGCATGTCAACAAATTCTGGCCCAACTCTTTTGAATTCGACCCGTTCTAGGTTTTACCAAAACCTATTCACTCCTACTGCCAACGGTGAAAAAATCATCGCTGATATCGGAAAACTTAAATCGTGCTATGGTTATGATATTACCGCTGTCGTTATGCTATTCCAAAAATACGGTTTAAGTGGACGCGTAGAACTTGAAAGTAAATCAGGCCAGATTAACGCTGTGGTTTTTCATGAGGGCGCCATTCAATTCATCGAATTATCTGATAGCGATACCCGTATCGGTACGTTATTAGTAAATCACCGCCTGATCACGCAACAACAGCTTGAATTAGCCTTAAAAGAGCAAACTGGCGTTCCTATCGGGGCGTACTTAGTTCAACGTGGTATTATCAACAAAGAACAAATTGGTTCAGTGCTATTAACTCAATCACGTACCCGTCTATCAAAACTGATCAGTGACGAACAGTTTGCTATTCGTATTAAAGAATCGAATACAAAAATCAAATCATCTGAACTTAACGTGGCTCAATTCAACCTTCTTGTGCACGATTGGATTTTAAGTAAGTTTTCGGCTGAGTGGTTAAATGCCCACTATCTTGAGTATTACAATTACACTGTGACAGTGAATTTCAGCAACTTCAGCCCCGCTGATGTGCAAAAATTTTCAGTGTTCAGCTTATTTAATGTTGATAACTTTTTAGAGATTATCGACACGCAAAAGATCAGTGATTTAGCACTGTTATTTGAAAACAATAAAAATCTTTTTAAGGCGTTACATTTTTTAATGCTTTTAAAATGGATTCAAATCGAACCTTCTCGCGAAGCCGATACTTACGATTTAAAGATTAAACATATCTACAAACTGATCATGAATAAAACAGGTTTAGATCTGGCTTACTGGTTAAGTTTAATCACTAAGCAAGATGCGAATAATATCGAAACGATCTATGAAGAACTGCAAAGAACGTTTTTAGGACCTGAAACACTGACTAACGAATTTAAATTAGAAATTGATAAGAAAGTTTTAAATCTTTTAATTAATTTCCGTAATATTAAAAACACTCTGCCTGTGACTGAACCTGCTGAAGAGAAAAAAGCCGCACCTGCTGCTGTTGTTGATGTTAAGCCCATCAAAGCTCTTTTATTAGCTGAAAGATACACCGAAGCTTTAGCTTTGGTAAAAAAACACAAAAACTCTATTGCGTCTGTGGCAGGCCTTCAACTTTATTCAGCCTGGGCTCATTTAGGTTTAGCTCTTTTTAAAGGGACGCAAATTTCAATGGGTACTTTAGAGAAAGAATTTTTAAACGTTTTACCTGAAGATATGACAACAGCTGATTATCACTATGTGAATTACTTACTACTTAAAGTAAAAAAACAAGATAACCAAGCCAACATCGCTTTCAAACGCGCCACCGACCAAGACGGCCGCATCAAAGAATACCCTCAAAGCAAAGGCCTCTTCGGCTGGTTCTGATCCGAGCCCCAGATCTCATCTATAAATAATCACGCTTTCACCTCTGCTCAGGCCTTGCTCTCAGCAATCATCGAGAGGTTGGGGGTATGGGTCACACACAATTACATTTTTCTAAAACACATTGGCAATTTCGCTATAACCATGGCGGTATTCTGCGCAACAAACGTCGCGGGCGTAAAGCTCGCCCTTATCAACCAAGGCTCCAATTCATTTAGTGCTTAAAATCGAGAGAAGACTCTTACGCCGGGGGCTTCGGTCACCTTTAGGATTTTATTTGATCAATCACATTATTAAAAAATACGCGCGCAGGTTTTATGTAAAAGTGGAACAGGTTTCGATTAATCACGATCATCTGCATTTACTGGTGCGGTTTTCGAAAAGATCGCTCGGTCAGCATTTTTTACGTGTGGTGACAGGACAAATTGCGCAGCAGTTTAAAAATAATGGATTTTTAGCCGCGAAAAATGTGACCGGTACCCCCACCAAAACCCCAAAGCTTTGGGTCGGATTGAATATAACCCACAGCGACTTCGAGGTCTTTCTCTGTCGGAGTGGGAAATATTATGGACTTAGAAAGCTACAGAGTAACTTGCCGTGTAGTCGAACGACTGATCTTTTAGCTTTTGTAGCTGTGTTTCTTGGTTACGTAAGTTGTAGTGGAAACCAATACCGTAAAGCTTGTTTCCGTCAGCGTAGTGAAGATCGGTACGGAAATAAGCGCGTGTTCCCATTTTAGATTGGCTACCAGATATATCTGTCGGCAATAACCACGCATAACCCGCATGTAAGAAGCTTACGAAACGGCCGCGGTCGTACATATTAAGACTTCCCTGCACGCCTAACTCTTTATTTAATACCGAACTCATATTCACTTCGGCAGAATTATTTGAGTTGTAATCAACGGCCGTATTTTTCTCAACCGCTGCGCGTATTGCGTAACTGATACGGTCACTAAAAGCACGATTCACTGAACCTGATAAGTTGTATAAAAAACCTTGTGGATTAGCAACCGTTACGCTGTTGACGTTAGATACGTATTTAATCGAACGGAAGTTCGCTGAAGCTGTCCAGAAGTGAAAGTACTTAGCAAACCATTGGTACTTTTGCTCTTTAGGCATTTGCTTCATGATATAGGTACGCAACGAAATATCATACTCTGATAAAATCGATACATTTTTCGTGCGCGTATTACCTTCAAAGCGTGAAAAGCCGAAGAACGGAGAAATCGAATACATGTTCAGGATTTTCATACGTTTATAAGGTGGTACGTAATACGTTAGATCTAACTCTTTATTTGAATTGTCTTTATTAAAATAATCTTGGTAAGCCGTAACTAAATTATCATTCGGAATTTTAAAAGCCTCTTGCTCATAACCTACGTTAGTTTCCCAAGAGTAATTATCCATTTCAACGTCGATAAATTTGATTTGATAATCTTTACGGGCTACATTTTTCTTAACCGTTGACGGGATAATTAAACGTTTGCGCGTTGTTAATTTGATCGACTCCAGTTCGTTAATTTTTACATCAAATAAAACACTTTTTTTAGGCTGATTTAAAATTAAACGACCGTAAGGATTTACTTTTTTCTTGGCGATTTCAACTTGTGGATAACCCTCAAGTGGTGTCATCGGCGTTAGACTTTTACACATTAAATACTGCGTGATCTGATTACGCGTTGACAAACAAACCGTTGAACCTGGAGCGATCACTAACTCTTGCGGTTGCAGCAGAGCTGCTGCCACAGTGCCACTCACCTCTTCAGGCGCAGCTACTGGCTCAGGTGCCATCATTAATGTCGCTGTTGCACTGGCTGGCATTGGAAATGTTCTTAGAGCATTTAAATCTTGCTCTTTAACTGTGAATACAACTTTATTCTTTGGATTTTTTACAGTGATATTCCAAATGCCGGCAAGTAAGATCTCTTGTTTTTTAAGCAACAACTTACCGTCTTTGATTGTCGCGAAATCATCGTTCCAATCAATTTTATGACCACCGATATTGAGGATCTTTCCTTCAGAAACATCGTATTCAATGTACTGATTTAAAAAGACAAACGGCAGCTGAGGCTTATCAGCCAAAGCCAGTTGCGGTAATACTAAAGAAAGTAGTGCTGCAAAAAGTTTCATTGATTTCAATTCTTTAAAAATTTGAAATATTTCTGTTCAACAACGTCTAATTCTAATTCAGAACCATCTTCGCCCTTTACGCTGCCGGCTACGTTTAAAAAACCTTCGCCAAACTCTTTACCTTGCGAGTAAAGAACATTTTTCTCAGCATTGCTGTCTTCGTTAAAGTACGGAACATAGAATGAAGTGATTTTGCAATTTGGCGTGATAAAACCTTGAACCATGTTAACTTGGTCAATAAAGATTTTCGGAGCTTTAACAAATTCAATTTTAGCCGCAGAAACAGTGCCCATGAATTTGATCCATTCACGAATTCCTAAAGAGTTAATCATTTTAACTTGATCAAGATTAATAACCATATCACCGGCCGGTTTAAGGCCGTGAAGCTCTTGCGGAAAACTTTCATCAATTTGTCCGTTTAATGTTAGAACTGTTTTACCGTTTTCGTTTGATTGTGTGAATTGTAGTTTTGACATTTTTTATCCCTTAATGATGTGTATAGATTTTTGAATTTGATTAATTTTTTTCTCAGAGACCCCGTATGGTAAAATCGCCGTTACCCGCGACATCACATCTGGAATTACCCCGATCACTAATGAATCAACGAATTCATAAATCATCGCTGATCCAAGTCCCGCCCCGATTGAATTTTTCGACATCGAATCGCGAAATCCATCTTTATGGGCCGCATAAATATTTTCTAACATTTTATAACAATCTAAGCTTCCGTAGTGATCGATCACTGAAATCGCCACTAAGCCCTTATTTTTATTCTTTTCAACGACCAATAAAGACTTAGCCACGTTTGATTTCGTTGAAATTTTTGGCGCATCGATTTGGGCATTCATCACAAGCTCAGCTGCCACTTGAAATAAGTACTGATACTTTGTCATATCAATTTCAAGATCTGCCGGTAAAAATGCCTGTTCGATCACTTCACCGCGGTCATCTTTCATACCGAATGGCTGAATAACAACATCAGCGTTTAATAGCTGTAAATCTTTATTAAAAAAATCTTCTAACTTGTAATCTACCAACTTTAAAAAACTAAGTTTATCTGAAAGGCCCTGAATTGAATTTTGTAAAACATTAGTAATCTGACGGCCACGAATTAATCCCAGACAGTCAACAGCTGACATATTATCTGTGACCATGTAGCAGTTATGACCTTTTAAATCAGCCTGTGAATAACAAAACTTATCCGCTGAACTAAACACATCAGCGATTTTCTTTTGAGCATCTGCTTGGCTTAAAGAGAAAATGTTACTCATAGTACGTCCACAGCAAAGAAAGTTACGTCATCAATAAGCTCTGTATTTTCACGGTAAGTTTCAAACTGGGCATGAACTCCCGTGATAAACTGAGAAACATTAACGCCTTTATTATGGTTTTCTAAAACTACTTTAAACATACCACGCTCTTGCAAAGACTCTTCATTTTTGTTGCGAATATCCGGAATACCATCCGTATAAACGAAGATACGATCGCCCGCCTCTAATTGTTCAGAAGCCACTTTAAATTCAGATGTCATAGATTGACCTAAACGATTACATTTAGAGTTATCTAAGAAGCGTAGGTCTTTTTTCTTTAAATCAGTGCGTTTACTTAAAATAAACGGCGCCTCGTGCGAAGCATTTACATAATGAACAACTCGAGTGGCTTTGTCGATTACCCCTAAAAAGCATGTCATCATCATTTTACTTTTAGAAACCTGACAGATTGATTTGTTCACTAATTCAATTGCCACTTCTGGTTCCATTTTTAAATTTTCAGTCATCGCTACCGCTGATTTGATAGCGCTCGTGATCAAGGCCGCTGGAGCCCCATGGCCTGTGGCATCAGCCATCCAGAACCAGATCTTTTGTTCATTTTCAAAGTAATGCCACCAGTCGCCACCGCACTCAGAAGCTGATTGGTATGAACCATGAATTTCGCCATTCTCAAATTTCTGATGAACCGGGGGAAATAACGTTTGTTGTACGGCCTGTGCTGTTTTAAGCTCAGCTTCAAGACGCGCACCTTGGGCCGTGTCTTCTAAAAGCTTAACCATCTCAACGGCCATTTTATTAAAAGTTTCTGACAATAGTGAAATCTCGTCATTGCCTTTAACCGGCACATTAATTTTAAAGTTACCACCGATGATCTGCTTAGCCGCTTCAGAAAGTGTAAGAATCTGTTTTGTCACATAGGTTGAAGCAAATTGGCTCACTAATACTACACCCGATAAAACCATTAAGAACACGATTAGTGATTTATTGATTAAGTATGTTAATACGCCGAAAGCTTCTTTTTTATTTGTTAAAGTCACCAGGTATAAATCATTTAAACCTAAACTTGAAGACGACAACAACCAGTCTTCTTGCTGTGCAGATTTAATTTCGCTTGTACCCATTTTGATAGAATCAAGGCGTGTAAATAAAGTTGGAAATTCTTCTTTTAAATAACCCGCTTGAAGATTAGATGTTTGACGAACGACATCGCCAGACATGCTCATCATGAACGAGCTAAACGCTTTATCTGTTTCAAAAAAGCTTTGCAGAGCATCTGATCTAAAAACTGTCACTAACGCGATTTTTTCAGACGCATCGTAAACCACGTCACTTACATAAACCAATTCGCCGCCTAAGAACATTGATTTAGATTCAGCTAATGTTTGTGGAACTGATTTTAAAAAGCCTACGTCTTCAGTTAATTTATAACCGAAGTTTGATTTTACAGTGATTTTGTCAACTAACTGCGGGCTTGCTGGATTTGTAATATCAACTAGAAATAATCCTTTAACAAAAGAATCTTCATCTAAGAAAATACTATCACCCGAGCTGAAGGCTTTATTCTTTTGATATTCAGTTAAATATTTTTTTGAAATTTCAGACGATAATTTTAATTCATTTTTAAACTGATTCGTGATCGTTTCTAAATAAATGCTGTTCGTATCGTAGATATACGCGATTTTATCTTTTTCAAAAACGTTAATTGAATAGATCAAGAAAACGCTTGATGACAAAAGACTTGTGATACTGAGAAGTAACATGATTTTTCGTTTAATCGATGAATTCATTACCTTCTAAGGTACGAGATGCCCGTCTTTTTATCAATATATAGCCAATCAATATAGACTAGACTACAAGGCATTATGTTACATAGATTTGCTGGCGATTACGCTGCATTTAAAACTGAAACGCGGTTACGGCCCGAACGTTTAGAATTGTAAAGAGCATCATCTGCCGCTTTATACAATAATTTAACAGCTTCAGGAGAGAACGAATGTTTCGGCGTCCACGATGAAACTCCCAGACTGACTGTGAATTTAATCGCGATTTCATTAAACATGACCGTCGACGCTTCGATTTCCGCACGGAAAGCTTCAGCGAACATTTGCGCAAAATCCTGCTCTTTATCAGGGATCACAATCGCAAACTCTTCACCACCCACACGGGCAATTGTCGCCGCCGCGAAGTCTGGATTTACTTTTTGCATAACTGCAGGAATTTTTTCACCTAAGAACATTAACACGGCGTCACCGCCCGGATGTCCATAAGTATCGTTAACCTTTTTAAAGAAATCCACGTCAAATAAGATTAACTGAGCAGTCTGGCTCGCAGAACAAACTTCTTCGATTTTTTTTCTGAAGTAAAGATTGTTTTTAAGCTTAGTTAAACCATCAGTGTATGAAAGTTCTTTTAACGTTAAGTTATTTAAGATTAAGTTCAGCTGTTCACTTAAAATGATCGCTGATTGATGCGAGAACTTATTCAGTTGCTCTAAAGAATCAAAGATAAAGATCGCATGCATATTATCGTTAGCTAATTTAAACGGAACAACAGACCAATAATAATGGCTATCACCGTTTTTAACTGACGATTTTTGCGTTTGGTATTTAGAAACAACGTTAGCTGCTAAATAACCTTCAACTTCTTTCATCACTTCAACAAATGCCGGAGCTGCATTATATTCTTCACCATGAATGATCGACATCGTTTGATTTACGCGCTTAGCGGCAGCATAAAATTGTGAAAACGATAATTGATAATTCATGAACTCATTTACGATAAGACTTGGCTCATCTAATAAACGGATCTTTTGAAAGATCTCTACTAACTGGTTCATCTCGTCGATTTTTTTGTTACGTGAAGCTAATTCAAAACGGAATGTTTTAACTAAATCTTCTTCAACAGTTAAATCTTTTAAAGTTAAATGAAATAAGTTTTCATGCGGAGGTAAAGCTAATTTACGGATCGCAAACTGCCCTAAGCCGCGTAATACTTTTTTAGTTTCAAACTTTAAGATACTTACACCGGTAAAACCACAGAACTCTTCTGTGCGCGTAAGATCAAAAGCTTTATCATCAATAGAAATAAAAGAATTAAATACCGTCGTCTTTTTATTTAAAAAACGAATTTGCGACGTGCCTGTTAAGGCCGAGAACGCCTCATTACAATAAGCAACGAAACCTTCGTTATCGAAAATGCATACAGGATCCTGGATAGAATCGTAGTACTCTGAAAAAAAAGAAAAAACATTATCTTCCACGTTAACCTTGTCGGTGTCTCATATATTAGACTTTAAAAATATTATTAAATCTTTAAGTGTTGTGTGGTCCAGGATTGTCTAAATTTGGACCATTTCTGTAAATGCGTCCGGACTAAACAAGAAAAAACTATCTAATACTAGACCAAGGGCCATTATGAATTCACCGTTTCGTGTCGATACTATATACATGAAATTTCAGAAGTTTAAAAAATTCTTTAACGACGACACAATCACAATTTATGTTTGTGTGATCGGCCTACTTATCGGTTGGTACGCTTTACACTCTGATTTTTCATTCTTTAATATCGGCGGACGCGCAACCTCAGGACAAACAATTGCAACAGTCGATGAAGTTGAGTCTGATGTTCGTTTACGTGGTACAAAAAATATTTTCTGGGAAAACGCAAGCACTGAAGACTCTATCGTTGAAGGCGATAGCTTATTCGTGGGCCCTGAATCATCTATTGTTATCCGTTTCGAAGATGGTAAATCAATCACGATCGGCGCCAATTCATTAATTAAGTTCAAATCAGAAAATAATAAGATCAAACTTAGTTTACAATACGGTTCTTTCAAATCACAGAACTTACCTACTCAATTAGTATTAGATGATTGCGGTAAAGCTTTAGATATCAAAGCCCAAGGCGATGCTGATTTAGAAATCGGCAAATCTTCTGAGTGTGGTAAAATTCAGGTTAAAGCAAAAAAAGGGGAAGTTAAAGTTAACGATAAAATCGTTGATAAAACAAATGACCTTGTTATCGCTCCTAAACCAATCGTTAAACTTGTTGAAAAACCGATTGTTAATGAAGCGATCGTAAAGCTTGAGTCTTTACCTGCCCCAGAAATCGCTAAGCTTCCGGAAATTAAACCTCCACCACCTCCTAAGAAAGTAGAAGAAAAACCTCTTCTACCACCAAAACTTTTACGTAAAACAGCTAAAATCTTAATTAATAAAAAGAAACTTCCGGCAGCTTCATGGGAACAAGCCGAGCTTGCGAAAGAGTATATCTTAGAAACTTCATCGGAACCTGAATTTAAAAACCCAACTGTTGTTCGCACCCCGGCCTTGATTCACCAGGTTGAAAACGCAGGCAATGAGCAGATGTATTACCGCTTAAAATCTGTGGGTGAAAACAATAAAGAATCAGCTTACTCAGAAGTTGGTCAAATCGATTTTGTTTACCCGTCTATCAAAATCAAAGAACCTAAAGAAGTTTACGACTACGTTGCCAAAAGCTCGAAAGATGTACCGCAACCAAAAGACTTCAATGTGAAATGGACTGATGTTCCAAACGCTGATAAATACGTTGTTGAAGTTGATAAAAAAGGTGGAGACTTCTCTAGCCCGAAAAAATTCACTTCTAGAAAACCAGCTAGTGCGATTCAAGTACCTGGCCAAGGCGAATACGAATACCGCGTTTCTGCGTATAATGCGCAAAATAGAAAAATCAGCTCATCAAGCAATGTGGGCGAAATTATCTATAACAAACTTTTTGATATGAAAACTCCGGCTATTGAAAAAACTGCTTCTAGCCTGCAGTTCTTCTTTCAAAAAGGTTTAGGTAAATATATCTGGTTAAAATGGGTTTCGCCTGAAGCTAAAGTAACTGACAAATACCGTATTGAAATTGCGAAAGATCAGAACTTCACGAAATTATTTAAATCGTATTCGACTTATAAAACAAAAGTTCTTGTTCAAGACAACTTGCCGGTTGGTAACTACTACTGGCGCGTTCGCGCTGAATCAACTGAAGATAAAGAACAAGTTTCTGACTGGTCTAACCCAGGAAAAATAGAAATCAACTCTGGTGCGATGTAAGACTTCGCGCCTTCTAGCTTTATAATGGCAACCCTGGATAGTTTCTTTTTTCTTTGACGAAAGCCGTCTCTTCAACTGTGGCTCTACGATAATTAAACGACTTACTTTCGCTGGCTAATCCAAGCGGCGTAAATGGGTTATCTTCGTTTTTATAATGCAATAACCCCGTGTAAAAATCAAAACGATGAGCTCCCTTAATCGCGCCGCCTCTGTCGCGCACGATAAAAAAACCGTCATGCACTTCACCATTTGGAAGCTTTGTACCTTTAACTGATTCTACAAAAATAACTTCGCCTGCTTTATGAAAATTCATATCAGCGGCCACCGTGTAATAAGGATCCAAACAGATGTTACTGACACCTAAACCGTAAGGGCATTTTTCTTCAACTTCTTTAAATAGCGGCACACCCTGCTTATTCTGATCAACATAGTTAATCAGCTTTGTTTCTTTACCACCCACTAAAGCGCATGTGCCTTCGATCACGCAGGTTTTATAATCTATAGCACAGACTCTTTTAATCACCTCACCTGTTGTTGAATAAAGGGTCTTTTTAACTGAGCAGTCCTGCTCAGTCAGGTCGATAGATTTTACGAAATAGATCGTAGGATTTAGCTTTTTCTGGGCACAAGCCACCCCAGCTACGAAGGTCATTAAAATAAAAGTGAACAAAGTTTTTACAGTCTGTGTTTTCATACAATGACTATAGGTACAATAAGAAGACCAGACCTAAATCCCCTAATTTAGACCCTAAATTAAAAACTGTTACCAAATCTGTCACTAGGACCAGAATTGTTTCATTCAGCCCTGCCGTAAAATGACCGATAAAGTTTTGTTATTAGAAAAATTTACTAAGACAACAAAGGGAGACTTTTTAATGAGACTGATCAAACTCATCACCAGCTTTGCATTGCTATTCACATTTTCATGTCAATCACCATGGAAACAAGACGAAACAAGAACCGTGGCGCAATACGAACACGAAGACGAAGAGCAAAAACACGCCAACACTTTTGAAAAATTGATGCAAGCTCCGACCGACGCAGAAAGATCTCGTAATTTTGCGAACTACCTTGATCGCCAAAGAAGCTTCTACTATGTGGCCCAACAGCTACTTTTTGACTTCGATGCCCGCTTAGATGTGATCTACAACAAAACACAAAATGGCGAACAATTAACTGACGAAGACATTAACGAATTTCAAAAAATTCGCGCGCAAAACCTAATTGCTTGGGAATTCTCTGAGCGCAATCTTCATGAAATGTTAGACCTTTACTACTTAGCTTTAAAACATGCTAACACTGAAGATTCTCCTTATCAAAAATCAACTCAGTGGATGGTCGCTAACGTTAAAAAATGGATTGATGAAGGCTGGAAAAAAGGCGACAAATCAGCAATCATGAACTTAGCGCAAAACTTACATGATGTGAACGAGCAGATCAAATCAGAGTTTTCAACCAAAGTAAAAGCGCCTTCATTTAAGTCTTATCTTAACCCGTCGCAGGCTGTTTTAACAGAAGCTTACGAACGTTCAAAGTGGCTTGTTGCTAACCGCCCAAAAACACACTTAGACTCTTTCATCGAGAAAGAATGGTCTGAATATTTACAAACTCGCGTGATCGAACCTGAGCAGGACTTTGTAAATACAAAAACGGATTTCTTAAAAAATGATTTTAAATTAAAAAAAGATTTTAATTTAAAAAACTTCACTACTCCGCGCACACCGCAGGCTTTAGATGAATTATATCCAAGTCCGGATGGAAAAGGTCATGTGACTGGTAACCGCTTCCCGATGGGAAAATGGGCGATGACTTTTGATGATGGTCCAAACCCAACTCATACTCAAGGCATGGTCAATAACTTAAAAAACAACGGCGTTCACGGCACATTCTTCTGGCAAACACAAAACGTCTTGAAATACCCGGCAATTCCGCAAACGACGAGCCCGTTATATTCACGCGCTTCGCACTCTTATACGCACGCTAACTTACCAAAACAAAGTTCAGCTGGCTTAGATAAAGAGATCAACAGAGCCGTAACTGATTTCGCTAAAATCGTTGGCGAAAAACCAACGATGTTCCGCTGCCCGTATGGTGCCTGTGGCCCTTCTGGAAGTGCCATCAGACAAATGATTGCAAAAAACAACATGTTACACATCGCTTGGAACGTTGATACATTAGACTGGCAAGATAAAAATCCAGAATCAATTTTTCAACGCACGAAAAAGCAAATTGATTCGCTTGGTCGCGGTATCGTTTTATTCCATGATATTCATCCACAATCTGTGATCGCGTCAGATAAAGTGATCAAGTACTTAAAATCTAAGTATAAGGTGGAACCACTTCACAAATTGATTGAAGAATCCCGCGGTAAACCATACTATACACCGTAAGATGAAACTTACGGTTGTATTTACCCTATTAGCGATTTCTTTATTTTCTATTAACAGTCAGGCCAGAACGTTACAGTCTCTGGCCCAACTTTCAAATGCCCTACTGGTTTTAGCTGAACAAGCCACTCCCACTGCCGGCAGCAAAACGTGCAAACTCTCAAGCCAGCAGATCTCTGAAAAAAGCCAAACTCTTCACATGTTAATTGATGAAAAGTCACAAGCTTTAATTGAAGGTGATTTTAAAATCTTAGCGCAAAGAGCTGATACGTGCGATAAAGACTGCACCTGCGACATCTACGCCTACGCTTTAGAAAAGCGCGAACGCCCTATTCAAACAATCGCCGACAAAGCGACAAAGACACAAATGGAAGACCGCCAAAAGTGTATGGCTGCAATTAAAAACGTTTGTGCGCAAATCAAAGCCCTAAAATAGTTAGAGCCCAAAATAAAAAAAGCCCTGTGCATAACACAGAGCTTTATCAATTATGAATTTAGTACGAGAATTGGAATATATTTAGGAAACCGAATCGCTATTTAAGCGATTACATACATTGGTAACCTTGAGTTTGAGATTGCGAACCACCTGGGTAAGCAATTTGACCCGAGCAGTTTGTTTGCGCACAACTTACCCAGCATCCGCCATACTGTTGGAAAGTTTGCATTTGCATGTAGTCAGAAGAACATGCGTATTGTTGACCACGGATGAAAACGAATAAGCTAGAGTTTCCGTTACATTGTTGTGAGCCGTAACCATAACCATTGTTGTACTGTTGTTGACAGTAAGTTGTAGCAACAACTTGGCCATTTTGGTTATTGATACATTGCCCGTTGGCACCGTATGTATAGATACCATTGTTATAGGCATAGTTTGTATTAGCGTTTGTATTCTTTTTCTTGTTATCACAAGACATCACAAACGATAATGTTGTTACTAACATCGCGATTTTTAACAGTGTTACTAATGTTTTCATAATTGTTACTTCCTTTACAATTGATAGTTAAAGCAACCTAAAGGCCAACTTTTCATATTTCGCGTAAGCTATTGATATGCTGTAGGTTTTAAAAAATGATGTTTCACCATGAGACGCGCTCCAAAATCACAGACCGCAAAATTGTTTTACACCCCATTAACTTGTGACATATATTTAAGACCAATGAGCAACACGCAAGACCAATTAAAACACAAACCACCAAAACTAGCGCCTAAAGCGATCCTTAAGGACTTCTTACGCTCGTTTCTGGTTCCCACACTAGTTGGTAAGGCTTTTGTTTTATATTTCGGTATACGCCAAGCTGAATACCCTGGCGAAGGTTACGGTTACGGCTTAGCCGCCGCCATCTGCTTTACGGTGACCACGCTGTCACTGTTCGTCTGGAAATACAGACACTACGAAGATTTATAACATTATATATAGATGAAATTTCGATCGTCTCAATTTGATACGCAAGTTCAACATGAGGAAAAGGTAGGCCGTTACTTTCTGCAACACACTGCGTTTCAAAAAGTAACGGCCTACCAAATAAAAAAAGCCGGAAGGACCCGGCTTTTTTCGTTTTAAAATTTAATTTTAAAAAACTATTCTTCAGTTGTCGTGGCCATTTTTTCTTTGATCCACTCAACTCCGTTGCTTACTTTTGAGTAAACACCGTATTTGTTAGCGCGAGCGCAACCTTCACCCCAGCTCACAACACCGATTAAAGTGTGTTTGCCGTCTTCACCGATAACAGCTAAAGGTCCACCAGAGTCACCTTGGCAAGAATCTTTACCACCAGTTTTGTAACCAGCGCATAGCATGCTGTCTTTGATGTCGCCATCGTATGATTCTTTAGCGTTACAAGCTGTAGTGCTTACTAATGGAACCATAACTTTTTGTAACAAGTTAGGTAATGAGTAAGAACCTTCACGAGTCGCACCCCAGCCAGCAGTCATAGACATGATTGGTGCTGCATCTGGATTTTCATCGATTGCGATTTCAGTTTCATTTAAACCGATTGGAGCAAAAGATGAATTTTGCGATAATTTAATTAAAGCAAAGTCATTTTCCATAGTTTGAGAAGAGTACTTCTCATGAGCGATGATTTTAGCTGGTTTGATTTTTTCAACACCGGCAGTATTTTTTTGATCTAACATACCGATCCAGATTTCATCGATAGATCCACCGCGAACGCAGTGAGCTGCAGTTAATACCCAATTTTGAGCGATTAAAGATCCGCCGCAAAAGTGGCCGTAGCTTTTTGAACGTAAAGAAACGATGTATGGAATCTCACCTTGTAGAGCATTCTCACCACCAACGATTTTTTGGTTTAATGTTGGTTTAGCGATAGCAATTGATGAAATTGCAAGCACTGCTGATACGATTAATGAATTAAGTGGTTTTAACACAAACTCTCCCCTCTAATTGAGTTTAAACAAATCCGTTTGTTGTGGATCTAGCATTGTACGTTTGTTTAAAAATTTTAAGCGATTTTACTGGTTCCATTATTAAACTAGGCGATGGTCTAGTTTTCTTGACCAAATGCTAGGTGAATTAAACGTAAGAGTGTGGAATTTTAGATAAAAACTAGCCCATTATCGCAAAGCGCGAGGCTTGTTTAAACTAAGAATTAATTGTAATCGGCGCAGATAGACTACTGCGCCGCTTTGTTTGATAGACCCGAACGGATCTTCATAAAAATATCGAAATATAAGTACGCAGGATCTGGATTCGGCTGCTGTGTATGATCCGGCAAGAATTTTAAGTTACCTGTGCGTAATAATAAATTTTTGATCTCTGGATTTTGCAAGACCTTTTGTTCTGAAGCACGGTAGATAATATTGTAGTGTTCAACCTTACCCGTTTCAGTTTTGTATTCGATCTTTTTACCTTTATAGGTGATCCACTTAATACCTAACTGTTTCATGTTAGCATTAGCTGCATCACCAGCGGCTTTAGATTCAAAGCCTGACATTTTGTAAACTTGTTCGCGCGTGTAAGGCCAAACAACGTTCGGATCTTTCAAACGTTCGTCGTTTGGGCCTTCTGGATACTTCATTCCCTGCCAGAGCCCCTCAACGCTGGCGTAATGAATTCCATCCATTTCAAAATGAGCTTCAGATAAATTAGAGAAAATACCAAGTTCAGTGCGCTTAGAAAGAATAACTTCGCCTTTTGAACGATCAGCGGCTTGCGGAGTAATCTCCCAACCTTTTAATTCGCTTGGCGGAATAAACACCCACCATTGATCAGGATAATTGTCGTTAACTTTTGAATCTTGTGCAGTCGCATGAATGCAACCACACAATAAAAGAACTGAAAGAAGGCGAAAGATATTTTTCATCGCTTAATCGCTTGATCTGACTACTTGATATTTAATTGTTGGATAATTCTCTTCAACGGCGTGTCGTAGATGTACGTACCGTAATTTAAACCACCACCATTGCCATCTGCACGACCACCATCATGAATACCTACAACTTTTAAAGAGAAGTAGTTGATGATTGTTGCACCAGATGAACCTGGGTTTGTATCACAAATGTGGTGAATTAAAGCCGGATCGAAATCAGAGTCTTTAACTTTTTGGATTTTACAAGATTGTGACCAACGTAAAGGTAATTCTTCTGGATGAGAGAAGATCGTTACTTTTTCGCCAACTTTAGCGCGTTTGTATAAATCAGCTTTGATCGCCACTGGAGGAACTGGGCTAACTTTTAATAAAGCATAGTCCATTTTCTCTGTTCTTTGCGCCATGATGATTTTTTCACATTTAGAAGTTAAGTAAGCTTCTTTACCTTCACGGTAACCCCATTGGATTTCATTTTCAGCGCCTGGGCAGTCTTGGTTTTCGATTGGTGTAGGACCAGCCCAAAAACAGTGACCCGCAGTCAATACATAACCATCACCGATGTGAGTTGCCGTACAACCCATACCTAATTTACCAAAGGCATCTACTAATTTTTTAAACTTAGCAGGTACATTTGTAGCTTCAGCGTTTACGGCGATAAGGTCATCTTTTCCAATGATTTTTTCGATATCGCTATCGGCTTTAACAGTTTGTGATCCCATCACGACTACTAAAGATAAAGCTGCTACTGATAACTTAATAAGTGCTTTCATTTTTAACCCCCTTCGTGGGTGTAAGGTCTCCGGTGGTTCCAGAGACGCACTGGTTGTACCCAGATTGGAACCATCTGAAAAGTAAAAATTGCAGGTAAAATGAAGAAAACTGAATGTATCGACGCAATGAGTTGCGACGATTTACGCGGGTTAAATTTCTGAAATGTTCTTAATTATAGATCTGAAACGATCTTAACTCATATAAGTAGCTGAAAGCACGTAAGGAAAATCGAAATCTTTACAAATCTGCTCATTAAAAGTGATCTCCACCGCACGCAGTGCTAATGGGCCGAACGGCCACTGGCTGGGCTTTAGCGTAATTTTTGATCCGTACAATTGATCGCCGACAATCGGAAATCCGTGACGACTTAATTCTAATCTTAACTGATGAGCGCGGCCCGTGATGGGATACATATCCCACTCGTTAAACTCCCCGCGATGACCTTGATAGATCGCTTTTGTTTCTGACGGATCACCGTGTGGAGATTCAAACGATCGGCGTTTACCGCGCAGGATTTTCATCTTCCAGCTAAACTCAGAACCTACGTTTAAATCTAATTTATCTTTGGCCGCCGGCACATCGGCTGGCCAATGAGAAAAATCTTGATTCAAAGTTAAAGCTTTATATTTCTTTTGCAGTAATTTTTTAGAAAACCAATCTTGTGAAGCTTTGTGCCCGCGCGAATTTTTCGCAAATAAAATTAAACCACTAACTTCTAGATCAAGTCGGTGCACCGGAAAAATTTGAATATTTTTTTGTTTTTGCAATTCCAAACCCAAACATGGGCGGTCACTTTTGTGACGATCAGGAACGCTTAACACTCCTGCTGGCTTATCACAGGCGATAAAGTCGTTATTTTCAAAGATGACTTTGATGATCGACATTATTTTTTCTTTAAACCGACAAGAAAAATTTCTTTTGAAATCTTACGCGTAGAATCAGGCTTAACAGCTTCGAACTTTTGAAAATCTTTTTTGATCTCGTCACGTAATTTAGAAAAATCATCTGAGTGAAACAACTTACAAACAAAGTGCCCGTCTTTACGTAAAAACTTGCGAGCTACATTAAGAGCAATTTCACAAAGTTCATACGAACGAGCTTGGTCAGTAAAACGAATGCCCGTCGTTTTTGGCGCCATATCAGATAACACCACATCAAAGGGTTCGTTAAAGCCGTACTCTTTAAAAATTTCTTCAAGGTTAATATCGCGTAAATCGGCCTGAATAAATTTGGCATTACTCATGGTTTTTGCCAATTTTTCTGGAATTTCAGTTAAATCAGCCCCCAAAAGGCGACCGTTTGGACCAATCTTTTTTGAGCAGTACTGTGACCATGATCCAGGAGATGCTCCTAGATCTAAAATCTTTTGGCCCGGAGAAATAATTTTGAATTTTTGATCAATCTCTTCAAGTTTAAAAATCGAGCGCGCCACAAAGTTTTGCTCTTTAGCCTTTTTAAAATAGTGATCCTGTACCTTATAACTCATGGGGTTTTGATACCAATTCTTTAGACTTATGTCACAGGTTCAATGTATAATGGCGATATTATGGAACTTATCTGGATTCTTATTGGATTTTTTGCACTATGTACTATGGTTTTTATCGTGATCGCGATCTTTTTACCTGAATGGGTGGGAATCACTGGCAAAAAAGCCTTAGAAATTCAAAAACACCAGCACAGTGAGCCGTCTGAAGACAAATCTCAGACGACTACGGAAACTAAGCCAAACGTTTAAGCTTTACTTTGCGCGCGCTGCACTTTTACTCGCGTTAAGAAGTAAATTCCACACACAAATAACAACAATAAACTTAAAATTGTCTTTTGTGGGTGACCGAAAACTCGCGCTGTGACCGCCATTAACAATGGCCCTAAAACCGAAGCAAATTTTCCTAATAAATTAAAAAAGCCAAAATATTCACCTGCTTTTTCTGACGGAATTAAGTACGCAAATAACGAACGCGAAAGCGCCTGTACGCCCCCTTGAGCTAAACCAATAAGCACGGCCATGATGTAGAAATGCTCGGGCCTAGTCATCACAGAGGCCCCCATCACAACACCGACATAAATTAATAAGCAGCCAATGATCACTTTTTTACTTCCGTATTTTGTAGCTAACCATCCTGTGCAATAAGCTGCCGGAAATCCTACAAACTGCACGATCAATAACGACTTAATTAAATCAGCCGCTTCAAAGCCAATTGAGATTCCGAAATCAACAGCCATTGACATCACCGTAGCTACGCCATCGATATAAAACCAATAAGCAACGATGAATAAAAATAAATTTTTCTGACTAAAAAGTTCTAAGAAAGTTTTTTTAAGCTCGTTCATTGATTTTACAAATAACTGCGCCGCTGTTTCGTTAGTTGGCATAGCCGCAGGCTCTGGAACGAATAAAAAATTTGGAATAGAAAACAACAGCCACCAAACCGACACTGTTAAAAACGACCAACGAACCCCTTCAGCGCCACTGCTTAAGCCGAAAAATTCTGGTTTTTGAAACATTAAAACATTCACTAGAAATAACAGACCACCGCCTAAATACCCGAGCGAAAAACCAAACGATGAAACTTTGTCGTACTTATCAGGTGTTGTCACACCTACGATTAACGAGTCGTTAAATACAACACTCGCAGCTGCCGAGAAAAACGCGAAACCATATAAAACTGCTGCGCTTAACCAATCGCCTTGCGGAACAAAAAATAATCCCATGGTGGCAACGGCTCCGCACACCATAAAAAAAGCTAAGAATTTTTTCTTTGATCTGCGGTAGTCAGAAAGAACCCCTAACCACGGTGATAAAATCGCTAAACAAAAGCCAGAAATAGCTAAGATTAACCCTAAACGTTCAGTACTTTGACTGACTGTAGCTTCAGTGTTCCAGTATTTTTTAAAGAATACGGGAAAAAATCCTGCCATCACAGTGGTGTAAAACACGCTGTTTGCCCAATCGTATAACGCCCAAGAGAGTACTTTTCTATTCAACATAGCCTTATTTTTAAGTGAAACGGAGCAAAAGTCTTGTAAAAAAGTTAAAAACTAGTGCATTAATTGGCTTCATTCAGAAAATCCGATAGACCCCAAGGTCTATTAACTAAGGAGCCCGTGTGTCTATGAAATACGCTTACGCGACAATGATCGTTCTTTGTCTTTTAGCTTCTACATCTTGGTCGGCATCTAATCCTTTAATCAGAAACTGTAACTTAGCCGGTGGCGAATTCACAGTTGTTGAAATTCAAAAAAATTCAGACCAATGGGCTTTATGCAAATTTGATAACGCTTATGTGGGTGCTTTTGATGTTATGCAATTTAACACAAAAGAAGGTAACCCGATTTCTTTTAACGAATACTCAACAGAAGCCACTCAATGTTCTGGTCATGTTGAAGTAGCCCAAGTTATCGGAACTGACAAAAAATTTTTAGTTTGCCAATACGCAGATTCGTCTTTTATCGATCTTATCACTTTATCATTAGGTGTTAATGCTCCTGAAAATTTTCAGTTAAATAAATTCTTAGGTTTATAATTTTTATTTCTCATGCAACCACTACCGAAGGCCTTAAACGATAAATTCGATGTCGAACCTTCGATAGTGTATCAGGATCAAGATCTTTTGATCCTGATGAAACCTTCTCACGTTTATGTCCATCCGCCCGAAGATCGCATCGCGCGAAAAACTGTGGGCCGAAAAACTTGCCTTCACTGGCTTAAAGATAAACATCAAATTACCGGTCACCCGATTCACCGTTTAGATTTTGCCACCGAAGGTTTAGTTATTTTTGCTTTAAATAATAAAGCCGCTTCTGAAATGAATAAGATGATGCGCGCGCATTTAATTCATAAGACGTATGACGTGGTTGTGCGCGGTTGGTTTAAAGAAGAACACGGTGACATTCAATTACCTTTAGAACTTGATTCAACCGGCGAACTTGTTGAAGCGCACACGGTGTATTCAACGACTAAAAAAATTGAACTTAACTATTCAGTAAATCCGCAATTTCCGACAAGCCGTTATTCATTACTACACGTTGAACTCAAAACCGGGCGCTGGCATCAGATCAGACGTCACATGAACCGCGTAGCACACCCGATCGTGGGAGACCGCACTCACGGTGACAGTCACCATAATCGTTTTTTTAGAGATGAATTAAAGATTAATGGGTTATGTCTAAAAGCGAAGAAATTAAAATTCACACACCCATTTGAAAATAAAATTATCGAAATAGAAGCTCCGCGAACGGAGCTTTGGGATCGGATCAATCAGCTATTTACTATTTAGCAACTGTTTTAGGTTTGTTTTTATGGGCCAGTTCTTCTGGAGACATTCCCCATGGAGAACCTTTAGGTCCATCACGGCGTCCACCTTTTTTACCACCACCGCGAACATCAGTTTTTGCCGGTGCGACGTAAGGTTTAGCATTGAATGATTCAATTTGGTAATAAGTGCCATCGACTTGTTGGTAGTTAGCTGCAGGAGTTTCACCCTCGTTTGCGCTCGCGACTAAAACACGGCGTACTGAAGTTTTACCCGCCACTAAATCAGAAGCCGCTAAGGCGTATTTTAATTTATCGCCTTCGTATTTGAAAGATTCGCCAATCGCTGTAGCTACTTCTTCAGGTGATTTACCTTCAGCAGTTAAAGTTGTTTTAGCAGTTAAGATTTTTTGCAATGTCGGAAACTGGAATTCAGTAATTGATTTCATGTTTTGCCCTTTTTTTAGTGTTAGGCAAACTATGGGGGTGCCCGTGCAATTACACAAGGGTTATTTGTTAAATTCTCTAGCCGTCGCTTTTAAGCCATTTTAAATATTCTGAGATATTTTTTTCAAAGCCTGACGCTGAGGGCTCATAGAGGTTTTCTGGCTTGGCTTGTGGTGGCCAGTAATTTTGCTTTACCCAACCTTTTGGATGATTGTGCGGGTATAAATATCCATGTCCTTTTGAACCTGAACGCAAATGCACAGGAATTTCCGGTGTTCCGGTTTTTTGCACATATTCAATCGCCGCGTTTATAGCTAAGTAAGCTTTATTGGATTTTGGACAGCTTGCTAAGTACGTTACCGCTTGGCCAATATTAATTCTGGCTTCAGGCATACCGATCGCTTCCACGGCTTGTAAACAAGATGTGGCAATCGTTAAAGCGCGTGGATCAGCGTTACCGATATCTTCAGATGCAAAGATAATCATACGGCGTACGATAAATGCTGGGTCTTCGCCACCTTCAAGCATGCGCGCACAGTAATATAAAGCCGCATCTGGATCTGAGCCACGCATTGATTTAATAAAAGCCGAAATACAGTCATAATGCTGATCTGATTTTTTATCGTAGGGGATAATTTTTCGTCCCATTAACTTTTCTAAGTTTTCAATACTTAACGGAAAGCTATCTTCTTCTGTTCTTACGTTGTAAAACTTAATCACCGTTTCAGTGATATTTAATAAACGTCTGGCATCGCCATCAGCTGTATTAATTAATAAATCTTTTGTTTCAGCCTGGAATAATTCATCTGTTGTTGTTCCAAGTTCTTTAGCCGCTTTGATTAAGATTTTTTCTAACGCATCGGTTGTTAACTTTCTAAATTCAACAACCTGACAACGCGATAGCAAGGCTTTATTTAATTCGTAACTTGGGTACTCGGTTGTGGCGCCAATTAAATACACGTCACCTTTTTCAACGTAAGGTAAAAGCACATCTTGCTGTGACTTATTAAAACGATGAATCTCATCGACAAACAGTAAAGTTTTTTGTTGGTACTGAAGCTTACGCGTACGACCCGCTTCACAGGCCGCTTTTAAATCCTTTACTCCGGCATCGACCGCGTTCATTTGAATAAAGTGCGCCTTTAAAGATTTGGCTAAACTAACAGCTAAACTTGTTTTTCCTGTACCTGGTGGACCCCAGAAGATTAAGTTTAATAATTGCTCACTTTTTAGGATGCGATAGAACGCAGATTTGTTTGATAGAAAATGACTCTGCCCTAAAACTTCCTCAAAGCTTTTAGGACGAATGCGCTCTGCTAACGGCAGCATTTCGGGATTCACTTGCGTTTCGAATAGATCATTTTCCACTGATGTTTTTTTACCTCTACTCAGCAAGGATTTGAAACAATTTCGCAGGCAGACACGCATTTTGTCACATTTTCGATTTTCCTGTTCCCTTTAGAGTGAACTTTCTCTAGATAGATCACTCTAAAACATTTCAGGGGAATGAGTGTGCAAGGATTAATTCAGCAGGTCGTACGATCTGTGATCGCTATCGCGTTTATTTTATTTTTATCATTTGGCCAGATGGCTCAAGCCTTGGAGATTCCGGAGTCGCAATACCCGTTTCCAACAAAAGACAAATATATTGCAACGATCTTATCGTCTTTTTCACCTTCGACAGCTAAATACGATGAGTGGAAATTAACTTACCGCCCAGAACGTTTAAATAACCCGAATCCATTACAAAAGCCGGTGATTAATCTTCAAGTGATCAAAAAAAATCAAGCGGCGCCGTTAGTGATGATCATCGCAGGTCTTGGTGGGAATTCGTATTCAACAAATTCAGCAGCCTTAGGTGATCTTTACGCTAAAGCTGGTTACAACGTTATTTTATTACCAAGCAACTTATCTTGGTCATACACATTAGCGGTTTCTGAAACTGGTGTTCCAGGTTACATGCCTCGTGACGCTGTTGAATATTACCAATTTATTAAATGGATCTTAGAACAAGCTAAAGCTCGTGGCATGCGTTACACATCGAATGTTTTAGTCGGTTATTCAAATGGTGGCGTATTAGCAGGATTTTTAGCACCGCTTGATAAAAAACAAGCTCAACCGCTTTTCAAAAGAGTTTTATTAATCAACCCAGGCATTGATGTGATCTACGGTATCCAACAGTTAGATTGGTTAAACGACACGGTGGGCGCCACAATGTCACTTAATCGTAAAAACTGGGTGATGGGTGCTATCTATACACACGCGGGCGATATCACAGCGGCCAAAGATCCTGTTAAAGCCCTATTTAACATGATGGAAGAATTAAAAATCCAAAACAGAGATATTCAATGGGTTATTGGTGATCAGTACCGCCAAAGTTTACGTGATATTATTTTAATGTCTCACTTTGTAAAACCACGTGTTTTAAAAACGCCGTATTCAAAATACAAATTAAATGCGATTGAAGCTGAAGCTTTCACTTACAACTTCATGGCTTACATGCACACGTTTGTGATTCCAACGTTAACACCACAACAGCAGCACTCAAATATTCCATTTGAGACAGGCCTTTATTCACAAATGGACGCTCTTAAAAATGATCCACGCGTTTTTGTTTTCACAAATAAAGATGATTTTTTACTAAAACCAACAGATATCCAGTTATTACGTGATAACTTCGGCGAAAGATTATTCTTATATCCGCTGGGTGGTCATATGGGTAACATCGTTGTTCCGTTTAACGTGCAACAGTACTTAAGAGTGAGTCAGTAATGTTAAAAATTTTTATTGCGGTTTTATTTTCTTTCTCTCACGTTCAAGCCGTTACTTTAAAAGTAATAGGAAAAAACGGCGAAGTTTTATTTGCTGGCGAACAGATCAGTTCGCTTCCAAAAACTGTAGGTCAGGTTTCTGTAGATTTTTTTAATCAAAACCAGATTCCTTTTGTTGGCGACATCGATGGCATCGTCAGCATTCATGGTCTTGGTTCAGAATTAGACGTTATTTCTGATACAGACATGAAAGCTTATGGCTGGTGTTATTCAGTGAATGGCGTTGTTCCCGAAGATTTCGTACATAAAGTAAATATTCTTGATCAAAAAACAGAACTTATTTGGTTCTATGCTTACGCTTACTACAAAGCTGGTGAGTGGACTCAACAGTGTGTGACGCAGTAGTGAAGAAAAAATGCGAGCGGTGCCATTCTGATTTTGATTGCGGTATAACCGATGGGGACAAAACGCCCTGCTGGTGCACCACACTACCTCTCACACAAAATATTCCTTCAGAATTTAAAGATTGTTTATGCGCTAAGTGTTTGAATGGATTTGCAAACACAAAAACCTCACCGACTCTCAATCAAGAAACTACCGAGGATTACTATTTTGACACCAATGGCTTAATGGTTTTCTCAAGACATTATCATCTCAAGCGCGGTTACTGTTGTGGAAACGGTTGTCGCTATTGTCCCTATTAAAGCGTTTGCATTTTTTTTGCAGCCACATTACAAAGCACCTCGACTCAGCACTCGAGTCAAAAGGGAATGATTATGAAAAAGCAAATTTTAAAAACAATTGCGCTGATCACTTTATTTTTATCAGTAGTTTTAGTTTACTCGGAAGCGCAAGCACAAGAAGCTGTAGAAACTAGTGCTTTAGAAGAATTAGATCCAGCAGCACCAAATATCGAAGAAACCTTACAAGAGATGGATCGTGAATACATCCGTCAAACAGGCCAATTACCTTACATCATGCCTGACTTCTTAGAGATCTCTTGCCAACGTTACGACTGCCCCGTTTACGTTGAAGTTAGAAAAAGTGAGCAAAAGCTTTATTTATATGTTCGTGGTGCTTTAGTTCACACTTGGTTAGTTTCAACTGGCGCTCCAAAAAATGAAACTCCTCTATGGGAAGGTCACCCTAACGGACGCATTTACGATAAATACTCTTCTAAAGCTAACCCAGGTGGCGACTATAAAGGTTTAGGCAACATGCCTTACGCTGTGTTCTTACACGCGGGTTACGCTGTTCACGGAACAATTGAATCTAACTTTAAAAAATTAGGCACAAAAGCTTCTCATGGTTGCGTGCGTGTACACCCGGATAACGGTTTTATCTTTAACCGTTTTGTTCGCCAATACGGTATCTCGGCAACTTGGGTTTCGATCATCAACTAGAAATGTAAAATTTTACCTAACACTCATGGGGAAAAATCAATTAGATTGGTTTCCCTATGAGCATTGAGTCTTTACTTCCGTTTATCAAAGAAATTGATCGTCTTAAATTAATCGAGCGCAACACCCCGATTCACGCTGGTGGTCGCGTTGAAAATACCGCTGAACACAGCTGGCATCTTGCGATGACTGTTCTGGTGTTTGAAAAAATGTCTCCGCAAAAATTAGATGTTAATAAAGCCGTTAAAATGGCATTACTTCACGATATCGTAGAAATTGATGCCGGTGACGTGATTGTTTACGCTGAACAGCCAAACAAAAAAGAAAAAGAAGCTCAAGCGCGCGACCGTATCTTTGGTCTTTTACCAGAAGCTATTGCCACTGAGTTTATGAGCATCTGGAATGAATTTGAAGATGGACATTCAGCTGAAGCCAAGTTCGTTTCTGCGATTGATCGTTTTTTACCGCTTTATTCAAACTATTTAAACGGCGGTTACTCTTGGAAAAATCACAACGTCAAAGCTGACAAAGTGATTGGTCGTTGTGAACCGCCAATTGTTGGCGGACTCCCAGAATTATGGACCATCGCTAGCCGTATGATTAATGAATCTATTGAAAATGGAAATTTAAAAAACTAAGGGTCTATTAGTTTTGCAGCTTTTTAAGTTCAGTCACCACACGATCAGGATCCATAGCCGGATCTACATCTTTTAACACATTTTTGATTTTTAATTGTGGATCAATAATGAATGTCCAACGTTTTGAGACTTTAACTACTGGCATTTTCGCTCCGTAGAGTTCGGTCACTTTTGCGTCGCTATCCGCTAGCAAATCAAAACTTAAATGGTGTTCTTTATGAAATTTGGCCTGATCAGAAATAGTGTCAGTACTTATGCCATAAACTTCGGCGCCTAAATCACGGATTTTTTTGATGCTATCGCGAAATGCACAGGCTTGTTTTGTACAGCCTGGAGTTCCAGCTTTGGGGTAAAAGTATAAAATAGTCCATTTCCCTTTACGTGACACCAAATCAAACTCTACACCCGCCTGGTTTTTCACTTTAAAAAGTGGCGCCGGGTCGTTGAATTTTACCTCGTTGGCGTAAGTAGTTTCTGTGCTCATCAGAGTAGAAATCAGCAAAAAAGCAGCCATTAGAAATTTCATAATCCATCATCTCCTAGTCTTAATAAAACGAGATCCCGATACTTTCTGGGGCAAAGCACCTGCCCCTATGTAAAAGTTTTAATCTAAGAAATGCCTCATGTCCAAAACTGATTTTGTGACGTATTCTCCCATGAAAATCATGAAATTAACGGCCCTTTTACAAAAGCACGAATCAACCAAAGCTTCCGGACTTCTTTTAAGTTTGGGTGATGGCTATTTGGTCGAAAACAACACCTATTACGGCGCCGTCCGTAAAAAAGTTAAAACTTTAGATTTCAACTTTTCAGATGCACCGAACCAAGCCTATCTGGCTTTTCCGATGAGCCAACTTGAAAACTTACTCTCAAACAAAACCATTTATTTTCAGAACAATATCGAAATTCTATCAATGCTTGACCAAAAAGTGCCGCAACAGATTTCTTGGGATCATATCGGCGGAAACTTAAAAGCGAATTATGTTTTTCATGAATCTTGCCATGCCATTGCAAGATCAATTTCAACAAAACTTGGTCTTACAAAAGCCAGCGAACAAAAAGTAAAACTAGTTGTGATGCTTTTAGAAGAATCTTTTGCCAACACTTGTGAATTTATGGCAATCAACGATGCCCAAGATGCTACACACAAAATATTTCTTGAAGCTAATTCGTTCTTTACCCGCTTTGATGACCGCACTCATTTAAAAAACTTAATCCAAGAAGTGGGTCATAAAAAGGTTTTTAAATTCATGCTTTACGCGTACTTACACAGCAACTTCTTAAACGAGCATTATTCAGCCAACGACTTAAACCGTGTGATGAAGTTAACTTTTAATCACAAAGCCTTAAAGAACCTAAGCCGAAACGCCTTTGAATTAAGCCCAGGCTTTCGCTTTAACACAACTGAGTTATATTTACGCCTGAACGGCATTAACCAAAATGTTCTAGATGCGTTAGCATTTGATTATTTAACCATCATCGAACAGAATCCTACTCTTTTAAATTTAATTGATGAGCTTACGGAGATTTTTTAAATGACAGACCATGTACCACCAAAACCACCCAATTCATTTCGCATCACTTTAGATCAAATTTCTTCAGGCAAACGCTTAGATGCACTTTTGTTAGCAGCTATTAAGGCCCAAAACGAAAATTTAACTTTACGTGAAATTTCTCGTACCGTATTTAAAGAATTATTCGTAACCGGAAAAATTCAGATCAAAGGGCAAAGAGCTACACCTTCTTCAAGCATTAACAAAGGTATCACTTACGTTGATATTTTAGGATTTAAACAAAAATGATTTCTACTAGTAACATTAGCCTTCGTTTCGGCGGCAAAAAATTATTTGATGAAGTAAATGTGAAATTCACACCGGGTAACTGCTATGGCTTAATCGGAGCCAACGGTGCCGGCAAATCGACATTCTTAAAAATCTTATCGCGTGAATTAGAACCAAACACTGGTGAAGTGATTATTCCACCGAAAGCCCGTCTATCGGTTTTAAAGCAAGATCACTTTGCATATGATGAGTTTACCGTAATGAACACTGTTCTTATGGGCAACTCTCGTCTGTACAAAATCATGAAAGAAAAAGAAGAGTTATATAATAAACCTGACTTTTCTGACGCTGATGGTGAACGTGCTTCTGAACTAGAAGCTGAATTCGGCGAGTTAAATGGTTGGGAAGCAGAATCAGACGCCGGGGTTTTATTAGCCGGTCTTAACTTAGATGATTCTTACCACCAACGTTTAATGAAAGATTTAAACGGCGGCGAAAAAGTTAAAGTTTTATTGGCACAAGCCCTTTTAGGAAAACCAGATATCTTGTTACTGGATGAGCCGACGAATCACTTGGATATCTACGCTATCGCTTGGCTAGAAAATTTCTTATTAAACTTCGAAAACACAGTCATTGTGATTTCCCATGACCGTCACTTTTTAAATAAAGTTTGTACGCATATGGCTGATATCGATTACGGTAAAATCACGACATATACTGGCAATTATGATTTCTGGCGCGAAGCCAGCGAGTTAAAACAACGTTTAATGGCTGATCAAAATAAAAAATCAGCAGAAAAAGCGGAAGAGCTTAAGGCCTTCATCGCACGTTTCAGTGCGAATGCTTCAAAATCCAGCCAGGCTTCTTCACGCTCTAAACAACTTGAAAAATTAGAATTTCACGAGCTACCAGCTTCATCACGCAAAGTTCCCTATATTGGTTTTGAAATGAAGCGTGAATTAGGAAACGATGTTTTAACCGTTGAAAATCTAAATTACACATTAGAAGGCCAACAGTTATTAAAAAACGTAAGTTTTAGAATTAACAAAGGCGAAAAAGTGGCTTTTGTAGGCCGTAATGACTTAACGAAAACTATTTTATTCGACATCTTATCTGGCGAACGTAAAGCCGATTCAGGCACAATCACTTGGGGTATCACGACAACAATGAGTTACTTCCCGAATGATAACGCGAAATACTTCCAAGGCGACGAAGACACGTTAGTGAACTGGTTACGCCAGTACTCTTCGGATAAAGATGAAACGTTCTTACGTGGTTACCTAGGTAAAATGTTGTTCGGTGGAAACGATGCTTTAAAAAAACCGAATGTTTTATCCGGTGGTGAAAAAGCCAGATGTATGTTTTCTAAAATGATGCTTTCTGGCGCCAATGTTTTAATTATCGATGGTCCTACGAATCACTTAGACTTAGAAAGTATTACGGCTGTGAATGAAGGTATGGAGCGCTACAAGGGCACAATCCTATTTACTTCACACGATCACCAGTTAGTACAAACAGTGGCCAATAAAATTATCGAGATCGACGAGACTGTGATCTTTGATGATAAAACTACTTACGATGAGTATTTAGAAAAACGCAAATCTATTCACTAAGTGATAGATTTGGCTGGTGATAGACGTAAAAATCCCCAACCAATGTAAGTTAATTCTTTGCGGAACAACAATCGCGACCAAAAAAGCGATTGTTGAAATCCAGCCGATTGTTTCAATAATAATTTCGTTCATCGTCATGTTATTTTTTAGTTCCTAAAGAATCCATTTGTTCTTTAGTCAGAACAATAAATAGTCCTGTTGATTTGGCGTAAACTTTTTCACTATCAAAAAGCTCGGCTTCAATAAAAATTTTGCGTTTATCAAT
>JAMPXC010000056.1 GCA_023701385.1 Pseudobdellovibrio sp.
CTACTAAGGCCGCCATCACCTTTTAATGATAACAGCGTGATGACAGCATGTACGACAGCTTAGGATGACAACTTGAACACAGAATGTGTACTACAGCTGGTGATGTAGGCTGAGCAGGGCCGGCGGGGGGAAACTCCCGCCGGATTTTTGTTTCGGGCTCCTGCCCTCAACCCACTCCGCTTACGCTCCGGGGCTGACGCGCAAAAATAGCATCCTGCTATTTTTGTCTTTCTCTCTCTCGGAGGTACCTCATGATTCTTTCTAATTACACGCAAATCTTCGTTAAACAAAGACGTGAATTAGCCGAACTTTTCGGTTTTGAAACTAGAAATAAATACGAAATCTACGATAACCAAAAAAACGTGATTGGCTTTGCGGCTGAACAGCAAAAAGGTTTTTTAGGTATCTTGCTTCGTCAGTTATTAGGTCATTGGCGTTCGTTTGAACTTCATTTTTTTGATGCACAAAGACAGCAAATCCTTGTTTCAAAACATCCGTTTCGTTGGATTTTTCAAGAATTTGAAATTGTAAACCAACAAGGTGTAACAATTGGTTCTGTGAAGCAGCGTTTTGGTATCTTAAAAAAGAAATTCGATGTACATAACCAACAGGGCGATGTGATCTATGAAATGCGCTCAGGCTTCTTTCAGTTTTGGACATTTCCGTTTTTTGATCGCCAAGGCCATATGGCGGCGTTAATTCAGAAAAAATGGTCAGGCGGCCTTAAAGAGATTTTTATGGATGCTGATAACTTCAATATCGAATTTAAAAATGCCGGTTTATCTGAAAATGACCGCCTTATTATTCTGGTTTGCAGTGTTTTTACGGATCTTCAGTACTTCGAACGTAAAGCTAATTAAAAATAAAAAAAGCCAGGTTCATCACCTGGCTTTTCATTTCGATTTTAAGTGTAGTAAAAAAGGCCTGGCACCTACTACATCGAGCGGCCGCCGCGCGTGTTGCCGCGTGAAGTTCCTGAAGGAGTACCTACGCGTACGCCACCTGCTGAAGAGTTTAAGAATTCCCATTGAGAAGGTTGGCTGTTTACTTTCATATCAGTCGTAGCTTGACCGCGAGTACCTGTTGTTGCACCAGTTGTGCTACCGCGCGTGTTTTGGCGAGTTGTGCTAGTACCTTCAGTTTTTTCTTTAGCTGTTTCTACCGCTGCAGTTGCTGCACCCATTGATGTGAAGATTTGGCGCATCGCTGGTAAGTAGTTTTGTTGGTAGAACTTAGCAAAGCTTACGTCTTCACCGAAAGAGTCAGAAGTTCTAGCTGCTGCAGAGTAAACATCAGCCATTTGAGTTAATTCAGCTTGAGCCGCTTGCGCTTCACCCATAGTTTGTAAGTACTCTTGTGGTTTGTTTTGTTTAGCGTAAGAGTCAGCTAATTTGTACTGTTGGTTAATCGCCGCTGCGCGAGTTTTAGTTTCAGTTTGGATAGCTGTTAAGATATTTTGGCGGATACCAGCGTATTCAGAAGGAAAGCCGTCAAACACGTCTTGTAATAAGCTCATCGCTGTTGCTTGATCAACTTCATTGTTGAATAACATTTTACTTAATTCGCCACCAACTACGTTTTTGAAGTAACGTTGTACTACGTTTACTGGGATCGCGTTACGGCCAGAGTAGCGAGTTAAAGCGTTGTTGAATTCACGAGTTAAACACTCTAGTTTTGATTCAGAAGAAGTTACTTCACAACGGTCTTTAACTGATTCCATTTTATCTTCAAATTTAGCAATACGGTCTTCGCGTTTAGATCTTTCTTTTTCTTGTTTTTCACAACGTAAACGGTCACGTTTTTGCGCGCGAGTTTCAGCTTTACCGTCTTCAGTAAAGTCACAGTCATATTCGCTTTCTTCTTTATCAGCTGCAGCTAAAACTGGAGTTGTAGCTACAGTTGTCGTTGCTGAAACTGAAGATTTAACAGCCGAAGCTAAGTTAGCTGCGAATTTTTCTAAAGCCGCCATTTCTAAAACAACAGATTTACATGAACCATCAGCGCATGTGCCAGTTGCTAAAACTTGGCCTTCGCGTTTTAATTCAACTGTTTTACCAGTTTTATCGCTACCTGATTGTGGTAATGGTTTTGTTTCAGCAGCTGCCGATACAGTTGCCGTTGCAGAGGCTGTTACCGTTGCAGAAGCCGGTGGTTTTTGAGAAGTCGTCGTTGGAGTCGGAGCAGCTTCAGCTTTACCATCACCTCTTGAAGAGCCGCGACCAGTTGAAGTTTCAGAAGACATTTCAAATAATCCGTTCTCATTATTTAAAGATAATGAGTTCGCTTGAAAACTGTAGTTAGCACCAAGAACCGCTAATAAGGCAGTTGTTAATAACCATTTTGGGGCTTGTTGTTGTTTCATATGTCCTCCGTTTAAAAAAACTTAAATTCTGACAATGTTCATAATTGCGAACCTGGCACCATGTCTTAGAGTGAGTCAGAGGGTGTAAGTGATGAAAATCAGAAGGAAATTGGCTGATTTTTTTTCGTTTCACTTTGAGACGACTGTCAAACTTATCTGATTGACCGAAAAAAGGCACACAGTGGCTGTGTCAACCTAAAGTCTGGATATCAAGATCACGATGATAACTATATGAAGTATTATTTACTGTTACTCAGCGTCTTAGTATTGGCATCTTGTGAGACATTTAAGGCGTTTCGTGGCCCTGCCAGTGTAAAACCGAAACATTATATTATTACTATTCACGGTATCGCGGGTTCTCCAGATTCTTTTCAGGGGATTTTACCGGCTCTAGAAGAGCATTTATACGCTGTAAACCAAAGCTACGATATTTCTTTAAGAAACTTTAAGTATTCGACAGGTGAAAAAGCGGCTGAAATCGAACGTTTTGTCAGTGAGTTTGAAAACTATTTAGTTAAAGAAATCCCAGTTTTAAACGACGGCGATAAAATTAGCTTAGTGACGCACTCACAAGGTGGCCTTGTTGGTTACATCTGGTATTTAAAAGCTTTAGACGGCGTTGATTTAAAACAGCGCGCGTACATGGAAAGAGTGAATGGCTTTGTCACCTTAGGCGCACCGTTTTGGGGATCACGCACAACGTTTTTAATTAAAAAATTTATTCCCAATGCAGATATCCAAGATTTTATCTTTGATACGTTAAAATACGGTGATCAAGAAATTACCGATCTAACAGCAGCGTCTGAAAAGATTTACGGTTACTTCAGCAGAATGGCGCAAAAGAACTATGTAAATATTTATTACGATCCGAGAATGTTAAATATCTCGGGTGTAGTGCCAGCCTCAAAAGGCGAAGAGATGGCAAAAAAGAGCAAGTTCTTAAAATTTATTAACGACTTAAAAAAGAAAGTCGTTAAAGTTTTTGATTATCGTTTAAATGTGGGAACTCGTTGGGAGTCTGACCAAGCGGTGAATGTAGCCAGTGCGCGTCTTGGATTTTATTATTACTCAGATGCGATCACTCGTTATATGGAGCTCGAGAAAAAGAATAATTTAAACGTCGAAGATTTTGATTATTCACGTTTCTTTAAAACAGACCCTAAGTATATCTTAGTTGAAGGTGTGCACGCTAAAGCCAGCGGTTACCCTGATTATGCGATTGCTTCAGTTCCTGATCAGTGTATTGACCCAGGTCAATGTAAACATCCGACGTACTTATATGTTTTTAAACATTTAGCGAACTGTGAAGATCCAAAAGGGTCGTGCCGTATGGATCGTTACACAGATATCGTAAAACGTTTAGAAGTAGCAAAGTCGACGCTAAGTTTAGAAACCAACGAAATGCTGCGTAATGAAATGCGCACTTTCAATTTAGGTTTAGATTTAGAGTTACCTAAAAACTTTGTGCCACCTAAAGACATGTTGGATAGCAAAACTTTAATGAACTATCTGCAGGTCGATTACTATTACGGTAATGATAATAAAAAACATCTGAAAGACGTTAAAAAAGATGGTCTTGTTAAAACCCAAGTCCCCTATAATTACGAAATTCGTATTGGCCGTTTGAATGAATGGGGTTCGCGCATCATTAATTACTCGGCTGATCGAAACAAAATTCAGATTCAATTAACGGGGACTGTTCAGCCAATCTCGACGGCGCCGTCGTCATTTGATGTGAATAAAAAGTACCCTCTACAGATGGTTATTAACATTCCGGGGCTTAAAAAGCGTAAATTGGTTATCCCGCTTCAGCCAACCTATACAACGTTCTTGGATTTGCAGCTGGATTAAGCTATATCTTGGGGGGTGAAAATCAAGTTTGATTCAGCCCCTAAACCTGAACATGTTAGCCCATCTGATTGGATGGATTGGACCTGGCAACTGCGCCAGTCGATGAAATCATTAACTGATTTTCAAACGTATTTCACATTATCAGAAAATGAAACGACAGCTTTTGCGACGAACCAATCGCAAGACACCAAACAGGTTTTTAACGTTCGTGCGACTCCGTACTACGCAAGCTTAGCGCATAAGACTTTAGAGCAAGATCCGATCAGAAGAATTCTAATGCCGCATTCAGCAGAACTTTCAGATAAGTTTCAAGCCCAGCTTGATCCGTTAGGTGAAAGAAAAAATACCAACAATCCTGTAGCCCGTGTAGTGCACCGTTATTCTGACCGCGCTTTATTTTTAATTACTGATATTTGTTCGGTGTATTGCCGTTACTGCACGCGCAAACATTTTACCGGAAGCGATCAGGCTTTTATTAAAAATTCTGAATACGAACAAGCGCTTGAATATTTTCGTAATACGAAAGGTCTTCGCGAAATTATTTTATCGGGTGGTGACCCGTTAACAGTTTCAGATCAGCAATTAGAACGCGTACTTTCTGATTTGCGTAAGATCGAGCATATCGAAATTATCCGTATCGGCACACGTATGCCGGTTGTGGCACCAATGCGTGTGACAGAAAACTTAGTTAAAATTTTACGTAAGCATAAACCAGTATTTTTAATGACGCATTTTAATCACCCCCGTGAATTAACTGCCGAAGCTGCGCAAGCGGTAGAAATGTTTGTTGATCACGGAATTCCGGTGATGAATCAAATGGTGCTCTTAAACGGCGTGAATAACCACCCAGCGATTGTTCAGGCATTATCACGCCGACTTTTATTTTTGCGTGCAAAACCTTATTACATGTTCCAGTGCGATCCTTCGATTGGAACTGATCACTTACGCACCTCAATTGATGATTCTTTAGAGATCCAAAAAGAACTTTGGGGTCATTTATCAGGCTTAGCAATGCCGAACTTGTCACTGGATATTCCCGATGGCGGCGGTAAGGCTTACTACGTTCCTAAATTTGAAACTTCGGTTTCTGATTCAGAACGCACGTTCACCGGTTGGGACGGCGTTCAGTCAGTTTATAAAAATCCAAGTGCTGATCAAATTATTAAGCCCATTGATGCAGAATTGTATCTTCCAGAATGGGAAGAAGTAAAAGCGTCTAAGAAAAAATGAGCTTTAGACGATTATTAGTCTCACTATTTGTTTTAGCTATTGTCGGCGCAATCTGGGGTGTAGTGATCGAGCCTGGTTTGCTGGTTCAGAATGAGCAAGATTTAGTTTGGCGTGGCCCTAAAATAAAAGTGGCTTTTTTTTCTGATCTTCACGCTGGGGCTCCGCACATTACTAAAAAATATATCAAGTAACTGATTAAAAATATTAACGATCAAAAGCCTGATCTTGTTTTAATCGGCGGGAATTCCGTTATGACTTAGCCTTAGCTGGTCACATGCATGGTGGCCAAGTTTTTATTCCAGGCTTTGGGGCGCTGGTCACTCCAGGAGCTGCTCCAAAAAGCTGGGCTCAAGGTTGGGTTGATTTTCCAATGGGAAAATTATTTGTAAGCCGCGGAGTAGGAACAAGTATTTTACCAGTTCGCTTTAACGCTCTTCCAGAATACGTAATTCTAGATTTACATTAAAATTTAGTAACTCATCGCGTTTCAAAAAGTAACGGCCTACCATTTGAATAATCCTTAATACGAGAGGCAAATGGGTCATCTTGCCTCAATGCGAAAGGGGCCATGTATGGCGCAAGTTACTTCGATTCGAAACGCTAAAAAAGATCATCTTTTAACACCAGAAAATTCAGTCTTTGCTTTTATTGATTACCAACCAGAACAATTCCGCGGGGTCACTTCAAGAAATGCGGGCGAATTACTTTTAAATGTCGTAACTCTTGGAAAGATCGTCAAAGCTTTTAATGTGCCCTTTGTACTTTCAACTGTCGGTGTTGAGCTTGGCGTAAACTCTGGAACTCATAAAGATTTAGTCGATGCCCTTCCGCCCACAATTGAAATTGACCGCACCACTTTAAATTCGTGGGAAGACGAAAATTTTATTAGCGCTATCGCCAGAACGGGCCGAAAAAAAATCGTCATGGCCGGTCTTTGGACAGAAGTGTGCGTAGCTTACCCAACATTAGATGCTTTAAAAGACGGGTATGAAGTTTACCCAGTGATTGATGCGATCGGTGGAGTCACAAAAGAAACACATGAAATAGCTGTTGAGCGTATGGTGCAGGCCGGAGCCGTGCCGATTACCGCGTTAGCTTTAGCTTGTGAATTACAGCGTGATTGGGCCCGCGGACACGGGCATTCATTAAGAACGATTATGCAGGAATACTTTAGACAAATGCGCTTTCTCAAAGAAAAAGCGCGTGAGTATCGTGATTTTGATCGCGAAGATTCTAGTAAATCATCGCAAGTAACGCTCTAAGATCGGTGCGCTCTTGCGAAGTTTTAGCCTGTTTAAGCTCAGCTTTTAAAACAGTCGAAATTTCTTCAGCTTGTGAAGCGTCTGCAATACTAGCTGCACGGAAAGTCATAAAGCTTGTGATCGCTGCTTTTCTCTCAGCGATTGAACGAACAAATTCACCTTGTGATTTGGTCATCGCTACTTTTTTTAGTAAATCGATCACGTTTGATTCAACATCTAAATTAGCCTCACTAGAAAAGTAATAAGCGTTCGCTGGATCATGGCTTAAGTTGGCAGCCACTCTTTGGCGAACTTTCGTGAAAGTTACTTCTTGAACATGTTTGATCACTTCAGCTTGTTTTTCAGTGATCTCATTTAATAAAACCACTTGTGCGTTTGAATCTAAACCTTCGAAGTACTTCGTAGTTTGCGCCCAGTTAGTAAACGCTGTTTCATTCGCGATTAATTGCGCTAGTGGAGCTTGCGGAATAGCTTGGTTAGTAAAGATATACTCTAAGCTAGAAAGCACTTGGCTACGTAAGTTTGTTTCGTTAAACGCGGTGTTTTCTAAAATACCAGGGCTTAAGTTTTTTAACGCTTTTAAGTTAATTGTTGTTGAATAACGTAAGCTATGAGCACCGGCAAAAGCATAGAAATCAAATAGCGCTGACTCACGAGTGAAGAAATCATCGCGAGCCGCTTCGTAGTCTTCTTTGGTAGAAACTTCTTTAGTTTTATCTAATGCCGTAAAAACATCAGCTAAACCCTCGGTTAAACTTTTAAATAAACCTAATTTGTAAGATGGTTTTTCAATTAATTGAATTGTGTCTAACATCCAGTTGTACGGATTAGGGCCGGCATCGTAGCGACTGCATGTTGGATCAACGCCACCTTCAGTGCTATCAGATTCTTGGTCGTTACATGACGGTAACACTGGGCTATCTTCAAGCGTTTCGCCGTTATTGTATAAAGCATCTAAGAATTGGCGGTCGTACTCTAATAACGGGCCTGTTGCAGAATCAACGTTATCAAAAAGGCTCACTTCTAAGTTGTAATGGTTGTAATCCATAATACTTGAAGTGAAGTTGCCGTTTTCATTGATTAATGAACCTTTGAAGTTGTGATCCATGCCAAGACCGTGACCCACTTCGTGCATGATCACGGCTTTTAACACTTCACGCGCTAATTTTTTTAAATCATCTTCAGATTTTTGTTGGCCGTATAAAACGATTTTAGATAAATCGCGGAAGCAGCCAAAACGTAACGGTGAACCCATAAACGTTTTTGAAGATAACCATTTTTGTTGGGCCGCTACTTTGTCAGACGCTTTATCTTGTTTTTCTGCGAACTGAGCATCAGTCCAATATTCTGTGGCTGTTTTTAACCATGAAAATGGAATGTAGATGTTTGAGTGAGATTGAATACCTGTTAACGGATCAACAGCTTGTGATTCGTAAGCCGCATCGCCATCTTGGACGTTATCCCAAACGATGACGCTATAACGTGGATCACCAAGCTTAACACCTTCTGGTAGGCGACCAGCGAAGTCTAAACCGTTTGAACCCCACATTTTTTGGAAGTAGCGGTTCCAACCTTCAACAGAGTTTTGCACGTCTAATAAAACATCATCTGGAACGTTAGCCGTCACATACCATTTAACAGATTTATTTTTTGAAATATCAAATTTGAAAGCAGCCGGCGCTGCTACACGGCCATCGTCAGTTTGGCGAAATACCGGAAACCAAGCTAAGAATTCAAAACGTTGAGCTAAGTTTTCAGTTTCAGATAACCATAGCGGTTGGTTTTTGCTTGAGACTAAGTTATCGCGCGGAAATAAACTTTCCATGTGTTCAACGATTTCACCTTTTAAAGTTTCAATCGAAGATTCCATAAGTAAGTAGTTACCGTTCGGATCAAATTGAACTGAACGTAACCAAGAAGTACGTGTTACATCAGATTGTTCGCCCCAAAACATCTGGCGTAAGACCGGAGATGGTTTGTTGATTTCAACAGTGATTGTTTGTAGCGATTCGCCAGTGATTTGAAATTCGTTAATTAAACGCTCTGGTTTATTCACATCAGATTCAAACTTCCATGACTGGTCGGCAACTAGTTGTAAACGGTCGCCCACTTTACGGAAGAAAGCGATTTCATGCCCCATTGAATAAACTTGGTTATACAACATTGAGTCAGCATCGTAGATTGTTGAATGTTGAAGATCAGCACCGTAAAGAAAATCACGGTTAAAGATCTGTTCTTTATTGAAGGTCACCGTCGTTTTCACTTCTTTAGAAGAAGGCGTCATGTGTTCGGCCCACTGGCTTGGAGCGATCTTAGCTGAAAGTTTGTGTGACAGTTCAACTTGTTCGATTTTTTCAACAACAGCGTTGTTTGTTTTTTTCGCGCAAGCGCCAAATGCTAGAACAGAAATTAAGGCTAAAGTTAATTGTAACTTCATAGGTATTCCCCTCAAGGTGTGGACGGTGTCCAGATGCTGCATTAGGTACCTAAATTGTGAGCGATATTCAATGCAAATTACGGCATTTTATCATAATCAAAAGTTATGAATTACTGCCGTAATGTTGAGCTGTTAAAAAGATGTTATAAACGTTCTAAGCGGGCGTATTTAGCGACGAACTTCTTGATCGTATTATCTTGAAATAACACGCTAATTTTTAAATTATCGCCAGAACCTTCTGTGGCAAAGATCGACCCAGCCCCAAATGTCGGGTGGCGTACCTTCATACCCTTAGCGTAGCCGTCTGAAGACGATGACGCTGCTTGCGAATACTCGTCGTAATCAGGAAAACTTTGATTGTCGTCGTAAGAGTTTTGTTTTTTGCTGCCCCAGCTGTTGGTTTGGCCAAAACTTCCGTACTCAGAGTCGTTATTACGTTGACCATAGCGGGATGCAAAGTTATTCACCCCAAACGCAGTCACAGCCGAAGTCTTTAGAAGTAATTCTTTTGGAATTTCATTAATAAAACGAGAAATAGGATTCATCTGCTCTTGACCCCACACGCGGCGAATTTTCGTGTGAGTCATCCAAAGTTTTTTGCGCGCGCGGGTCATACCCACGTAGGCTAATCTGCGTTCTTCTTCAAGATCGTGATTTTCAATCTCGTCTGCGCCACCACGAATTGACGGAAATAAACTTTCTTCACAACCTACGATAAACACATACGGGTACTCTAAACCTTTAGAGATATGTAAGGTCATCATCGTTACCGCATTTACAGTTTGGTCCACCTGATCTTGATCAGAGGCTAACGTCATTTCTTCTAAGTAGTTCGATAATGTCGCTTCATCGCCGCGTTCTTTTTCAAACTGCACGATGGCATTGTCTAACTCTTCTAAGTTGTTAATACGGGCTTCAGCCTCTGTCGTATCTTCTTTTTTTAGAGTCGTCACATATTCAGTACGGTCTAAAACGATCGAATAGAATTCAGAGAGTTTAAAGCTATCTTTTTGTGAAATTAAACCTTCAGCCAATTCTAAGAAGCGGCGAAGTTTACCCGTCGTACCAGCGTTGAAAACTTTAGTGTCAATCGCTTTTTGAATGGCTTCAAAGAACGAAATTTTCTCTCTGGCCGAAATCTCATCAACTTGCTCAACGGTCGTTTTGCCAATACCGCGGGCTGGAACGTTGATAATACGTTTAACTGCGATATCGTCTTTAAAGTTAATAGCCATGCGTAAGTACGCAATTAAATCTTTTACTTCGGCACGTTCATAAAAGCGAATACCACCGATAAGACGGTACGGAATCATTAGCGTTCGTAATTGTTCTTCCAGAACACGTGATTGCGCATTCGTTCTGTAAAAGATCGCGAAGTTATTTAAACTTTCGCCCACGTTCATTAATTCTTCGATCGATTTAGCCACGTACCTGGCTTCATCGTATTCATTACGCTCTTCACGCACGTGAATTAATTCGCCCGGCTCGTTATTGGTAAATAACGTCTTATCTTTGCGTTCAGTGTTGTTGGCAATCACTTTTGTCGCCGCTGTTACGATATTCGCCGAAGAACGGTAATTTTCTTCTAACTTTACCACAGTGGCATTCGGAAAATCTTTTTCAAAGTCTAAGATGTTGCTGATATCAGCCCCACGCCATGAGTAGATGGATTGGTCTTCATCACCCACAACACACAAGTTTTTATGAGCTGAAGCTAATTGCTGCACCAGTAAGTATTGAATGCGGTTCGTATCTTGATACTCATCCACCATGATGTAGCGGAATGTCTTTTGATACTCTTCAAGTAACCCAGGATACATCTTAAAAAGTTCGTGAGTTTTTAATAACAGATCATCGAAATCTAAAGCGTTAGCGCGCTTCATTTCTTCTTCGTAGCGTGTGTAAACTTCTAACGTCTTTTGATCAATTACGGTTTTAGAACCGTTACGCATATTTTCAGGCGCTAAGCCTAACATTTTAGAATTGCTGATGCGGTGTTGGAAGCTTTTTGGCGGAAACATTTTGTCGTTAATATTTAACGCCTGCATCACTTTTTTAATTTGCGCTAACTGATCTGAAGAGTCGTAAATCGTAAACGGCTTTTTGTAATCAAGCATGTCGATATGGCGACGTAAAATACGCACACAGAAACTATGAAAAGTACTGATCCAAAGATCGCGGGTAACGGGTACACCGATGTCAGAGAGAAGGTTGTAAATACGGTGTTCCATCTCTTGGGCGGCCTTATTGGTAAAGGTCACACATAAGATTTCTTCAGGGGCACAGATGCCTTGGCCGATTAAATTGGCCATTCGGTGGGTCAATACACGGGTCTTCCCAGAGCCGGCTCCGGCTAGGATTAACAAAGGACCGTCTAAAGTTTCGACAGCTTTTTTTTGAGTTGGGTTCAAATTTCGTGTAAGGTTTTCAACGACGCTCATTCGGGGTTAAGTCATACCCCTGAAAATTGAGAATTTCGACAAAATACCCTATATTTGACGCAATGAATTTCTCTCGTATTTCTATGCTTTTTTTAGGTGCATTCCTTCTTGCTTTTACGGGCTGTAAACCAGCTCCGAACGAGCAGACGGCTAATGGCGATTTAGCGGTGCAAATTCCTCTCTCTGAGGTTTCAAACGGCAATAGTGAATACCTCTTAAAAACGGTCACCCTTAAAGATATTTCGAATTTACGTGAAGTGCGCGGAAAGTACGCCCAGTTTTTCTATGCTCCGGGTTTAGTTGAAGGTCGTTTATCGGGTGGATCACCGATCGCTTATTTTGCTAAAACTAAAAACGAAACTTATATCGCTAAAGATGCTTTATCTTTACAAATGGCTACGCTTTATTACCACATGCAAAGTCTAATGACTTGGGCGCAGGATTTAGGAATCACGGTCAAAGGGCCATTTCAAATTGGTTTAAACACAAAGATTAAAGGCGACGAAGCTGTTCAGGCGAACAATGCCTTTTATGATGGCCGTTCAAAAGCGATGTTATTTGTTCCCTACACAGACCGCGAAATGCCGATTTCTGTGAATGCCGGAATTATCGCGCATGAGTTTTTTCATTCGATCTTTTATAGCAAAGTTTTAGGACCATTAAGCAAAAAGCATGTGACGATTTCACAGCGTTTATCAGATGAAAACGTGCATAGTTTAGAAGGCTGGGGCAAACATAAAAAAATCGCAGCCGGAAATTTGTCTGAAGTTGAATTATTTAATGAAACTTACTTGCGTGGTATCAACGAAGGCTTAGCTGACTTCTGGGGTTGGGCTTATACTGATGATCCAGATTTTATTAAGTGGTCGTTATCAGCTCATGTTAAAAAGCGCAGCTTAACAAAGCCTGAAAAAGTGATGTATAAAACTGATCAAGATATCGAGACAGCTATTGTTGAAGCACGCAATATTGCTGATGATCCATCGCAGGCTTTGTCAAATTTCGTTTACGATGTGGGTACACCGTATGCACGTTTTTTAAAAGAACTTGTGACTGTGAAAATGAAAAACGAAGGCTTAATGCGTGCTGATGCTAAAAAAGCGGTAAGTCAGTTTGTCATTAAGTTTATCGAACATCTTGGTCATGATGCTTTGGCTTTAAATAAGTCAGAACGTCTTTCAACGCAGTCATTGTTTAAAGCCGTTGCTGAAGCCGATGCCGGTCGCCAATCACAAGAACAATGTGAGCTTATTATTCAGTATTTAAATGCACCACTGCAAAAAGAAGACGTTATCGCCGCAAAATATACTTGCGAAAAAGAAGAAAACGTAGATTCTTATAAAGTGGTGGCTCCATGATGATTCGTTTTTTAATTTTGTTAAGTCTTTTGGTTTCTGCAGTTTCTGCACAAGCCCAGCATGAAATTCAAATTTATGCTCCTGGTTTTCAATTTCGCTACGAAGAAGGTTCTGATCAAAGCATCGATCTTCGTGGTTATTCGCATTACTCTGTAAACTACATGTATCAAAGTTTGTTGCTTGGAATAGAACACAACAGTTCACAAGACAATACGGGCAGCACTTCGTTAGGCGTAAAAACGCAAATGAAGGAGTGGAATTTTTTAGCCGGATTTAGTTTAGCTAAAATGGAATTTCAAAACTTAACGCCGAATACAAATCTTGAGTTATTAATTTTTGGAGTGGTCGGTCAAACAAAAGCCGAAGTTGAAACATCACTAAATGGCCAATCACAAACTGATACGTCTGATTCAGAACAAGTGTTGGGTTTGGGTGGTTTAGTTTTGTTTCGCTTAGATTATTTTATCGTGGGGCTCGATACACGTTACATGCAGTCAAAGGCGTACCAGCCGGAGTCTGTTTCAGTCAGTACTGTAAAGCTGGGTGTGAATTTCGATTATTAAATTCCAATTTTTTTGTGAGAAATTTCGGGTACAATCACGCACAACTTGAATACTTGCTTCTACGGCAATATCGCTATTTAGCACGTTAGCTAACATTAGAGCTCCATGCTCTGTAAAAACATAAGGTAAATAACGGCGACCACCGCGTCCTACTTTTGAGGTGCCAAATTGGTACCTCAAAAATTCAGCTTCTTTTTCGTTAAGTTGAAACATAAAGTCTGGCGGAAAACGATCCGAATTCCGTTTCATCGCGCGATTCAATGCTTTTGTTTCTACCCCGTATATTCGAGCTAAATCCGAATCCAGCATAACTTTTTGCTTACGAACGATAAAAATGCATTTTTCAATTTCTGTTTTTGATATTTTAGTCATAGGGTAAGCGTCAAAGGCAAATTTCTTGCCTGCTTTAAAACAAATAAAAAACCGCTCTTAGAGCGGTTTTTTTACGAACTAAATATGAATTTTTCTAAATTTGTGAGATCAGAAATTATTTGGCAACTTTTTGTACGAAAGCTGAAGTTAAACGGTTTTTCTCCATTAACTCTTTTTTGTATTCTTGCGCTTCGTTTAAGTTATTAAATAAACCAACTTGTACGCGGTACATTGTTTTACCGTTTACGTTAGCTGGTACAGCATTCGCTTTATAACCGCGAGCTACTAAAGACTCAGTCATTTTGTTAGCTTCAGCTTCAGAAGGGTATGAACCTACTTGAACTGTGTATGTCGCCATTGTTTTAGCTTTTGCTGGGATGCTAGCAACTTCTCTTTCAGCTGTTTCGCCATTAGCTTCTGCTAATGTCACTTCTTTGACATCTTTAACTTCTGGTTTAATTGTCTTAATTGTTTTTGTGCCGTGCTCAGCTACAGTTGCTGCTTCGCCGTGACCAGCCGTTGCTGCAGTTGTTTCACCGTGAGTTTCTTCACCTTCAGCTGAAAACTCTTCGGCCATTTTTGCTACGTCAGCATCAGTGATTTCGCTTTCAGAAGCTGTAGTTGTAGCCGCACCTTCAGTGTGCGCTGCATTTTCAATATTTTGGCGCTCTTCAGTTTTTTTGCCCGGCTCAAGTAACGCAAGACGGTGTTGGTTATCTGAATATTTCTTACCTACGAATGTTCCGATTGAGAACGAGAATAACGAGATAAAGAAAACTAAGGCTAACTCGATAATGCGATTTGTATTCATTGTCATAAATTGCTTCCTGTCAATTTTGGGTATAGCTTACATCTTATCAACAGGCGGAATCTATGGGAAAGTCTAGTTTTGACTCGGTAAATATAAACTTACAGCTAAATGAAATCTATAACGAAGCTATGAAGGCTGTATTAGCCGGAAGAGCCTGTTTATTGGGGTATTTTGGTAAAATAAACAACGTCGAAGAGAAAGATAAAGCCGCAGGGCTTGTCAGTGAAGCCGATCGCGAGAGCGAAACGCTAATTAAAGGGATGTTGGCCAAATCATTTCCTGATTTTGACTTCTTAGGTGAAGAAACAGCTTACCTTGAAGGCAAAGAGCAATTCACAGCATCATCGCGCCCACGTTGGATTTTAGACCCTTTAGATGGAACAACAAACTTTGTTCATAAGTTCCCCATTTTCTGTATTTCATTAGCCTTAGAAGTTAATGGCGAAATCGAAGTGGGCATTATCGATATGCCAATGTTGAATCAAACTTTCACTTCAATTCGTGGCCATGGAGCATGGTGTATTCAGCCTGATGGCACACGTGAAAAGTTGTCTGTTTCAAAAACTGAAAACTTTGAACAAGCGTTCATGTCGACAGGTTTTGTGAATGAAAAACGCGAAGTTTTATCAGAGCAATTAAAAATTTTTGAAGACGTGGTGTGGAAAGCCCAAGCTGTGCGTAGACCAGGGGCTGCCGCTTACGATTTAGCATTGATTGCTTCAGGAGTTTTTGATCTTTACTGGGAAAAAAATCTTAAACCATGGGATTCAGCGGCCGGATTACTTTTGGTGAAAGAAGCGGGTGGCGTAGTGATTACTTACGAAGGTGAAAACTATGATCCGTTTAAAAAATCTTCTATTGCAGGCAACGAGACCATAGTCCGTAAATTTCAATCAGAGATTCAACCGATTATTTCAAAATAATTTCCGCCGCTGCGCTGGTTCGGCCTCCTGCCTAGCCTTTCTGACGGCTTCCTGCCGTCAGAATTTTGTCAAAATTCTAACTGGACTCCGCCATAGTTTTGGATCTTTTTTGCCGAGACTTTTGGTCAGTCATCACTATTTAAGTACTCAAATGTAATTATTTTGACGGTATGTCGTTCTGTCTGGACCTTCATCCGTGGTGTCGCTTTGTCATTCGACAAAGGTCTATTTGGCATTGGCGTTGCTTTATCATGATATTGGTAAAAGAAGTTTTCATGGAGGAAAACGTGGCTGAAGAAAAAGCAGTAAAGACAGAAGCAGCACAAGCCGGCGATGCAGCCAAGAAGTCTGGACAAAAGCCTATGGTCTTAATCGGCCTGGTTGTTGTGAATATGTTAGTGGTTTTAGCGGTGGGTTTCATGGTTTGGAAAGGCCGTAAGATCGAAGCTGAAAAACCAACAATCGACCACGTAGTGGCTGGTGAAGAAAAAACTAAATTAAAAGAAGACGCCATCAAAGAATCTGAAATTGGTAAAGTTATTCCTCTTGAAACGTTCGTTGTGAACTTAGCGGGTTCTAAAGGCCGTAAAGTTTTAAAAGTGAATATGGAATTAGAAGTTAAAGGCAACAAAGAGGGCGACGGTAATATCATCGCTGAAATCGACACGCGTAAAGCGCAAATCCGCGATTTCATTATTATTATCTTATCAAGCAAGTCTTACGAAGAAGTATCAACGAAAGACGGTAAAGACTTCTTAAGAAATGAAATTAAAGACAATATCAACACGTTCTTATCAAAAGGTAAGATTACAAACGTGTTCTTCACAGAAATTATTTACAACTAATTTATTGGTTAGGAGAGACACGGTATGAATCAAATTCTATCGCAAAGTGAAGTAGATGCCCTGTTAGCCGCAGTTTCTGACGGCGACGTTGGCACATCTGACTCAGGATCTTCTAGTAGTGCTGGCGGTTCAGGTGGCGGTGGCGGCGGTGGCAGCACGGCTTCTGCAGGACCAAAAGACAAAAACGTCATCGCCTATGACTTAACATCGCAAGATAGAATTATTCGTGGAAGACTTCCGCAATTAGAAGTTATCTACGAAAAATTCATGCGTGCGTTTCGTGTATCGTTATCATCAGCTTTAAGAAAAATTGCCTCAATCACATTAACATCAACAGAGTTTATTAAATTCGGTGAGTTCATCAACACCCTCCCGATTCCAACGTGCATGAGCGTCTTGCGTTTTAATAACCTACGTGGATCTGCCTTATTCGTGATCGAAGCAAAACTTGCTTACGCGCTGGTAGATTCATTCTTCGGTGGTTCTGACCGTCCTTATTCTAAATTAGACGGTAAAGAGTTTACGCCGATTGAATTACAGATCGTGAAAAAGGTTGTTGAGCTTGCGATTGGAGATCTTGAACAAGCTTGGTCAACAATCGAAGTGATCGGTTGTTCGTTCCAGCGTACTGAGATCAATCCACAGTTCGTTGGTATAGTGCCTCCGACAGACGTGGTTATCGCCTCAACTTTTGACGTTGAGTTAGAAAATATCAACGGAACAGTTTCAATCGTTATTCCGTACGCAACGATTGAGCCGATCAAACAAAAGTTATCTACAGGTTTCCAGGTTGAGTCAGATCAAACGGATAAAAAACTTTGGACAGCGATTATCAAAGAACAATTATTAGATACAGTTGTCGACATCAAAGTAAATCTTGGTGAAACACAAATTCAATTAAAAGACATGATGGATTTAAAAGTAGGGGATGTAATCCCGTTAACTCAGGATTCATC
>JAMPXC010000057.1 GCA_023701385.1 Pseudobdellovibrio sp.
ATTCCAGCGGCTACTTTAAAACAAGTTGATGTGTGGATTGATTTTTCTCGCCCTGAAGGGTTAATGGATTTACTTCCGCTGCTTCAACAAACGAAAAAACCTTTGATCAGCGGAACAACTGGTTTTGAAGGCAATCAGTTTGCTAAAGTAGAAGCTATTAGTAAAAAGAACCCTATCTTTTGGGCTTCCAATATGAGCGTAGGTCTTTGGACAGTCCGCCAAGCCATCAAAGCTCTATCTACAATTTCACATTTTGATTTTGCTCTCGAAGAAATTCACCACACCCAGAAAAAAGATAATCCTTCTGGAACAGCAGTGACTTTACACAAAGATTTAGAAACAGCTGTGGGTAAAAAAATTCCACCAGCTGTAGGGCATCGTTTAGGTGGCGTTTTTGGTATTCATACGATTACCGCAGCGTCGCAAAGTGAAATGATTAAACTAGAACACAATGCTTTAAATCGCACAGTGTTTGCTGAAGGTGCACTCAAAGCTGCAAAGTGGATTGTCAAACAGCCTGCGGGTTTATATTCTATGGACGATTTAATGAAACCAACCTCTAAAGGAAAGAAGTAACATGAAATTCTTTATCGATTCAGCTGATGTTAACGAAATTAAAATGGCCAACGAACGTGGTTGGGTTGACGGTGTTACAACAAACCCATCATTAATCGCAAAATCTGGCCGCGATTTTCATGAAGTGATCAAAGAAATCTGCAAAATCACAACAGGCCCAGTTTCGGCAGAAGTTATTTCATTAAAAGCTGATGAAATGGTTAAAGAAGGCCAAGTGCTAGCCAAATTGGCTGATAACGTAGTTGTTAAAGTTCCAATGTGTGAAGACGGTATGATCGCTGTTAAAAAATTCACAGCTATGGGAATCAAAACTAACGTGACGTTAGTTTTCTCTGTTGTTCAAGCCTTATTAGCAGCTAAAGCAGGTGCTACAATGGTTTCTCCATTCGTGGGCCGTTTAGATGATATTGGAACAGATGGTATGAGCATGGTGGCTGACGTTGTGCAAATGTATCAAAACTACGATTTCTCAACAGAAGTTCTAGTCGCTTCAGTAAGATCACCAATGCATATCCAGCACGCCGCCATCATGGGTGCCGATATCGCAACTATTCCATACAAAGTTATGCAATCAATGACTGGACATCCACTTACATCTAAAGGCATCGAGATGTTTTTAGCTGACTGGAATAAAAAATAGTCTCTATTATATTAAAGAGTGAAATATTTAAGCGCGCTTTTATTATTAATCTTCCTATCAGGCTGTCAGACGACAGCCTTTTATATTGAGGATTCGACTCTACCGGTTCCAGAAACGCGCAAAGTTGTGGCTGCCATCATCGGAAAACCGCGCATCATCAGCCTGAACGGCCGTGAACTGACTTCTAGCTTTCATGACCGTAAATTTGAAGATCTTGATGAAACTAAAAGAATTAAAGCCCGCTACTACACTAAGGTCGTGATCTTAGGCCCCCGCAGACCCTATGAAATTAGCGTCCAGGTTACAAAAGAGGTCTTAGACCTAGAAACCATGACCTTTGTCGATCAAGGAATCGACGAAAGTCTAACTATGAAGCGCGCGATCGAAATCAAACGCGCCCTTAACAAAAGTCTCGATACTTATCAGGCCGTTGACGCCGAAGAGGTCTTCTAAATATCCTATAAGTAGGAGTACTGAATTTGCCCTACTTACTGGCTTTTATTTTACCGCTAACTTTTCTCTATTCACCGAAAATAGAAAAGTCGAATATTGTGATGGTCACAAAACCATTAACAATTACTCAAGAGCGTAACACTCCTGCCTACAACCTTTATCAACAATCTCAGATTATTCAAAAGAATATGCAAATGACTAAGCAACAGCAACTGCGTGAGTTGGCTAGTCAAAACCGCACAGTGCAGCTTTCGACAGAAACAACTGAAGAAGTTACAGCTGTTGCCTCAGTGGCTGAAATCAAAATTGATAAAGCCGAACTTCATGCCGAAGCTGATCGCCAAATTCAAGCTTTAGTAAATGCCCAACCGCAATCTTCGGTAACGCCATCGTTTACCCAAACTTCTGAAGGCGCCGTGATTCGCGGTAACTTTGAATTAAAAGACGGTGTTGGTATCGTTGACCACTTAGTTGTTTTAAAACGTGTGTTTGAAGGTCAATCCATCGAAGTGGGCCAAGTTGATTTACGCGCCGGTCTTTATCAAATTGCCGTTGGTGCTTTCGAAGGTGAAATCGTTGCTGAAGTTAAAGACCGCACAGGAATTTTAATCGGTGAAGACCGCCAAAAAATTTATAACTTAAAACGTGCGGGCACTTTCTTTGAAGGACCGACTTTGCGTTTAGGCCGCCCTTCGGCATTTGCCATGAATGGCCGATCAGTTGATTCAAGAAAACTGTCTGATAAGAACTTACAAGCAAGTTTTTTCTCTGGTCATTTTGATCTAAAAAAAACCAGTGACGTCTATCCCAATGTCGCGAGACATTCGTCAACGCTGTCTTTTGTTAAAGACTCAACAGGTGCTGTAGCTTCAACTCTTTCTGTTCGTTCAGCGGCAGATAGAAGCGATACTGTTTTATTCTCTCGTAAATGGGTTGAAGGCGCTGTTGACTATCTATCTGAACAATTACAGATTCAATATCTACCTGAAACGGGAATTATCATCGGCCGGATACTTGTCGATGGTAAACCGGTTCAAGGTGCTCAAGTCATGATTGAAAACCAACCCGGGCTTGAACCTTATTACTTAGATCAATTTTTAATTCCTCAACAATCACAAAACTACTCGTCTGAAAACGGCTACTTTATTATTCCGGGCTTAAACGAAGGTGTTTACGAAATCACGGCTTATATGGGTGATCGTCGTTTAGGAACTCAACAATTCTTAGTAGCTACAGATACCGTCAGCTACCAAGAAATTTACTCATCGGCGATTCCAACTTCAGTGATTGCAAGAAGTTTTGACTCATTCACCGGCGAACAAATTATGACTGAATTATTTGTTCCAGGTCAAAAAGACATTCTTAATTTAGAAGGTGAATTAGTTCGTTACCGCCACAATTCACAATACGGTTTAACTGAAGTTGTAAATCGTCCATTAATTCGCGATTACGCAGCTTACGTATACATTCAAAATCTTTCAAAAGATCACTTACACTTACCACAAGTTAAAGAAGCGTTTTTAGAATACGTACAAGCGCAATCACAAATTCAGATCGAACCTGAAACTTCAACATTTGTTGGTTTTACACCGAATAACTTCTTTGATGTTCACGTAGCTGATGAAAGCTTTAATTCAGCTCATATCGTTTATTTTGACCAAGCAGGTAATATCGTACCAAAACAAATTGCCGGTGGCGGATTTGTGGCGTTTAACTTAAAACAAGGTATTCAAGAGTTAATCTTGCAAGATCAAAAAACTGAAAGAAGCTTTTCGACGGTGTTCTACAGCCGTCCTTCAGTTTTATTTGTTAGCCATTTTTCTGAATAAAGTTTTTTACTTTTTCTTTAAAGAAATTTCCGCGCTCTTCAAAATTTTTAAATTCATCTAAGCTTGTGCCACCTGGACTAAGTAAAATAACATCTGATGCTTTTGTTTTTTTAAACACATCTTCTAGAGCGTCATTTAACTTTGCAAAGTACGGGCGATCTGACATTTGCATTTTAGTGCGTGCTAATTCCCCACATGCACCAAAAAAGATCGGCTGAATTTGTTTTTCTTTAGCTAAAATTTGTAATTCTTCCCACGGAAGATTTTTATCTCGGCCACCAAGAAGTGAATACACTAAACCGCTGCCAGCTTTTTCTTGCGCCGCTTTTACAGCTACCAAAACTGAATCCATCGCCGTCGCTTTACTGTCGTTGATGTAGGCTACACCTTTATGTTCAGCGACAAACTCAATACGGTGTTCAAGGCCTGTGAAATCACACATCGCTTGAATCGCTTTATCAGATAAGCCGATAGCTTTTACTAATTCGTACGCTACACAGAAGTTATCTTTATTGTGCGCACCTAAAAGTTTTACTTTTTTAAGTAAATCTTGATGAGCGAAAGTTTGAGATGAAGTTAATACTGTTTTACCCGGAACGCGGGGTGCGTATTTTACGTTATCTTCAGAAGCGGCATTTAACACACAAACTTTTTTCGTAATTGAACCGATAAAACATTTTGTCATGTAATACTCATCAGCTGAAGCATAACGCTCTAAATGATTAGCTGATAAGAAAGTGATGGCTGAAGTTTCTAATTGTAAGTCTTTACAGTTTTCTAATTGGTAACTTGATAACTCTAAAACGATATAACGCGCTTTTGTTTTTCCTTGTTGTAACCCCAAAGCGTATTCGCAAAAAGGAACGCCTAAGTTTCCGCCAACAAAAGCATTTGCATCTTCAGCTTTTAGCGCTGCGCCTACCAGAGAAGTGACCGTACTTTTTGCGACAGAGCCGGTAATACCGATCAACTTTTCGTCGGTTAAAAATTGGCAAGCTAAGGTAATTTCAGAAGTGATATTCCAGTTTAGGGCCATTAATTTTTTAATATGTGGGCCTTTTAACGGAACGCCGGGTGAAACAACCAAAGTTCCAGGGGTAAGTTTAGCGATATCTTCCCAGGATTTTAAATCGCCTTCTTTTTTTTCGTCGAAAAGGAAAACTTCATCGGCCTTTAAGCCCGTTGTTTTTAATAACTGTACCGCGGCCATTCCAGATTTACCTAGACCAACGACGACAAAAGGTTTTTTAAATTTTTCTAGTTTAATTTGCGACATAAAATCTTACCTGCGTTTCGTGACATTAAATCAGACCCGTGAAACAATGTAAATTGTGAGTTTAAAGTATACCGCAATTATCAGCGATCTTCATTTAACTGACGCCGAACCGTCGCGCCCAAAACACAAGGTGCGCCATCCGCTATGGAAAAAATTTAAAACCAAACAGTTCTTTATGGACCCGGCGTTGATTGAATTTTTAGATGAAATCGACCACAAATCGCACGGAAAACCCATTGAGCTTGTGTTAAATGGCGATATTTTTGATTTCGATAGCGTGATGGCTTATCCGATTGCGCCAATCTATAAATTTCACTGGATCGAAACACGCCGCGGGCTTTTTCCGCGTGAAGAACGTTCGGTTTTTAAAATGCAGGTGGTTTTAGAAGAGCACGCTGATCTGATGAACGCGCTTCGCCGTTTTGTCGAAAAAGGGCATTCGTTAATTTTAATTCCAGGCAACCACGACGTTGAACTTCATTTTCCGAAAGTGCAAAAAACGTTCTTTGATGTTTTAAATTTAGGACCTGAAGATTCAAAACGCGTAAAGTTTGTGAAATGGTTTTATATTAGCGAAAACGATACTCTGATTGAACATGGTCATCAGCAAGATCCTTATTGTCTGTGCGAAAATCCACTGAATCCATTTATCGTGAATTACAATGAATTGCGTATTCGTTTACCATTCGGAAACGTGGCTTGTCGTTATATCATGAACGGCATGGGGTTGTTTAATCCTCATATCGAAAAAAATTACATCATGTCGGTGAGTGAATACTTAAGTTTTTTCTTTCGCTATTTACTTTTAACTCAGCCTTTAATTATTTGGACTTGGTTCTGGGGCGCTGTCGCAACTTTAATTCACGTCACTTTTGATCGCTTCGGTGAAGTGTATAAACCCCTTGAGCACATGGAAGACATCGTTGAAAAAGCGGCGAAAGATTCAAATACCACTCCCAAAGTTGTACGTGGACTGCAAGAGTTTTTCGCAACGCCGGCTACACAAAATCCGTGGTTAATTGCTAAAGAACTTTGGCTTGATCGTGCGTTTTTAATTTTCTTTGGTTTAGCATTTACGTTTATTTTTACAACACAGTTAAAATTGTTATTCGGAATTTCTTTTTACTGGGTGTTTGTTCCTATTTTATTATTAATTCCGTTTTTTCTGTTTTACGCACGTTCGATTACGTCGCTGGTCAGTACATATAAAGAACCCGATGAATGGCTTTTTTCGCAACAATCTGAAATCACTGGTGTTCACCGTATCGTTTACGGGCACACACATATTCCCCGCCATGAATTTTACGGATCGGTGGAGCATTTAAATTCGGGAACTTGGTCGCCGGCCTTTACCGATGTGGAATGCACGCAGGCGTCGGAAAGAAACAATTATGTTTGGATTTATCCTTCTGAAGAAAACCCAGAAGTGCGCAAAGCCGAGCTGATCCAATTCCACCGAAAACCCACATCTCCGAACTAGGTAGGCCGTACCTTTTTGAAATGCGGCGCAGCAAAACGCTATAAAGCATTTTAATTTCTCAGATCGTGTGTAAGCATTTTAAGGGTAGGTTAAATTAATTTTAATTGGAGGCATCATGTCTGAAGATATCTTAGTGGTTACAAGCAAAGTAAAAAAATTCATCAAAGAAAAAGGCCAAATGAACACGTCTGCCGAAACAATCGACATGTTAACTAAAGCTGTTGAGCGTCTTTGCGCTAAAGGCATCGAATCAGCTAAAGCTGATGGCCGTAAAACAGTTATGGCTCGTGATATTATCATCGACCATATCTAGATTTGATCTGCTTTCAGCAGACCTTATTCTAAAGGGCCGGCCTCGCGGTCGTCCTTAGTGCTAAAACCGAAGTGATAAACTTCGGTTTTTTTTTGGAGAACAGGCGTATGATTCAAAAAAGAAAAGTTCTTTTCGTCGTTATCATAGCTCTCTTTGTAAGCCTTTACTTGGCTTGGTCGCATTTCACTACTCCTCAAGGAAAACAAAAAGCTAGCTTAGTGGCTGCTGAGAAAAATTGTTTTACTGGCGAAAGCAAAGTTCATCCTTGGAAATATTGTATTCATTCACCGGCTGGTGGTTCTAATAATGGTGATTTAGCTTATTTTCTTCATGGTCGTGATGAAGATGAACAAACTTGGAGTGATGCCACTGTTTATACCGGACAAATTCAGCAGTACTGGCAGGAGAAAAAAATATCGGCTCCCACTGTTGTAAGTATTTCTTTTGGTCCTCTATGGTTAATTTCAGAAAAAGCAGAAAGCTCTGCTACGGGTTTATTAGAATTCTTCTTAAATGAAGTCATTCCAACTATCGAAAAACAGGTAGGAAAACCAAAACGCCGCATCGTTTTTGGCGAATCCATGGGCGGAATTAATTCTTTAGAGTTAGTTTTTAAAACTAAAGGGTTATTTCAAAAAGCGGGTATATTATGCCCAGTCATTTTAGAACAAAGCCCGCATGATTCTGTAGAAACAATTCAAAATTTTTTACACGCAACGGGTGCAGATCCTAAAACGATTTACAGCATTATGTTAATTGCCCGAAAGATTTTTCCAACCGAGCAAGAATGGAATAATTTTTCACCACCTCGTTTAGTTGATAAATACGAAGATCCCGATGCTCCTGAGTTTTATGTAAGTTGTGGTTTAACCGATAAATACGGAAACTTCGCCACAACTGAAACTCTAGCCAAAAAATTAGCTGATAAAAAATATTCGGTCGAATGGCGCCCGTTGTTTGGCGGGCACTGTGTTGTAGATATTCAATCTGTAGCCGAATTTTTAGTTAAGTAGTTCTAAAAATTCTTCCCAAGAAATAATTTTTACACCGACCGACTGAGCTTTATCGACTTTTGAACCTGGATCATCGCCGACAATTAAATAACTTAATTTAGCTGATACTCCGGATAAAAGTTTTCCACCGTTTTCTTCGATTTTTTCATGAGCTTCGTTACGTTTTACAGGCAATGTGCCCGTCACTAAGAAGCTCATTCCAGTTAATTTGCCTTCTAAGTTTCTTTTTGGAGCTTCGAAAGTCATGTACTTCGCTAAAGTCTTAACTTCAGCTTGCATACGTTTATCGTGAAGCCATTTTAGAATTGTAGCTGAAACCTTTTCACCGATTTCGGGAACTTTTTCTAACTCTTCAGCTTCAGTTTTCATAAAGTTTTCTATAGTTCCGTAGTGATCAGCTAAAAGTTTTGCCGTTTGTTCGCCGACAAAACGAATACCTAAAGCGTAAATAAATCTTGCTAAAGTTGTTTGGCGTGATTTTTCAATACTGTTTAGAATATTTTGAATCGACTTTTCACCTTGGCGTTCTAATTTTTGAATATCTTTATCAGTCAGTTTGTATAAATCAGAAAAACTTTTTACTAATTCTAATTCAACAAAAGCTTCAATTAATTTATCGCCGACTTTCTCCATATTCATCGCACGACGAGACACAAAGTGAATTAATGAGCCGATAAGAATTGCTTTGCAAAATGCATTTTGACAACGAAGAACCGCTTCATCAGGTTCTTTGCTCGCTTTACTTCCACATACAGGACAGATGTTTGGTATTGTAAATGCTGGTGCTAAGTTATGTCGTTTATCTATAATAACTTGAACAACTTCTGGAATCACATCACCAGCGCGTTGAACCACAACGGTATCACCGATACGCACATCTTTACGATCAATTTCATCTTGGTTATGAAGAGTGGCGTTGGTAATTGTAACACCACCTACTTTAACAGGCTTCATCACCGCAACCGGAGTGAGGGCTCCCGTACGACCAACTTGCACCACAATATTTTCAATCACAGTTTGCGCTTGTTCAGGCTGAAATTTTACTGCCGTTGCCCAGCGAGGTGAACGTGCGATCATGCCTAAATCATCTTGGAGCGACATTTGATTTACTTTAATCACGATGCCATCAATATCAAAAGGTAACTGAGCACGATGTTGATTGATACGATGATAATAGCCGATTAACTCTTCTTCGCTTGAAGTGCATTCAGTAAATTTACGATCAATAATCGGAAATTTTAATTTCGCTAATTTTTCTTCAATATCTTTTTGCGAATCAAAAGCAATACCTTCATACGCCCCAAGCGCGTAAGCAAAAAACTTTAATGGGCGAGATGCCGCAATTTTTGGATCTAACTGACGAATAGTTCCCGCAGCCGCATTTCGAGGGTTAGCAAAAACCATTTGGCCTGCTTCTTCGTAAGCCTGATTCATTTCAACGAAATCTTTTTTATCGATAAGAACTTCACCGCGCACTTCTAAAAGCTTTTTATGAGAAATTTTAAGTGGAATCGACTTAATCGTTTTTACGTTATGGGTAACATCCTCGCCTGTAACACCATCACCACGAGTCAAAGCGCGAACTAACTGACCGTCTTCATAAACAAGCTCCATAGAAAGGCCGTCAAGTTTAAGTTCGGCAAAGTATTCAACGTCTTTATCATTTCTTAAGAATTTCTTAATACGGGCGTTAAATTCTTTAATGTCTTCTTCGTTATAGCTATTCGCTAGTGAAATCATCGGTAAGCGGTGATCCATTTTCTTAAATGCGGCAATGGCATCGCCACCTACACGCTGCGAAGGCGAATCTGTCAAATCCAACCCAGAGTATTCTTCTTCAAGCTTTAGCAGCTCGCTAAACAATTGATCAAAGTCGTAATCAGAGATCTCAGGCTTATCATGGGTATGATAACGCTCATTGTGATAATTCACCTTCTCTTTTAGGTCAGAATGCTTACGCTTGATCTGCGCGCTGGCTGCAGTTTTAGTAGTCTTGGGCATAGGTCACAATCTATCATAACAGCCTGCAATTTCTAGATTTTTCTCGTTACAACTCAACTGAAATTTGGATATATTGTTTTGCGACAAAGGTGGCCATTGTGTCTGACAGTAAATTCAATAAAGATGTGATACAAAAAATAGCTAATTTAGCTCGACTGCAGTTAACGCCAGAACAAGCAAATGAGTTTAGCGAACAACTTTCAAAAATTATTCTACACTTCGACGAAATCTCTTCGATTAATACTGAAGGTGTTGAGCCTTTAATTACACCTTCAGAGATTGAGTACACGTTACGTGAAGATTCGGTTAAACAAAATTTTCACGCTGAAGAGATGGTCGCCAACGCTCCTGATAAACAGGGTAACCTTTTTAAAGTTCCACCGGTGGTTTAATGGATTTATTAACAGCTTCGATGTCAGACACACGTAAAGCCATTGCTGAAAAAAAAGTTTCAGCAGCTGAAGTGACAAAATATTTTTTCGCCCGCGCTGAAAAACTAAATCCTGCTTTAAATGCGTTTATTAAATTAAATCCAGACTGTTTAAAACAAGCTGAAAGCATCGACCAAAAAATCGCTAAAGGCGAAAATGTTGGTGTATTGGCTGGCATTCCGTTTGGAATTAAAGATTTACTGTGCACAAAAGGCATTGAAACAACAGCCGCTTCAAAAATATTAACAGGTTTTGTTCCACCTTATGATTCAACTGTGGTTGCGCGTTTAAAAAACGCAGGTGCTACAATCGTTGGAAAATTAAACCTTGATGAATTTGCTATGGGTTCAAGTAACGAAAGCTCTTTTCATGGCGTGTGTAAAAATCCGTGGAATCCTGAATATGTACCAGGCGGAAGCTCTGGTGGATCAGCGAGTGCACAAGCGGCTCGTTTAGTCATGGGCACAATCGGAACAGATACCGGCGGATCAATTCGCCAACCTTCAAGCTTTTGTGGTGTGGTGGGTATTAAACCCACTTACGGCCGCGTCAGTCGTTATGGCATTGTGGCGTTTGCTTCTTCACTTGATCAAGCGGGCCCCATGGTTTCAACAGTTCAAGATGCCGCTCTTACTTTAGAAGTGATTGCCGGAAAAGACGAATTAGATGGAACAACATCTTCTCGTCCCGTTGAAGCGTTTTCAAAAAATTTATCCGCTGATATGAAAGGTAAAAAAATCGGAATCGTGAAGGAATATCACAATTCTGAATTAGTTCACCCTGACATCAGAAAAACTTACGAACAAGCCATTGAGACTTTAAAAGGTTTAGGCGCTGAGTTTGTTGAAGTGTCTATTCCATTAACTAAATATGCCGTATCGATGTATTACTTAATTTCTGCCTCTGAAGCGTCGTCAAATTTAGCGCGCTATGATGGTGTGAAATACGGTTACCGTTCAGATTTTAAAGATTTATCTTCACTACCGCTTGATGAATTCTACGCACAAACCCGCGCTGAAGGTTTTGGTAAGGAAGTTAAGCGCAGAATTATCTTAGGAACATTCTGTTTATCATCTGGTTACTTTGATGCTTACTACAACAAAGCTTGCCAAGTTCGCCGCTTATTAAGAAATCAATACGACGAAGCGTTTGCTAAATGTGATGCAATCATCTCGCCAGTAACGACAACACCGCAATTTAAAATCGGCACACGTGTATATGATCCGTTAAAGATGTACTTAAACGATATCTTTACCACATCGACTAACTTAGCAGGCCTTCCTGGTATGAGCGTTCCGTTTGGACTAACTTCTGACGGGTTCCCGATTGGCATTCAATTAACAGGTCATCACTTTCAAGAACAAAAAATTCTAAATGTTGCTTACGCTTTAGAACAAAACTCTCCGGTGAAAGGAAAAACTCCAAGTGTCTACTAGTAATCCTTCATTTCGTGGTTTTGAAGCCGTTATCGGTATTGAAGTGCATGTACAGTTAAAAACTGATTCAAAAATCTTTTCTGCTGATGCGACAACGTTTGATTCGGCTGATAATGAAAATACATCACCAGTTTCTGTCGGCATGCCGGGAACATTACCTGTATTAAATAAAAAAGCAATTGAGTACGCGATTAAAACTGGTTTAGCGCTAGGCTGTAACGTCCGTAAAAAATCAGTGTTCTCGCGTAAAAATTATTTTTACCCAGATCTTCCTAAAGGTTATCAAATCTCTCAATACGATGAACCGATCTGCGAAAAAGGATCAATTCAGTTTGAAGTTGAGGGAAAATCTAAAACCGTGGGCATTACGCGCGCGCACTTAGAAGAAGATGCGGGTAAATCAACTCACTTTGGCCAATACACTTTAATTAACTATAACCGCGCAGGTATTCCGTTACTTGAAATCGTCTCTGAGCCAGAAATACATTCGCCAGCTGAAGCTGCCGAATACTGCAGATCAATCCGATCTATCGTTCGCTACCTTGAAGTGTGTGACGGAAACTTAGAAGAAGGTTCTTTACGTTGTGATTGTAACGTTTCAGTTCGCAAAGTGGGCGAAACAAAATTTGGAACCAAAGTTGAATTAAAAAATATCAACTCGTTCCGTTTTGTGGAAAAAGCTGTTGAATACGAAATTCACCGTCAAATTGATGCGATTGAAAACAAAGAAAAAATCGTTCAAGAAACAAGATTGTACGATCCAGATAAAAACCGCACCTTTACAATGCGTACAAAAGAAGATGCGCAAGATTACCGTTATTTTCCAGATCCAGATTTATTGCCAATCATCGTAACCGATGCGCAGTTATCGCAGATCAAAAAAGAATTGCCGGAACTTCCATTAATTCGTGCCGCTCGTTTTGTAAAAGACATGCAGTTATCAACACACGATGCGCACTTATTAACTGAAGAGCGCGATTTAGCTGATTATTTCGAAGCGACGGGTAAAGCCTGTAACAACTCTAAAGCGGCCGCGAACTGGATTATTACTGAACTGTTACGCGAATTAAACGACGCCAAACTTTCTGTCAGCCAATCAAAAGTAAACGCAAAAAATTTGGCTGATCTTATTGCCGAAGTGGACAAAGGCACGATCTCTGGAAAAATAGCTAAAACAGTTTTTAAAGAGATGTGGGATTCTGGTTCCACGCCAGCTGATATCATTAAAACCAAAGGTTTAGTGCAAGTTTCTGATCCCGGTGAGATTGAAAAAATCGTAGCTGATGTACTAGCTGCGAACCCTGATCAAGTGGCTGAATTTAAAGCCGGTAAGGATAAAGTTCTAGGCTTTTTTGTCGGCGCCATCATGAAAGCTTCAAAAGGTAAAGCTAACCCTGGCTTAGTGAATGAAATTTTAATGAAGAAATTGAAGGAATAAAAATGAAATTAGCCAGTCTTGATTTAGGTTCAAATACTTTTTTGTGTCTTGTTTCTGAAGTGCAGAATCAAAAAGTCACAAAAATTTATTCCGACGAAGTCGAGATGGTAAGACTTGGCCAAGGTTTATCGGCCAGTAAAAAATTTCACCCCGATGCACTCGTTAGAGCTAAAAACACTCTGACAAACTTCAGAAAAACTTTAGACCGCGAAAAACCACAAGCCATTTTAGCGATGGCCACATCCGCCGCCCGCGATGCTGAAAACAAAGAAGAACTTTTTAAAATCTGCAAAGATTTAAATATTCCGTTAGAAATTATTCCTGGCGAAAAAGAAGCTGAAATCACTTACCGTGGTGGCGTTTCTGGTTTAACAGGTACAGGTTCACGTTTAGTTGTCGATATCGGTGGTGGTTCAACTGAATTTATTTTCGGTGAAGATCAAAAGATCTTAGCTGGAAAAAGTTTAGATATCGGCTGCGTGCGCTTAACAGAAAAATTTATTTCTGTTCAACCAACCCCTCAAGCTGAAATTGATAAATTACAAAACTTTATTCGTGAACAATTACAACAGATCCTTAAACTGGCTCCGCAAATGCCAAAAGAAATTTTAGCTGTTGCTGGAACACCGACAACCATTGCGCAAGTAGAGCTGGGTGGTTTTGATCCAGCTAAAATTGATGGTTATAAATTAACTGAACAGGGCTTACAAAAATGGTTAACTCAACTTACTGGCATGTCGGTCGCAGAAAAAATCGCGATCGGTTATCCCGAAGGTCGTGCCGATGTGATCATTGTTGGCGTTATCACTTTACTTGAAACGCTAAAAGCTTTTAACCTTAAAGAGTTAACAGTTTCAACCAGAGGAGTTCGTTATGGTGTCGCACTTGAATTGGCGAAACGTTTTAATACTTAGTTTATTTTTCACATTCCAAGTATTTGCCGGGCCGCAAGCTACAACTCCTAAAGTTAAATTCGACAAACAACAAATTCAAATCGGGTCTAAAAAAATCACTGTTGAAATTGCAAAAACGCGAGAACAGCACGAACACGGTTTAATGTTTCGCGAAAAGTTAGCGGCTGACAGTGGCATGTTATTTATTTTCGATGAAGAAATGCCTTTAAGTTTCTGGATGAAGAACACTTATATTGATCTAACAATTGCTTACATCGGTAAAGACAAGAAAGTAATCGACATCATCGACATGAAGGGAACTTCAGCGATGCAAACCGATTTTCCGTCATACCCTAGTTCAAAGTCGGCAATGTACGCTCTTGAAATGAATAAAGGTTGGTATACAAAAAACCGCATTAAAATCGGGGACTTGTTAGTTCTACCCAAAGCTCAGTAAACATTCCCTACCTTCGTCCAGTCTAAGACAACTTTCGTCTCGTCTAGCTTTCAAAGTGATCATTACATCTGCTTTGCTGCAACACATTCCGTGTGCTGTAATATTAATGTAGAAAGTAACGACTTCGAGTCGCAATTATTTTCAAGGATGAGGATAAAAATATGAAAAAACTGTTACTAGTTTTAGCAGCACTTGGCCTTATGGCTCAATTTTCTGCGTGTACTGCGAACAAAGCACAAGATGATGCTGAATTCGTAGAAAATGCGGACGTAGATAAAATTGAAGCTGAAGAGCCTGCATTAGATGATGGTAGCTCACAGGCTGCAAACACAGCTCCGGAGCAAAATTTATCAACTGATAGTTCATTAGAAGCAGCACTTGGTGAAGCACCAGCTGATACAACAGCTTCAAATGACAACCTATCATTAGATGCAGCACCACAAGATCCTCCTCCAACAGATATTGCAGCTGCTCCAACTTTAGATGAAAGCTCATTAGAAGCTCCCCCATCTGATGTACCGACTGAACCACCTGCAGATTCTTTAGCTGCCAGTGATTTACCTCCACAAGATTTAAGCTTAGATGATCCAAATGCCTTAGCACCTGCTGGTGATGATGGTTTATCGGCTGCTATGAACGAGACACCAACAGAATCTCCGCAAGATCCTCCCGCAACGGCGATGACTCCCCCTCCAACACAAGAAGCTCCGGCTGAAACAACTCCAATTGCTGACGTAAAACCAACAACTGGATCTGCTGGAACAACTTCTTTGAAAAAAGTTTCTGATGCAGTTCCTTACGCTTTTGGTGATGGTTTCGTAAATACAATTTACATTGCCCGCCCGAAAGAAAAATTAAAAGACATCAGCATGACGATCTACGGATCTGATAAAACAAAAGAGCTTAAAAAAATTAACTCATTCTTAAAAGCTCGTGCTCCTCGCGCTGGTGATAAAATCGCTTACGTTTCTCCAAATCGTCCGACAGATTCTTCTAAAACAATTTCGTATTACGAAGACACAGGTATGATTCCTGAAACTTATGTGGCTCAAAAAGGTGATAACTTAAGAAAGATTTCTAAAAAACTTTTAGGTTATGACAATGCTTGGAAAGAAGTTTGGTCAACAAACACAATGGAGTCGAAAACGAAATTAGCTGAAGGTGAAACTTTCAAATACTGGAAATCACCGGCTTCTATCACTCCTCCTCCAACAACAACAGCAGCTGCTGCTGAAGTTCCAAAAACTCCAGAAGCAGCCGTTAATAATATCGTGGCAAACAACCCGGCACCTCCGCCTCCAGCTGAGATGGCGCCGCCGCCACAACCGGCAATGAACGATCTTCCGCCTCCTCCTCCGCAAGCTGATCTTCCACCGCCTCCAGCAGATCCAATGGCCGCTAACACGGCTCCTGTCGATCCGGCGCTAGATGCAGCAATGCCGCCTCCTCCTCCACCGGATGATTCGCAATTTGCTCAAACTCCTCCACCTCCGCCGCCAGAAGAGCAAGTTACAAAAGCTCCAGCTGCTACGGGTGAGGGTGAAGAAGTTGCTGCCGAAGGTGGTGGCGACGACATGGTGACAATGTTAGGAATCGGGGCTTTATTATTCGCTGCTTTAGCGTTTGTTCTAGTTAAACGTAAAAAAGCTCAGGCGAACAGATCTCACGGTAACGATGCCCAAATGGGTGAAGGATTAGGAACTTAATTCTTAATTAAAAACAGAAAATAAAAAAGGCTTGGTTCATCACCAAGCCTTTTTCTTTTTTAATATTAAAATTCAAAAATTTCTTATGCCGCTTTTTTCAGGATACCGTCTAAGATACCACGATGGCCCATGCGTTTTGTTTCCACGAAATAAATTAAATCATCAACGATTTGTACGTCGCGATTATTTTGTGGCAAGAATTTAACTCCGGCGCCTAAAGAATTTTTCCACACGATTTGCGCAGTAATCTTTCTTTCACGTTGAGCGACAACGAAAGTTAAATTGATTTTTTCTTCAACACGTAAATCATGGTTAGCTAATTCTAAAAAAGCTCCAGATAAACTAATGTTTCTAAGCACAGCTACTGAATCTTGTCTTGCATAGCTTCTTCTAAAACTAACATCTAAATGTAGCGGCGTTCTAGGTGCAGGGGTCATTGTATCCACTTTGATACTCCTTGTTTAGATACGTGGTTCGTTCCTCAAAGCTGAAGTCCGGGTGGTCCGCATACCTGTTCTATTATATCGGGATAAGTGCTTGAAAGATTTAGAGTTTTTCTCTTTTTGAGACGATAAAAGTGTTCCATGTTTCAAATTGATTGACTTTAATTAGGCCCACAGCGATATTTTAAAAATATTCTCTTATATTTTCTACTAAATCCTATTTAAAAATAAATCACATTCCAGGAGCTCCAATTGGCTAAAAAAGAAGTTGTCATAGAACCGACCAA
>JAMPXC010000014.1 GCA_023701385.1 Pseudobdellovibrio sp.
TGAAGTGCCTTTAGAACAAGTTACCCAGAATGAAAAACGTGGTGACACAACTCTAATTCAGCTTGCCAGAATCCTATCCGTATAGCTTAATTAAACCGTTAGTTAATTAGATTACAGTTAGTTTGAAAAATGATGAATACACTTCATTAATTCGAGTGAACAAATTTAATTAGCGAATCTAATTTATAGAATTTAAACGGTTTTAATTACCTAAAGGAAGGTTCAAATGAAAAACATGTTCTCATTGCTTTCAATTGCAGTTTTAGTTGCATTTGTTGGTTGCACGAAAAAGACAGAAACAAACTCAAACGAAATTTTACTAGGAAGCTACAGCCCTAACACTGGTGCTATTGCGACATTCGGCGTTTATCAAAAACGTGGTATCGAAATGGCGATCGAAGAGATCAACGCTGCTGGCGGTATCAATGGTAAAATGTTAAAACACGTAAACTACGATAACAAATCTGACGACAATGAAACATTAGCGGTAGTTAACCGTTTAATCTCTCAAGATAAAGTTGTTGCGATCATCGGTGAAGCCACTTCTGGCCGTTCTAAAATCGGTGCGCAAGTAGCTCAACAGAATAAAATCCCAATGTTAACTCCTTCTGCAACTAACCCAGAAGTAACTAAAGTTGGTAACTACATTTTCCGCGCTTGTTTTATCGATCCATTCCAAGGCCAAGTTATGGCAAAGTTTATGGTTGATAATTTAAAAATGAAAAAAGCAGCTATCTTACGTGACGTGAAAAACGATTATTCTGTAGGTTTATCTGATGTTTTCAAAGCTGAGCTTGTAAAAGCTGGTGGCGAAATCGTTGACGATATCGCTTACCAAGAAGGTGACGTTGATTTCAAATCTCAATTAACTTCTATCAAAGGTAAAAAACCAGATGCTATCTTCGTTCCAGGTTACTACAACGAAGTGGCCTTGATTGCCCGCCAAGCTAAAGAGTTAGGTATGAACCAACCTCTATTAGGCGGTGACGGCTGGTCATCTCCAGATCTTTTCAAAATTGCAAAAGATGCTATCAATGGTTCTTACTTCTCTAACCACTACACGACTGAATCTACAGATCCTAAAACTGTTGAATTCGTAAAAAATTTCAAAGCTAAATTCAATGAAGATGCAGACGTTATGGCAGCTCTTGGTTACGACGCTGTTTACATGATGGCTGAAGCTATGAAGTCGGCTAAAGAAATTACACCAGACAATATTCGTGCAGGTTTAGCTGGCATTAAGAACTTTCATGGTGTAACTGGAGTTATGACGATGAACGAAAACCGCGATGCTGTTAAATCGGCTGTGGTTGTACGTGTTCAGGGCCCTGACTACAAATTCGTAACAAGCGTTAGCCCGAACTAAGAATTTTACTACGGAGTAAATGATGCAGGAATTTCTACAACATACGTTAAACGGCCTAAGCTTTGGCAGCGTCTACGCCCTCATCGCCCTAGGTTATACGATGGTGTACGGAATTCTTGCTATGATTAACTTCGCCCATTCAGACATCTACATGATGGGTGCTTTCGGTACTTTCTACGTTATTAATTTTTTAAAATTAGGCGAAAGCCCAAATCCAATCACCTTCGCCATCGGCTTATTAGCGGCGATGCTATTTTCAGGTTTAGTGGGCTTTATGGTTGAGAAGTTTGCTTACAAACCTTTACGTAATTCGCCGAAGATGAACGTCTTAATCACAGCGATTGGTGTAAGTATTTTATTTGAATTCGGCGGTCAGATTGTTTTCGGTGTAAATCCAAAATCGTTCCCGCAATTAATGTTAGACACTGAAGTATTTAACTTTATGGATATTTCGGTTCGCCTTTTAGATATCATCATCTACATGGTCACGATTATTTCATTAATCTCTTTAAGCTTCTTGATCGGTAAAACGCAAACAGGCCGTGCGATGCAAGCGGTGAGCTCTCGCCAAGATATGGCGCCGTTAATGGGTATCAATATCAACAAAATTATTTCTTTCACATTTATCGTTGGTTCTGTGTTAGCGGGTATCGCGGCCTGCTTAGTAGCCATGAAGTACCCTAAGATTGATCCCATGATGGGTGTAAAAATCGGAACAAGCGCTTTCGTTGCAGCGGTATTCGGTGGTATCGGCTCACTTCCTGGTGCAGTACTTGGTGGTTACATCTTAGGTTTAGGCGAATACTACCTTATCGGTTACGGCGCTTCGACTTACAAAGAAGCGTTATCGTTTTTATTATTAATCTTAATTTTATTAGTTAAACCGACTGGCCTCATGGGCAAAAAAGCTAAAGAGAAAATCTAGTTATGAACTTTCTTGCTAAAAACAAACTATTATTTTTTGCGATTTCTTTTGTAGTGATTGGGGCGATTTGTAATTTCGCCCTTAACTCTTACATTCAAGCCCTGGTGGTTTCATTCATGATCAATGCGATCATGGCCTTATCATTAAACTTTATCACAGGGGTGGCGAATCAATTCTCTTTAGGCCAAGCTGGCTTTATGGCTTTAGGCGCTTACACTTCGGCGGTACTTACGAAAGTTTACTTTGCTGATCAATGGTACTTTATTCCATTAACAGCGTTTGCTGGCGCTTTAGTTTCAACGGTAGCTGGTTACTTAGTGGCTTTACCATCGTTCAAACTACGCGGAGACTACTTAGCCATCGTGACGATGGGTTTTGCTGAGATCGTGCGTGTTTTATTTTTAAATTGGGATTTCGTTGGTGGCCCTCGTGGCTATAACGGCGTTGTGAAATGGCCTGACTTTTTAGTTTCTTACGGTTTTACAGGAGCCGCGCTCTTTTTAACTTTCATCGTTTTATACCACTTAAAAATTTCTTGGTTCGGTCGTAATCTTTGGGCGTTAAACGAAGATGAAATCGCCGCCGAAGTTATGGGTACGCCGATCGCAAAAAATAAACGTTTTGCATTTTTATTTTCAAGTTTCTTTGCAGGCTTAGGTGGAGCTTTATACGGTCACCATTTAGGATATTTCAGCCCGGCTTCTTTTGGTTTTTTAATGTCAGTTCAGATTTTAATTTTCGCGGTGTTAGGTGGGCTTGGTTCAATGTCAGGTTCGGTTTTATCTGCAGGTATTTTAACGGCATTACCAGAGATTTTACGTTCATTACCAACCGGCGGTATTGATATTCGTATGATCGTATTTCCGATTTTATTAATCCTACTTATGATTTTACGCCCACAAGGTTTATTAGGCAGAAAGGAGTTATTCTAATGGGTAACTCAAGAATGTTATCAGTTGATAACTTAAACCTAAGCTTCGGTGGTATTAAAGCCGTTGATCAAGTGACATTTCATATTAACGAGCATGAATTACTTGGCCTTATTGGTCCCAACGGCGCTGGTAAAACAACTGTATTCAATATGATTTCTGGCTTCTATAAAGCAGATTCTGGAACAATCAAACTTCGCGACGAAGTTATTAATGAACTCTCACCAGACGAAGTGAATAAAGCTGGTATCGCCAGAACTTTTCAAAACATTCGTTTATTCGGCCAATTAACTGTGGTTGAAAACGTATTATTAGCGATGCAACAAACAGAAACTTTAGGCTGGAAAGAAAGTTTACTGAGAACTAAATCTTACCGCGAAAAAGAAGCTACTTTAAAAGCTCATTGCATTGATTTACTTAAAATCTTTAGTCTTGATCACTTAGCTGAAGAATTGGCGTGTAACTTACCTTACGGTTTACAACGTAAACTTGAAATCGTTCGTGCCTTAGCAACTAAACCCAAATTATTAATTTTGGATGAGCCAGCGGCCGGAATGAATCACCAAGAAACTGAAGATCTAAAAAAATTAATTCACTTCGTAAAACAAAAATTCAACTTAACAGTTTTATTAATCGAACATGATATGAAGCTGATTATGTCGATCTGCGAGCGCATTGTGGTGTTAAACCGTGGTGTTAAAATCGCTGACGGCACTCCTGCAGAAGTTAAAGCTAATCAAAACGTAATCGAAGCGTACTTAGGAAAGAGAACTCAACTCCATGGCTAATAAAATTAAAGTCGAACATTTAGCTATTAACTACGGAAACATCAAAGCCGTTAAAGAAGTTAGCTTTGAGTTTAAACGCGGCGAAATTACAACTCTGATCGGTGCAAACGGTGCCGGCAAAACTTCGACGTTAAAATGTATCGCTGGTCTTCTACCTGCCAAATCAGGAAAAGTTATTATCGATAACGGTAACATGCATATTGATATCACGAAAATGACTCCGGCGGATCGTTTACGTGCTAAATTAGCCTTATGCCCTGAAGGCCGTGGCGTATTCCCGAATCTTTCAGTGTTTGATAACTTAATGTTAGGTGCTTATTTAAACAAAGATAAAAAGAAGATCGCAGCTTTAGTTGAACAACAGTACGAATTCTTTCCTAAACTGGGTGAACGCCGTAATCAATTATCAGGCACTTTATCTGGTGGTGAGCAACAAATGTTAGCTATTGCCAGAGCGTTAATGAGCGAACCTGAATTTTTAATGTTAGATGAACCTTCTCTCGGTCTTGCGCCTGTTATCGTTGAGCAAATCTTTGATAAATTCGTTTTACTTAAAAAGAACGGTTTAGGTTTATTAGTTGTCGAGCAAAACGCAAGCTTAGCTTTAGAAGTTTCTGACTACGCTTACGTTCTTGAAACTGGCGAAATGACTTTAAACGGTACGGGCGAAAGTTTATTAAAAGATTCGCGCGTTCAAGAAGCTTATTTAAGCTAAACTAGTTTCCTATGGAAAAACGTAAAAAGAAAATACTCTTGCTTTCGATCTTCGGCGGCGCTGCTGTTTTTATGTTTGTTGGCTACGTTGCTTTTTTAATCTGGGCCGTCAGCAAAATTTCTCCTGTAGGGTTTAAAGAAAACGCGTCCCGCCTTTTTGCCCTGCTCAAATGCCAGAACTCAACTGGAGCTGATGAAAAATGCGTAAAAGCGTGGGTAGAATCAATGGTTCATCAAAAAGACGAAGCTATTGATAAAAAACGCGAAGAAAATCCTGAATATAATGCCTGCATGTACGAACAAGGCGTTTTACTTGAAGCTTTAAATGCCAACAAACAGCAAAACGAAGATATTTTAAACCAACAGGTGGCGCATTTCTGTGATTTTCAAATGAGCCCGGCTACGGCAATTAACGACACAGATATTTATTCTGACTATACGGCGCTTAAGTTACTTAAAAATGATTTAGCTAGCCAAGCTATTTTAAATTATCGTTACAAGACTTTTAAAAAGAAAAACTACCCTTTAGAACTTGAAGCTTTAGATGTATACCGCAAGTTAGCCAATGCTTCTGATTGCAAAAATTTAGAAAAAGATCTTACCGATTTAGACAAACGCGGTTCAGTTTTTATTTTAGGTTCAGCCGCCGTTTGTAAAATGCAAGATTGCGTAGAAGCTAAAAAAGCCAGTTGCCCCGAAGCGGTAAAGCTGGGTGAGCGCATGATGGCTTTAGGTGATATTGCGGGTTATTTCATTCTTTCATATGCAGCCTCTATGATGAGCGAGAAGCAAGGTCTTAAAGCTTTAAATTACGCCCGTCAGGCGCTTTTAAAGGGCTATACTGATTTGACTCCGCAATACCCCGAACTTGAAGACGACGAGTTTTACAAAATTAAATTTAACTCCGAAAGCCTGGCCTTCAGCGCGGCTCGTTTAATGAATGCCGAAAAAATCTCTGGTCCAGCGATTAACTGCGTGGCCGCTTCGTTAAATAAAGACTGGGAATTTGAAAAGCTTCTTAAAACTCCGCAGACTTACTCAAAAGAGCAATGGAAAGAAAAAATCACGGGCTGGGCCAATGAGAACTCGGATTTATTATTACGCGTAGCTTGTGAAGTTTTAACGGATACTGAATCTAAAAAAAGATTACATGAATATTACGTGAATGACGGAAACAAAGATGGATCGCCTTTTGATTTCTGTAAAATGATTCAAGATCCACTTTTTAAAGAAACCTGCGCTAAAGATTTCTAAAGACAAATACAAATAAGGAAACAACGGAGCGCGACTAACCGCCCGTTGTATTCCAATGGAGTAGGGTTCTATTTAAATTAACGTTTTAACTGGATCACTTCGCTTAATAACTCATCCGACGTAGTGATTGTTTTTGAGTTGGCTTGGAAACCACGTTGTTGTGAAATCATATTCACGAACTCAGAAGCTAAATCCACCGTTGAACGTTCAAGTGATTTTGACATCACTGAACCACGGCCCGCCATACGAGGACCACCGACAGCAGCAGGACCAGAATCACGAGATTCTTTGAACATGTTACCACCGACTTTGAATAATGACTCTGGAGCTTCGAATTTAGCTAACGCGATTTGCGCTAAATCCATAACTTGGCCATTTGAGTATGAAGCTGTTAATACACCTTCATCATTGAATGATAAACCAGTTACAGTACCAGCCGCGAAACCATCTTGTGACCAAGATACTACGTCTGAATCTTTACCGAACTGTTTAGTTCCATCGATACCTTTACCGCCTGAAGCAATATCATCACCGAAGCTGAACTTGATTTGTTGGTCTTGTTTAGCGCCGCCTTTGAAATTTAAAGCTGAGTTAGTTACTTCTTGAGATTGTAATTTACCGTCTTCAGTAAATTGTAATTTACCTTCAAGAACTTGTGCTAAATCTTGCCCTTCTGGAGCATCAGAAACTTCTTTACCATCAACTAAACCCTTATATGTCCAAGTACGGTCTTCGCCTTTGTTAAAGAATAAGTTTAATAAGTGTTTGTTACCTTGAGAGTCGTAGATCTCAACTGCTGTAGAGTAGTGAGACGTTTTATACGGATCTTTTGGATCGAAAGTTTTAGAGTTAGCTTCATTTCTTGAATCTAAGTTAAGATCAAGTTTAAGTTCTTTCGTACCAGAAGCGTTAACTAAGGCACGTGGGAATTTAATATCTGAAACTTTATTTTCGATTTTACCTTTTTCATCAGCTTGAAAACCCTGAACTTTTTGACCAGAGTTATTTACTAAGAATCCGCCTTTATCGAATTTGAAAGAACCATCACGAGTGTAAGTTGTTCCTTCAGTTCCTTTTAATGTAAAGAATCCGTTACCGTTAACGGCTAAGTCAGTTGTACGATCTGTGTTATCTAAGTTACCTTGAGACATCATTGGTGTAACTGTTTGAATACGAGTACCGCGACCCATTTGGTTACCGCCATCGATTCCTTTTAAAGAACGTGACATGACATCAGCAAATTCTGCTCTTGATGCTTTGAAACCTGTTGTATTGGCATTTGCGATATTGTCAGCTGTGACACCTAATGCTTCGCCTTGAGCTTGAAGACCAGTGATACCAGTCCACATTGACGATAGAACTCCCATGATAACCTCCATGTTTTTAATCTGAACATTCATTGTTCAGATTGTTATTTTGGCTTCAGAACATTCGTGTTCTTCCACCGTTATTCAAACCTACTAGTCGAGCAGGTTTGTTTTTTGAAGGGCCCCCTCTAGGAGGACCAGCCCTAAAAACTAAATTCTAGATAACTATTGTGCTGTCGATGTTGGTAAAAACATTTTCTTTCAAATTGTTTTTATCCATCACTGTCACCACAGTGTTATTCTTCACGCTGACGATTGCTGCTGAGTCATCCATCAAAACTAAAGTGTCTTTCGATCCTTTAGCTGCGGCTTTCTTCACAGCTTCGTCAAGTTTCGCTAATCTTGATGGATCATAACTGATCCCTCTTGATTGCATACGCTCGATCGCGTGGTTGGAAAACTTTAGCGTTCCTGCTTCTGCTACCTTTGCAAGGTTTCCAGCTTTCGCTGTCTCTTGCGCCGGAGTGTTAGCAATCAAACCTTCTAATGTCTCCCGAAACGAACCCGATTCTTTCGCACCTTCTGCTGCTCCACCAGTTGCTTTGTCGCTTCTGATTTCGCTAGGCGCTTTTGGAATCAGATTTTCTATGCGACTCAAATTGTTCGCTAGTTTCATCTTATCCATCGTTATAACTCCTTAGCTGCTTCTTGCGGTGGCGCTGTTGCTGCGACCTTGTCATCTCCTGCTTGATGTTGCTTATAAAGCTCTGGTGACGCCGAAAGGCTTCCCCACATATCATCTGCCGAAGATTCCATCGCCTTTAGTTGCTCCGGAGTTTTCGTCTCTTGCTTAATATTAGTTTGCTTCGATGCATTACCTTTATTCAAGTCGAGGTTTGTAACATCCGTTGAATTCTGGTCATTGTTCTTAAGACTTGGGTCAGAAAACTGACGAATGTCCTTAAGACGAACATTCTGTTTTCCCACCTGAAGTACAGGTCCTTCTGGTGAAAAACTCATTCCAGTAACTAATCCCGTGAAGTCAGTTTTCACAGCTAGCTTCTGTCCGGCAGCTCCCGTCGCAGAAATTTCTACTTTGTATTCACCGGCTTTTGCTTTATTTCCTTTTTCATCTTCGCCATTCCAAGAAAATTTATTTTCTCCAGCTTTTAGCTGTGAAAATTTTAACTTGCGAACAACTTCTCTCTTCGCATTGAAGATAGTTGCTTCAGTGTCTTTCGTATCTTGTGGAAGATTGAATTTCACTTCGTGATCTTTATCTAAATCTGAACGCGTGATTTTTGCACTGTCACCAGAGATTTCTTTTCCGATCAAGTTCAACGCCTGAAATTGCTCAACAGGTTTGTTCGCCTGTTTCATTTCTTGTAACGTTGTATTGATATTTGTCATCTGCTCTAACCCAGAGAATTGCGCAAGCTGTGCTGCCATCTCGTGATTCTTAAGCGGATTCGAAGGATCTTGATGTTTAAGTTGTGCAATCATCAATTTGAAGAAAGCATCTTTATCCATGGCATTGCTACCAACACCACGAACTTTTTTTGAAGGATCAACATAGTTTGGATCTGAAATTTTATTTAGCGCTTCGCCAATATTCTCAGTTCCTAACGCTTGTTTCTCATCTTGCGTAAGAGTGCGGGCAGTGCCCTGCGATTTTAAATCCGGCTCTTGAACTTGTGGATCTCTCCATGTTTTTGTTCCTGATTTTACATCCATGTTTTAAACTCCTTCTTACGCAACCATGTTAATGCTTGAACCTTTGTTAGCCGCTACATAAGCATTTGCTTTTGCAACCGGTTTAACAGTAGGTGCCTGAACTGCTTGATATGAACTTGATCCGCGCCCTTGTTGGTGTCCACCACGGCCAGAATTTGAATTTGCCATATTCTGGAAATTCATTTCTTGCTGTTGTCTGTTTTGAAAACTCGAATTTGACGAATTCGCATCAGACTGGAACTGAGACTGGTTGTTCGTATCAACCGCAGTTACATTGTTAATCTTAACATGTTCTACGCGCATTTGGTGACTAGCTAGACTAGACTTAAGATCAGAAAGACTGTCTTCGATCATTTTTTTGACCGACTTGTCCTGCGAGTTCATTTCAATGTTAATTTTACCGTTTTCTAAGGCTACTTTTAACTGAACTTCTCCCATACCCTCAGGCGTCATTCTGACTGTCATTTCACCGCCGCCTTGAGTGACTAAATACTTCGCTTGATTCATGATCTCGCGAATATTTTCGTCTTTTACAGCGTCAGCACCCGCTTCAGGCTTAGTTGCTACACCCGCTCCCGCTGCGGCTCCTAGATGTGACTGAAAACTGCGTTGGCCAGTGTGAAGAGCTTGCACTTGCGCTGCTAAATCGTTTGAAGCATCAAACTTTGGCAAGCTTTGTGATTGGCTTTCACTACCACCTGAGCTTTGGTGTTTACTTTCACCTTGGCGTTGTTCATTCTCGGCCGTAGATTTTGCTAACACCGCGTTTGTTTGATTCAGCGCTTGGGTTTGCTCTGCTTTTGGCGAAACTTCCTGTTGCACCAACTTCGGATCTAATCCCGGTTTAGCATTTTCTTTACTAAGAATATCGAAAACTTTGCTTTCAAGAGTTGTGGCTTGTTTTTCCTCTTTGGCTTGAACATCCTGTCCAGGCATTTGAGTCTTCGCAGCTTCAGCTGTTGCAGCGTTTTGTAATTGTAATTCAGTTGCTGTCTCTGCATTTGCAGGCACTTCACCATTGGCCATCGCCATATCAGGCGTTGCTAAGGCTTGCTCACCGCCGATATCTGCTAACAACGCTTTTTCAGTATTAGTCAGGTACTGAAACGATTGTTGTTGAACAGCTTCGCCTGAAACTTCAGGTTGAGCAGCGATAGGCATTTGCATTTGTGTTTGCGCAGCCGTAGCCTGCTGTTGTTCAACAGTCGACGTAGCTTCGCCTGCAACCCCTAATTGAGCCGCTAACAGTTGTGCTTGCATGTTTTGGATGTTGGCTTGTTCAGTTGCGATTTGTTGCAGATTTTCATCGGAATCTGCGATTTCAACTTCACCCTCGTCTGAGACCATGACTTTTGAAATCTTTTCTTCAATCGCTTGCGGCTGAACTTTTGCTTCTGCCCTTGCATCCTTTTCAGGTTTGTCTGCATCAGATTCATCATCCTTTGCCCGAGCCATCTTCTTTTTTATTCCCCCAGATGACTTTTTCGAAACCTGTTCTAAATCCCGATTTGGTCTTTCCTTCTTTTCGGCTTTTTCTTCTTTAGCCAATTTAAGTTCTTTTTCGAAGTCCTTGTGGAAATCTTTGTCGAACTCTTTCGGAACACCCAGATCAAGATCCTTTATCGTACCCTGTGGGGGGCCGACACGAACCAAGTCTTTTACCACTTTCCTCCTTATTAAGGTTTTGTTGCCTCTGGTTCTGCAGCGGGCGCTTCTTTTTCTACTGGTTTAGGAATGCTTGTTGGCACTCTGTATCCAGCGTAGCGTTCTGCAAAAGCCTGAGCTTTTTCTGTTTTAATTAAATTTAAGATCTCAGCTGCATTTTTCTTTTTCATGCGGCTTAAGATATCAATCACTAAGTCTTCATCCATTGTTTCAAAGATCTTAGCGGCTTGGCCCGGTTTCATGTTTGTGTAAACCTGAACCAGAGTTTCAACTTTTGAATCATCTGACTTAATACGGTCTTGAAGCATCGTAGAGATTTTTGTGCGGTACTCTTCAAGTTCTACTAATTTTTTCTCGATCACGGCTTTTTGCGCTTCGATTTCAGCAGCTTTTTTATTTAACTCTTCTTCGCGTGCATCTAAAACTTTTTTACGCTCAGATAATTTATAAATGTAATCAGAATCATCTTCTACTTCAGCACGAACTGTTCCTGAAGCTGTTGTTGAACCAGAAACCGCACCTGCCGCCACTGTAGGAGCCGCTTCACCTGGAACCGCTGTTGCAGAGGGCGGAGATGTTTGCGCTTCGGCTACGCCTAAACCGATTTCAACTTTTTGCAATGTAGATTCAATTTTATCAAAGTTTTCGATCGCCAAAAATAAACCTAAACCACAAATCACAAACAATACAAATTGCATCGCTGGAAATTTACGATAAGATTTTTTAGATTTTTTTTGCTGCATGTTTTCACGAAGCTTAGCTGCGGAAATAGATTTAACAGGAGCTTGCGCCTGCGCATTTTTTTTAGCTTCTTTAAAAAACTGATCGTAACCGTTTCTCTTCATGCTTTTGTCGTCCTAACAAAACGAGTAGATGCAATTTCATCTAACTCTTTAGCTTCTTTTTCTCTTACTTCTTGTAAGAAATCGGCCTTCTTTTTCTCTTTAAGCCTTTCCATTATCTTAACCTCTGTTAAGGCATCTTTCAAAATTTCGCGTCTGGACTCGACTACTTTTTCGATTTTTAACAGACGTTCGTTCTGCTGAACTATGCGGAGGTCTTGAAGAGTTAGAAAATGATTAATCTGATTAACCTGCTCTTGCCATCCCGTTGTCTGGCCCGCCAGGCTTGATCTTTGCGCGAGGGAACTATTTTTTACATCGATCATCTCTTGTAATTTTTTTTGTTCATCAGCCAGGAATGCTTGAGCTTCCAGATAGTCTTTGCGCGCCAAATCCATTTTAATTTGGCGATGATCCAAAACTTTCTGCATTTGAAATTTAAATTTCATTAACAAACTTCCTGTTCGTTTCGCCTTGGTTTGCTTTCTACAAAGCGTTTTGGCTTGTTTTGATCAACCTCCGGTTGACCTTATTTCCATTTTTGATTTGCCTCCGGCAAACCTTATTCTAAAGGGGGCGACCTCTCAGTCGTCCTTGTTGCTTTTACGCAGATCTTTTATGAGCCTGCGGTGATTTGTTGCATGATTCGCAGACATTGGGTCATGTTTGCTGAATCTTCGGTTCTTTGTTTTAGGAAATCGTTGATTTGGTCGATTACTCTGACCGCTTTATCAATCTTTGGATTTGCCCCTGTTTTATAGGCGCCGATATTAATTAAATCTTCGGCTTCTTTGTAGGTTGCAAGTAATTCACGAATCTTGATCGCCATTTTTGCGTGATCAGGTGTTGTTACCTGTTTCATTACACGGCTTGCACTTTGTAAGATATCAATGGCTGGGTAATGACCTTTTTGGGCTAACTGACGAGATAAAACAATATGACCATCTACGATCGAACGTACGCAGTCTCCGATCGGATCATTCATATCATCACCGTCTACTAATGTTGTATAAAAACCGGTGATTGAACCAGAGCCGTCGAAATTTCCGGCGCGCTCCAATAATTTTGGCAAAGTTGAAAACACACTTGGCGTATAACCGCGTGTTGTTGGTGGCTCGCCAATTGATAAACCGATTTCACGCATCGCCATCGCAAAACGTGTTACCGAATCCATTACTAGTAATACATTTTTATTATTTTTAGCAAAGTATTCAGCAATTGCAGTCGCTACATAAGCGCCACGCATACGTAATAATGGCGATTGGTCAGACGTTACACAAACCACGACGGTTTTTTTCATTCCTGATTCGCCAAGTTCGTGCTCGATAAATTCACGCACCTCACGGCCCCGCTCGCCGATTAACGCAATCACGTTCACATCAGCTTCAGTGTTTTTCGCCATCATACCCATAAGCACTGACTTACCTACGCCCGAACCGGCCATAATCGCCACACGTTGTCCGCGGCCTGCCGTCAGTGTTCCATTAATTGCGCGTACGCCAACGTCTAATGATTCGCGAATTGGTTCACGGTGAAGCGGATTTACCACATCAGCGTATAACGGAAATTCTTTAAAGTTTTCAATCGAAGATTTTTCGTCAATCGGTAAACCCATGCCATCAACGACTCGGCCTAAAAGTTCATCGCTCACTCTGACAGTGGCGACCGAACGAGAAAGAGTAATTTTACAACCTAACGAAACGCCACGCATTTCATTTAAAGCCATCATTAAAACCTGACGGTCTTTAAACCCTACAACTTCGGCCAATAATGGTTTTGTCGAATGAGGCGTTTCAATACTGCAGATACTTCCTACCGAAGCACCTGGAAGATAGCCTTTAATTAAAAGGCCAGTAACTTCTGTCACCTTACCGCTATCTTCGGTTAAGTGACAGTTCTTGATAATTTCTTCGTATTTCTCAAAATTAAGTTTCACGCGGATTATGTCCCGTCATCGTCTGATGATTTTACTGTGTCTTTAACTTTTGGAATGGCCGCTGATACTTCAGTCCATACTTTTTTGAAACGCTCTTCAATACGCGCATCAATGGCACCGTAATTGGTTTCAACAATACAGCCACCGGATTGGATTTGATCAGAAGCCTGGATACGAACATTTTCTAAAAATTCGTATTTTTCATTCTCAGAATTTTTGTAAGTCTCTAAAAATTCAACTTGTTCAGGAGCCACTAACACTGTCACTTCTTCTTCAGCCTGAGCTGTATGAATCGCACGGCGAATCACTTCAATCACAACTTCTGGTTTTTGTTCGATGTGATCGTACGCTAATTTTTCAGCGATCTGATAGATCAGGTGCATAATATGAGCTTCATTATTAGAAATTAGTTCAGGCTTTAAACTCTGAATTGATTGCAAAGTATCATTTAAACTTAAAAGCCCATGATTAATTTCACTGTTTCTTTTTTCTAAAGCGGCGGCATAACCTTCGTCTTTTCCTAAACGATGACCTTCTTCATAGGCCTGCTTTTGGACAAGTGCGATACGTTCTAAAACTTTTTGCTCAATACGGCTTTCTTCGGATTGCTTTTCAATCTCTTCGACACCCGTTGTGGTACGAAGAACATCACTTAATACGAAGTCAGCGCCTTTTTTTTTGCGCTCAAGGTAATCTAAGGCCGCTTCTGGAGTTCCCAGAACAAATTCACGCGGTTGATACTCCAGCACCGTTTGGTGCTGTGTCTCTGAATTATCATCTTTAGACTTGATCAGATTAGACCATCGCATCTTCCGAGCTTCCTCTTGCAATAATTAATTTACCTTCAGCTTCTAATCTGCGCGCAACGTTCACGATATCTTGTTGTGCACCCTCTACGTCTGATAGACGCGCAGGTCCCATATTCGAAAGATCTTCACGTAGCATTTCTGCAGCACGAGCTGAGATGTTTTTAAATACTTTAGCTTTAATATCTTCATTCGCTGTTTTAAGAGCAAGTAATAGACGATCATTCGGAACTTCTTTAAGAAGCATTTGAATACCACGGTCGTCGATTTTGGCGATATCTTCGAATACGAACATTAACTTACGAATCTCTTCAGCAAGCAATGGATCTTTTTCTTCTAAACGCGACATGATTGTTTGTTCAGAAGATTTATCCATAACGTTAAGCATTTCAGCCACCGGTTGAACACCACCAAGAGATGATTGCTCAACTGTAGACGTCGCAGCTAATTGGTTTTTCAATACGCGGTCAATCTCAGCAATTAACTCTGGGTCTACGTTATCTAAGTGGGCCATACGAAGCACAACTTCAGCTTGCAGGCCTTCTGGTAAACGTCTTAATACGTCACCTTTTTTCTCTGGCTCTAAATGCGCTAAAATCACCGCAACTGTTTGCGGATGTTCATTCACTAAGAATGTTGATAACGATTTCGCATCAACCATCTCTAATGATTCTAAAGTTCTAGAACTACCTGAAGTGATATTTAAACCACCTAAGATACCACGAGCGCGCTCTTCACCTAAAGCTTCAACGATTGATTCTTTACTTGAAGTGCGGTCAGAGAAGATGAATTCATCAGACTCGCTAAGTGTTTCATAGAACTCTTCTAGTACACGTTTAGTCACACTGACTGGAACAATTTTAAATTTAGTCATTAAGTGGATTAATCTTCTGATGTCAGCGTCATCCATTTTTTTAAATAATACGCCGATAGCCTCTTGGCCTAAATAATTCACTAAGATGGCCGCTTTATCGATACCACGTAGAGAGTCATAATCTAAATTTTCATACTTTGCCACTTTCATAGATTATTCCTTTCTTGCAACCCACATATTAATAGCGCTTGAAGCTTTTTCTTCATCTTTATTCACTAAGTTCATAATCCGGTCTTTTAATAACTCAGATTCAGCTTTATCCGGATCCATTGAATCTTGAAGCATCGGTAAGACATTTCCTAAACCAGGTAATGTGTTATCAACCGCTTGTAACTCTTCTAACTCTTCAATTGTACGCGGTAACATATCTTCGACAGAATCTGTGAAAGAATCGGTTACCCATTGCATGAAAGGACGTACCACTAAGAAGAAGAAAAGCATTAAAGCAAAACCTAACAAGCCCCATTTAAATAAAGACTGGATAAGTTTTTTCTTTTCTAAGCTGGTAAGTAACATTTCGCTTTCAGAGAAATCTTCAACTTTAAATTGGATAGATTCGATTTTTACTGCATCTCCACGCTGAGCCACAAAGCCTACAGCTGATTTAACTAAAGATTCATATTTAGCCATCTCTTCAGCAGAGCGCGGCACCCACTTCGTTGTGGTTTTGCCGTCAGCACCAGTTTCAGTCACAGTTGTACCGTCAACTAACACAGCCACGCTGATTTTTTCAACGCCACCGGCAGCTTCACGCACGTTACGTACAGTTTTTGGAACTTCGTACATAACTGTTTTTAATTCTTTTCTTACATCTTGTTTAAAACCAACTTGGCCGTTGTTATCTTCAGCACCCGGAACATTGGCACGAGAGCCTGGAACACCTGTTGGATTTGTACGAGCGCCATCTAACGATTCTTCATTCGTTGTCATGCTTTTCGTAGCTGTTTTATCTGGATCAATGATTTCTTCAACTGAAGAAACCACTTTGTGGTTAATTGTCGCATCAACTTTAGTTACGATACGGCCAGCACCCACAACTTTTGATAAAATAGAATCAATTCTTTCTTCTAAATCTTTTTCAACTTGTGATTTAAGCTCCATGATTTCATTTGAAGCTCCTAAAGCACCGTCAGTTTTTTTAGATAACATTCTGCCGTGTTCATCTAAAACAGTTACTTTTTCTGGATCCATGCCTTCAACAGCATTGGCCACTAAGTATCTGATACCACGAACTTGGTCAGGAGATAATTGTTTTCCTGAATTTAAAGCGACAACAACCGACGCCGATGGTGGTGTTGATTCTTCCATGATCGTTTTCTTTTGTGGAAGAGCTAAAATCACTTTTGACTGCTTTACAGCAGTTAAAGTATTAATTGCACGCATTAATTCGCCTTGAAGAGCACGTTGGTAATTAATTTTCTGTGAATATGAATTAACTCCGAAACTTTCTTTTTCAAAAATTTCTAAGCCAATGCTACCCATGTTAGTTGAGCCAACCTCAGTAGATAATTGCATTAATGTGGCATGTAAAAATTCTTTAGGCACTGTGATTGTAGAACCATCTTCTAAAACACGGTAAGGAATTTGTTTTGAATTTAACTTACCGATGATCACAGGAACCTGGTCAGCCGCTACGTTTCTGAATAAAACTTCATAGTCTTTACCTGAAGCCATAAAGATCACTAGGCCTGTCGCCATGACTACGGCTAAAGCTGAAGCAACAAATGCCATACGCTTAGTCGGACCAAGCGATTTATAGAACTCATTTAATTGTGCAATTAAACCACCAAACAACTTCCCCACATTACACCTGCATTCTCATAATTTCTTGGTAAGCATCAATGATCTTATTTCTAACTTGCACCATTGTACGTAAGGCGATGTCAGCTTTTTCAGCCGCCAACATTACACCGGCAACATCATCTGTTTTTCCAGTCGCAAGTTCTTGCGCTTTCACATCAGATTCTTTTTGCAATTCATTCACTTGTCCAATGGCTTCAGTTAATGTATCTGCAAAAGATTTTCCGGCTTCATTAGCTGCATTTGGCGATGCCAGATCAGCCGTTGAAGAAGCACGCGTGCCTCCGGCTTCGATGAATCTGTTCGCATTTGAGATGTTTAAACCGTCCATGGTTACTCCCAATTTTTAAGGATCCCGGGCATTTTTTGCCCAGGTTTATTTATTTAATTATCTACCAATTTCCAACGCACTTAAAGCCATATCTTTAGTTGCCTGTACGGCCTGTACGTTAGCCTCGTAGGACCGTGTAGCTTGTATCATGTTGGTCATTTCTTCCATCAAGTTGATATTCGGATAAGCTACGAAACCCTCTGCATTGGCGTCAGCGTGGCCTGGCTCATATTTCATGATAGGACCGCGTTTATCGTAAACCACGTCAGTGACCTGGACCCGGCTAAAATCTTTTGTCGGATCATTAACCCCAACGATGTCTCCAAACGTCTTACCATCCGGCATTGCCTCGAAAACCACGTCCTTACGGCGGTACGGGCCACCTTCCGGAGTTTTCGTTGTATTAATATTGGCAATATTAGAAGAAATCGTATTCATGCGCGTACGTTGTGCCGCCATACCACTTCCGCTAATTCTAAAGCCCGATAAAAAATCTGACATTAGTTACCTCCGCCAATGGCGTATTTCAATGCGGCCATTTTTTTATTAATGAGTTGCAAAGCTGATTTATACAAAATCGAGTTTTCTGCTAAGGCAGACATCTCTTTTTCCATATCAACCGTATTACCATCGTTACTCACAACAGCTTCCGGATTATCGTAAACTTCAGCTGTGACCGGTAAAGCGCCACCATCTGTTCCGCCAAGCTCTAGAGATTTTGCTAAAGCTTCTTCAAATTCCACTTTTTGCGCTTTGTAACCAGGTGTTTCGTGATTGGCAATATTACTTGCCGTCACATTATGTCTGATTTGGCGCATGCGGATCGAAGTTGCAAGAGCATCTGTCGTTGAATCGAACAACTTACTACTCATAGGTAACCCTCCTGGCGATATTGGTTTAATTTATTTCTTAAAGTACGAATAGAAATTCCAAGAATCTCGGCCGCTTTAGTTCTGTTTTGCTGAGCAAAGAATAACGTCTGCAAAATGTACTGGCGCTCTACGTTTTCTAATTTTAAACCCACCGAAAATTGCATGTCGCGGTTAACTTCTGTTAAAGCTAAGTCTTCTGGCTCGATCACATTTTTTTCGCAGGCATTTACGGCTTGTTCCATCACGCGCTCTAGCTCTGGAAATTCACCTGGCCAGCCATAAGCTAAGATTTTCTCTTTGGCTTTTTCAGAGATCATGATTCTACCTTTGCCATTCATTAACGCGTGAACCTGAATATGAAATTCAGCCAAGGCGATTAAATCTTCTTTTCTTTCAGATAAAGACGGCATTTGAATCACTAAAATATCTTTATCAGTTTTTACATCAACCATGTCTTGGCAAATATAAATTTTATGATCTTCAATCATTGATAATTCAGCCGATTCAACGATTTCGTAAGAAGCTAAGGCACCATACATCTTCTTTAAGTGTAACGCTAACGTTTTACGACCTGAGCCCGCAGCACCAGAAATAACTACGGTCTTATATTGACCGATTGCCGGGCTTCCAAGTTGTACCATTAAGTTGATCATCGTTTGTGAACTGCAGTTCACTGAATTAAATTCAGCAAAACTCATTTTGCATCCTCCGCGTTTTCAGACTTCGACATTGCTGGAATACGTTTTAAATATTTTTTATTTTCTTCGTTCCAAGTAGAATCACGCATTTTGTTCTGCGCTAACTGGCTCCAAAAGCTTGATTCTTTGCCTTTGATATCTTCCCAGATATCTTTAGCTTTTTTCATTTCACCCTGGTTGAAATACAATTCGCCTAATTTGTATCTGTAAGAAGCTAAAGCTTCTTTGCTTTCAAATTTCTGTAACAGATCAGAAATCGTTTTAATGGCTAAATCTGTTTTCTTTTCATTCATCGCCACATCAGATAACTTTTTGTAGGCTTCTAATTTGTATTTATCAGAAACTTTACTGTTGATAAGATCTGATAATTGTTCGATCGCCAATTCAGGCTGTTTGCGCTTAATTTCTAATTCAGCTAAGTGAATCATGCTTGGCGCCAGCAATTCTGATTTATCTTTCCAGATTTTAGTTAACTCAGTTAAATAACGAACAGCCGCGTTTAATTCGCCTTTTTTCTCGTATAATAAAGCTGCATAGTGAACGCGGTTAATCTGATCTTGGGCTGATAAAGCATCCGGGTTTTGAATGCTTTGCATTTTTTCGTATGATTCTTGAAAACGTCCATCTTCATACAAACACTGAGCTTGCATTAAGCTAATTACATCTTCAGTCGGCACATCTTGGTTAGTGCGAATCGCGTTTGAAATCGCATCGTCACCTAATAGGCTGATTTGTTTACGCACTTTATCGTACTGTTTTAAAGCCGTGTTGTAAGAACCTGCAGCCTGGTAAGCTTTGGCGACGTAAAAGTTTGTATCAATACGCGGTTGTGTTTTTAACCACGTGTCAGCGTATTTTTTGTAAGTTTTAAGAACTTTTTCAAAATCATCTTTTGAAGAGTATTCTTTCATTTGATCGTTGATGTTACGTAAAATACGTAATGTCACTTGGTATGAATCTGGTTTATTTGGCTCTTGTTGATAGAACTGAGTTAAGATATCAATCGCTTTACCGTATTCTTTACGGCGGGCATAACCATCAGCTAACATTGTTGTTTTAAATTGTTGAATGTCATTCAAAATAGATTTCTCTGCCAGCTCGTTCATTTTAGCAATGGTCTCTTTAACCTCTTGCTCTTTCATCACTTTCATACGCGTACTTAACATATGAAGACGGGCCACCACTGTTTTAGGGTTATCGCCGTAACGAAAGTGTGTTTCTAAAAAAGCACCCACTGATTTAGATTGGTCTGCACCTAAGATTTCTAATAATTCACCGACGCGAGTTAAAGCGTAAGGCGCATAATCATGAGCTGGGTAACGCTGCACGAATTCTAAAGCTTCTTTGTGTGAAAGCTCTGGCTTTTTTAAACGGAATAAAGCTTCCATTCTGTTAAAGTGAGAATTTGGAAATAACTGCGAAAATTTTGGATATTTTTTAAAAGCTGTATCAAAAGCGTCAACCGCTTCTGTGTATTTGCCTTGATGAAAGTAAAAATCACCGCGACGGTAAGCCGCTTCAGCACGAGTCATATCGTTTTTCGTTGTTTTTTCAACATCGTCTAAAAGTTTTAAGCCATCATCTAACTTATTCGCATTCAACATCGCCAGCGCTAAGCCTAGCTTAGCGTATTCCTGTGATGGACGGCCTTTGTAAGCCGGGTTTTCAATATGCGCACTTAATCTTCTAACTGCAGCTAAATAATCTTTTTTATCTAGGTTTAAAAAGCCCAGTAATAATGAAGTGCGTTCATTTAATTTAGACTGTGGGTATTCTGACATGGCTTTTGAATAAAACTGAAGACCTTCTTCGAAGTATTTAGCATCACCCGTTTCGCGCCATAATTGAATGTGCGAATCACCATTCATAAAAAGAATTTGTTCTAAATAAACCGATTTTGGAAATTTCTTTTCAAACCATTCAGTGGTTTTCTTTAAAACCATCGTTCTTTTACGGTCAAAAAGAACTTTTAAAAGTCGGGCTTGCTTATTCTCATCAAAATTAGCTTCTTGAATTTCATATTGTGGCGGATTAGCTTTCATCGCCGTCCAAAAATTCATTTCGTGGTTTAACATCGGAAAACGCAAATAGTAGTTAGCTAAACCCTTGATAATCGCATTTTTCTTAATTTCGATTTCTTTGATTTTAAAACGGTGAAACTTTTCATCACCACCATCAAATAAACCTGACTTAAGATCAATATCTTGCTCAACAAAAGTTAAAATGCCGTTATCATCCTGAATTTTTAAATTATCCGCCGCTGGAAAACGTGAAGGGCTTTGGTGTTTACCCGAATTTGCGGCCACTTTGCCCGGATTGCTGCCAGCTTTTTTTGCTTTGCTGTCTTTTTTAAGCGGCTTTCCGTCTTTATCTAAAGTGGCTTCTTCTGCATAAGCGCCACCTTTAGTATCTGGAGCTTTAATGCGCTCATCGTTTTTATAGAAATCGACAACAAGCTTTGAAGGTTGATCTGTTAAATAGTCAAAAGCATCAATCGTATCGTTAGCTAAAACGAATTCGATGACTGTGAAGCCATCCAAACCCTTAGGAACAACTTTCACATCTTTAACGAACGGATTTTGAATCGTTTTTAAATTACGCGTAGAATTTTCATCCAGACCTTTGACCTGAAGCTGAATCTTAACGTTCTTACCGTCTTGAATGCGCTTTAAATCGTAGTCCCAATTTTTCTGCCCGGTCACTTCAAAGTTTAACGTGTCACCTTGAATTTTTAAGCCGGTTTGCATATTCGCAGACCAAGACTTAGGTAATAAAATTCCCCAGATGACAACCGTTGCAGTAAATAGATTTAGAAAATACTTTTTCATCAAATATTGAACAAAGCATTTCAAGTGCCATGATGCCACTTACGTGGTTAGCGGTTTTATTTCAGGCTAGGCAAAAAAATCCTTGAACACCGTCAACTTGTTGTCGGTGGCGTCAGTGATGACATCACTAGACCGGTTTAGTCGAACGCTTAACGCGCATCAATTCTGCGGTCTAGCCAGACTAGACCTAAAGGTAGACTCTAGGTGTTTTGCTCTCTATAATTTTGTGAATGAGCCTCTTTTCTAAACTGTTATTATCATTTGCGATTTTGCTTTTAATTCCGGGATGTATTTCCAATATTTTCAAGGAACCAAAACCAACCTTTTCAAACGAAGTTGTGCTTCCTGAATTTAATTCTGGCTTTAATCAGTTAAATGACAATGTTTACCCGGCGTGGAAAAGTAAAGATACAGGTAACGTGATTTCAATTGTTTCTGACTGTAACGACGGAAATTTTTCTTTAAAATCTATTCACAGCTTAATGAGTGATTCATTAGATCTAGTTAAAGTTCTCGAAGAAAAACCAACAACTTTAAACGGCCGCAAGTCTTATTACAAAGTTGTTCGTGGTGAAATTGAAGGTAAAGCGATTGAAATTCAGTCGTACTCTTTGCAGCATAACAAATGCACTTACGTCACTTCTTTGGCGGGAAATCCAGAGAAGGTTAAATTAAATCAAGAGCACTTTAAAAATTTTCTACAAAAGATTGATTTTAAAAAATGAGTGAACAATTAGACCTGTCTCAAGCCATAGCTAAACGTTTTCAGGAACCATTAGAGTTTCTGGGTGGCGTCGCTATTCTAGCGAAAGACACGTTTAATGAAATACGCACGCGTCCTTTTTATGGCTCATTGTTAATTGATCAGATTTATTTAGTGGGTGTTAAGTCTTTACCGCTCATCTTTATCACCGCGCTTTCAACAGGTATGGTGATGTCACTGCAATACGGTTTAGGTTTAGAAAAATTCGGTGGTAAACCCTACGTTCCCCGTCTAGTGGCTTCAACAATTCTTCGTGAAATGGGGCCGGTATTTACTTCTTTAATGTTAGCGGCTCGCGTAGGCGCCGGCATGGCCAGTGAAATCGGCTCTATGGTTGTAACTCAACAAATTGATGCCATTCGCGCCCTGGGAACTTCACCGATTAAAAAAATTGTGATTCCCCGCGTACTCGCGTGTTTAATCGTTTTACCGTTATTAGTTAGTATCGCTAACTTAGTGGGTAACTTAGGTGGTTTAGTTGTTGGATCGGCTGAATTAAGCTTAGATGCGCAGTTTTACTACCGCCGTGTTTTAGAAACTTCAAATTTAAAAGATTACTTAGCAGGATTTGGTAAAACATTTTTCTTTGCGATCTTTATCGCTATGCCCTCTTGTTATTTCGGTTTAAACGTAAAAAACGGAACCAAAGAAGTTGGTATTGCCACAACGAAAGCTGTTGTAACAGCTTCGTTATTAATTCTTGTCGGTGATTTCTTCTTATCAAAATTATTCTGGGTGATTGAACAATGGCTTTAATCGATGTGATTAATTTTAGAAAATCATTCGGTCCGAAAGTGATTCACGAAGACGTCAGTTTTTACGTGAGAAAAGGTGAATGCCTTGGTTTAGTCGGTGGTTCTGGAGCCGGTAAGTCAGTTATTCTTAGAAGCCTTATCGGTTTAGAAAAACCTGATTCAGGGCAAATTCTGATAGATGGCGTAGATATCACCCCATTTAACGAAAAAGAGTTAATTCCCATTCGTAAAAAAGTCGCTTATGCCTTTCAAGGTGGAGCTCTTTTTGACTCGATGACAGTGTATGAAAACTTAGCTTACCCATTACGAGCGCACACTGAATTAGCTGAGCCAGCAATCGCTGATAAAATTCATCATCAATTAGCCGAATTCGGTTTAGAAAAGGCGATTAACCTTTATCCAGGCGAATTATCAGGCGGTATGCAAAAGCGTATCGGTTTAGCGCGCGCTGTGATTATGCAGCCAGAAATTATTCTTTACGATGAACCGACAGCAGGTCTTGATCCTTATAATACAAAAAAGATTCAAGAGCTGATTTTACGTCTTAAAGCTAAGGGTGTAACTGCAATCTTAGTAACCCATGATATCCCTACGGCCATGGCGGTTTGTGATAAATTTGCGTTTTTAAAAGATAAAGTCATTGCTGAACAAGGCACAATTGACCAATTAAAAAATAGAGACAACAGCCTGATTCAAAAATTTATAGAAGGTAATATCTTATGACAAAAATCAAAGTCGGCGCTTTTTTAGCGTTGGGCATCTTAGTTCTTGTAATTTCTGTATTCATGTTAGGTTCTAATAAATCTATTTTTCAAAACTCTTACAGCATCAGCACTTACTTTGATTCAGTTCAGGGGCTAAATAACGGCGCCGTTGTATCACTGGCCGGTGTAAAAATCGGTAACGTTGAATCTATTGAATACGATCAAGATAAAAACTTGGTTCAAGTGGTATTCTTAATGGATTCAGCTTATGCTAAAAAAATTAAGACAGATTCGATCGTGGAAATCAGAACCCAAGGGGCTTTAGGCGATAAGTTCTTATACATTACTCCGGGCACAGCGGGTGAACCGGTGCAAAACCGCGGCGAATTAAAAGCCGAATACGGAAACGATATCTTAGCGGTATTAAGTAAACGTGGTAATGAAAGTGAAAAGCTATTCGATACCATCAATAACTTAAATTCGATTGTTAAAGGCTTAGCCGAACAAAACAAATTACCAAGCCTAATCAATAAATTAGACCAAGCCGCCGGTAACTTAAACGAATCATCAGTAAAAATAAAACAGGCGTTTGCTGGTAACCGTCTCGAAAAATCGATGGTTAAAATGGATAATATCCTAGAGAAAATAGACAACGGCCAAGGCACTTTAGGAGCCTTAATCAACGACCGCTCAATTCACGATAGATTAAAAACAATTCTTGGCGCCGGACAAAAGCAGCAACAAGTAAAATCAATCATCAAATCTGCAGTTGAAGAATAGCTATCTCCCATTTCCGTGGGGTATCGGTCACGAACTCCATAATTGCTGCCAATGATAGACAGAAAGTCCTCGTAACCGCTCTTTTTGGTAAGGAATCACACCTGTGACTTCTTTTTCGTTAAGTTGGATATAGTTTTTAACCGTTAAATAAGCTCTCCATCCGTGTACAACTCGCGTAAAAGGACGAAATTTCCAAACTTTCATAAATTTCTTTTTCTTACTGAGGGTATCGGTCACTTCGCGAACTAAGTTCGCCTTCTGATATTCTTGCGCTATCTGCCCGGCAACAACCCTTAAAAAATGATGAGACATAGCACGACGAGGAACTCGAATATTTAAATGAATATGATCAAAGTTCACCGAACACTGTTCGACTTTAATAAAAAATCTTTTTGCATAACGATCTATAATTCTTTTAACCAACTTATAAGTTCGTGGAGATCTGAAGTTCAGTTTCAAGGCCGCTTTGTCAGCTTTCAAAACCACATGGTGTGGTTTTCGTGTAGACAGAGGGCGAAACTGGCGGCCTTTTCGCAGTTGGCGAAGACTTCCCCCATGACTATGGTTTAGGTTGTATTTAATAAGTTGATGATTTACGTGACCCATACCCAGGTGAGTTGCAAGAACGCGGAGTTATTTAACTCGTAAGTATTTGTTTACAGGTGCCGCTCGGTTCGGATCTCGCCAAACCAGGCCCGGATATTAAACAAAAAAAGCCCACGTTAAAAAACGTAGGCTTTTGAAGTGACCGATACCCCTCGAAAGGTATCGTGGCTACTTGATGTAGATATCTGTGTATGTTGAATATGAAGGGCGAACCTTCGCTGTAACATTTCTCGGCGTTAAACCAGGAAACTTGATCGCCATTCTTACCGGTACGCCGTCATTTAACTGCGCGCGGGCTTGAGCGTTTTTGGCGTCTTTCGGCCATGCACGTCCTAAGAAGAATAATCTTACAACACGTGAATCGTTGTACTCTTTAACGATCGCGTATGAATTCATGATCTCTTTTGAACGCGCGATTTGGTTGGCATAAAGATCACCTGGGTTATCTAGACGGTTTTCTAAGCGAGCCTTATCAGCACCTTGGTGTTTGCCTGTATTATATCCGAAAGTGATATTTTTTAAGATCTTTTCAGGAGACGATAAGTCACCTTTGTAAGATTTCGGTAACCGAATGTTCATCACTAATACGTATGAACCCATTTCAGAACGCAGTTTTTCGTTCTCGTTGTAACGGTCAGAATCTAATTCAACGCCGAAGTATTTGTTCACTAAACGTTGGTTACAAGCGATACGACCGGCTTCACAGTTCGTTAAAGTTTCGATCACGTGTTTGAAGTTCGGGTGCTTACAAGTTTCTGGCTTAGCACACTCTTTATTCATGATCACAACGTCTACACCTAACGATTTATCAAACTTACTTAAACCACCAGCTAAGGCATCGCCTACCGGCGCTAAAATACCTGATAAACCATCAATCGCAGGTAAAACTGTCGCATGCATGTTTTCAACAAAGATTTCACGAGACGGAATATTTATACTACGTTGTAAATCAGCTGTATTCACATAGCTTGATTCAGGAACTGGTTTAGCTTCGTTACCCGGAGTTTCTACGTAATATAAGAAATCAGCCGTAGCCCCCGGGCTGAATACCGGACCATCTGTTTCACGACGTTTATTACCAGAGAAAATAGTCACAAGCTGTTCATTTACTTTTCTATACTCTTCAGACTGAAAACCAGTACAAGTAAGACCCGCATCTGATTTACCTAAACACGGGAATACACCAACGATTGATGTCCAACGTGCACGGTATTTCGTGCGGTATTGATCTAACATTAAGTGAGAAATACGATTCACACGAAGTTCGTTAATCACGTCCGAAGTTAAACGCATGTGATTCATTTCACTTGGATTTACGTTACCTACAGATTTCATAACTTTAGTTAAGCCCGATACAACCATTGAGGGAACGCTCTGTACGTTTTTAACGATCATGTTGTTCGCTACACTGTTCACTGAAGCACACGTTGCGATTAACGCGTTTCTTACCGCACGGTCATTCATTTCTTTTTGCGTGTAAACTTTTTTATCGTCGCCCCAAACTTTTTCTTTAGCGCCTTCGTATAAGTTTGACCAGAAACCTTTACCCTGTGTGATGCTATGAATAGCTTGATCATCACAGAACGCTTTAGCTTTAGGTAATACTTTGTGAATTTCAGCTAAGCTTCCGTTCTCTAAAAATGACCAACCAAGTTCTGCATCTATCGAACCCCAGTAAACCGGGCCAAGACCAACTACGTTTTCTACGCGAGCTACGTAGCTTTGAACTTTCGCTGCATCTTCAGCGTTGTACGCCATTGACGGGTGAAATTTAAAATTAAACATCGAATCGTAGTACCAAGTCATCGCCATCTGGCCACCCATTGAGTAAGCCAAAATCGAGATTTTATCTTCTGGTCCTAATTCAGGAATTAAAGCGTCTTTACCATCATTGCCTAAGATAAATTCTTTATTAAATTTATCAGCAATTAAGTGCGGCTCCCAATCGATACCTTTTTCTTTATCATTAACCGCAGCACCTACTGGATAAGTCCAATTAAAAAGAACATACTCATAAGCAGGATCGATTTGTTTTAATGTGTCTCCTACGAATTGGTGAAACTCACCGTAAGATTCAGCATTACCGCGCACCCCGTGCATTGTGATGATGTAATGTTTTTTTGTCGTAGAACTTGGTGAACGCAAACCCAAGTATGAACACGACGAGATGAATGCAACCAGCACAAGCGATAGCAATAGCTTCATAGTTTCTCCATGAAATGTTTTAATAAAACCTTTAGCGCAAAAAATGCGCGTCTTATTCAGTATATGTGTTTGTGTTTGGATAAAAAGTCCAGAAAGGAGCACGGGTATTCACAGTGAGAGTGTCACGACTATAGTCTGTGTTGTGACACAAAAATAGCAGGATGCTATTTTTGCGCGACAGCCCTGTAGCGCAGCGAAAGGGTCGAGGGCAGGAGCCCGAGACACAGCTGACGGAGTTACTTTTTAATAAATTTTTGTAAGTTGTTTTTGAAATCTTGGTTGTTTGATTGCGGAACGTTTTTACGATCCATAGTTACACGAATCTCTTTAACCATATTCGAAGCATACTTTTGATTAATGGTATTTTTTATAGTCTCAGACATAAAACTAATCTGTGTTAGCCAAGTCGAGTTTTTTACCCATAAAGTCAGAACACCCTGATGAAACGATACGGGTTCACAGCATTGCGCTGTTGTAGGGCCTACCACTTCGCTCCAGTTCATCCACAGCTTCCAACGTGAAAACTGATCGGCCATATGATCAATGCCAGAATCCTGTTTTTTACCGCCCACAGATTTCTCATTACGTCCTGAAAGCAGGCTCTGAAGCACTTCTGCGCTGGTTTTAAATTTAGGCTTACGATCGTTTTCTCTCACAGTAAAACCCTATCCTATCCGCTTGCTTTTTGCGAAGGGAAAGCTTAGTTTTCGCATCTATGCAATCTTCAGTGCAAAATAACTACAATCGCAATACAATTACCGTCGTCGGTGCTGGCTTAGCGGGCAGCGAATGCGCTCTGCAACTGGCCGATCTGGGATACAAAGTCGATTTAATCGAGATGAGAGGAGTTAAACAAACTCCCGCCCATAAAACAGAAAATTTTGCAGAATTAGTGTGCTCGAATTCCTTTGGCAGCATGGGAGAAGTTTCTGCCCCCGGCCAATTAAAATGGGAAGCGCAAAAATTAAATTCACATATTTTAAAACAAGCTAAAGAAGCTTTTGTTCCTGCGGGCCAAGCCTTAGGAATCGATCGCGAACGTTTTGCCCAAGCCGTAACTGACGAAGTCGCAAAACACCCGAATATCACTGTTAAACGCGAAGTCGTTACTTCACTTGATCAAATTCCCCGCCCCGCTGTTATTGCCACAGGCCCGTTAACTGATGAAGGCTTAGCTGAAAGCTTACAAAAACATTTCGGTGATGAGTTTTTATATTTCTTCGATGCGATCGCGCCGATTATCGACGCTGATAGCATCAACACAGACATTGCGTGGAAAGCGAATCGTTACGATAAAGTCGCTGGATCAGTGGATGCCTCTCGTGGTGATTACTACAACTGCCCGATGGATAAAGAGCAGTACAATGCTTTTATTCAAGCGATCACTGACGCCCGTAAAATTGAACCCAAACACTTTGAAACAACAGAATTTTTCGAAGGCTGTATGCCGATTGAAGTGATGGTTGAACGTGGCCCACAAACTTTACGTTTTGGCCCGATGAAACCGGTGGGTTTAGATAATCCAAAAACCGGAAGATATCCTTACGCTGTTGTACAGCTCAGACAGGACAACAAAGAAGGCACGGCGTACAACATCGTGGGTTTTCAAACGCGTATGGCTTACGGCGAACAAACAAAAGTTTTTCGTATGATTCCGGGCTTAGAAAACGCCGAGTTTTTAAAACTAGGAAGCATTCATCGAAACATGTTCATCAATTCACCGAAGCGTCTAAATAAAGACCTTTCAAGCAAAAATGACCCTTGGTTATTTTTTGCAGGCCAAATCACCGGTGTTGAAGGTTACTTTGAATCAACATGTATTGGCTTGTTAGTGGCTAAATTTTTACATCAGAAATTATCAGATAAACCATTCACGGCACCGCCGCGTGAATCAGCTTTAGGTTCGTTACTTGAAGCGATCACTGATGAATATAGAATTGATAACTTTCAGCCGACAAATATCAACTTCGGGCTTTTACCGCCGTTAGATCCGGCGTCTTTAGATGAAGACACGCAAAAACAATTAAAGCGTGATAAAAAATTAAAAAAATCATTACAAATAAAAAAAGCCCAAGATGCGTTAACAACCTGGGCTCAAAATTTATAGTTCTCATCTCATTGCTCTGACGGCACGACAAAAATAGCAGGACGCTATTTTTGCGCGAAGCCCGAAGGGACGAAGGCAGAAGCCTGAGTCATGCCGTCAGAAAGGCCGTCCAGGAAGGACAGCTAGCGCAGCAGCCAAACCAATAAAAAAACCCAGGAAGTTTTCACCGCCTGGGTTTTAAGATTAAATCTTTATTTTATAAGATTATAAAACTTTGAATAAATCATCGAATGAATTCGATAAATCATTCATTTCGTTTTCTAACCATTGCTCTTCTGGGTTGTTAGCGCCTCTAGAATCACTTTGCGCTTCAACTTGCTTGAATTCTTTACGGAAGTTCAAGATACGGTAAGTATCAACAGAGATACGTTGGCCGATATCGTCGATTGTTTTTAACATTTCTTGGATACGCTCTGGAGTGAAACGAGATTGACGGATGTCAGTCGCATTCATCACACCTGATTTGTTAGGATCAGCCGCATTATGGCAGCTAGATTTTTTATCCCAACGGCAGATCATCGCACCTAAGATCATGTCGTTTTCAGCTTTTAACTGAGCCGCTTGCATGAACGAGTATTCGTTCGTTAAGTTTTTAGTTTTACGGCTGTCACCGATGATACGATCGATGAATGCTGTATACTCACGGTTAAGATCATGAGCGTTTCTGATGAATACAGCATTGTTTGTATCCATTGCGTATGAACGAGCATCCGCATTTGCAGAACCGATGATCATGTCATCACCTAATAATGATAATTTAGTATGTAAAGATACACCTAAACCAGCACCCTCAGCGTTGTACTCATAGTACTCTAAAGTCGGGAAGAAACGACGTTCATTGTTTTTCTTCGCGTACTGTTGAAGACCTTGGTAACGGCTAAATAATTGGTTCATTTGGTAACGGGCAAAAATGTTGATCACATTTAAGTCTGTTGTTGCAAATGAGTTTGTTAATAAAGTTACACGTACGCGTGAACAATCACCGTAGTCACCATTTAACATTTTAGCTAATTTGTGGATTAAACCAGATGGCATGAATAAGTAAGCTGTATGCATTACAACACGAACATCTTTGTTTTGTTTTTTAGAAACGTAACAAGCGTTCTCTAAACCGCGGTACCATAAACCGTGGATATGTTTGTTGTAGAATCTTTCGCCACCGATTGTTGAACCAGCACGACGAACGATATCTTCGTCTTTTTTAGCTTTTACGTTAAATGAAGTGTTTTCTACGTAGTAAACTTCAGAAGTACGTAAATCGTTAGCTGATAATTTGTTAACATCAGCTGACCAAGAAGCACCTTTTACGTTATCACGTAACGTTTTTTTACCGTTACGAGCGTAATTGTTATTGTAGTTTTGAACCGCTTCATTCAAAGAAGCTTTTTGAGCTGCAACACGCTGTTGTAAAGAGATGTATTTAGCAGAAGCTTTCATACCCGCTCTAACACAAGACTCCATGCTTTGAGCTAACTTGCCAGATTGAGCTTGCGCCATACAACCGGCAGCAGCTTCACCTAAAGCTTCGTTATTAGCCGATAAATCTAAAGGCATTACACGTTGAACTTCAGATAATGGAGCAACCATTTCACGGAAGTTAAATGTTCTATCAAAAGATTTTTCAACAGAAGCTGTACCACCTGGAGCAGTTTCAGCGCGGAAGTCAGTATCCATAAAGATATATTTACCTTTTGGTTTTTGACCTGCTTTAACCGGGATACGAGATTTCATGTGGTATGAATCTTCGATATTACGGCCACCTAATTGGAATTCACGACCATCAATCGCTACTAACTTATGATGTGTGTAATCTGTTAAGTGATCCCATTCTTGAGCATGAGATGTTTTCTTACCTGGTAATGTATCTCTTTCAGAAGCCAGAGGAATACGGCCAGATAATTCATTTACGATTGGATTTAATTCTTCACCGTACATGAACATAGCGATCGTTAATTTAATCATCGCACCGATGTTACCTTTAACTTTAGCTTCGAAGTAAAGTTTTAAGAATTCCATCATGCGAGCCATATCTTCTTCAGAAGTTTCAGCACCGCTTGATTTTAATTTAGCTGGATCGATTTGAGCGCCTAAACCTAAAGCCACTTTCATCGGAACAGCATTTTTGCTGTAAAGACCTGCTAAGAATAAGCTAGAGAAAAACGTAGGCTGAGCTAAGTTCATTTTCGCCATAGTAGCGTCTTTAGATTTCTTACAAGTATCAGCTTTTGGGTTTGCAACTTCAGGACATGGTAATGTCATGTAAACTGCATCAGACTGAATACGGATTGATGGAAAGTTGTAGAAACGAACATCGATGTTTCCACGGCCTTCTTGAACCATCATCTGGAATAAATCTAATTTTGAATAGCTTGTAATAAAGTCTACTAATAAGCTTACTTTCACACCTGACTGAGCTTTTTTAATTAACTCAGAAGTGATGATTGAAGAAGAATCGTCATCCGCATAAATAAAGTATGACATACGGATTGAACGCGTCGCCGATTTGATCATGTTTACTTTAGAGTCAAACGCAGCGTCGTTATCAATTAGAATTTCACCTTCTGTTAAGGCTAATTTTCCAGAAGTCGCACGCTTTAAGATATCTTCTGTATCTAACTCACGAGCACGTGTGTTGCCACTGAAATCTTCAGTTTTAGTTCTGAATAGGTCAGCAATATCACTCCAGAAATCTGCAGCGATTTCACGATCAGGTCCTTTTTGTGCTGATATACAAGATACAACACCCACTGATAGAGCTAGCGATAACCCTGCTAGCACTAAAAACTTTTTGTTCATAATAAAAATCCCCTTGTCTTAATAAAAATAAGCAGACTTTTTTATTCTAGAACAATGTTTGAATGTTTAAAGATGATTATTGTTAAACAATACCAATATCTGTGTCTAAACTCGACTTAGGTATAACAATGTTAACTGTGCTGTTCAAAATTACTGGACTAAAGTGCAGACGGCAACGAGCTTCGTAGTTGTCTTGTGATCCGATTTCAACTTGCGAAGAGCTTCCACGTAACTTTTGCGTGTAGCTTGCTAAGCTCCCGCAAACGGTGCAAATGGCACGTGGTTTAGTAACTTCTTCTGCAATCGCCATCAATGTAGGAATTGGTTCGAACGGCTGGCCTTTCCAATCCATATCTAAACCTGCAACGATCACGCGAAGGCCGCGAGCCGCAAGGTCTTTAGCAATCTGTACGAAATCTTGAGTTAAAAATTGACCTTCATCAAAACCCACAACTTGTGTGTCAGGTTTTAAATGATTCCAAACGTCGTGAATTGATTTCAGCGGAATCGCTTGCATCATCGTTTGGTCATGAGAAGAAACATTTGTTTCGTGATAACGGTTATCTAGAGCTGGTTTGAACATCTGAGTTTTTTGTTTTGCAAACTGGGCGCGACGAACACGTTTGATAAGTTCCTCAGTTTTTCCGCTGTACATAGAACCCGCGACAACTTCAATCCACCCTAATTGCATATACATTTCCCCTCTGAAATATCCAAATTCTCACAGGTAATTTTCGAAGTTTCCAGAAGGAAATTTTTGCACGACGTGTCTGAAAAATAGTGAGAAGCCCTATAGCAGCTCTCAGTGCTAATATAAGCGACAAGTGCATTTTGTAATTTTTTTGGGTGCCTTGCGAGTGATAAATGCACTAAAAACGCCTGATAAATGAAGATTAAATCTTTAGCTTTTACCCTAGTGCTGTTCTTTTCGACATTAGTGATCTTTATCACCAATGGCTGTCACGGGGTCTATTTAGACGAATCCAAAGCCGCTTCTGGCGTGGCTCAGACGACCGTTCACGTTGGTCTTCACCGTGACCGTGTGGGCAAATCGTTAGATGAAGCTTTAGTAAAATCATTTATCAAAGATTACGGCTTAAAAGCTGAAATTCACAATTACTCGTCTTTTGAAGAATTAAATTCTGACTTTGAAAATAATAAAATTGAAATGGCCATCACACGCACTTCGTCTCGCCATACACGTTCCTTTTCATTACAAAGTCCGGCTTACGATGATTTACAAATTTCTTTATTCTGTAAGAACAGCGAAAACATCTCGCAGGTTTTTATTCCAGCAAAATTAGCCTTCATCCAAAAAGAATTCTTAATGGCCGCTCCTGATTTGCAAGACCGTATCACCGTGGTTGATGGTTCTTTTGAATCTATTGCTGAAAAGTCGTACCAGATTAAACACTCTTGTTTTATGGCTGAAAGTAAATTCAGTAAAACAAGCCAGGTTGAAAATAAAAAATATGCGAAAGCTTGGGCGAGTGAAAATATCTATCCACTAGCTTGGTTAATCAATAAAGACGCCAATGACTTAAATAAGCTAGTGCAAATCTGGTTTCAAAAATTAATTCGCGAAAATAGAATGGTGCGCTTTAAAGACCAGTATGATGCGCCTTTCTTTAAGATGTCGTTATTAGAATACAAACATTTTAAAAACGACGTGAAAACAAAACTTCCGCAATGGAAGAAGGTTTTTGTTAAGTATTCTGAAAAATACCAAGTGCCTTGGTTATTAATTGCAGCGGTGGCGTACCAAGAATCACGCTGGGAATCAGAAGCGACAAGTTATACCGGCGTTAAAGGCTTTATGCAGTTAACCTCAGCCACGGCCCAGCATTTAGGTATTGCAGACCGCGAAGACCCAATTCAAAGTATTCAAGGTGGTTCATATTACCTGCAATACCTGTATGACAAGATGCCAACTAAGATCACGCACTTTGAACGCTGGATTCAAGCCCTAGCGTCTTATAACATCGGCTACGCGCACTTACGCGATATTCATAGATTAGCGCAGGCCCGTTCATTAGACCCTTACCGTTGGAAGAATTTAAAAGTATTGTTACCTGAAAAAGAGAACGACGAAAATTTAGATATTTTTATTTACGGTTTAGCCCGTGGCGAAGAAACGGTCGATTTTATCGACAACGTTCTTATGTACCACGAGGCTTTAACACATCTTTTTACTCAACCGTTACCGACTTCGCGAGATTTCTAGGTTGATCCACATCATAACCCAAATGATCTGCTAAGTGGTAAGACATCAATTGTAATGGCACTACCGCCACTAATGGATTTGTTGTCCATAGAGCTGCCGGAAGCGATAAGTAAAATTCAGACATTGATTTTAGCGCTGCATTTTCGCCTGTACCGATAGAAATGATTTTTCCACCGCGCGCTTTAGCTTCTTGTAAATTAGAGATCGTTTTATCAATCAAATCATCACTAGGAGCCACAACCACAATGGCCATTTTTTCGTCGATTAACGCTAAAGGTCCGTGCTTCATTTCGCCAGCGGCATAACCTTCGGCGTGCATGTAAGCTAATTCTTTAAGTTTTAAAGCGCCTTCTAAGGCGATCGGAAAGCTAACACCACGGCCTAGGTATAAGAAACCTTTGAATTCGCCAAGTTTTGAAGCCGCTTCATTAAAGTATTTATCGTAAGATAAAACTGTTTCCATTTGGCTTGGCACAGCTAATAAAGCTTTTACGATTTCTTTCTCTGATAGCGGAGAAATTCCACCGCGGGCTTTAGCAATTTGCACGGCTAAAATATTTAATAACGATAATGTGCTCGTGAAAGCTTTTGTACTTGCTACACCAACTTCTACGCCGGTGTTCATGTACATGTGACCCATGGCTTCGCGGTCAATTGTCGAATGCGCAACATTCGTGATTGAAAGCGTTTTGGCGCCATGTTCTTTGGCTAAACGAATCGCCGCTAAGGTATCTGCCGTTTCACCTGATTGTGAAATTGTGATCACTAAAGTGTTTTCAGGTAAAATCGGTTTACGGTAACGAAATTCAGAAGCGATATCTGTCTCAACCGGAATTTTCGCGATCTGTTCGATTAAATATTTGCCAACCATCGCCGCGTAGTAACTTGTACCGCAGGCAATGAAAAATACGCGGTCAATTTTTTTATACATTTCTATCGTGTCGTAGCCGATGTTTTTCATCAGAATCGAATGTGTATCGGTATCAATGTACGGAGCAATCGCTTGTGCCACAGCTCTTGGTTGTTCATAGATTTCTTTAAGCATGAAATGCTTGTAACCCATTTTTTCAACCTGATCGGCTGACCAATCAACTGTTACGATTTCTTTTTTAAGAACCTCGCCTTTTTGACTTAAGAACTGAACCGAACCGTTATTGATATGCACGATTTCGCGGTCATTTAAATAAACGAATTTTTTCGTGTGCTTAATTGCCGCTTGCACGTCAGAAACTACGAAAAATTCTTTTTCGCCGATACCCACGATTAAAGGTGGACCATCTTTGAAAGCGATTAATTCATTCGGAGATTTTTCCCACATCACTAAAATCGAGAAAGCGCCGACGATTTTATTTAAAGTGTTTTTTACTGACTGAAGTAAGTTGTTAGTTTTCTGGATATCTTCCCAGATTAAGTGCGCTACTAATTCTGAATCTGTATCAGATTTAATATCAGCACCTTTTTTTAATAACTCTTCTTTGATTTCTAAATAATTTTCAATAATGCCGTTGTGAACAATACTGATCTCGCCCACTTGGTGGGGATGGGCATTACGTTCAACCGGAGCACCGTGAGTGGCCCAACGAGTGTGGCCAATACCTAAGTGACCGTTGAAGTGTTCAGAAACGATTTTGTCTTCTAGATTTTTTAATTTACCTTCAGCACGCACGCGTTTTGTTTTGCCATCATGAATAACAGCAATACCCGCACTGTCGTAACCACGGTATTCAAGTTTTTTTAAACCATCGATAATAATATTTTTAGGTTCTTGGGGGCCTAAGTAGCCAACGATTCCACACATACACTAATCCTTTTTTGCCGGGGTAAATTTTTTCGCGTAGCCTTCTTTGTTTTCTTGCTTCGCGCGGCCAATAGCTAAAGCACCATCTGGGACGTTTTTCGTAACTGTCGTGCCCGATGCAATAATCGCATCATGGCCAACCTCCACCGGAGCCACTAATTGGCTGTCACTGCCAACGAATACACGGTCTTTAATAACTGTTTTATATTTTTTACGATCAGCCGCATAGTTACACGTGATTGTGCCACAGCCGATGTTTACATCTTCACCAATTTCAGCGTCGCCTAAGTAAGTTAAATGGCCGGCTTTTGATTTTTTGCCGAAGTTAACTTTTTTTAACTCAACGAAATTTCCGATTTGCGCCTGTTCACCGATTGTTGTGTCGGGGCGAATTCGGGCATAAGGTCCCAATTTGGCCTGTGATTTAACCACAGCCGATTCGATATAAGTTCCCGCTTTAATTTGAACGCCATCTTGTAAAATAGCTTCAGAAATAAACGCATTTGGTTCAATCACACAGAAAGGACCCACTGCTGTTTTACCACGAATAAAAACATTCGGGTAAATCACGCTGCCTGCACCAACAACAACTGTTTCTTCGATGTATGTTGAATTCGGATCTAAGATAATCACACCTTCAGCCATAAGCTGTTGGCATTTTTGCATGTACACATATTTTGTGGCTTCAGCTAACTCAACTTGGTTATTTACACCGTGAGAAACGTGTTTGTTTTTAGTCACAATAGCATCCACAGCACATTTGTTATCTAACGCGATTGAAATTAAATCTGTTAAATAAAATTCACCTTTAGAGTTGTTGTTTTTAATTTGTGGTAAAAACTTTTTAAGTAATGCCGCTTTCACAACGTACATGCCAGTATTTACTTCTTTGATTTTTAAAGTTTCAGCTGAAGCGTCTTTAGCTTCAACGATGGCTTTAAGCTGGTTACCTTGACGAACGATACGGCCGAATTCTTTGGCGTTATCTAATTCAACCGACACAACCGCTAGATCTAACTTGCGTTCGCGAAAGTCAGTTAAAAAACCTTTGATATCTTCAGCGGTGATTAACGGGTGATCGCCATTTAAAATAATAACATCACCTTCGATAGAATCTACTTGCGCGGATTTTACAGCATCGCCTGTGCCGAGTTGTTTTTCTTGCACATAGGTCGCAACACCTAAAGGTTCTACTACAGATTTTACTAAGTTATTACCGTGACCAACAACAAGACGAATTTCTTCGATCTCAGCTTTTAAACATTGGCTTAAAATACGAACGATCATCGGCTGCCCAGAAACCGGGTGTAACACCTTTGGCAGAGGGCTTTTCATGCGTGTGCCTTGGCCGCCAGCTAAAATAATTGCAGTAGTTTTGGTCATACTATTCTCCAAACGATCATGTATCCGTTTTCAACATAATATCATATTTATTTCGTTGCATTTCGTCAGCCAAATTCTTTTTTAGAACTAGGCAAATTGTGACTTTGCAGGCACAGTTATTGTTAAAGGATTGTGGAACATTACATGGGAATTCGCTCGATAGCTTTTGATTTAGACGACACTCTACTAGACACCACTGGGCTTCTGGTACCTCAAGCCTCGCAGGATGCTTTTCAGATCCTAATCGATGCTGGTCTTCGTTTAGATTTAAAAACCTGCGAAGAACACCGTCTAAGTTTAATCCGCACAATTTCCCACAAAGACGTATTTAAGAAGTTAGCCCATGAATACGGCACTGCAGCTACACAAGCCGCAGTCGAGCTAGCGAACAAGGCTTTTTACCACCCCCGCTTACCTGAAAAGTTAGACCTTTTACCGGGAGCTTTAGAAAACTTAAACCTGCTCAAAAAAAAGTATAACTTGTACTTAGTCACAGCAGGTTTTCAAGATGCCCAGGCTGCAAAAATTAAAAGCTTAGGTATTGCTGATTATTTTAAAAAAGTGTTCGTGGTAAACAGTTTAAATTCTGAAAAAAAATTCACCGCTTTTAAAATGATTTTAGACGGCGATAGCATCAAACCCAATGAATTACTTTGTATCGGTAATTCGTTATCTTCAGAAATTAAAGACGCCCGCCAGATTGGCGCCTGGGCTTGTTATTTTGAATTCGGTGAAGACCGCGGTTCAGTTCCTAAAGAACCTGAATTTCAACCGCACTTTCATATTAAAACCCATCAGGAGTTAATTGCCGCATGCCAACTTTAGAGTGTCGTGTCGCCGTTGCCTCGCCGAATCACACACTTGATGGATTAATCCAAAATGGTTTTGCTTACTCTTTACTTGAATCCCCTTACCTTAAATCCGTCGATCACAAAGTCAGTACCGATATTTTAATTATCGGCGAAAAACAGTTGCCAGATTTAGCGAAGGTTCGCGCGCAGATTAATTTTAATTACTGCTATCTGGTTTTTGAAAATGAACAGTCGCAAGTGAGCGCTGATTTATATAACCAATTTAAGCCTGACCAGGTTTTAAATAAAAACGAACTGACTGAAAAATTAATTTTTACCCAGCTTGAAAATTTAGATCTACAAAGACAAAACGAAGCCAAAAGACGTTTAACTTCTGAATTAATAGATCAAGACCAACAGATCAAAGCTTCGCTTCGCCAGCAGATTTTTCAAGACCAGCAAGAGTTGATCGACCGCAGACAAAAAATCTTAGAAGTAAATAACCGTATCGAATCTTTGCGTAAGATTTTATTCAGCCTGTCTGAAGAAAATGATGTCACCCGCATTGAAACTTTACTGAATGAGTTATTACCGCAGGCTACAGCAGCCACGTGGATTAAAATTATTCCTGATTACTTGGCTGAAAACTTTGAAAAAGACTTACAGACACAGTTGCCTAGCTTTTTTGCAAAGAAGCAGTGTTCGAAGTATTACATTTATTTTATGAAAGGCAATAACCGCCCGTTCAGAAGTTCTGATAACGAAATGTTTCAGAAAGTGTCAGATGCCCTTCATTTTAATTTAGCTAAGGCTGAATCGCTCAGCGAACAACAGCACTTAGAAAAAATCGTCTCGACCGCGTTTAATTCCACAGCTTACCCGCTTTTAGTGGTGAACAAAGACTACCGCATTTTAGAGTCAAATAAAGCTTTTCACCGTTATCCGGTTAAAAGTGAAAATCCTAAATGTTATGAAGTGATGTTTAATCGCGAATTACCGTGCGTGGGTTGTAAGTTCGGTACAAACTTTCAAGTGCAAACACAGACTGAAACCACAACCACGTTTCACAATGTGCAGTCACAGCGTTTAGCCGGCCACGAAGACAGAAACAGCCACTGGGTGCATTTTTACGTCGATATCACCGAAGAAAAAATGCTCGAGCAGCGTCTAAGCCAAACAGCTAAGATGAAAGAACTAGGCCTTATTTCTTCATCAATTGCGCATGAGTTAAATAATCCACTCGGTGGAATCATTTCTTACATTCAAATTCTTCAGATGGAGTTAAATAAAGAACATCCTCTGCAAGGTGAATTAAAAGATATGAATATGGCCGCCCAGCGCATGAAGCAGATTATTGAAAATCTTTTGATCTTCTCGCGCCGTCCGTACACGCAGGAAAAAGAAAACGTTCTTTTTAAAGACTTACTTTTAGAATCTTTAAAAATGAATGAACTGGCGTTTAAGATTGAAAACATCAAAGTGGTGCAGAATTTAGATCAAATCACTGATGCCATCACGGTTTCACGCTCAAACTTTCGTGATTCATTAAACCTTATTTTTAACTTTTTCATTGAAGGCCTGCGCCGCTTGCGCCTGCAGAAGAATACGCAGACCGGGTTGATTGAGGTAAAATTTTCCCAGGACCAAATCAACTTTCATTTAGACTTACAATCTAACATCGGTCCGCTGAATGATGAACAAAAGAACAAGAACATATACTTTCTGGTGATTCATAAGTCCTTAATAGATCAAGGATTTCAAGTAGAATTAACCGAACCGAACGCCTCGTGGGTCGCAATGCGTATGACTTTACCGAAGGCTAGTCGCAGCTAATTTGTTAAGATTTTTGCCAAAAAATGCATAAAAATTAGCAGCACGACTCGGCCTTCCAAAGTCCTGAAATGCAGTCCTGGCCTACGTTTTTTTGACACCTCCGTCAAAAATTGGATTAGGATAATCAAGTAGATCATGATGATCTTTGACCACGCGACCTCCACGGAAGGAAGTACATGAAGACCAGCCGAGTTTTGATTTTAGATGATGAATCAACACTAAGAACCGCTCTATTTCGCTTACTTGATCGCAAAGGCCATAATGTCGTTACAGCTCAAAAAATTGATGAAGCGAAAAACTTCTGTGCTCCTGATAAAAAATTTGATTTAGCTATTGTTGATCTGAATTTACCAGATGGCGATGGCATGGAGTTCATGACTTTCTTAAAACAATTGTATCCAGAAATTCAAGTGATCATCTTAACAGGTTCTGGTTCTATTGATTTAGCTATTAAAGCCACTCAGCAAGGTGCTTACCACTTCTTAACTAAGCCTTTTAATGTGGAAGAACTTATTAGTCTTGTGGATAAAGCGTTAGATCACAAATCTTTACAGCAAGAAAATATCCAGTTACGCCAAGAAATTACTTCTAAATACAAATTCACGCAAATCATCGGTGAAAGCCAAACTATTAAAGAATGTCTTTCATTGGTTGAACGTGTAGCTGACTCTGATTCGACAGTGTTAGTTCAAGGTGAATCTGGAACTGGTAAAGAATTAATCGCCAGAGCTATTCACTACAATTCTCCGCGTGCTAAAGGCCCATTTATCGCGATTAACTGCGGGGCGATTCCTTCTGAATTATTAGAATCTGAATTATTCGGTCATGTAAAAGGCGCTTTCACTGGGGCCATCGCTAACCGTGCCGGTCGTTTTGAATTAGCTGACGAAGGCACATTATTCTTAGATGAAATCGGTGATTTAGAACCAAGCTTACAAGTTAAATTATTACGTGCCTTACAAGAAAAGAAGTTTGAGCCCGTTGGTTCAACGAAAACTGTATCTGTGAATGTGCGTGTTATCACAGCGACTAACGTAGATTTAGAAAAAGCTGTTGAAGAAGGTAAGTTCAGAGAAGATCTTTACTACCGTTTAAATGTTATTCCGATTCAAATTCCGGCATTACGTGAACGTAAAACAGATATTCCGTTATTGTTGAATCACTTTTTAAATAATTTTAATAAAAATAAAACAAAAACGATCTCTGGATTTTCTCCTGAAGCGATGAATTGTTTAATCAATTACGCTTGGCCAGGAAATATTCGTGAATTAGAAAACTTAGTTGAGCGTTTATCTATTCTTAAAGGCCATGGCGAAGTGGCGCCGCAGGATTTACCGGCGAAATATAAATCAGCAGCCGCTTGTTATGCTGAAACCGGTTCAATTGATATTCCTGAAGAAGGTTTAGATTTTAATAATGCTGTCGATCAGTTTGAAAATGCTTTAATTATTAAAGCCTTAGAAAAAACCGGCTGGAATAAAAACCAAGCGGCTATGTTATTACGTTTAAACCGTACAACTTTAGTAGAAAAGATGAAGAAAAAAGGTCTTAAATCTGGCGCAGAAACTTCTGAGCTTGAAATTGGCAACGCCTAATTGGTCAAAGCGGAACCACCGTGATTTACCAAAACAAATTCATCATTACGACCAAACTTCCAATCGACCGCCTATGGGCGGTCATGTCTGATACTTCACGCATGAATAAAACTATGGGGCTTCCCCCCTGGGAAGAAGCTGAACTGAACGGTTCACGCGTTGTACGCACCCATGTTTTAGGCCAAGAGCAAGAATGGGTCGAATCACCTTGGACTTGGATCGTAAATCAAGAAATCAATCAAGAGCGCATCTACAAAAAAGGTTTGATGCAAAAACAAACCGGCAAGTTTCGTCTTCTTTCAGAAAAAACTTCAGATGGCTTAAATCAAGTTGAAGTTTCTTTTACCTGGTACGGTGGAGCTCTGCTTCGTTTTGTGATTGGACCGATGTCAGCTAAGTTTTTAAAAAAAGCGATGACCGAGTATGTGCAAAACCAAGAACGAATTTATTTTGCCAATGTTAAGGCTAAGAACTTAGCTTTAACGCCGTTACGTGAATTAACTGCGCAAGACACCGATTTTATCGAAGTAATTACCAAAGAAGCGCAAAGTTCAAAACCTGAAATTCTAAAAACACTTCTTCGTTATTTGATAGCTTCCGATTCTTTAGATATTCATAAAATTAATCCGAAAAAAACCGCTAAAGACACTGGGCTTAAAACGCATGAAGTGATTGAGCAATTAACAAAACTCACACAAAGCGGTTATCTGGCTTTAACGTGGGATGTGATTTGTCCGCATTGCCGTGGTCCGCAACTAGAAGCTGCAAAACTTCGTTTTGTAGCTGAAAGTACGATATGCCAGTCTTGTGATTTAGAATTTTCAACACAATCTGATCAATCTATTGAAGTGACGTTCAAACCGCAATCGAAGTTTCGTGAAATCGGCAGTATCACTTACTGTGCTGCAGAGCCTGCGAAAAAATCACATATCTTAATGAACTGGCCCGCTAGTGAAATGCAGTCGGCAAAGATTGATTTAAAACCGGGAACTTACCGGGCCCGCACGCTCCACAGCAAAAAAGAATGTGCAGTTAAAGTTGAAGATAAAACAGCTTCAAAACAAAAAATAAATTTAGATTTTAAACAGCCACTAATGACTTTAGCTTCTGGTGAAACTGAAATTTCTTACACTGGTTCAGAAAAAGATTTTTTCGTTTTTGAAAGCCTAGCCTGGAGTGATGAAAGATATTTAGCTGGCGAAGCCTTAAGTAACACGCACATTCGCACTTTAGTGAATGATGATTTATTAAAAAGTGGTGTAAAGCTTGATATCGGTGAACAAATTATTTTATTTACTGATATTGTGGGATCAACACCGATGTATAAACGCTTAGGTGACAACAAAGCTTTTATCGCGGTTCAAGATCACTATGTTGAAATTGAAAATATCATTAAGGCCAATAGCGGCGTTGTGGTTAAATTTATCGGTGATGCGGTGATGGCTGCCTTTACAGATGCCAGCTTAGCCTTTAAAGCGAATCAAGAAATTCATTCAGCGTTTAAAAATAATAAAGATTCTTTGGTTTTACGTACGTCATTTCATATTGGTCAGGTTTTATGTGTGAATATGAATGTAGGCTTAGATTATTTCGGACAAACCGTAAACACAGCGGCCAAATTACAGGGATGGGCGGATGGTTTTGAAACCGCTGTGTCAGAGCAAACGTTACAGAGAGTACCAGAGTCACAACGTTTGCAGCTTACAATCAAAAAATCAGGCTTTGATGACAAACTTAGGGAGCAAGTTCTCGTTTTTTAGATGTTTAGTCGGTTTTAATTTAGGAGGAACACCACACTTAACATCAGTTGAGCGAACCATATGGCTATGTTTACTTTGTGTGTGAATGTTAATGTTTTCTGTCTATAACCCATGCGAATTCCTCCTCTTATTTACATATTACTTACATATATAAATAACGTGTAAATTATTTGTTTGTCTACCCCCATTTTTTGAAAGTTTAAGATCTGGCTCTTTGACTAGACACTTTTAAACATAATCTTCTAAAACTGATTTTTTTCGCTAATAACTTCGACATATTTGCAAAAATGCGGTGCAAAAATAGTGTTCCACACATCTTTAGTCCAGCTTGGACCCCGCCGAAAGTTTAGTGCTTCTATTCTAAGACCCTGGGGAGGGACCAATGAAAAGCACACGTCATCTAATCACATTCTTCGTGGCAGCGATGGCAATGTTAACTCTAACAGCATGTAAATCGAAAATGAGTTTCACGCCAGTACCGTCAATCGACAATACAGCCCAAGATTTAACAGGAGAGGTTAATGAGTTTTTTAAGCTCTCTGAATCACAACAAACTCTGACTCAGGATTCATTAGATGAAAACGTTACGGCGATTTCATTTCAGGTTAAAAAACCAGATGGATCACTTTTAAATTCATTAAATAAGAACGATCTTTTTATTTTAGAAGATATTATTCCGGTTAATGCGTTTAACTTATCTAAAAATACTTTAGAAACAAAAGAAATTGTTGATATCGCCTTTATCGTGGATGTAACAGGCTCAATGTCGGCAACCATTGAATCAGCGAAAGTGCGTTTAACTAACTTCGTCAAAAAATCTCGCGAAGCTGGTTATCACACACGTATGTGCTTAGTGACTTTTGGCGACTATACAATTCGCCGTTGTGATAAATTCTATGACAACAACCCGTCTGATCCTTCAACAGCAACTCAAGTTGACGAATTAATTTCTGAAATCACTAAGCTTAAAGCTTTAAAAGGTTCGCAAGACCCAGGTGGTAAAGATTTAAATGAAAATCCTATGCGTGCGCTAATTGATACGGCCTCGGCTCCCTGGGCTACTAATAACCAACGCTTTGCCATTCTTATTACTGATGATGGTTTCTTATATTCACCAGGTAACAGCGGCGCTGTGGGTGCTTTAGCACCGCAATACGCTGAAGTTAAATCAGCTCTAGCCGCTTCTAAAGTTAAAGTGTTCGCGGCAACTCCTTCTTTAGCGGGCTATGATAAAAACTTCGGGTCTGAAAAAGGCATCGTGGCCTTAAGCCAAGGTGAATGGTTTAATTTTGCTGATTTAATATCTGGAAAAATCACTTTAGATACAATTTTAAATCGTATTTTAACGAACGTGAATACAACATTCACAATCACTTATGTGGCTGATCAGATTCCAGGTTTAAATCCCTCACTGGAATTAGCTTTACGTAGCTTTCAGGTGCAGTTATTAAATCCGTTATTAGGTTCTATTCAGAATTTACAGTTTAACTCGAGCTTACCTTACGGTCGTGCTGAGTATAAAAAAGAATTCGCTTTATCTTTAAATAAAAAGATTAAGAAAAATTCTTTAAAAGTTTTAGTTGATGGCGTGACTGTGACTAAAGGCTTTCAATTAACAAATGACGGTAAACTTAAATTTGACCAAGCTCCGGGTAAGGCTTCGGTCATCAAGGTGTCGTATATCTATGAAAAGCTTCAAGATTCGATTATCTTAAAGCCGATTCTATTAGGTCAGGTTGACCCAAGATCAGTTGAAGTTTGGTTAAATGGCATTAAAGCCAAAGCCTCTGACTTTACCGTCGACCGCACTATGGAAGGCAGATACCTTGTAAGCCTTCAGGATAGCGCTTTAGCTGATTCTGACCCTTACAAAATTTTTGCCAACAATGGACTACAGTTTGATGTAAAATTCAGATAGTATGGCTGGGTGTTAACAGCTGTATTAATCGATCATCACGATTCATTTACTTACAATATCAAAGCGTGGCTTAAGTCACGCTTTGCTGTTTCTGTGGTTGATTGCAGCGAAGTTTCACAGGTTAAACCTGAAAATTACGATTTAGTGATTATTTCACCAGGGCCTAAGACACCGAATGATTACCCACAAAGTAAAGCCTTTTTAAAAAGTTTACCTGCTAACAAACCTGTTTTGGGAATTTGCTTAGGCATGCAGATGATGAACGAAATTGAAAACGGACAGGTCAAAGCCTACTACCCGCCTGTGCATGGTAAAACCAGCGCACTGACTTCTGATAATGCAAATTACAATCACGTTCAGGTAGCCCGTTATCATTCATTAAAATGTGAGATGGCTGGTGCATTCGAAATTATTGCGACCAGCGAAAATATTCCAATGATTGTGCGCCATAAAAATAAAAAATGGCTAGGCCTGCAATTTCATCCCGAATCGTTTTTAACTGGAAAACCAGAAACATTTTTACAAGCGGCGGTAGATCTATGCAGCCGGTAATTTGTTTTTATGAAAATAAAAAATTTATTCACAGCACTGATTATCAGTTAATTTCATGCAGTGATGAACATGATGCACTTTTCTTTTTACAGCAGATTGAAAAAGATCACGCTGCTAAAATGAAAGTGGTAAAAATTAATTTCGCGGCTTTAGAAGCTCCGCTTTCAAACGATAACCGCAAGACTTATGTTAAAACCCCGAAGGCGCAAGTTTTTATTTTAAACAGCTATGAACTTGTGACGCAAAAAGATTTAGAAAATTTCTATCCTGAAAAAATGACATCTCGCCCGGCGTATTATCCGACGGTACGTGAAAATGTTTTTTTAGAAAATGTTCAGTCGATTAAAGAAGATATCTGCCATGGCCGTTTTTATCAGATGAATTATACCGCTGCTCTTGAGGCTGAAGCCCCCGAACGTCACAGCCTTTTAAATAGCTTTGTGCATGTTTCAGATGTGGGTGGTGATTATCGTGCGTATTTACCGCTCGGTCCTGAAGAAGCGATTCACTGTTTATCACCAGAACTGTTTTTAAAAAAATCCGGGCCAAAAGTACTCACGCAACCGATCAAGGGCACTTTACTTTCTGGCCGTGCTTTACCTGAATTGCAAAATAGCCGCAAAGAAAACGCTGAACTTTCAATGATCGTCGATCTTCTGCGCAATGATTTAAACACTTTATCTTGTGGTACATACAACGACAGTTCACGTGTGAACTTTCACCGCCAGATCATGGATCTGAAATACACAGCGCACACTTACTCTGAAGTTGAAATCAACACCTCTAAAAAATTCAGTGAAATTATCGCTCAGACGTTTCCAGGTGGCTCGATTTCGGGCTGCCCTAAAAAAGAAAGTCTTAAAAAGATTGCTGAGATTGAAAATTACCACCGCGATTTTTACACCGGCTCTATTGGCTGGTGGAAGGGCGATGATTTTTGTTTAAATATCGCGATTCGCAGCAGTTACCAGAAAAAGCGTCAGCTGTATTATTTTACAGGCTGCGGAATTGTCTTTGATTCAGAACCCCGCCGCGAATGGCATGAGTTCTTAACAAAATGCAGTTTCTTAAACTTATTTCTAGAATACACCCCGATTGTTGATACTTTAGCTTTTAGTGATGGCATTAGTTATTTACCAGAACACATCGAAAGAACCTTCTTAGCGTTTCGCGATCAGATGGTGCAGATCGATATGTACCAGGTGCAAAACCTGTATCAAAAAATTGAGCAAGAACTGAGTGAAAAAATTAAAACCGCAGACACTCACAAAGTACGCGTTATCTTTAATAAAGACCTTACGTACCGTCTTGAGATCACTCCACTTGAGAAAAAAAGTGATGCCGTGGTTTTACAGCTGATGGCCTTTGATAAGTTCTTACCGCAGTTTAAAACTATCGAACGCAGCACCTGGGATAATATCCTTAAAAACAAAAGCGCAGAGGCTGATGACGTTTTAGTGGTGAATACACAAGGTCATGTGGTTGAGGCTTCGATTTACAGTGTCTTTTATAAAAAAGGCGACGAATTCTTTACTCCGCCGATCAGTGATGGCGGTATACACAGCGTATATCGTGCGCATCATGTAAAAAAAAGTTCTATCACCTTAGATGACAGAACCTTTAAATTATCTGAAAGATCTTTACCAACCAGCGAACTTGAATCAGTCGAACTTTACGTTGCTAATTCAGTTCGTGGCTTAAAAAAAGCTAGCCTACTTTTCTAAAGTAAGGTGATTTTTGCGTTGGCTTTTCATGTGAAGGATTTTGTTTAAACTTCATAAACTGTTTGTAATCCTTTTTGAAAGCTGAATGGTAAGCTACTTCGTGCTTATTAAATACTTTATCTAACCAAGAATAATAAGTTTTATACATGTGGTTATTCATAAAGTTGCAATACCACATGAATGGCATTTTGTTAGAAACCCAGTGTTTTTTAGAAAAGTTTGTGATTTCTTTGTTGAAGTATGCCCACCACTTTACAGCTTCTGGCTTATTTACAAAATTTGACGTAAAAAAGTTTCTGCCTTTATAGGTAAAACCAATTTCATAACCCTTACCAACAGGTTTGAAATAAGTTTTAAACAAATTTTTGCCAAGCTTATAATTTTTTGATTTAGTCATTTGTTCCTTCTGCGTGTCTGCGACACGACTCTTCCGAAAAAAGTTAAGGCTGATTGCCAACACTTTTATCGGTAAAAACAATTCTAAAACTAAGGGCACTACATGGATTCTTTAAATGGAACGTATTTTTCTGAAACCATCGCGTGAATTTTCGCTGCGATTTCCGAACGGTCATCTTCAGGCTTAGTATAAACCAAGGGTAAAAACTCTAGTTCACAAACAAGTGTTTCAAGTTGTAACGATCTCCAGATCGAAGTCAGAAACCCGATATCACCATACCAGCACAAAGAATCACGGTGTTTAAACTTCACCGGGCCGCCATTGGCTGAGCGAAAGTTAAATACAAAGGGGCGAATCGGAACATCGGCTAAGCCGGCAGCCATCATCAAAGTCTTTTTAAACGGTAAAACTTTTTCGCCATTTGAAGCTGTTGATTCAGCATAAAGCACAACACGAAAACCTTTTTTTAATACGGTAATTAAATCTTTTAGCTCATCATGAATTTTCATACGATTAACGCGGTCAACGTAAGTGCACCCGGCCACTTCACAAATTAATCCAAGACCTGGTGTGTTGCGCATTTCACGCGAAGTGATAAAAACTGCAGGCACAATAGTTTCAAGACAAAGAATATCGATAAAGCCTACGTGATTACCGATTAACAATGATTTTTCATGATGCGGAATCGGATTTTTACAAATCACTTCAACACCAAAGATTTTAGCTAACTTAATTCCGGTGCGGTGAGCGTGCACCGTTAATTTTCCGCGACGGTGATCTGGATCGCTAGTCGTAAAATAAAAGAACAAACCTTCGATAACGTATTTAGAAATAACGAAAACAAATAACAATAAACGAAAAAAAGCGCGGACATTACGATACATTTAAGTACGATCATTACTTAAACCCAATAAAAAAGCCAGCTTTACAGCTGGCTTTTTTATGAGAAATGTTATTTCTGACTTAATTTTATAGTTTGTTTAAGTAGAAAATCATGTTCCACGGCTCAATCATATGTTTCAACTCGCCGCCTTCTTGTTCATTTGCAAGTTTTGCAGCGTTTGCAGCAGCGATACATGCAGCATCTGTACTTGCCATACGGCCACTTTCTCTTAATTCAACAACAATTTTTGTCGTAGAGATTGATTTAAAAGAAAGTTGCGTTCTACGAACTACGCGACAGAAAGTATTAGAATCTGAACTTCCTTGGATCGTGATATTTTCTGTTTCTTCATCTTCTAAAACTGCTGATTTACCATCAGCCGCGTAATTTAAGATGTTAGTTATAAAAGCATTTTTCGGGCGGCCCTTAAAGTCATCACGACGAACAAAGTCTTCTGGCTTACTGGCTTGCCAGTTGAAATTGTATTCGCGTGGACAGCTTACACCACCAGCGCCTTCTCCACGATTCTTCCAATAAGCATTCGCATAACAACGGTAACCAGCTAAGACACGCGCTGTTGAACTGCTTCCTGCCGTATGACAGAAGTCTCCCACACCAATTAATTTAGTTGGCTGACCTAAGTGATCACCATCAGCTAAATTCAACGGCGAAGAAAGATTTGGATTTCCACTGCTATCGGCAAACTGTCCGCCAGTATGAGCACAGATGATATTCATCGCTGTCGCAGTTCCTGAGACTCCATCTGGATCTACATTTAAATATGTACAATTATCTGTTCTGAATCCTGCAAATTCAGTCGAAGAGGCCGTTTGATGATTTGTGCAAGTCGACATAGCTGCCCAGTTAGTTACATTCACTGGCTTATCGGTGTCTGCATTTCTACAACCGCTGCCCTGAAGACCAACTTGCCAACCTACTGTCGCTGATGAAACTGATTGTGATTTACAAGCCCACGCTGAAAGCATTTTTGTCGTTCCAGAAACTGAAATTGGACGACAATCATAATCATCATGCATTGCCGTAGCTGAAGCTGCAGCTACCATCCAGTGCTGATCATACGGAGCTGCACCTGTACCGCCTGGTGCGGAATCAAATGCATAAGCGCCAAAAGCAATAGTTCCCGATACGCCGATTGTTGGAAGCGTACCCGACGCAATATGAATACGACCATAACCACGAGCTTCGTCCGCAGTAAAACCAGTCGTACCACCACAAGCACCGAAAGATTGTGAATAATCTCCGCCCCAGATTGAAAGAGCATAACGATCTTCACTTCCTACAGTTCCGCTGGTCACAGGACATGAAGTGATTGTACCGCTTGCATCCTTCTGGCAGTTACTTCCTGAAGGTGTAAATTCTTTACCGGCAAAACGCGCTAATGTTAATTTAAAACCGATATGTGGAGAACCTGGATCTTGTGGATCAGGCGCACCTACAGTTTGAAAACCTGCAGGTAAAGTTTTATCGTAAGCACCCATCGCCCATTCGCCTGTTGGGTTAAAAGCTGTACTGGCATCAACAGCCACATCTTGAATCGCTGGCACGGCTGTTTTCGGAACAGAAATAGTTCCGTCTTCAGCTAAGACGATACTTCCTAAATCCATACTGCCTGTGGCAACAACGGCAGAATCGGCTTTTGGATTACCATTTAAGTCTGTTGTTGAAGAATCAGTGAATTTAACTTCACCCACAACTGCATCTGTATTTTCATCAACAAATGTAACTGTAATAGCTGTACCGGCTGCACCACTACCAAGATCAACTGAAAAATTACCTTGAGCATCGACAGAACCTGTCGCCGTCGTTGGTGGTTCAGTAGCAGCAGTTGCCACGATTTCTAAATCATCAAAACCTGAAAATGCATTCATATCTTGTGCCGTCACATCAGAAGTCTTTTGTGACATTTTATTAAGTGACATCAAAGACGTTCCACCAAGTTGACCACTGATCACTAAACCAGTGCCGCCAACTCCGCGACCACCACTACCTGTACAAGCCATTAATGTTAAAACTGACGAGACCAATCCTACTCTGCATACGTTCAATAAAGAAAACTTCATCTTCCCTCCGTGTATTTTATGAAGACCAAATTAGTTTGATAAAGAATGACAGGAATTCATAACCAATTTTTTTTAACGCCGACAAACGTCTGGAAATGGTTCAACTCGCGTATCAATGTGTTATAACTAGAGGCATAACACTGAGACGTTAATCACAAAATTTAACAGGAATTTCACAATGAAAAACAAAATTTTAGTTTTTTTAGCAATCACTTTTGTATCCCTTTTTTCGTTCTCAAAACCTCAAAACACCGAAAATTTTCAAAAATCAATAAAAAAGAATTTAGCAAAACTTAAAAGTTGTAGTGATAAATCTGGAAGTAAAACTGCCGTATCAGGAACAGTTGTTGTGGATTTAGAAATCAACGACAACGCTTCAATTCAAAGAATCAAAATTAACGACGACCAATCAACGCTTACAGATTTAAACGTACAACAATGTGTTGTTCTCACGATGAAAGAATTTAAATTTCCAAAAGCGCCAAAAGGTGAAATCGTGCCGTTCAGCTATCCGGTAAATTTTAAATAGATTTGTTATTCGAGTATTATTCAATAATCAGGCTTGCCGCCTTATACATTCTATCAAACACGCTCTCCCACATTTCGGAATTGTGGTAAGGCATTTGAATAAAACAAAGAACATCAGGCTTACGTTCACTCATCGCACGAAGTTGCGAATACAATTCGCGAGCCGCCTGCCCCGGATCTTTAGATAAAGTCAGAAATACGATATTTTTGATTTCGTTTTTTGGTTTAACGATTTTAACGTGTTCAACTTCATCCGGAAGTTCTTTTAACTTCGTATTGATGATACCGGTGATTTCGCTCAGTTTCATCGCCGGATTTTTACAGATCACGAAAGGAACTTCGGGCATGTAGTGATGTTTCATATGCCCCGGAGATTCTTTTTTATCGACAGCTTCTAACCAAGAAAATTTAAGATCCGTTTTTAAAAGCGAAGTCAGTAAATCAGATTTTAAAACAGCACCTTTACGTAAGATCGCTAACTCATAAGTATTATGTTGCGGTCCACGAAATGAAACCTTAACCATTAATACCGTTGATTCAATTCCGATTTCACTTTGCCCCTGATCAAGTACAACAACCTGATCACCGAATTCTTTTTTAACGTGTTCGGCTTTAGTGGGAGATGTTTTACCAAATTTATTGGCACTCGGTGCCGCCACCGGAACACCGACAGCTTCAATTAATTTTTTAGCCAACGGGTGTTTAGGCATGCGCACGCCCACACTGTCTAAACCTGAAGTGATCATATCAGAAATTAAATCTGATTTTGGCATCACTAAAGTTAAAGGCCCTGGCCAAAAAGCTTTCGCTAAATGATCAGCCATCGCGTGCCATTCTTTAAAACAAGTCTTTGCCTGATCGATGGATGAAACATGCACAATCAGCGGATCAAAAAACGGACGTTCTTTCGTTGAAAAGATTTTTTTTAAACCTTCAGGGCGGTCAATACGAGCGCCAAGGCCATAAACCGTTTCAGTTGGAAAAGCCACCACGTTACCTTGTTCAAGCAAGTTCACAGCTTGTGCAAAATCATTGTTTGAAGGACCATTATTTGCTGTCAACTAAGCCACCTTCGTTTTTTAACAAAGTAAGAGGTTGTAATGATCTCAATGGCTGCATCGACACTTTTAGCACTCCGAACGTGATTGAAACTAGGACTACAATTAAAGATAACATTGAAACATAGTCAAAATAAATCCCCAATTTGAACATCGCACTTACGATCGCATAAGAAATTAACGACCCTAAACCAAGTCCGACCAGTAAACTTAAAAAAGCAATCAGACTAAATTGCGTAATCATAATGCGATAAAGCTGGTCTTGTGTAGAACCTAACACCTGAAGCAGATTCATTTCATTAATACGTTCACCCACTTGAGTATTGATCAGGATAATGAAAATAAAAAAGCCAACGACTAATGCCAGTGTTGCCATAACCTGTAAAGCTAAGGCCATCTGATCGATAAACACCAATGACTTTTCAACACTTTGTTGCACATTAATAATTGAGATATTGGCAAAACGATCAACCACTGCATTTTGTAATTCACGTACCTGATCTTGGTTAATTTGCATCACCGCACTTAAATAAACTTGCGGCGCTTCTTCTAAAACCCCGGGTTGGAACGTAATAAAAAAGTTCGGTTGAAAGCTTGTCCAACGAACACGGCGAAGTGAGGTGACTTTGCCTTTAATTTCTAATCCCTGCACATCAAAAGTCATGACATCACCAAGTTTAGCGCCAACACGTTCAGCGTATTTTTCTTCAAGACTGATTTCTGAAACTTCACCGTTTTGACCCGTAAACCACTGGCCTTCAACTAAATCCTCTGATTCTTGAAGCTTTGCTTTGTAAGTTAGATTCACACCACGATTTCTAAAACGTGCTTCGTTTTCTGATTCACGGGTTTTAAAGAAACCTTGTTCTTCAACACGTTCATAATTTTGCTCGTTGATTTTTAAAATACGTGAACGTACCAGCGGTGTTAATTCAATATCCTGGCCGGTCTTATCTTTAACGATTTTAACCAGCTCGTCTTTTTGATCCATCTGAATATCAAACATAAAGACCGATGGAATTTTAGAACTATGCGCCGGTCTTACTTCTTCGATAATCGATTTTTTAATATGTGGAAGTAACGTTAAAACCACAACTGATAAAGTCATCGTCATAAAAATCAGATCTGTCGATCCAGGTTTTCTGATCAAACTTAAAAATGCATATTTAAGATCAAAGTTAAATTTATCAACCACTAAAGCCGTTGCACGGCGAAGTACCGAAATAAAAAGCCAAGCCGTCAGTGTGGCGCCGATTAAGCCCACCATAAAGATCGATCCGGTTTGCAAAGAATGACTTTGCCAAACGGCTAAACCCCAGAAAAGTAAACCAACCCCCACAGCCCAGATAATTTGTGTGCGGCGTGAAAGGTGTGCTTGGCTTAACTCTTGACGAAGTAACATCAGTGGATTCATGGTCATCGCTGCTAAGTAGGTAGGAATCGCGATGAGCTGCGGCCCTAAAACCACCACAAAAAAGCTTACTAAGATTTGCTTAGGGCTTACGATTAAGTTAATCGGAATTTTAAAATAGTTATCTAATAGTGCCTGTACCGGCGCTAACGCTAAAATCACGATCGCAAGCGCCATCACGAACGATCCAATAGATAAAAATAAATTCTTAAGAACCTGAACTTTTAAAATCGACGATTCATCAAGGCCTAAGATTTTATAAATAGCGATGGTTTTTTTCTGAATTTGAAAAAACCAATTCAGCATATAGCTTAAACATAAAAAACAGAGCCCGATTGAAATTAACGACACTAAGCCTAAATAATCAATCAAGTATCTAAATACGCGGTTACCGCCATCATCTTCTTGTAAAGCACTGTTAAAGCGGAGTGATGGATCTAAATAGTTTTTTTCTAAGTCAGCTTTGATCGCGTCAGCCGCCATCGGGTCATTTAACTGATACAGATAACTTGTGGTTACGGTACTACCTGGCTTAACTAAATTTGTGGCGCTCAAATCTTTTTCGGAAATCAGAATAAATGGCGCTAAAGCCCCTAATCTGAAAGTACGCGAAGGATCTGAAGTTAAAACACCTTTTAATGAAAGATCAATATCACCGACTCTTAGTTGTGTTGATGACTGGTCAGTAATCTTTAATTGATCAATCAACTCAGGATCAACATACACCGCACCAGGTGTGATATTTTTTAAAACATCTTTTTTTCCATCAGTAGTTTTGATTTCCAAATCACCGTAGACCGGATAATTGTCGCCAACCGAACGAATCAACACTAAACGTGATTGTTCACCGAATTTCACCATGGCGAAAAAATCGCTGGATTTAGCTTTTTTAATAAACTCTAAGTTTACTTTTTCTTCGATCGATTTAACTTCATCGTCAGTAATCACCCGACGAGCTGAAATAACAACATCGCCGCCCAGAATTTCTTGGGCTTTGTCTTTGGTTTGCTGATCAAGGCTTGCTTGAAACACCTGCAGCAATAAAAAACCTAAGAAACCTAAAACTAAGTTAAAAACAAAGAAAGCATTTAACTTTTTTTGTGATAATAAATCTTTTCTGACAAAATGAAGTAGCTTTGAAAAACTTTGCATTACATGGCCTGCGATACTGGATGTAAAACTCCACCGTGAAGTTTATAAATCTTGTCACAACGACGAGCTAAATCCATATCGTGAGTCACTAGCATGGTTGTTGTGTTATGTAATCTGACCTGTTCAAAAAACAGATTCATTACTTTTTCACCGGTTTCGCTATCTAAGCTACCCGATGGCTCATCGGCTAATAATAAACTTGGTTTAATCGCTAAAGCACGGGCCAAAGCTAAACGCTGTGATTCACCACCACTTAATTGAGTGGGTTTATGATCAAGTCTATGGCCAAGACCCACTTGTTTTAATAATTCGATAATATCTGATTTAACAACAGGCTTATTTAAAATTTCTAATGGTAACGACACATTTTCAAAAGCCGTTAAATGACTGACTAGGTGATACTGCTGAAACACAACACCGATATGGCTTGCACGAAAGTTTGTAAGTTCATTACCACGTAAAGATTGTAGGCTTTTTCCGTGAATTAAAATTTCACCGTGATCAGGTTGATCTAAACCTGAAACTAGCCCAAGCAATGTCGATTTACCTGAACCCGAAGCCCCAACAACCGCTACAACTTCGCCAGTTTGCACTGTTAAATTTAAATCATGCAAGATCGTCATTTTTTCGCTGGAGTCAGTTGTTAACTGATAGGATTTTGAAAGCTGGTTGATTGTGATCATAAAATTTAAACCTACTATTCGCTGATGAGTTTTTTAATGAACGGATATAAATTATCAGCTACGACCTGATGGCCTTTTTCATTTGGGTGAATACCATCAGCTAAATTTAAATCTTTATTGCCCGCCACTTTATCCAGTAAAAATGGACCTAGCTGAATTTTATTTTTCGTAGCCACTTTGCCGTAAACGGCAGAAAATTTCTTTTCGTAATCTTTACCGTAGTTTGGCGGAACATGAAGCTGACCTAAAGCTACGGTGATATTATTTTTTTTAGCCCATTCGATCGTGTCGTTAAGATTTTTTTTGGTATCTTCAACTTTTAATCCGCGCAGACCATCGTTACTGCCTAAGAGCACGAGCACGATGTCGGGTTTATCTTTCGCAATCCACTTAATACGCTGAAGGCCCGAAGCTGAAGTTGATCCGCTAGAACCCGAGCTAATAATTTTCCAATTTAATTTATCAGCATCGACTTTCTTTTGCAGTAACGCAGGAAAAGCTGCGCTTTGAGCTACGCCATAACCTTCAGTGAGAGAATCGCCAAGAATAACAAGTTTCTTTAACGTCGGGTCGGCGGCAAGAGCCGTAAATGAAAACGAAATGATTGTTAAAATCGTGCAAAGTAATTTCATGCACGCATTGTATAGAGAATAAAAAAAACCCACAACGGATTACGTTGTGGGTTCAAAATTTAAATTTGATTGGGTTCTTACTAAATTAGTAAGAGTTTCCGCCGCGGTCACCACCGCCGAAACCACGACCGCCGCCGCCATTACCGCGACCACCGCCGAAACCACCACGGCCACCGCCGCCACCACCACGAGGACCACCGAAACCACGACCGCCACCGCCACCAGTGCGAGGCTCTTGAGGTTTAGCTTCAGAAACGCGTACTGGGCGTCCACCGATAGTTTGACCATTCATTTTTTCGATAGCTGTATCTGCACCGGCATCGTCTTCGATTTCTACGAATCCAAAACCTTTGCTACGACCAGACATTTTATCCATTACAACACGTGCTGATGTAACAGTTCCGAATGATGCAAATGCTTGTTGTAATTCGTCATCTGTGATTGAGAACGATAAGTTCCCTACGTAAATTTTCTTTGCCATTTTTCCTCCGGGCAATTTTTTAAAACGGACCCTCGAACCTTGAACCTGATGCCGGAGAAAAACTCTTTCGGACACTTCGAACTCTCGATAACCTTGGATCTTTTTTCTGTTTACTTGATTTATCAGTAAACAAAATTCTTACTACTAAGCCTAATTTATGACCATTAACTTTTTCAACAGGAAAATCATCAGAGCTAGCCTTATGACAACCTGCCGATAAATCTTAACAGTTTTTTAGTGATGAGCGTGCCCATGTAAGCCGTGAACGTGGCCGTGGGCAATCTCTTCAGCAGTTGCTTCGCGAACTAATGCAACTTCGATATCAAAAACTAAATCTGTTCCCGCCAAAGGGTGGTTACCATCTAACGTAACATGGCTATCGCTGATTTTAGAAACCTTAACGATTTTCACACCTTCGCCTAATTGCAGTTGTAAGTGTGATCCAATTTCCAGACCTTGTAAGTGAGCTAATTCTTCTTTAGGTACATCCATCAACATATCTTGACGGAAATCACCGTAAGCTTGCGCTGCAGGAACCGCGATTTTCTTTTTCTCGCCTTCAGCCATTTTTACGATCTCAGACTCAAGTCCAGGAATGATTTGTTGTAAACCAGTCATGAATGGCATTGGTTGATTTGGTTCTGAAGCATCAATTAAATCGCCGTTATTGTTTTTTAAAACGTAGTTAAAAGCGATTACCATTGGTTTTGCAGTTGTTGTATTTGACATAAAAAAGCCTACTTTCGAGAATGAACTGGACCTTTGGTTAGCCCGTCTCATAGAGATATACAAGCAAAAAAATTTCTTATTCTAGACATAAAGATTTTAGATATGGCTATGGGGCATTTCCCCCTTATACTTGATATATGGTCGCACTGGACGCGGTTTCTGTAACAACCAAATCCCCCTTAGCTGAAATCAGCACAAGCTTAAAAGCTTTAGTGTTGAACGCCAGCTACGAGCCGCTTCGCATAGTTTCGTGGCAGAAGGCTCTAATCCTGTGGTTTCAAGATAAAGTCGAAATTTTAGAATATCACAAGGCGTTTGTAAGATCGGTGACGACCACCTTTGACTTACCCAGTGTTTTAAAGCTTAAATCCTACATTAAACCCAAGAAAATCGATGGCGTTCGCTTCTGCAGAGAAAACGTCTACATCCGCGATAACTTTACCTGTCAATATTGCGTTAAGAAATTTGCCCAGAAAGACCTCACAATTGATCACGTGCTGCCAGCTTCTCAAGGTGGCCCGAAGATTTGGACGAATGTTGTTTCTGCTTGTCGTAAATGTAACCAAACTAAAGCCAACCGAACCCCTGAAAAGGCCGGAATGCCGCTCCTGAGGCCGCCTCGGGTGCCTTCATGGTTACCGGTACTGGAACACGAAATACTCACAGAAAAGATACCGGGAAGTTGGAAAGATTATTTGCGCTTTAAATAATTCACCTTCTTAAAGTTTTCCGCTACCCTTCTTCACATGTCACAATTTTCAATTGAACAAATCATGGCCGCACAAACGATCGATCTTCGCACGCGTATTTTACGTCCGGGTCAACCGATCGAAATCTGTCATTACCCTGAAGATAATTTAAGTACGACATTTCATTTAGGCGCGATTTTTACATTTGAAAATGGTGATCGCGTGATTGCGGCGAATGGCACTTTCATGAAAGATGCACATAAGTTTTTTCCTGAAGCAAAAAACCCTTACCGCTTACGTGGCATGGCTACCGATGATCTTTATCGCGGGCAAGGTATTGGCTCTCAGATCTTGCAACACGGCGAAATGCTTTTGAAAGTTATGAACTGCGATCTGCTTTGGTTTAATGCCCGCGAAATTGCGTTTCCGTTCTATAAAAAAAATGGATTTACCATCATTGGAGATATGTTTGATATTCCGGGCGCTGGCCCTCATAAAGTCATGTACAAGTGGCTATAATCCCTTTACCCTTCTGTTAAAGGAATGTGGAACATTACGTATGATAGTATCAATCACTCACAAATTATTAGTTAAAGAATTTACTGAAATTGTCTCTGAAACAAATGGCATCACGCTGACAGACACATTAGATCTTTTGTTGTCGTCGTCGTTAAAATCTAAAAATGTCGAAGCCTATGAATGTGTTGAAAATTTCAAGAATTTATTAAACGAATTCATTACCAATCAAAAAACAATTCATGACCTGATCAAACATCCGTTTTCGTTAGTGCTTGAAGAGTTCTTTAAACGTTTTCCTCTGAAATACCGTGAAGAGCATATTCACTTAACGGGTTCTTTAACAGCTGGCTTTTTATGGTCGAAATTAAAACCCTTACTTGATGGCCCGCACGCGGCTATCTACGAACAAAAAATCAAACACGCTTACGGGCCAAACGCTTGGCCGATTAAATCAGCGGCTGATGTTGATAAATTAATTCGCCTTAAAGAAACTGAAGGCTTTTCTGAATACTTAAAAATTCTTTTCTTACCAAAATTAATTTTTACGTCTCGTGAAGTTCACGCTGAAGCGGCCTACAGTATGGCCGAAGATTTATATGCAAACTTTAACGTGGGCCATATTCGCTTAAAATTTTCGTTAAGCCGTTCAACTTCAGATGCGGCTGAACAAATTCCAGGCGCTGATTCAGTGACGGCTGATGATGTGGTGATGGGTTTATACGATGGTTTTAGTTCGTTTCAGAAAAAGCACCCTGATTTTAAATTTATTCTTTCGCCATCGTTCAGAAAAGAACCAAGCTTTTTCGATTCAGCGAAGTTTGCTAACCGCAAAGATCACTTCATGTATCAAGTCGATGAGATTTTAAAATTAATCTCTAAATACCCTGAATTAAAAGATGTATTAACTGAAGTTGATACCGTGGGCGACGAACGTGAAATGTACACAAAACAACATTTCTTCGAATTACAAGCTGGTTTAAGAAAACTTCAGTACAAAGGTTTCAAAATCAGATCCCATCACGGTGAAACATGGCATACACTTCGCCATGGTATCCAAGCGGTAGATAACGCCATGAATATCTGGCACATCGACACACTAGAGCACGGGATTTCTTTAGGTATTAATCCAAACAGATACTTTCACCGCCTTTACCAAAAAGTGATCAAACAAAATCACGAAGGTAAACCGGTTTCAAAAACTTCTCATGACGGAAAAGAATTATCAGATCTAAATTGGGATTCGCATAAAAATGTTTTAGAGAAATTATTCTCTGGCGAAACATTAACTGAAAAAGAGCGCACTCAATTTTTAAAAACCAAGTTCCACACGGCACGTGAAATTGAACAGTACCAACATGACGTTTTAAACCGTCTGATTCAAAAGAACGTGTCGTTAGTGGCGCTTCCGTCGTCTAACAATAAACTGACTGGTAAATTTGAAGATTACAAAGACCACCCGTTTTCTTGGTGGGAGAAAAAGAATGTGCAATTAGGTGTAGGCACGGATAACTACGTGACCCTTAACACGAACTACATTCAAGAGATGTTAATTTTATTATTAACAGATCCAATGAATCTTAAGATTACAAAACTATTAATGGTTACAACGGGTGAAACACGCCGTGCGTACTTAAGCCAGCTCCTGTGGCAAATGCGAAAGGACATCAATAAAGATGTGGTTTAAAAAATTATTTAATCGCAAGCAACTTGCGATTTTACTACTAGGATTTGCATCAGGTTTACCACTTTCTTTAACCGGACAATCATTACAAGCTTGGCTTACAACCGATGGCGTAGATATCGCAACCATCGGTTTTTTTACACTTGTAGGTCTTCCGTACACGTTTAAGTTTTTATGGGCTCCCCTGATGGACCGTTTTGAATTGCCTTTCTTTGGCCGCCGTAAAGGTTGGTTAGTGGCAACGCAATTAGGATTAGCTGGTTCATTATTTTTAATTTCGCTATTTAAACCTAGTGAAAGCGCACAGGCTGTAGCTTTAGTGGCTGTGTTAATTGCGTTCTTCTCAGCCTCACAAGATGTGGTCATTGATGCTTACCGCACAGATGTTTTAGATTCTTCAGAGCGTGGTTTTGGTTCTTCGTTAACTGTGTTTGGTTATCGTTTAGCCATGATCTTATCTGGCGGTATCGCGTTTGTCTGGGCAGATACAGCCAGCGGTAATGGTTGGGCTTGGTCTAAGATTTACACGATCATGGGTGTTATCATGGTTGTGCTTTCAGCGATTTCATTGTTCTTTATTCCACCCGTGCCGAAATCATCGGTGGCTCCTACAACAAATGCTAAAAACGATGTGATCGGTTTTTTCGCTGTCGTGATTGCGGTTGTTATCGGTTACCAATTTACAACTAAGCTTGCGACACCGTTTTCTGAAAACATGTTAACGCCGCTATTCCCGGCTTTACAAGATGGTAAAGCAGATCCTAATTTAAAAAAATGGGCCGATATGGTTTCATTACTTTTAGGTTTAGCGTTTACAGTACCTTTAGCGTGGTTTGCCGCGAAAAAAGCTAAGTTTGAAACGTTAAATATTTCGTTATCGAATTATTTTTCAATGAAGGGCGCCGGTGCCTTCTTAGGGTTAATTATTCTTTATAAACTAGGTGATGCTTTCGCGGGTTCGTTACTTACGCCATTCTTATTAAAAGGCGCAAGCTTTTCGCAAGCTGAAATCGGTGTGGTTAATAAAGTATTCGGTATGTGGCTTACAATCTTTGGAGCTATTGCCGGCGGATCAATGATGGTGCGCCTTGGTTTATACCGTTCACTTTTAATCTTTGGTGTCTTACAATTACTTTCTAACTTTGGTTTTTATTACGTAGCTGTCGTTGGTAAAGGCGCTTGGGGCGGATTTGAATTACCACCGTTTGATATCGTGATTGCTTCATTAAAAGAAGCCACAAACGTTGACTGGTTATTATTATTTTCAGTAGCTATTGAAAACTTAACTGGCGGGATGGGAACAGCCGCTTTCGTCGCTTTCTTAATGGCGCTTTGTAATCAAAAATTTACAGCAACTCAGTATGCATTACTTTCTGCTTTTGCTTCAGTAGGACGTGTGTGGGTTGGCCCATTAGCTGGTGTTTTAATAACAAGTATTGGTTGGCCGAAGTTCTTTTTATTATCGGCGATCATGGCTGTTCCGGGATTATGGATGATCTACAAAATGCGCGGAACAATCCGGGCGCTTGAAGCTCCGGTGGGTGTAAATTTAGCCGATGATTAATTGCTCGTTTTTCGACGCTCTTGATTTCGGTTTACATTGTAACCTGAATTCAAGAGCAAAATTAAAAGATTCAGATTGTAAACCCAAACCATGAGTCATCAAAATGCGTCACAAAAAAAGGACCACATCATGGTCCTTTTTTCATCTTTGATTTTTTTAATCTTCTAATTTTAAAAATTAAAACTATTTTTTAGTGCTGTTGCGCCAAGGCTTTGGCTTCTTTAAGGTTTTTGCGGGCTTCTTTTAACATGTTGTGGGCTTTACCGTAGCTTTTGAATAATTCGTCGCCTTCTTGTTTTTGCATTTCAGCAGCTACACGTAAGAACTCAGTTCTTAATTCATCAGTCATATCTAGTTTTTCACCTAAAGCTTTGACTAAGCCGTTTGAATCTTCTGTTGAAAATCCTACGTCTTCTTGTAAATCACTAATTTTTTTAACAATAGAATCCAATTCTTTTTTCATGTGAATAGCTTGATTGTAAGCTGCGGCTTCCATTTGGCCTTCAGCGTGCTCATACTCTTCAGGAGAAACTTGCGCATGTACGATAGTTGTCGCAGTTAATGTTAAAAGTACTAAAGCGGCTTTGGCAAAAATTGATTTTTTCATATGATAGTCTTTCTGCGTACCTTCGGCACGACTTCCCTTGTTACAGAAGAAGTAATGAAAGAACCGTTCCACACTAAATGTAATTAAAGCCATAAGCGCCGTATCAGCGTAAGACGTGCCTGTCAGACTGCCGCTTTTGGGCTGACAGTCTAGTTAATATCTCAGAATGAGACTCTATCAGTTGTTAGCTGACACGGCCGCGAGCGGCCTTACTGCTTGTTGACACGGCCGCGAGCGGCCTTAGTTAGCTTGATTAGCTGTTTGTTGTGGGGGCTGTGAAACTAACTGCGATGGATCACAGTTAAAGCCAGGGCTTAGATAGCTATCTCGCAGATCATCGTCGCCTGAAGATTTCGCTGCTGGATTTCTGAAGCTTCCTAAAATATCTGAACCAAGCTCTTTCACTTGCGCTTGTAAACAACGGTTAAAACCATCAAGTGATGTTACTTTCACGTCGTCACCTTCAAGTTTAAAAGTCATATAAAGATAAGTTAAATCAGGTTGGCCCATTGTTTTTCTAGCGAATTCACCTTGTGAATCTACTTTAACACCGGCTTTGATTTCATTATCATTCACTAAACCGAACATTTGAATCAGTTCAGCTTGACGGCTGTTTTGGTTAATCTTTTTAAGCCATAGATTTAAATAACCCATGTTTTTTGAAATCACTTCTTTAGACATTTGATTTAACGCTAAAGCCATAATGTATTGGCCTTTGCTGTTTTTCTCAAACGACTGTTCGTGGCCAAACTTAAAGATCGCCCCGCGTTCGGCTAAGTACATCAAAAAATCATTCGCAAACTGAAAGCGGTCTACTTTAGATTTATCCGCAGAATCAGCTAAGAGTTTTCCGAAATCTTCTGTTGTTGGAAATTCAAAGTTCGTTTTAACGATGTCTTTACCTATGGATTCAGCTAAACGACCTTCGCAAGGAAGCTGTGTTTTGTACGTTACCTTGCCGCGCACTTCAGTCATGACGTACTGAATAGATAAAACGCTGGCCCCGTCTAAGTCTTTTTGCATTTGCACTTGCGCTTGATCACCCTTTTTAATTTCTAGTACATGAAAGCGCGAGAAATATTCTGGATGTTGGCGCATGTAATTTAAATACACCGATAATTTCTCTGACCAGAAAGGACTTTCAAAACTACGGCATTTAAGATCAACTTCAGTTTTTTCTAAATCAACTAAAGCTTCAGGAGAAATAACGAATAAAATATTATTCTGAGCGGCCATCATTAAGCTTTGTTGAAGATCAGTATTCTTATAAACTTCACCGGCCGTGGCTGGTAAGCGTAAATCCTGAGAGACGCACCCATAAATAGAGATAAAGGATGCGAAGACTAAATTAAATAACAAAATTCTTTTCTGGGTCATGTACTTATTATACGTAAAAATTTGTGTTTTTTGAGGTCCATTTTTTGTTGGCACGTAGATCGCTGGACTAATGACTACAAGCTTTTTCATTATTTTCTTGGTGAAGAGACTTTGATCATTAGGGGGGATTTAAATGGTCTGGGGTAATTTTTTACAAGCAATCAGCCGCTTTTTTGTGCTGGACGAAAGTTCAAGACAGTTCGTCTCTGCCGTATTTTGGCCTACATTGATTTGCCTTTTCTTTCTTTTTTTCACTGTTAGGTCATATTCGTTCGAAACTGAAACTTTACCAAAAACTATTTCTACCTCGTCGATCAAAATGGGCTTTATTTCGGGCCTGGATCAACGCTTTCAAGAAGATGGCGAACTTGTAAAACTTAAAGATTACAAATCTATTGAATTTGATGCGCCGACATTAGCGAAATTTAACCCGCAGGCTTCAACACTGGTGCAAACTCTTAACCGCTTTGGTCTTTATAATGCGGGTGATTTATTTAATCTTGGCACATTAGAATTTGAAACAAAACCTACAATTAAATATGTGGCTCCGGTTTATGCCTACGGTATTCGTGACAATTGGACTGTGGGTATTGGTGTTCCGGTTATTCAGTATTCAAATGAAGTTGAAATGAATCAGTCATTATCAAATGTTGATTACTACAACCAGTTTCGTGGGTTATCTGAAGACTTAGATGCAGCTTTAGATACTGATTTACGTGCCGCTACGCAAAGCACGTTAGCGCAAAAAGGTTATATGCCGATTGAAGATCGTAATGAAGACTTCTTAGGTGATATTCAGTTAGTCAGTGTCTTTAAAATTTTTGATCGTGGTGATTCTAAACTTATTCACCAAGCGACTTTAACTTTACCTACAGGCCCTGAATACAATTCAGATGATTTATTAGCTTTAAATACCTTTCATAAAACAAGTTTAGAAAACTTAATCGGTTACGCCAAAATGATCGGAAGCTTTTTAACAGTCAGCCCATTTTTAAGTTTACGTTATATTATGCCCGAAAAAATTACGGTGCGTGTTCCAAAAGATGCCGATGACACGTTACCTGATCAGAATTCAAAAGATGATGTGACTTTAAGTGAAGGCTTCACCACTGAAGTGGGCACTCAGTTTGATTTTGATCTTTCGCAAGATTTTAAAATTGGTACTAACTACTTATTTGGTCAAAAGACGGCTGATCAATATTCTGGATCTGGTAAGGGTGATACTTCGCTGTTAGCTAAAAACACTAAAGCTATGTGGCAAAAAGTTAGCCTTTCATTAAGTTATTCAACCGTTAAATCGTATTTAAAAAAGCAAAGCTTTTTACCTATGAGCCTGTCGTTTATGGCCTACGACACTATTAGCGGTAAAAATATCGAACGTCGTACCGGCCAAGAAATTTCAATTGCGTTATTTTTCTAATTTATTAGTGGTTGTGCTTCCAGCACAAAGAGGGGTTTATGAAAAACACTAAAAAGAATTTATTAAAGTTTGTTATCTTCACCTTTGTGGTATCAGCCTATGTTTTATCTTGTTCGCCGAAAGCTCAAGAAGCTGAACGGGCCAAACCTGAAGTGCCTATGGTGGCAACAAATGATGTAAGCCTTGTTTCACTTTATAAAAAACCATTTGCTGATTTTCAGTTTACTGAAAAGTATTTAGCTAAAAATTCAACAGATTTAAAATCTGAAGCACTCCTTTTAATGAAAATCGGTAATGTGGTCGGCGATGAAATCGCTGTTGATACAGCGAACGGTCTATATAACCAGTCTGAAGAAAAAGCTGTCTCGAATAAATTAAATATGGCTGATAGCCAATACTTAGTGCTCATCGAACAGCAAAGTGACGCGGCTTTATCATCGGGTTTAGATGAAACAGAAAAAACTGTTTTAGCTGACACGCAAAGAATTAATATGATCATTGATCAAAATAATGGACCAACGCAGATGGTAACATCAGCTACGGCTTTTGCACTTCAGTTATCGATTGCCGATCAGATGATTGTGAATGTTCTTCACCAGATTGAAAACACTGAATTATTTCCTGAATTAAAAACACAAGTTTTAGCTGAGTTATCGGCGCAAACGACTGAACAGCTTAAAGCTCCGAAAGAGCTTTCTGGGCAGTTAGCTGGTGTTAAAACACTGACTCAAGCGATTGCGATTTTGAAGAATTATGTAATAGTTAATCAAACTGTTTTAACTCCTGAAGACGTGCAAGATTTAGCTAACGCTGAAAAGCTGGGTAGATTAACTGATAATATTCATGATGGCGAATCAGCATTAGCCGCTTTAGCTATGGCTTGGTCGATGTTAGATGCTGAAGAACGTAAAGTCAGTTTTAAATCTGCCAATGAAGAGCTTTATGATTTTTTAAGAAAGAAAGATGATAAAGAGATTCAATGCCTGATCAGAGAAAAAAGTTGCGGCATCTTCAAAAAAATAGTTCTTAAAGTTGGTGTTTTTCCAGCTCTTAAGGACTACGGCCTTGGCAATATACAAAACGATTTAAATGCAGGTGGGATTGCTGGCGTTACAGCTGTTGTACAAACTCAATGCGCCTTACAAATTACAACTCTAGGCACACAGATTAAAGAAAAGATCAAAGTTAGTATTACTGAAAAGCTAACCGGTCTTCATGATTTTAAAGCTAAGTTTAAATTAATTATCGGTGATGGTTTAGCGAACGCGATTGGAACAAGTACACCGAATCTTTTTGAAAACGATGATTTCGAGCAAATGTTTAAAACAGCTTATAACCAAGCTGAAAACTTATCGCCAAAAAACCTAGAGACACAATTTATCTTAGTTGAAAAGATGCTTCAGTTTATGAAGCGTGGGACTCCATTAACTTCGGCTCCACAAAGCGAAGACATTAAAACTGTTCTTAAAGCCAACGAACCGCGTTTTTATGTTCACCCGACACCGAATGAGAATGGCGATATTATCACGCGCGCTAAAGATCAAGCCTGGTCATTAATGTTTTATTCAAAAATGATTCAACAGTTAGCTGACTGGAAAACGACTCCTTACGATATCGGCATCACTAAATACGTGGCTCAGGATTTTATCACTGAATTTCAATCTGAAGAGCTAAAAAAACAGCTTTTCCCGAAAGCTGAATTAGTGGGTATGGCTTTATCTTTAGCAGCACAAACACTTAAACAAATGTACACAGATAAATCTCCGATTTATTTATTAGATAAAAA
>JAMPXC010000058.1 GCA_023701385.1 Pseudobdellovibrio sp.
CGAGAATTTTTCAAATAACGTTGAATGCATGCTAGGGGCGATACCGATTCCGCTATCTTTAACTTCAAAACAAAGTTCAACGTTTGAATCTGTTTTATCGCGAAGTTTAGCAGTTACAGTGATTGATCCTTGATGGGTAAACTTAACCGCATTCGCCACCAAGTTACGTAGAATTTGTTGAAGACGGCCAGAATCACCATTTACTGTCGACGGAATTTGCGGGTCTAAATTGATATTGAGAGCTAAAGATTTTTCTCCTAAGATCACAACAAAAGAATCTTTAACATCGAGTAAGCAAGCTTCAAGATTAAAATCTACATTTTCAAAAGTTAGTTTGCCGGCTTCAATTTTAGAAAAATCTAAAATGTCATTGATAATAGAAAGTAAACTTTCGGCCGATTTACGAATAGAAACAGTGTAATCCATTTGCTCTTCGTCAAGAGCTGTATCAAGTAATAAACCTGACATTCCAAGAACACCGTTCATTGGTGTTCTGATTTCATGAGACATATTAGCCAAGAAATCTGATTTTAAGCGCGAAGCACTTAAAGCCTGTTCTTTGGCGATGGTTAATTCATCATTCACGTCACGAAGCCGCTTATTGGCTTCTTGAATATCCTGTGCGCGTCGTACGATTTCAGCTTCCATTTGGTCAGCTTTCGATAAAAGTTCGCTGCGATCAGTTTTAAGATTCATGAATTCAGTCACATCTTCAACTTGATGAATAACATAAATGACTTCGCCCTGATCATTTAAAATAGGGGTGTTAATCGGGCTCCAGTAGCGCGTTTCCCATTCGCCGTTAGCTAAGCGAATGGGGTATTTTTGAACGGCTAACGAATCTGGTTGTTTAAGTCGTACAGCATTTTGTAGAGAAACGCGTAAGTTAGTGATACCTGTTGCGTTTTTGTCATTAGGATCATCAGGAAAAGCTTCAAAGATATATTTACCCACTAAATATTCACGGGTCGTTAAGGTCGCTTTTGCGTAAGCATTGCTAACGGCCACAATCATAAATTGTGGATCTAAGATAAGATAAAGCCCTGGGGCATTTTCAAATAAAATTTTAAAATCTACGTTAGCTGACATAATCAAGCACTAATCATTTTTTTCGCGTTTAAGTTTCATAAAAAGTCCTTTCAAATATTATAGGCGCGCGTCTAAAAAATGAGAAGTCTAGTAATCTAAATCATAGTTATTGTTAGGTTTTCGTCAACACCCGACCATTGACTGAATCTTAAAATCACAAACGGGTAAAAATACCTTAAGGTCTTTGTAAGTGTGAAGCTATTAAAGACTGACCTACACATTCACAGCCAATTTAGCGATGGGCAATTGTCTGTGGCTGAAATTGTCGATCTTTACGGGGCAAGAGGCTACGGGGCCATCGCTATCACAGATCATCTGTGCGAACGTGGCGGGGTGATCGGGCATGTTAGCCGCAGATTAAACTTAAGTTTAACCAAAGAAAATTTTCCGCGCTATATGGAGACTTTATGGCGCGAGAAAGAACGGGCGCAAAAGCAGTACGGTATGCTGCTTGTGCCAGGTTTTGAAATTACCAAAAATTCTTTTTTTCACCAGCGTGGGGCTCATGTTTTAATTTTAGGAACTACAGATTTTATTGATCCTGATCAGGGGATTGAAGAAATTCTTTACGAAGCCAAAGCTAAAAACGCATTAACAATTGCAGCCCATCCATTTTTAACCGGGGATTTTGAATTTCAAACCTTACAGTTATGGGAACAACGTAACGAATGGCAGCATCTGATTGACCTTTGGGAAGTTAACTATCGTCATAAGATCTTCGATCATGTGTTAAATTCGGGTTTGCCGTTAGTGGCCAGCAGTGATTTTCACCGCTTAAATCATTTTAATTCATGGAAAACCGTGGTGCATTCCACAGGCACACAAGAAGACTTTATCCAGGCACTGCGCGAACAGCGGGTGGAGTTATTTTACGAAAATAGCCCGATTTCACAGATTTTTGAAAATTTTTGTCACAAATAGACCTCGGCAATCATAGTAGTAACAGAGGTAAATTATGAAAAAATTGGGCATTATTGCGTTAAGCACGCTCTTATCTGCAGCCGCTTTTGCAGGTAAAGAGACAGTAGAACTTAAAGTCACTGACGAGGGTTATGAGCCAAAAGCCATTAACGTAGCTCCAGGCACAGATTTAACTTTAAAAATTACCCGTACATCTGATGCCACGTGTGCCACAGAAATTGTGGTTCCCGATAAAAAAATCAACACGAAACTTCCGTTAAATAAAACTGTTTTTGTGCATGTCGGAAAACTTGAACAAGGCGAAGTGCGCTTTGGTTGTGGCATGAACTTAATGGAAGGTGGAAAAATCTACGTTAAGTAGATTTTTTCTAAACAAAGGTAAATCACCATGAAAATTAAATTATTACTAAGTGCTTTATGTTGTGCTTTCAGTCCACTGGCCGTTCATGCCGATGGTAGTCACGGCCATAATAGAGTTTCTATCGAGTCTGAGGCAAAAATTCTGCAAGCTTCTGATAAAATCGCTTTTTCTTTTCAAGTTTTTGATAACGAAACTAAAAAAGTGATAACCGATGCCGATTTAAAACTTTCACACACTAAAAAAATTCATTTCATCGTCTATGATGCAGCCTTAAAAGAATTCAACCATGTGCACCCAGAATTTTTAAATGGCCAGTGGCAGACTGAATTAAATTTACCAGTGAATGGCGTCTACTTTATCTGGGCTCAGGGTACTCTAAACGACGGCACTGAATTTTCAGTTTCAAATCAGCTTAAAGTTGAAGGCGGAAAAGCTCCTTGGGGTGTCACAAAGTTAGGTGATCATAGAAAAGAAACTTCTAATCATACTACGGTAGAGCTGTCTCAACAAAAAATCAGAGTTGGTAAAATGACGATGTTAACTTACCAAGTTTCTCGTGATGATGATTCATCACCGGTGGTAACTCCGTACTTAGGCGCTAATGCACACGTGATTGCAGTTTCTCCGGATGGAAAAGATCTTATTCATGTTCACCCGATGGATGGGCAAGATGCTGCTTCAGGAATGTTGCATGCAACATTCCCAAGTGTTGGTGATTACCGTATGTGGGTGCAATTAAACGATCACGATGAATTAAAAACAGTTCCTTTATCAGTGACGGTGGTTAAATAACAGGCACGCTCCGGAGCGCAAATACAGCAAACGAAGTTGTGCAACCAACGCAAGTATGTTTTGCTATTTGCCGTGGATCATCTGGTTAAATATTTAAATGAAACTTATGAAGTTCGCAAAAAAAAGAATGCACGCTATTCGCTGCGTTCTTTTGCGCGTGATTTAGATATTTCATCAGGCCGATTAGTTTCAATTATGCAGCTTAAAGAACTTCCGGGTGAAGTCACTTTAGGAAAAATTTTTTCAAGCTTAAGCACAGCTGAAGAAAAAAAAGATAAAATTTTAAAAGATTTAAAACGTGCTCGTTTTAAACCAAAAGATCACGGCTTTGAAAAAGTTTTAGATTCTTCGCAAGTTGAACAAATGGGCCACTGGCAAACTTGGGCTATCTACACGCTGATGCAGCGTCAAGACTTTGATGGATCAGCAGAGTGGCTGGCGCAAAAAACTGAGCTTGAGGCAGAGTTTGTTAAAGAACGATTACAAGCTTTAGTGCATATTGGTCTTGTGCGTTTTGAAGATAAAAAATATTTACTTAAAATCGGTAATGTCACATCAGGTTCAGGTATTCCGTCAAAAGTGATGCGTGAACTGCATAAGCAGTTTATTCAGCGCGGAGTTGAAAGCATCGAAGCTGTAGATATTCAGTTTCGCGATATCAGCGGTATCACATTTTGTATGGAGCAAGATAAAATGGATGAAGCCAGAACTTTAATTACTGAATTTCGCTCTAAAATGGCCGGGTTAGTGAGAAGCGAAACACCAAAAAGTGAGCTTTACCAACTGTCGGTTCAGTTTTATCCGTTATTACTTAAAGGTGAAAAATAATGCTACGAATTTTTTGTTTAATTTTTTCAGCGATGATTTTATTCGCCCAATTTAGTTTTGCAGACACCAGCGGTGATTTCGGTGGTGGTAATGAGCAGGGCAATGCTAGTAAAGGTGAGTTGTGCAAAAAGTATGGTATCTGTACAGAAAATCACTCTGTTAAACCAAATTCTTTAAGTCTTGCTGTTTCACCTGACGGATTTAAAATTATTCTTTCTGAAGGCTCTTTAAAATAGGGCAATCTTTCGGATCAAGTTCATCGATTTTCATAAATTTAGGCATAGCACTTGACCTTGGAGTTACTCCAGAGTGTTTAATAAAAAAGTAAGGAGCGTTATGCAACAACACAAAATTTCGATGTACTTAGCTTGGGGTATTGCGCTTTTTGCGACAGCCACAAGTTTAATTTTTAGTGAATTATTAAAATACCCACCCTGTTCACTGTGTTGGTATCAACGAGTTTTTATGTATTCAGCAGCGGTTGTAATTCCCACAGGAATTCTACTTCAGGATCGTAACGTTTCAAAATATGCTTTGGTGCTAAGTGTAATCGGTTTCGTTATTGCCGGATATCACTCATTGATTTATCACAACGTGATCGGAGAAGTGATCACTGTGTGCACTGAAGATTTAAGCTGTAAAACAAAACAGTTTGAGCTTTTTGGAACTTTAAGTATTCCAGTGATGTCACTGTTAGGGTTTTTAGGTATCGCCGCTTTAAGTTTTAAAGGAATTGTAGATGAAAAAAGAAGTTAAATATTTATTAGGTACATTGTTAGTTGTAATCGCTGCAAGTTTTGCCGTTTATCAGTTCGCGCTAAAGCAAAACATAAATCCACAGGTTAGAATGGAAACTCCGGCGTTTCCGTTAATTACAAATTTAGTCACAAATCATAGCTTTTCTTACGGTCCGGTTGATGCCAAAGTGACTGTCGTTGAATTTTTTGATCCCGAGTGTGAATCATGTTCTGCTGTAGCACCACAAATTAAAAAAGAAATGAAATTCTACGAAGGTAAAGTACGTTGGGTGTTTCGTTACATGCCTTATCACCACAACTCAAGAAATGCGGTGGCAGCCCTTGAAGCGGCTCGCAAGCAAAATTTATTTTTAGAAGCGATGACTTTATTGTTTGAAACGCAACACCAGTGGGGTGAAAAACAGGTTTCAACAAAAGATGAAATCGTAAAAATCGTGACGTCACTGAATGGTTTGAATAAAGTTCAATTCATGAAAGACCTAGAAGACCCAGCCACAGATGAAATTCTTTTGAAAGATCAAACCGAAGGTAAACAGGCCGGCGTTAAAGGCACGCCAAGCTTTTTTGTGAATGGAGTTATGCTCGAGCGTTTAAGTTTAGATGACCTGATTTCTAAAATTAATACAGGTCTTGCTGAGTAGTTTAATTCACTCTAAAAATCTCATTTTGGGACATCTCTCAAAAATGAACATTTATGCGCAAATTGCTCATCAAATCTCTCGGTTTTTCCGACAAGTGTTATAATAAGTTATGCGCATAAAGTACGTACTTTACATTTTAACGCTGGCCGTTTTTATTTTCAGCGGCTGCAGTAAGAAGATCGGAGTCGAAGAGGAATCCTCGACAACACCGTCTACTTCTATTCTTGGTAAGCCAACGGTGACGACTCCAATTTCGCTAAATGCTTTAACGAATGGTAATTTAACGATTTCAGGATTTTGTAAAAACGGAGCTACGGTTTTATTGACCGGGGATGATACGCAAAGCGCAGCGTGTACGTCATATCGCTATAGTTTTACAGTTTCAAAAACTTTAAGCGGTAATTATTTTTTAGATGTCAGCCAAGAAAACTCATTAGGGGCATCAGCGAAAGTCAACGTAGCGTGGGTGTTAGATAATATCGCTCCTGCAGCTGTGGTTATTACCAGCCCTTTATCAAATCCCTATATTTCGGGTAATTCTTCGGTCAACATCACAGGGCAGTGCGAAAGTAATGCGACGGTGACCATTTCTGGAAGTCATACCGCAACCACAGCTTGTAGCGGCGGAACTTTTTCATTTTCTAATATCGCACAAAACACTGACGGAAACTATAATTACTATCTTACTCAAAATGACTTAGCCCAGAATTTTTCAAGCCAGGTTATGTTTAACTGGATTCGCGATACAACGATTCCGCCGACACCGGCAATTACAAATTTTTCTGATAATCCGTATTACACAAATTTTTCACCGCTTGTCGTTACAGGAACCTGTGTGGTCAGTAACACGGTTCATATCTCTGAAGCGGGAACTTCTGTAGCTAATACGACGTGCAGTGCCAGTGGTACGTACACACTCAATATTCCTAAAGGGATTAACGGGACGTACACTCTTTCAGTTTCACAGGTCGACTCTGTCACGTCATTAGAGTCTGCATCTTATGACTTTCAATGGGTTTATGATACGCAGATTCCAAACGCGCCGGTGATTACTTCACCAACCCAATCACCAGTCACGACAAGCTCGATGCTTGTGATCAGAGGAAGTTGTGAAAACAATGCCACAGTTAATTTAACCGGTGATGGTAGCCAGTCAGTGGTTTGCGTTTCGTCATCATTTACATTTACAGTTTCACAGCCTGTTGATGGCACGTACTCTTACGCTATTGATCAAACCGATTTAGCTCAGAATACTTCGGGTCTAACTATGCAAAATTGGATCAGAGATTCATTTGCTTTACCAATGGTAACTATTGTAACACCGGCGGCAGAACCTTTTATCAGTAGTTTAGCAGAGCTGGTGTTAAGTGGAGAATGTGAAACAGGGTTAACTGTGGTTTTGCAGGGGGTAAGCAGCACGGATGTGGTTACACCCAGTAATAGTTTAAATTTAACCTGCGTAGATGCGGCTTACAGTTTTACCATTACAAAACCTGACGGAACATACAATTTAAGTCTCTATCAAACTAATGGCGTAAGTAACTCAGCCCAAACAGCTAAAACATGGACTAAAGATACGGTAGAACCAAATACTAGTCTTGATTCACAGCCAGTGGCTACGAATTACTCATTAGTTTCGGCATTTACTTTTTCATCAAATGAAGCTTCAGTTGTGTTTCAGTGCAGTTTAGACGGGGCAGTTTACAGCACTTGTGCTTCGCCATTAAATTTTTCGTCATTGGTTAACGGGGCACACACATTAAACGTGCGTGCTGTTGACCAAGCGGGTAATGTTGATTCAACTCCAGCAAGCTATTCATGGATACAAGAAGCCTATAAAACAATTGCGCTGTACCACTTCAACAGCACGGCACCATTATCTGATTCAGGGTTATACAGTGGCGGAGTAAAAAATGATTTAACTGACAATTCTTCTGGAAATGTGGCTGGCCAGTTTTATGAAGGCCGTAGCCTGCTGAGCACGTCAAACTACGTCACAGTGGCCGATACACTTTCGCAAGCTGCGATCGGAAGTTATCTAACGGCAGAGGCCTTTGTTAAACTAAGTGCTTTACCAGGTGCTTATGCTCCGATTATTTCAAAAATCTCAGGGTCTTTAGCAAGCTTTGAATATGGAATCAGAAAACAAGGCTCAAGATATTATATCTATTTCCGTGGTAGCACGAATGGAACAGTGTATACCGAAGTTAAGTCAGTCGCTTTATCTGCCACTGAAGAAGCCGATCTCACCGCAGGCTATTCTCATATAGCAGTGACGTGGAATTTAGGTTCGATTAAATATTATTTTAATGGCGTTTTAAAAAGTACATCAAGTATTGGTACTGTGGGATCAGCTCGTTTAGCAGGTTCAACAGCGCCCTTACGCATTGGCTATAACGGAACCAATACTTTAAATGGTTCTGTCGATGAAGCACGTATCAGTCAAATCGTTCGTTGGACAAATAGCTTCACAGCTCCATCGGCTGAGTACACCGCTGATTAAGCCATTTTATACAAACTATTTAGACGTGTTTGCGTAAAGCATCGCACCGTTTTTAAGAGCAGCGATAACTTTAGCACTGTATTTTGGATCTAAAGCCGGGCAACCCCAGCTGCGTCCTGCTTTTGACTTTGATTCACTCACGTAATCAGCCGGATGAATGACGACTGCGCGAGCGCGGGCGTTAGAATTTGTCGAAGATAAACCGTCTAATCTAACAGAGTAGCCGTGCTTACCACTATATGTTTCAGCTACACGGTAAAAACCCACTGACGAGGCCTCACTGCCTGATGTGTTGCTAAAGCGTTCGGCGTAACCATCGTTATTCAAATCAGAACCTTTACCATGTGAAACGTGATAAGGCTGAACTTTTCCCGTTGTCATATCAACAAGAAAAAAACGGGCTCTAGAAGAGTGTGCAGAAAAGTCGATAATCGCGATATATTTTTGATTGGCGAAGTTTTTTTTGTTTACATCAAAATATGTTAAAGCTGCTTCACGAAGTTTTGTTGGAATCATGCGCTTAGGATCAACATAAGAATAATCAGTTCTGGCTTTAGAAACGTCTTCAGCTGTAATGGCATCAGTTAATGTATTCGGAACATTTTTTCGGAAGTCTAAACGTTCTTGTATGTGTTTAGGTAAAACAACCTCGTAACTAGTTTCTTCTACGGCTTGCGATGATTGGGCCATCACTGTGATAGGGCTTAATAAAAGAAAAAGAGCTGAAGCTACAAGCTTAGACGTCATGACATACCTCCGAATGATATTTATAAATTTTCGAGTATTTTTTTAAAGAATTGCAGATCCAGTTTTTGTCAGAATGAATAGCTGCTAGTTGAAGAAATTATGTAACCATAAATTGCACTATGTTAAGACTTTAGTTTAACTATTTTAAAGCCACAACCAAAGCTGAAGCCAGTCTGACAGAAAAGAGCAACTATCATTGATGTGATATGACTACGAAAAGATTAAGCGGCGACAAATTTCTTTTTGATGGGTCCTAAATCAGTCAAAAACTGCTGAACAATACCGCGCGATTGCGGGGTAAAAATCACAGTCGATGATGACTCAGGGCTAGGCGTACCTAAAACGTTAAAAATGTAGGTTTTAATCTCACTCGAATAGACGATCTGAAAGATTATCGGAGATCCTTGCTGTAAAAACTCCTGTGGTAAGCTGTGTTTAAGCTTCATGTCTACTGCTGAGATCATTTCTGACTGAGCTGTATACTTCTTAATTTCAGTAATTACGTTGATCTTTGCGACAATCATTTGCCTTTGGGTCTCATTAGCCATTATTTAATTTTAAAGCATGTTAAGAAGTAATCAAATAAAAGTAAAAAGCTGGCCCAAAATGACTATGTAATTAAATGTTTATTTATTTAATTTGTGTTTTATTTTGAACCACAAAATGTGTTATTGTTTGGTATGAAAATTTCTTTGCGCGCTATGCGTACTTTAAAAGATGAACAAGATAGGGGCGTAAAAGCCGCGAGTGGCTTGGTTAAGGCGGGTAGCACTTTTTATATTATTGCCGATGATGAAGTCTCTTTAGCTGAATTTAAATTTGAAGGTAACACGAAAGCTAATTACATTAAGCTTTTAGAAAAAGAATTACCACTTGATGCCGCTCAAAGAAAAAAGCAAAAACCAGATTGGGAATCATTAGTTCAACTTGAGATAGCTAAAGATCAAAGAATTATCCTGGCCGTGCCATCAGGGTCGACTGAAAACAGAATGGTTGGAGCTTTTCTTCGTTTAGATTCAGCGGGCGTTATTGATAAAAATTCGGAACCTGTGACTGTCGATTTCTGTGAAATTTATAAATCTTTAAAAGAACAGTTTGCCGAACTGAACATTGAAGGGGCCTGTGTTCTTAATAACAAAATAATGTTATTTCAACGTGGAAATGGCGCTAGCGGAAAAAACGCCATTATCGACATTGATTTGGCAGGATTTTGTAATGATCTGGTAAATGCTTCGGCGATTAAAGCCCAACACGTTTTAGCAGTTACAGAATATCATCTTGGTCACCTTGAGGGCCACAAATTAGATTTTACAGATGCCTGTGTTGCCGATAATAAAATTTGGTTTTTGGCCGTCGCCGAAGATAGTCAATCGACCTATGATGATGGCCAGTATTACGGAGCTATCATCGGCTGTTTAGATGCTGCAGGAAAAGAAATCGCGCGCTATGAAATTGACTGCGCGACTAAGCCGGAAGGCTTATGGGTAGATCTTGAAAGCCAGCGCCTATGCTTTTATGTTGTCACTGATGCTGACAGTTCAACAATTTTTGCAACTATCTATTTTGGCAAGTTATTATTTTAGTGGTGCCCTTGGTGGGCATCTTGTTTTTGTTCTTTATGGGCTTCAAATTTAAAAGGCAGCGGGTACGTAGCAGTTATTCCAACTTGGCCTTCGCGTTTAGCTAAAATTTCTAATCGGCCTTTTAATTTTAAAGTTCCGTTTTTTGAACTGCAAACATATGAATCCGTTTCTTTCTCACAAGAAAGAACGGTCGTTGTTTTGCCATTTTTAATTGTTGCTTCAACAGATGAATCTTTAACAGACGGGTTTTTCCAATTTATATCTAAAAGATAAACTCTTAATTTATCTTTTTGCTCTTTAATAACTTCAGTGTGAAAGGCTCCAGGCATTCTTACATAACCACCATGGGGGCCGGCTTTGTCCTCGCCGTGAGCGAAAAGATTTGTTGAATACAGACTTAAGGCTGCGCCGATGAGTAATAACTGGTGTTTCATAGATAACCTTTCTTTTAAAACTACTAGGATTGTCGTCTAGACTTTGTGACAAGAAAAAAACCAGCGATTTTGTCACAAATAACTCTTAAGAGTCGTAGTAGATTTAGAAAGGATTTTTTATGAAAAAATCAATAATTATTGCAGCTTTATTAACAATGAATGTAACTATGGTCTTTGCTAGAGAACCTAGTGATACAAATACTGTCGGAGAGCGCCTCGCAACACGATTGATGGAGAAAAAAGAGTCAGAACAAAAAGTTCAATCTGATCTAAAAAAATGTCTTCTTCAAAATACTAACGCTAAATGCTAATCCCTAGCCTCAAGTTCTTCACAACAGCTTTAAAAAAATTTTATCATCGATCTTGTAGGTAAAATCAAAGGTCAAATTACGACCTTTGATTTTACTTAGTTAAATTGGCCTAGCTGTACATAAAGCAGCTCAAGTTCTTTTTGTATTTCAATAGATTTCTTTTTTGAATCAAAATATCTTTCAGTGGCTCCGACAATATCAGGAGAATTTTTAACACCGCGTTTGTATTCAGATAACGTCAGATTGTAATACTTTTCTGCACTAACAACTTTTTTCTCATAAATCTGGTACAGATCTAAAAGTTCAGAGAATTTTGCTTTTAAACGTTCAAAGCGAGCCTTAATATCAAGCTTTGTCTGAGAGTTGTTAAGTTCCTTTGCGGCTGAATTGGCGACTGCAGCTTTTCGCTTCCAATAAGTATCTAATCCTGAAAACAGCGGAATTGTAACCAGCACGGCAACCTGTGACTCATTATAATCAGTTTTATCTTCACTTGGAGTCAGGCGGCCAAAGGCATAAGTAAGATCAAGCTTAGGTAAAAAATCAGAGGTCGCTGCCTGTTTTTCTGACTGGGCTATTTCTTCTTCCACTAAGGCTTTACGAATTTCTGGATGATTTTTAAAGTTCTGCGCTGTTAAATTTTTTTTGATCGTTTCAAAATTTAAAAACTCAAGATCGTTCAGGTCTTCATCTTTAATTTCTTCATTAAATAAAGCATTTAGTTTTTCATGAGCTTCGACATGAAGTTGGGCGTTATTACGCCGTTGAATTTGAATTTCACTTTCGCGAAGCTCAAATTCTAAGTTGTCGACATTACTTGTAAGACCGGCGCTCACTTTTTTTGCGGCCATAATCTTTTGTTTCTGGGTAATTTTAAATTCTTCATCTAAAATTTTCTCAAGCTGGTGTAAACTAATCATAGACGTTAAAATCTCGGTTAGCTCCTCACGGGTTTCTTGTTTTTTTAAATCATAGTTAATTTGTGCGACAGCCAGTTTTTGCTTTTCAAGCTTGAGTTGGCTGTAATCTTTTAAACCAGAAAAAAGATTAAAAGAACCTTCAAGGTATCCAACTTGGCCTTTTTCGTTGTCTTCATCAGTTTTGTTTCTGGCCCACCCACCAACGGCATTTAGACTTGGCAGATAGGAAGCATACTCAGAATTTTTTAAATTATTTTGCGAATCCAATTCAGATTCCAACGATTTCAATTGCAGGTTGTTTTTATACAGCTTGCTTTCTAACTCTTCACGGGTTGCAGCTAGTGAATTTGAAGCACTCGCAAAGGTGAATAAGAGTGGTATTGCAGTCTTAAAAACATTTTTTGAAATCATTGGTTGATCCTTATTTTTCAACTTGGAATTTAAAAGTATCTTTTTTGCCTTTGTGCTCAGTTGTTACGGTAATTTCAACACGATAAGCCGTTTTAAAATCAACTGATGTAACAAAAGCGCCATCTTTAGCGTCAAGCTTAATCGCTTCAGCTTTACCTTTTGGAAGTTTAGCCGTAGCTGTAATTTTAACATCAGATGCCGTAAGGTCTTGGCCTTCGTGGCTAGCAGGGTAAATTTTCAATTCATTGCCTTTAACAACATACTCTAAATTGATTTCTTTTCCACCTTTTACTGTGCCACCGTGGTTAGCTTTGATCGTTCCTGGCACGCCATGACCTTCATGGGCAAATGATCCCAAAGATACAGTTAAAATAAGAACTGATAAAAGTTGTTTAAGCATTTTTTTCTCCTTCGAAAATATTTTTTTGATTCATTCGTTCAATACTTTTTTCTGCAGATTTTTTACCGAAATGGTAAAAAACTGTAGGGGTTACAAACACGTCTAATAGCGTAGAGCTGATTAATCCACCCACGATCACTACGGCCACTGGATGTAGAATTTCTTTACCAGCTTCGCCGCCAGCAAATACCAGCGGAGTCAGCCCTAAAATAGCCGTTAAGGCTGTCATCAGCACAGGTACCAGTCGTTCAAGAGAGCCGCGAATGACCATCTCTTTAGTAAATTTTTCGCCTTCAAATTTGAGTAAATGAAGATAATGCGAAATCATCATGATTCCGTTACGGGATGCAATCCCGCATAAAGTGACAAAGGCAACTAAACTTGCAATTGAAATAGTTTTGTCGGTTAAGAATATACCCACGATCCCGCCAATAAAAGCCATCGGGATATTCAGCATAACTTGAACAGAGATAAAACCTGATTGAAAGTGCATATATAAAACCAGGAATATACCTAAAATGGATAATACGGCTAACACTAACATTAACTGCGCGGCCTGTTGTTGGCTTTCAAACTGGCCGCCATAGGTGATAAAATAGCCCTCTGGAAGTTTAATGTTCTTTGCAATCTTGTCTTGAATTTCTTTAACTAAACCATCCAGATCTCTTCCCTGCGAATTAGCAAGAACAACAATTCTTCGTTGTGCATTTTCACGGTTAATGATGTTTGGCCCAGTTGATTCATAGACATCGGCCACTTTATCGACAGTAATTTTTGTTCCATCGGGCATGGTTTTGATAGCTGTCGCCTTGATGAGCTCTAAGTCATTGCGCGATTTTTCGTCGAAGCGCATAAGTAAGTCGATACTTTTTTGGCCTTCAAGGATTTGTCCTACAACTTCACCTTGTAAAGCTTTTTCCATTAAGCCAGATAATTCTCCGACCACGATTCCATATTTAAGAGCTTCTTCGCGCAAAAGCTGAATTTTAACCTGCGGAATTAAAACCTGCTGTTCGATTTGCAGATCGGTTAACCCTTTTGTGCCTTCTAAGGTTTTAAATATATCAGATGAAACTGTTCTTAAAGTTGTTAGATCAGGTCCAAAAACCTTGATGGCAATCTGGGCGCGCACACCAGACAGTAAATGATCTAATCGGTGCGAGATCGGTTGGCCCACGTTAACAAAAACATTTTCAATTGTAGCTAAGTTTGTGCGAATCTCATTTAAGGCCACTTCGCGAGGGCGGCCGGTTTCTTTAAAATCAACATCGATTTCTGACGAGTGAACTCCTTCGGCATGCTCATCTTGTTCGGCTCGTCCGGTGCGGCGTGAAACCGATTTAACCTCGGGAGTTTTTAAAATAAGCTCTTCGGCTATTTTTCCAAGTTTGTCAGATTCTTCTAATGAAATACCAGGTTGAGCCATCATTGAGATCGTCGCAGTACCTTCATTAAACTTAGGTAAAAAATCTCGTCCCATCTGAGAAGCTAAGATCAGCGAAAAAATAAAAAGACCTGAAGTAATACCGACAACAGCTCGCGGATGTTTTAAAGCTTTTTCTAAAACTTTAAGGTCAAGAGCTTTTAAATATTTAACAAGGGCGCCTTCTTTATGCTCTTGCAAATTTTTATTGTTTAACAGATACGAACAAAGGGCCGGTGTAACAGTTAAAGAAATAACCATCGAAGCTAAAAGCGAAACAATATAAGCTATTCCGAGTGGAACAAACAATTTGCCTTCAATGCCGCCCATCGTAAATAAAGGAATAAACACAAGGCAAACAATAATTGTGGCGATCACGATCGAGTTTCTGACTTCGCTCGAAGCCTCGTAAATGACCAGTAACGTGTTTTTTGGATTCTCAAGTTTACGGTTTTCACGCAGGCGTCTAAATACATTTTCAACGTCAACAATAGCATCATCAACAAGTTCACCGATAGCGATTGCAAGACCACCTAAAGTCATGGTGTTTACAGATAGGCCGAACAATTTAAAAACGACAGCCGTTAAAACGAAACTTAACGGAATGGCCGTCATCGTAATAATCGTTGTACGCAGGTTCATTAAGAATAAAAATAAAACGATAAGAACTAAAATAACACCGTCACGTAAAGCTTCTTTTACATTTTCAATCGAAGATTCGATAAAGTGAGCTTGTTTAAAAAGATCTGGATTTAGCTGAACACCTGCGGGTAAGACATTTTTTAACTCGGCTAGAGCTTTTTCGACATCTTTAGTAAGATCAATCGTACTTGCCCCGGGCTGTTTTTGGATGCTCATGATAACACCGTTTTTGGCATTAACACTGGCTTCTCCGCGCAGCGTTTGTGGAGCTTCGCGAACTTCAGCAATTTCTTTAACAGTGACAGGTTTTCCGAGATGCAAACCGACGACAGAATCAAGAATTTCTTCTTTGTTACGAATGGCTCCGATTACGCGAATCAGCGATTCATTTTTTTCGATATTAATAAAGCCACCGGTCGAATTAAGACTGATTTTAGATAAATTGTTTTCAATATCTTCGATAGAAAGCTGCAGCTTTTGAATTTTTTCGGCAGAAAGAAGTATTTGATACTGCCTTACGCCGCCGCCAATTGAAATGACTTGTGCAATACCCGGAATACTTAATAAACGCGGGCGAATTGTCCAGTCAGCTAAGGTTCTTAAATCCATCGCCTTTATTGCCGGGTCGTCAGAAGTAAGCCCTACGAGTTGGATTTCTCCCATGATTGAAGTGATGGGGCCCATAATGGGAATAATATTTTTAGGCAGCTTTTCTTGGGCTAAAGAAAGTTTTTCTTGAACAAGCTGTCTGTTGCGAAAGGTGTCTGTGCCCCAGGCAAACTCGACATACACAATACTCAGACCAACACCAGAATTAGAGCGTGTTCTTTCAACACCCGGAAGACCGTTTAAAGCCGTTTCAAGAGGAAAAGTGATTAATGTTTCAACTTCTTCCGGCGCGAAGCCTGGAGCTTCGGTCATAATAGTCACAGTAGGGCGGTTTAGGTCAGGGAATACATCAACAGGCAGGTCTTTGGCTAACCAGCCGCCGTAAGAAACAATAAGTGCTGCAGACGCAACAATAAGTAATCGGTGTGAAAGGGAAAACTTAATAATACGGTCAAGCATTGGTGAGGCCTCTC
>JAMPXC010000059.1 GCA_023701385.1 Pseudobdellovibrio sp.
GGGTATGATTCTTTCATTTCTAACCAAGGGTTAGCTTGAAGTTGTTTCATACCTAAAGAGATACGACGATTTTCAGTGTCGATAGCTAATACTTGTACATCAACTGTTTGGTCTACTTGAACCATTTGGTTCGCGTGTTTTACACGTTTAGTCCAAGACATTTCAGATACGTGGATTAAACCTTCGATACCTTCGCCTAATTCAACAAATGCACCGTATTCAGCAACTGATACGACTTTACCTTTGTGTTTAGAACCGATGGCGTATTGAGTTTGTACATTAGCCCATGGATCTTCAGTTAATTGTTTCATACCTAAAGATACGCGTTCTTTTTCAGTGTCGTATTTTAAGATTTTAACTTTGATTTCATCGCCAACATTGATCATCTCAGATGGGTGTTTAATACGGCCCCAAGACATATCAGTGATATGTAATAAACCATCTAAACCACCTAAATCGATGAATGCACCGTAATCAGTGATGTTTTTAACAAGACCAACTACTGTAGCGCCTTCTTTCATTTGATCAGCTGTTTGAGCTTTTAATGAATCGCGCTCTTGTTCAAGAATTGCACGGCGAGACAATACGATGTTGCCGCGTTTTTTGTTGAACTTGATAACTTTGAATTTATATTTTTTGCCTAAGTAAACATCCATGTTACGTACTGGACGTAAATCGATTTGTGAACCAGGTAAGAATGCTTTAACGCCGATATCTACAGATAAGCCGCCTTTTACTTTAGCAACTACTAAACCTTCGATAATTTCTTCGTTTTCAGCAGCTTTAGAAATATCAGACCAAGCACGTAACATGTCAGCTTTATCCTTAGATAATGCGATCATGCCGTTTTCGTTTTCGATACGGTCGATTAATACTTCAATTTTATCGCCAGCTTTAACTTGGCGAACACCGTCTACTACACGGAATTCATTGATTGGGATTAAGCCTTCAGATTTGTAGTTGATATCAACTAGTACGTAATCTGATTGAACTTCAACAACAGTACCGGTAACTACGTCACCAACTTTGAAGTCTTGTTCTTTAGTCGAAGCTTCGAACAACTGTCCGAACTCCCCAGCTTTATTTGCACCCGAGTGAATACCTGGGTTCGCTGGAATTTTTGAGTCTTCAGCATCTAGCATCGCTAATACTGATAGTTTCTCTTTTTGGCTTTTGCTTAACGTTTTGTTCATGTTTTCTTTTTTTTCCTTTTCACGCAAAGAGTCCTCTTGGAACTCTAAGGTTGAAGAGTCGTTCTACGGGAGTTTATTTAGCTGGTCAATGGAGATTTTTGGGACGTCTGGGGGCCTATTTCAGAGGGGCCGACTAGAGGGAGATTCGGCTACGGATATAGTTTTCAGCGGTAGCTACCACTTGAGCTAAATCCATGGTCGTTGTATCGATCACAAGGGCGTCAGCCGGGATAGATAAAGGCGCCACTTTACGTGTTGAATCCTGCTTATCTCGAATCTGTTGCTGCTGGACCAGGGATTTTTCATCCATGCCTAACTCTTGGGCTCTTCTCTGGGCGCGGTTTTCCGAGTCAGCTGTTAAATACAATTTAACCTCAGCATGCGGAAAAACCACCGTTCCGCAGTCGCGGCCTTCGGCAATAAGGCCGTCGTTAACTAGGGCACAATTACGTTGGTGATCTAATAAAGACTGACGAACCTCAGGATAATGGCTGATTTTACTAGCCACATTACCTACCGCCTCTTGGGCGATTTGGTCGGTCACATTTTCATTTTTAAAGAAAACTTGAGTGCGCTCCCAGGCAAGTCTGACTTCCCAGACATCAGAATTACAAAGTTCTGATAAAGCGATAGGGTCTGTTAAATCTGTCTTAAGCTGCAGCGCCGCGTAACCTAAACCGCGATAGAATGCGCCAGTGGAAACCCACGGACAGTTTAATTTTTTTGAGAGCTCACGACTAAGCGAAGATTTGCCTGAAGCCGCTGGCCCATCAATTGTAATAACATAACCCATGGGATCGTAACCTACCGCAAACTTTTCAACTTTGTCGAAAGGTTTTTTTATGAATCACAGAGTTATTTCTGACTCTGTGACTCAATAATAAGCTCCTAATTTTTAGGAACTTCAGAAAGCATTTTTTCAATCGCAGCAATGGCTTTTTGATTTTCGTCTTTTTGCCCAACAGTCATGCGTAAATATGTTGGAAAACCGTAGTTGCCTACAGGACGCAAAATAACACCTTTTGCTAATAAATTTTTGAAACAAACTTCAGCATTTCTTTGGGTATCGAATAAAACAAAATTCGCTTCTGATTTAAAGTACGGAAGTTTCAAACGAGTTAATTCTTTGTAGAAATAATCTAAACCTTCCCACACCGATTTTTGCGAAGCTTGCATGTATTCAACATCATCTAAAGCAGCGATACCTGCTACTTGCGCAAGTTCATTCACATTGAACGGATTTCTTACGCGATTATAAAGTTCTAACACGAATTCAGGAGCTAACATCGCACCTAAACGAAGACCGGCTAAACCGTAAACTTTCGAGAAAGTTTTAATCACAATGATGTTTGAATATTTATTGTAAAAACTTGAAGCCGCTTTGAAATTTGGATCACGCACATACTCTGTGTACGCTTCGTCAAACACTAACAACACATCATCACGATTTCCAAGGCGGGTTAAAAACTCTTCCATCTCTCCACCGCCCACAGCTGTTCCTGTTGGGTTGTTCGGGTTAGGAATGAAAATCAATTGAGTTTTTGATGATGGATTACGGTAGAAATCATCAGCGATGGCTTTTAAATCCATTGTTAAATCTGGACGTAAAGGCACTGTTCTGATTTTTACACGAGCCGCTTGGGCGCACACTTTATAAGCCACGAAAGCCGCTTCAGTTGTTAAGATGGAGTCACCTGGTTCGCAGAAAATACGAATTAAAAGGTCGATAATTTCATTCGAACCGTTACCGATTCCGACTTGAGTTGCAGGCACGTTCCATTTTGTCGCAATTTTTTGAATCAAGTCATAACATGATGGATCTGGATAACGGTGCTGCTCCGCCAAACTCTTGTGGATCGCCTGCAAAGCCTTTGGACTAGGACCTAAAGGGTTTTCATTACTCGCCAATTTAATAACTTCAGATAAACCGTATTCACGTTGAACTTCGCTAATTGGCTTGCCTGGCTTGTACGGTACTAGACTTAAAATCTCTGCAGAAACTTTCATAGTGATTGACCCTTTATGTACTTATCTCTAACATAGACAGACTTATTATGTCCAATGCTTCACTTGCAATTTATTTAGGAGAATCCTACGCGGAAATTGAAGCCCGTAGTGTTTTTTCTGGCGAAGCCAGAACAACAACAGATTCCGATGTCTTGCTTAAAAAAACTTTCTTCTTACCACAGACATCTTTAAAAGCCATTTTAAACCAGCACGTTAAACCTTTAGTTGCAGAACACCCGATTTCTTCGGTTTATATCGTGACCAAATATTTAGACCGCTTAAAGTCTTTTCGCTTAGGCGGAAGCGTGATTCAGGTTTTAAACGAGCACCAAGAAAATAATTACACGTTTGAAAATTCAACGTGTCTGTCATTAGCTGCGGCAGCTTTAATTATTCCTTTAAGTACTAAGTTTTCAATCGACCATTTAAAAACTGAAATGGAACGAGTCAAAAAAGTTAATCCCGAAGCCAACAAAGTTGTGATTAGCTTAAGCCAGTTTACAGAAGAACAAATCACTTCGATTGAGAATTTTTTCTTAGAACAAGGTTTTTCAGTATTCACTAATCCAGAACCAGAAAATTTAAATTGCCTGCGCAAAACCTTGATTAACGCTGGTTCTGAAGGCACGAAAGAAGAGATCGTCAGCGAAATCCAGGATTGTTTAGGTTCTACTGATGAAGACGAATCTTCGACTATGCCTGAAATTCATTTCTGGGTTAAAGATCAATTTCAACAGGACTTTGAAAATATTGATCTGTATTTCAGTGCTGACCAATTTTTACATCACTTATTTAAGAATAATAAAAAAGATCTTCTTATCCACACAGATCTTGAACGCTGGATCGTGATGAAGAATAAAACGTCTCCGGTTTGGAATAGCCCTTGGGGTAAAGTTGATTACGAACATATCGAATCAGAAGCGATTGGTATTCACCCGTTTTCTGAAGTTAAGATTCACTCGTCAGGGCATTTAGTGTTTTCAAAAGTACCGGCTGCGATTGAACCAGGCCCAATGTTAGCTGGCCGGTCAGTTAAAACTTTAGTGGTTGATGCGTTTTACAAAACAATTTCTAAAGACGACAATTTGATTCAGCTTTTTCCGAAGCTTAATGAAAATGTCTTATGCAGTAAAATCGAATCACAGTTCAAAGTTTTAGAAAAAGGCCAAGCCCACTATGAAGAACCGTTTGATTTAAAAATTATTCAGGACTTCGTGGTGAACAAGCTGGGTTACGATATTCTTTTACACAAAGTGAAAGAAGAGCGCCTTGAGTGGACTGGTCATTTAAATATTCTATTTAAAAAATTAGACAATGCTGTAAGCCCTTTTTCTTGGACAGCAGAAATCTTTAAGAGGATCTAGATGTTTGACAATAAAAGTTTACAATTAGCCTCTTACGGTCACTTGGATTACCACTACTTTCAAAGTTTCTTAAATCACTTTAAGAACGCTTCGTTAGTGAATTTAAACGGTGATCTTTTATTTTCTCGTGATACTGAGCTATGCTCGACAACGACAAGCCGTCTGGTCAGTTATCAAATCGTTAAAAAGTATTTGAAACTTAATCCTGGTGATATCTTTATCACTAACGATCCTGAAAACGGCGGCTATAGCTATTCTAAAGTATTCTTTATTTCATCGCTGACTACGAATTTATTCTTAATCTGGAGTGATGATATCAGCCAGGTTCAGTTTAAAATTCCCTTATCACCGTTGGTTGAAGCCCATAAGAAGAATGCGATGTTATGGTCAATGATGATCGAGCCGCATCCGCAAAAACAAAGCTTAACTGAATTTTTCGAAGCACAAATTGAACACTACACAAGCTGTTTTCGCGCAACACCTTACTTAGACTTCTTAAGCGAACCTGATTTTCAACAGATCTGGTTTAAAACATGTAAGGCTGAATTTGACCGCCAGTTTGATCTGCGCGCACAAGGCCATGATGAATTAAGTCTTAAATACCACGATAAACTTTTAAAAGTGGCTTTAGGTATCGAAGAAAAACAAAATTCACGCACGATCAATATCGATTTTTCAAGCACTCAGATAGCCGATAAAATGTGTGCGGCTTCACACGTGATCGAATCAGCGATGATTCAGGAGTTTGTGTATCACTACAAGTTACACCAGTTCTTATCACAACCAATTTTAAATCAAATTAAACTGATCATGCCACCAAAGTCAGTGGTTTCTAAAGCAAGCCCTACGGGCGAGCATAACTTCGAATTACAAGGTGTGATCCGTCAGGCTTTAAAGTATTTATTATTAAAAATGAATAGCCCGAAAAAACCTGAAAAATTCGCGTTAAAATCTGAAGCGCAGTTAAGTTTTATTGCTGACTCTGATGTGTGTGCGGGATTTTTATTAGATGAAAGTTTTGCTTTAGAAGATTTAACCCAGTTCTTTAAACCAACAACCATGTCGATGAAAGAAAACAACTATCACGGTGAATATACTGTGACGGTTCCGAGTTTAACTTTAGATACTTTTTATCTGTATTCAGATTTTGATCACAATAAACGTTTTATTAAGATCAATCACAAATCGATTAAATCTGGCCGCCATCAGTTAAAAGAAAACGACCAGTTATCAATTCATTGGAAGATTTGATTCCAAGTGTTTTGCCTTGTAGGACTTAATCCCTGAATCGAACGTCGTCTGCATGCGACATTGATTCAGGAATTAAGACCAACAAACACAAAAACCAGGATGTCTAATTTAAATATTAATTCTGGCGCCGGCTTTTTCAAGAGCTGCAATAATCTGTTTGATATGGTCGTGTGATGTAGTCTCTAAAACAAACTCAATACGAGTTTCTTTTAAATTTAAACCATGACGAATACGATCGTGGTGAACTTCAAGAACGTTCGCTTTATGCTCAGCGATCACTTGAGTTAAACGGCTTAAGCTACCCGGTACGTCTGGCACCGTTACTGATAATTCACATAATCTTCCGCGCTGGATTTGGCCGCGGTTAATGATATCAGACACGATATTTAAATCGATATTACCACCGCTTACGATTAAGCAGGTGCGTTTTCCTAAAGATAATTTTTTAGATAAAGCAGCAGCTACTGTTACAGCCCCTGAACCTTCAGCTACGGTTTTTGCACGCTCTAATAAGAACACGATCGCTTCAGCGATTTCGTCTTCAGTCACTGTTACAACCTCATCGACATTTTTTTCGATGAATGAGTGAAACATTGTTTCGCTCGGTGTTTTAACCGCAATACCATCAGCTAACGTCGCTACTGGTTTTGTTAACGGAACAAATTTTTTTGTGTGAAACATTTGCGCCATAGTACTGACTAACTCTGTTTGCACACCGATGATTTTAATTTTTGGATTTAAAGCTTTGATCGCTGTTGCGATACCTGAAATTAATCCCCCACCGCCGATAGGTACAACGACCGTATCAAGAGCTGGAATCTGTTGAAAGATCTCTAAACCAATTGTGCCTTGGCCGGCAATCACACGTTCGTCTTCATAAGGATGAACGAACACGTAACCTTTTTCTTTCGCTAATTTTTCGGCGTGCTCTTTAGCTTCATCAAACATTGATCCATACATGATCACTTCTGCCCCGTAACGTTTTGTCGCTTCGATTTTCGCAATCGGCGCATTCACCGGCATAACGATAGTTGATTTTACATTATTTAAAGATGAACTTAACGCCACACCTTGCGCGTGATTTCCGGCAGAGCAAGCAATCACACCACGTTTTTTCTCATCAGCGGTTAAGCTTGTGATTTTATTTGAAGCTCCACGAATTTTGAAGCTTCCGGTTTTTTGTGTATTTTCAAGTTTTAGAAAAATATCTGAACCCAAAAGATCTGTTAGCGATTTCGAAAAATCGCACTGGGTGTAATTCACTAATTTTTCAATGGTCGTTTGGGCTTTTTGGATATCGTCTAAGCTAACTTTCACAGTAACTCCACGAGGCTTCGCCTCGCTACCAATATACTGTAAGTCCCCAAATAGGTGGATAAATAGTTTCTGTGGCTAGACGGGTTATTTTGATCGTGCTGGCACGTTTTGAAGGCTCTTCTTTAGGCGTTTCATCAGATACACCTAGGGCACGTTGCTCATCAAAGAAGACAAAGGGAGCTAAAGCCTTGTTACAGCTATCGCAGCGATCTACTAAAGAATTCGCGCGCTCATTCATAGTGCCGCATACATGGCATCTTCTGAAATGGATATGCTCTGTTTCCTGTGTGGGTGTATTATTTGTCTTCGACATTGGTGGCCTCTCTTACTTCTATTATTCTAGACTTAAGACTATGAACTGCAAAACTTTGACCGCCGTTTTCTAGCTTTAAGATAATCTAATTGAGGCAGAGACTTTTTAGCATGATCAATGACTTGACGCGAAAGCGTAAATCGAACGACAGTGTTTCATTCTAAAACACTGGTTTCTATGAGCTGTTGTTTAAAGAGTTTTAGAGCTATTTTGAGTCAGATTTTACTGCGAGCAGATCTTCATGAAGCTATCTACTTCAAGCGATGCCCCGCCAATTAAGAAACCATCCACATGCGGAACTTCTAGCAACTGTTTCGCATTATCTGGCTTAACACTTCCGCCGTAAAGAAGCTGGAAGTTCGAAAAATTTAAATCAGACATTTTGTGAAATAGCTTTTCATGAATCTCTTTAACTTGATCAACAGTCGCTACTTTACCTGTACCGATTGCCCATACTGGCTCGTAAGCCACAACGATGCGTTTTGATTTATCGATACCGTTTAAAGCTTGCGTGATTTGTTCAAAACATACTTTTTCTGTTTCGCCTTTTTCACGCTCAGCTAAAGATTCACCGATACAAAATACCGGAAGTAAATCTAACTCTTGGCAAAGTTTTACTTTTTTATTTAAAGCTTCATGCGTTTCACCAAAATATTGACGACGTTCGCTGTGACCAAGAAGGATTGTTTTTGCACCCATCTCTTTAGCAAACACCGCCGAATTTTCTCCGGTAAAAGCTCCTGCTTTTTCAATGTGAATATTCTGAGGGCCTGTGTACACCGGTGTATCTTTCATCGCGTGAATCACAGAATCTAAAGAAAAGTTTTGCGGAAAAATGAAAATTTCTTTGTGATCCCAAAAATAAGTTTGAGGCACAACCTGCGCGCGAAAAACTTCACAGAACTCTTTCGCCTGCAGAGGGTTTTTTTGTAATTTCCAATTTGCTGCAAAAATTTTCTTACTCATCTAAATTCCCCATTTATAAATTTAATCTTAATTTTGATTTAATCGAGGCGCAAGGAGGAAGGCCTACTATAAGTAGGCCGACGACGCGGCAACGAAGAGTAAATCGAAATTAAGATTAAATAACTTCGGATTGTTTGATTGGTCTTAATATTTCAAGACCCGGAAGTTTTTCACCTTGTAAGTATTCCAAAGATGCCCCGCCACCCGTTGAGATGTGAGTCATTTTGTCGGCAAAACCAGAAGCTTCGGCTGCTGCTGCTGAATCACCACCACCTACAATTTTTAGGCCCGGGTTATTCGCTAAAGCTTCGGCTACAGCAAAAGAACCTTTAGCGAAAGCTGGCACTTCAAATACGCCCATTGGGCCATTCCAGAAAATCGTGCTGGCTTTTTCTAAACACGCACGGAAGTTGCGGATAGTTTGTGGACCGATATCTAAAGCCATACGGTCTTCAGAAATTTCAGCGTTCGATGTCACTTTGATATTTTCAGTGTCTCCGAAAGATAAAGTTGTTACGTGATCTACTGGCAATAAAATAGTTTTATCACGAGCTTCCACACGTTGGATCATTTCTTTAGCGTATTTTACTTTATCAGCTTCAACTAAAGATTTACCTACGGGAATGTCCATAGCTTTTAAGAAAGTGTAAGCCATAGCTCCGCCAATCACAAAGCCGTCACAGATATCCATTAATTTTTCAATTACTGGAATTTTATCAGAAACTTTCGCACCACCAAGAACTGCGATGTAAGGTTTTTTAGGTGATTCAAATAAACCATCTAACATTTTGATTTCTTTTTCAATTAAGAAACCAATACCTTTTTGCTTCATCACTGAAGGAAAAGCATGAATAGACGCGTGCGCGCGGTGTGAAGCACCAAAAGCATCGTTAATGTAGATGTCTGTGTAAGACGCCCATTGTTGCGCTAGCTCAACTTTGTTTTCAGTTTCGCGCTCGTCAAAACGTAAGTTTTCTAAGCAGATGATTTGTTTTTTCATCGGCGCCGATAAGAAGTGTTTAACACCTTCTGAATCTGGCTCGTCCATTAACACAACTTCAACGTCTAATAATTCACCTAAGCGTTTTGCCACCGGCTCCATTGAATATTGCTTATCGTCTTTAGATTTAGGACGACCTAAGTGCGAAGCTACGATTAATTTTGCGCCCTTTTCAAGAGCGTAATTAATTGTCGGAAGCGCTGCTTTAATACGAGTTTCATCTGTAATTTTGTTCGTTTTTTTATCTAACGGTACGTTTAAATCTAAACGTAAAAATACAGTTTTACCTGCTAATTCAAAATCACGGATTGTTTTAATACCTTTTAAACCTTGAGACATTTGAACAATCCTTATTTCATCATGTAAAGAGCCATATCAACCATGCGGTTAGAAAAGCCCGTTTCGTTATCGTACCAAGAAAGAACTTTAGCTAACTTGTTACCGCTGCCCGCGATAACCATAGTTGTTTTTGCATCTACGATTGAAGAGTTTTTGTTACCGTTAAAATCGATAGATACTAATTCTTTTTCTTCAACAGCTAATACACCTTTTAAAGGGCCGTTAGCTGCTGCACGTAAAGCATCGTTAATCGCTTGCGCAGACATTTCTTTTTTAGCGTTAAAAGTGAAATCAACGACTGAAACGTTCGGCGTTGGAACGCGAACTGAGATACCATCGATTTTACCTTTTAAGTGAGGTAAAACTAAACCCACAGCCTTAGCCGCACCCGTTGTTGTAGGAATCATTGATACAGCCGCAGAACGTGCGCGACGTAAATCTTTGTGAGATGAATCTAAGATACGTTGGTCGTTTGTGTACGAGTGAATTGTCATCATTGTACCTGATTCAACACCGAAAGTCTCATCTAAAACTTTAACTAACGGAGCTAAGCAGTTTGTTGTGCAAGATGCGTTTGAAATGAAAGTGTGTTTTGCAGAATCATACTGAGTGTGGTTAAGACCGTAAACTACAGTTAAATCAACACCGTCAGCAGGAGCAGAAATCATAACTTTTTTAGCACCAGCCGTGATGTGCTTTTGGTAATCGTCTTTACCTTTAAGCGCACCAGTACATTCCATCACTAAGTCTACGCCCCAAGCTTTCCAAGGGATTTGCGCCGGATCTTTTGTTTTAGAAACAGGAATTTTTTTGCCTCTAACGATTAAGTTTTCGCCGTCGTGAGAAACATCACCTTCAAAAATACCGTGAGCGGAATCGTATTTTAATAAATGAACTAAACCATCTAAATCATCTAACGAGTTAATACCCGCGATATCTAATTTATCAAAAGCCGCTCTGAAAAATACACGACCGATGCGACCAAAACCGTTAATACCTACTTTTACTTTTGACATATTCTTGTCTCCTACTTTTTTCTTCTTTTTAATTAAACTTAATTTTTTTAAACATTTTTGCCGCATTGGCTTGAGTGGCTTTCGCCAACTCTTCAACTGTAACACCTTTAAGCTCGGCCACCAGTTTTGCGGTGTGAACCATATACGCCGACGTATTTGGCCGGCCACGCATCGGAACCGGCGCTAAAAACGGCGCATCGGTCTCAACATGAATACGATCTAACGGAACCACGTCACGCACAATCGCACGTAATGAGTCTGCGTTTTTAAAAGTAACAACACCTGAAATTGAAATGTTAAACCCTAAAGCTAAAGCTTCGCGAGCTAACCATTCAGTGCCCGTAAAACAGTGAATCACACCAGTCACTTTATCTTGAAACTCTTTTAGAATTTCAATGGTGTCAGGTTCGGCATCACGCGTGTGAATTTCAACCGGAAGACCTACCTCTTGAGCGATTTTTAATTGCTCACGAAACGCGTGAATCTGTTCAGCTTTCGGAGATTGGTTGTAATAATAATCTAAACCAATTTCACCGATCGCCACCACTTCAGGTTTAGAAGCATTTTCGCGCAAGAACTTACCCACTTCGTCTGTGTATTTAACACCTTCATGCGGGTGAACGCCGATTGTGCAATAAACAGCTGGGTAATACTTTTGTGCTAACTCTAAAACTACCGGCAGATCTTCTGGTTCAGTGCCGATGGTAATTAATTTTTTAACGCCATTTTCTTGCGCTAATTTTAAAGCGGCCTCTGGGCCACCTTCTAAACGGTCTAGATGCGTGTGTATGTCTATCCAATTAAGCTCTTGCATGTTTTACCCACAGTGACTCAAACAAAAGAGTCATATCTAGTTTATCAATATCTTGAATGGCTTGTAAGAGCGCCGATGAAAAATCATAAAGTTTTTCAGTCGGAATAAAGTCTAATTTGATGAGTGTGGTAATTTGATCTGAGTTTAGAATTTGGTCGCGGGCCCCTTGCGAGAACACAATCAAATCACGGGTAAACGTATACCAGTTTTTTAAAACAGCACTCGCTGAAGCGCGGTCTTTCACGTATTCTTTGATATCAGTTTCTAAGATAAAATTTTTGTTCGACCAGAAATGTTCAAAAAAACCTAGGTCAGAATTTCTACGCTCTAGCGTTTCACCCTCAGAAAAGTCTAATAACTTACCCGCTTGCCCGCGTGAAGATTTATACATCCAGCTTGATAGACCCGGGTTAATACGTTGCAAGTTGTGTAACGTTAAAGCTTTAAAAGAAATAATTTGTGAACGCGAACGAATGGTTGGCATAAGTAAACGCACATCCGTTGTCGTTAGAATAAAATAAACATCCTGAGGTGGCTCTTCTAATGTTTTAAGTAAAGCATTCGAAGCCTGTGGGTTCATTTGATTCGCGTGATCGATAATGATCACACGTTTTTGTGAATCGCTGGCTAAAGATAAAAAATCTAAGATCTCGCGCACTTGTGAAATTTTAATTTGTAAACCGTCGGGGCTTACACGGCGTACACTTTCAGATTGATTTTTTTCAACACGAACACAAGCGCCACAATGACCGCAGGCTTTCGCATTCATTGGCTCTTCACAAACTAAGCTTTGCGCGATAGCCACAGCTAATTTCATTTTGCCGATACCGGCAGGACCTGAAAACACCATGGCATGTGGCAATGATTTATTTTCAATCGCCGCTTCAAGCATGTGTTTTTGCTCTTCGTGGCCAATCACTTGCTGAATTAACGAAGCCATTTTTTCTCCGTTAATTTGGCAATCAACTGATTGTATAATTCGTCAGGTGTAAGAGCTGCGTTTAACACGAGCCAATTTTCTGAATCCGCATGCGCTTGATCTAAAAAGCCTTGGCGAACTTTTTCGTGAAATGAATCTGCTTCAGCTTCGATACGATCTTCGGCTACTGCGGTTGTGTTTTCACGGTGTGATCTGCGTTTTTTTGACTCATCAACCGATAAATCTAAAAGAACAGTAAGATGTGGTTTTAATAAGCTTGTTGAAAAATCATTCAACCAACGAACTTGGTCTAAAGAAATTCCACGTCCGCCACCTTGAAAGGCAATCGAACTGGCAGAGAAACGGTCACATAAAACCCATTTCTTTTGCGCAAGCGCTGGACGAATCACAAGGTCGACATGTTGAGCACGGCTGGCTTGATAAAGAAGTAATTCAGTACGTGGTGATGGTGGCTCGGCTTGTTTTTTTAAAATAATTTCGCGGATTTCATCGCCGACAATGGTGCCACCCGGTTCGCGGGTCATGATCAGATCTTGTCCTGCTTTTTTTAAATGAGCTTCGAGCCTCTTCATCAAAGAGGATTTCCCCGACCCATCTAAACCTTCAAAGACCACAAAAAACATCCACTTAGATATGCTCCAAACCTGTGGCTTTGTCACCTTTAAACGCCGCGTAAAACGATCCCTTGCTGGACTGAATTATGTTGATTCGATAAGTTAACGGTTTGTTTATCAGATTACTTTTTAAGGAAGTCGTGTCGAAGACACGCAAAGGAATCAGCCCATGATTACATTTTTAGCCACTGTTCACATCTTAGCGTGCTTAGCCCTAATCGGATTAGTTTTAGTGCAAGACTCAAAAGGTGGCGGCGTATTTACTTCTCAAAGCTCTTCAAACTCAGTTTTAGGCGCTACAGGAGCTACAACTTTAGCAGCTACAATGACTAAAGTTGTATCAGTTATCCTTGTGATCACTTGTATCGGCTTAGCGATGTTATCTTCACGTACACAATCTTCAGTAGTTGATTCTGCTGTAATTCCAACAACGCCAATGAATGCAGCGGCCGCGGTTTCTGAAACAACTGAAGTTCCACCTCCGCCAGCATCTGCAACACAAACTAAATAATTTTAGTTTCCAAGCATGAAAAACCGAGTCGTCATCGGGCTCATCATCATTGGTATTGTGCTTATTATGGTTTCGGTGTTTGTTCCAACCCGAAACCTTGATCTTTTAGCTTCTAAAGAAATCGCAAAAATCACAGAAATTAATTCCGATACTCCAACGGGCGTCATCACGCGTGGTCTTGACCAGTACGACGATATTCCAGCGAAAAAAGGTTTAAAAATCCGTCACTTGGATTTAATTAAAACGGCACCCCTATCTGACGTGCTGATCACCCTCACCCAAACTGGTGGCGAATTACGTGTTTTAGAAAATTCTGAAATCTTAGTTGAACAAACCGATGATAAAACCACACTTGTGACTGTTCGTTCGGGCGATGTGTTTATCGAACGTTTTGGTCAAGAGCCATCGTTTTGGGTGCGCAAAGAAGGCCGTCAGTTAACAGCGATGGATTACGCTTTATCAAATGAAAAAAATGTCGAAAGCTTGCGCCAAAAAGGTTTAAAAACTTCGCTACCGGAAGATGTTTTACCCCAATCTAAAATTGAAGAAATCTTAGCTTCAAAAAAATCTGACTTTTTCAGATGTTATGGTCAGCTGATTCAAAAAACCGAGCAAGCGCACGGCCAGGTTTTAATTTCGTTTGAAATTTCACCGATCGGCAAAGTGACGAAAGTTGAAATCAACCGTTCCGATATTCAGGATAAATCTTTTAAAGCGTGCTTATCAGAAGTCGTAGCCCGAACTGTTTTTCCTAAATTTTCGGGCTCTGCCATTACGACTGTTTTTCCTCTGAAATTTGATTAGTTTACTTTTGCGATAGCATCCTGGTATTCGTTTACTTTTTGAAACGCAGCGTGTTTCAAAAAGTAAACGAATACCTTAGAAGAAGTCGTTTAAGTAATTTACGTCAGTTTTTACCCACGGTTCGAATAAACCGTCGAGTTGGTAGACGTGACCGTTTTGCACGATCTTCTCGCGTAAAGGTTCAAACTTCGGTGACCATGATAAAGAGATTTTTTTTCTTTCGATCAGGTAGTTCTTAATCATTTCAAACGATGATAAGCCGATCACACGACGACGGATCAGATCTTCAAAACCACGCACTAACTGCGTTGTTGAGTAGTTGTATTTTTCTTCTAACGCCTGAAGCACCACGCCTAATTCTTCGAGTGATAAACGCTGATCTTGTACTAAATCTAAAGCCACTTGAAAAGTGTCATAAGTCGCTAAAGTTCTGCGTCCGAATTTATTGTAATAGTCAGGATCAGTGTCGGTCGCTAAGTTGATATAAATTTTTTCAACCGGATCTTGAATGGGCACTAACGATTGTAATTTTAAAATCTCTTCGATTTGTGCGTTCGTAATGCCAAGATCTTCTAGTAATCTTTCTAATACCATCGGTGTGTGACGACGGGCGCAGATATCTGAAAATAAATTATAAATGATCGCATCTGACTCTGAGTCATCACCAAAACAAATCATGCGCACATCAGCGCTTAAATGGCAGCGAAGCTGCATCAGTGCTTGTACCTTATAGCCCACTTGTTTTTTTAAGAATAATAAACGTGATGGTGTTAAATTTCTTAAGTTGTCTTTATAAAACATCCCTAAGGGGGCGATATCATCTAAAGCAAATTTTTCGGCAATCTTAGATTCCATTTGCGGAGGCGAAGCGGACACGAAAAACAGTGGAAAGTCGGATTCAGTAAAGTGCTTTTTACGAGTTCTTGAGATACTTTTTAAAAGCTCTGAAGCCCCTGGAACGTTTTTCTTCGTTAAAGATTTTTCAAAAATTGTGCGAAAAAGACCCTTTAATGAGTCAATCGAGGTATCTAAGTACGTCTTATCCAGATCCCATACATAGACTTCTGAGTGCTGAGAAAAATCATAACCTTGCCTGTAGTTGAAATAAACCACATCTAAGTTAATTTCTGCCGTATTTTTCCAGCTTTTCATGCTTTTTATTATGCAATAATTCTAGAAGAGATTTAAGGGCTTTATTGCCAAAAATCCAAAAATGATTTAGCACCTAGACCATGGGTCTAGATCAGTTTTTACTTAAAGCTAAAGAATTAGGGTTTTCGGCTAC
>JAMPXC010000094.1 GCA_023701385.1 Pseudobdellovibrio sp.
GATTCGCTCTAACGAAGAAGTGATGGTTATCGACAATAAGTCGAAAAATGATATTACTGCAGCAACTTTAACTCAGATCATTTTTGAATCTGAGAAAAAAGCTTCTCAGTACGCTCCGCTGTTTACATTGCGCGAAATCATTCAACACGGTAACGGAAGCATTTCTAGTTATTTAGCTAAATTGGGCGCTTTCCCAATCGACTATATGACTAAACAAGCTGCTGTGACTGTTAACGTTGAAAGAGCTTCAACTGATGACATTAAACAGAACTTAGAAAACCGCGTGGCTTCAGCAGCTCGTTTAAATACGGCTGATGCAACTTCTAAAGTTGTAGCTGAAAAAGCGACAGTGCTTCCTGGTTCTAACCAAGAAGAAGAGACTCCGAATCTTCCTCTTCCAAGCAGCAATCAAAATTTTAATCAGTAATTACTAAGCCGGGCCCAAATCCCGGCTTTTTTATTTTTCCGATTAAAGTTTCTCCAAGCTGAATATTTACGAAGTTCCCCACTTCGTGAGCTTTTTTCGCGCCAAAATTTCAAAAAATATTAAAAAATTATGAATGAAATTGGTTTCAGCAACCAAAACTTCTTAGTGTGGTCCGCTATCGATCATACCCGGTAAAAAAAAGCCCTGACTCAGTCAGAGCCTTTGGAAAATTAAAGACCAATTGTTTTTTTCTTAAACTTCTTACGGATCTCTTTGTGATTAGACCAAACCTTAGTGTTTTTCTGTAAGTTCGTTAAGTTTAACGTTAACTTATAGTACACAGTTTTGTCTTTATCTACTTGTTGAGTGATAGAAGCGATACGGCCGTCGATGAAATAGTCTGCGCCCGTTTGACCGCCTGGGCCTTTTTTAGTTTCAGCAGAAACCATTCCTGAATTTTGGTAGTTGTATTCTTCAGCTACATCTTCACGCGCTTCTTTATTTACGAATACGATTTTACCTGTGTTACCTAATTCAACCGCCATCATGTCGATGATGCTTTGAGTGTCGATATGATCGCTTGTGTCGTTTTTAAGTTTAGTGAACATCACAACCGGCGGCGTTTTCGCGTTAGCAATCACTGGGTGAGCTAACATTGAAGCCACAAGCTCTTTAACCATCACTTGCATGTCGGTTTCAGACCATTGGTCGTTTAATAGATTTTCTTTTTGTGGATCTTCATAAGTTCCTTTTACAAAGGCCTTCGGACCGCACGATAAAATTGATAATGAAACAAGAACAAGTAAAACTAACGTTTTCATGATGTACCTCTCGACTATTATGTCTTAGTTATGATGATAGACGATCCGGACTGAAACGAGAAGCGATCTTCCGGACGATAATCAAGTGCGCCAAACAATACACGACCCGTAACTAAGGTCGCTCTGTTGCTAAAAAGCAATTATGACTAAAATCCCTGCTGGTCCAGACGATACCGTTAAAACCTCTCAGATTATCGATAACGCTCAAAAGGTTTTCGAGCTTTTGTCAAAAAACTACAACCCCTATGCCGAAGAATTTTGGGGTGTGTACTTAACGCATCAGATGGAACTTATTAAAGTCGTTATGGTGCACAAAGGAACTTTAAACTCCTGCAAGATTCACCCGCGCGATTTATTTCGCGAAGCCACCCATGCCAACAGCTATGCCATCATCATCGCCCACAATCACACAAGCCAAAGCACCGATCCCTCACTCGAAGACATTCGCATCACAAAAAAATTATTAAAATGTGCAAAGCTAATGGAAATCCCCATCTTAGATCACATCATCTTCACCAAAGAAAATTTCTACAGCTTCAGCGAAGCCAAGATCTTCTGATTAATTTCCTCATTAAGTTGTTCTGTGATTTTAGCACTAAGGACGACGCCAGTCGGCCCTTCAGAAGAAGGTCTGCCAGAGGCAGATCAAAACAGAAAAGGGTCAACCGAAATTTTCGAAATTAATATTCAGACTCTTGTGACCCTTGATTAGAATCGTAATCGTTTTTCGAATTCTGTGGCTTACGAATAGGCGTTACACTAGTCACTTCAAGATCGTCGTTCACAGTAATTTCATAACCATTTTTGCGGGCATTTTCTTTAAATTGGCGAATGTATTCCTGCTTATCGATTTCGCCTGGATTTTTTTGATTTAATTCTTGAGAGAAACGTTGTTCAAGCGGCACGTCCGCTTTCATTTGTTCAGTTGGATCTTTCCAGATTTGTTGTTCAACCGAAACTTTTGATGGATCGGTTTCAACTACTTTTGGCTGAGCCGCTTGCCGTGATTCAGTCATCGCTTTTTTAATATTGATCGACGCTTTTAATTCTTCAGTGGCTAAGTTTTGTTGGGCTTGTTGCAAATATTTATTCGCTAAATCTTGCGGATCCATAGCTGGCTTCACAGAACTTTGCTCGACAGATTGGTTTTGTACCTTAGCAGACTTATCATTTTCTACTTTTGCCCGATAGAAAAAGAAGGCCATAACTACACAGCCTAAAATGATAACTACATTAAGAAACTTATTAACTCCAACCACAAATGGCTTATCGGAATAAACAGGACTGAACTTAAAATCGTTTAAAAAAACGCCTCATTTTGTCTCGTATTGGGATTACGCTTTAAAGTTCTTTGGCGGACTAACCGGAATGATAATCACGAACTCTGTGCCGACACCTTTTTGTGAACGCACTTGAATTTCACCGCCATGATTTTGAATAATGCCGTAAGAAATACTTAATCCTAATCCCGTACCCTGCCCCACACCTTTAGTTGTGAAGAACGGTTCAAAGATTTTTTCCAGAGTTTGCGCATCCATTCCCGATCCAGAATCCTGAATAGAAATTTGCACACGCCCGATTTGATCTGGTCCTGCTTTTAGCGGAATTGTGGTAATCCAGATTTCACCATTACCTTGAATAGCTTGTAAGGCATTGGCCAGAATATTCATTATCACCTGATTGATTTGCGATGCAAAACACAGAACTTTTGGAATAGGTTCATACTGCTTGTGAACCACAATGCGGTTTTTAATTTCACTCTGTAAAATCTCAAGCGTTGTGTCTAGCGATTGGTGAATATCTATTTCTTTTAACTGCGCTTCTTCTAAACGTGAAAAATTTCTTAAACCTAAAACGATATCACGCGTACGCTGAGCGCCGTCTTGGCAAGA
>JAMPXC010000095.1 GCA_023701385.1 Pseudobdellovibrio sp.
AAAAATTGATACGTGAACAGCTGCCACACATAAAATTTTTCAATCACTAATTCAGGAGTTAAAATTAAATAGCGCCATTGGTGAAATCCAAATGCACGATCTAAAATAATCTGAACCACAACCCAGATTACCACATTAATGATTAATAATTTTTTTACAACCGAAGTCACTGGAGCCATAGAGAAAGATGACATTACAATTCCGCCCTATCCGTTTTTCTGAAAATATTTTTTAAGTTTAGCGTAAGTTTGTTTTGGATTTTCGATCACTAACTTCGTTTCTGCAATTAACGGAAAGAAATTAAGATCACCATGCCAACGAGGCACGATGTGATAATGCAAGTGATCTGGAATACCCGCACCACTTGTCGCCCCATGATTCATACCGATATTTAAACCGTTGGGATTATAGATTTCTTTTACAGCCTGAATCGATAAACGAAGCACACTGTGAAGATCTGTGTATTCAGCTTCAGTTAGAGTTAATAAATCACCTGTGTGGCGAAGTGGTAAAACCAAAACGTGGCCATTATTGTACGGAAATTTATTTACAACCACTTGTGTATATTGCGTTTTATAAACACACAGAGTTTGAATGCTTTCTTTTTTCGTTGCCGAAACACAGAAAACACAACCACTTGGTTTAATAATTTTACGAACATATTTCATGCGGCCCGGGCGATAAAAAATATCGCGCTCGATCGGCCACACTTCTTTATCCATTTTCACGTACGCTAACTTATTTTCTTTTTTAGAAGCCACTGACGAACTACTCCCAGTACCCTGGCATAATCATCATGGGCTGATTAAGCGTTTTCATTTTGAATAAAGTTTTGATCACTTGGTCAACTGACTTACCCGAAAGTTCGCCTTTCATTAAGGCCTTAACATCACCGATATCGCTTAAAGAATTTAAATCATCTTCTTCGTCGTTATCCATAAAGAATGAGAAAAACGAAGGGCGCTGTCTACGCGGACGAAGCACATGGTAATCATCCTCTTTTAAATTCGCTTGTTTTGCCGCTAAACGAATCGCGTCTTCAAATGTTCCAGTCGAATCTGCGAATTTTAATTCAACCGCTTTTGCCCCTGTCATTACACGGCCATCCGCATATTGTGATACAAAATCCACCGGAAGGTTACGAGCTTCAGCGACTGTGTTACGGAATTGATCATAAACTTCGTTGATCATATCTTGGAATAATTTACGTTCGTCGTCGCGCATAGCACGGTACTCAGAGCCTGAATCTTTAAACTTACCCGATGTGATTGTGTAACGTTTAACTTTAGCCCAAGAGTATAAATCTTCTAAGTTAGCAAACTCCATGATCACGCCGATTGAACCAATCATTGTACCAGGAGCTACCATCAAGTGATCACAACCCATTGCTGAGTAATACCCGCCAGAAGCGATCAAGCCAGTTGATACACACACGATTGGTTTTTTTGTTTCAGCTTTAGCGCGTTTAATTTCTAAATAGATTTCTTGTGAAGGACCAACTGCTCCACCCGGAGAATTGATTTCAATCACGATCGCTTTGACAGCGTCTTCTTCAGAATAGCGTTTTAAGTTTTGTAAAAACTTTTTGCCATTCATAATCACGCCATTGATCTCTAAATGCAGAATTTCATTTTTACCAAGACTTAAAGTACTTTCCTCTTCAGAATCAGGAAACGTGGTCGTTGCCACTTTATAACCGCGGTAACCTAAAAACACCGCAAAACAGATAAATAGACCTAAAATAAACTTCTTACGAAAAGACATGTTTTTCATCAAAATCTCCAACCATGGAAAAACGGGATAAAACCTATCTAATAATTCTAAGCAAAAGCCAAAAAAAAGGGAGCAATTTCTTGCTCCCTTTTAATATGATCTAGTCATTTTTAACTCTGACGGCAGGAAGCCGTCAGAAAGGCTGTCCAGGAAGGACAGCTAGCGCAGCGACCAATTAGCCGCAGCGCCCCGATCAATCAATTAGTCTTTTTTAAGACCTTTTAATTGATCACCGAATACATCACCAAAGCTTGTTTTTGATGTTGCAGTCGCTTTTTTCACGTACTCATCAACGTCGCCTTTTTGTTCGCGAAGTTTAACAAGTTTAGCAGAAAGACCCACTTTACGTGCATCTTTATCAATAGTGATTACTTCAGCTTTGATTACCGCACCTGGTTTAACAACGTCTTCAACAGAGTTAACTTTTTCAGTTGTTAATTCAGAAATGTGGATTAAGCCTTCGATGTCTGATTCAAGTTCAACGAATGCACCGAAATCAACAGTTTTAGTCACTTTCACATCGTGTTGTGTACCAATACCGTATTTAGTTTCGATTTGTGCCCAAGGATCACCTTCAAGTTGTTTAATACCTAAAGAGAATCTTTCGTTTTCAGTATCAACGCCAAGAACAACTGCTCTTACTTTTTGACCTTTAGCAAACATTTCAGATGGGTGATTTACACGTTTAGTCCAAGAGAAATCAGAGATGTGAACTAAACCATCGATACCTTCTTCGATACCAACGAACACACCGAAGTCAGTGATAGATTTAACTTCACCTTCAATGATTGTTCCTGGAGGGTATGATTCTTTCATTTCTAACCAAGGGTTAGCTTGAAGTTGTTTCATACCTAAAGAGATACGACGATTTTCAGTGTCGATAGCTAAAACTTGAACGTCAACTTGTTGGTCAACTTGAACCATTTGGTTGGCGTGTTTTACACGTTTAGTCCAAGACATTTCAGATACGTGGATTAAACCTTCGATACCTTCGCCTAATTCAACAAACGCACCGTATTCAGCTACTGATACTACTTTACCTTTGTGTTTAGAACCGATTGCGTATTGAGTTTGTACGTTAGCCCATGGATCTTCAGTTAGTTGTTTCATACCTAAAGATACGCGTTCTTTTTCAGTGTCGTATTTTAAGATTTTAACTTTGATTTCATCGCCAAC
>JAMPXC010000015.1 GCA_023701385.1 Pseudobdellovibrio sp.
ATCGTGATCGCACCGTATTGGTCTTCGAAAAAACCTGTGAATACAGTTTGATTATTGTAGTTAAACCAGTAGTTATAGTTAGATTCTAAAGTACCGTTATCGTACATACCTTTAAATGATTGGTTTGTGCCCATTCCAGATTTGAATACACCATTATAAAGGTAACCATTGTCTTTATAAGAAATTGAAACTGATCCACCGTAGCGACCAGAACCAACTGTTGCTAAGTTGATATTAATTTTAAAATCTGTTGGAGCATTTAATGGATGAGTCGCAACATACTTATTCATTTGTGCTAAGCTTGTTGGCTTAAACGTTACAGTTGATCCACCGTAGAATGTAGTTGTTGAACTCGTTGTTGGAGTTGTTGGAGCTGAAGGATCGATAATGATCGGTCCTGGAATCGCTCCATTAACTACTGGAAGAGTATTTGTGACTGTATCGCTCGAATTTGAATTCGAACATCCAACAGCAAATAATACAGTTGCTGTTAATAATACGAGTGCGTTTGTTTTTAATAATCCTGTTTTCATAAATACCTTCCTTAAAGAGCCATTTTAAATCAGGTGCGTTGTATATTAAGGTATATACAAGCGGTGTGCCGAAAACGCCAAAATGGCATAACTTATTGAAAACAGGTGGTTTTTAGCTGTTTTTAGACTCAAGATGAGACGATGCTTAAAGTAAATAGGTTATAGAACTAACAAGAAGTGACGTTAAGTGCTGACACTTGCAAAGAGTTGTCAGTAATCGCACTTCGAAACTTTGGGCTTCGTCTCACAATGATAATTCTGGTTTTTAGGTAATTGTTGGCGATCTTGCCACTGCCCTTGCCCATCACAACGATAGCGGATGCAGGATTTCTCCTCCCACCTCCACAAACATTCATTGAACTGCCCATTGGGATCATGGCAAACCGATTTATCGTACTCTTGTTTACGCTTTTTATCTTCGATTTTTTTAGTTTGAGCGGCCTTTTTACTTCTCGCGATTTCAGAAGCTTCAAGGTCGTTCATTTCTTTAAGAATTTGTTTAAAATCGCAGGTGAAGTTTTCTTTCCATTCTCCTTTTGGGATTTTGCGATTTTGCAGCAACTGATCAAACTCTAATTGACCGTCTTTAAGTACACCCTGAAAAGAGGCGCCCTCTTGGAATTTAAGGTTTTTCACTATTTCATGATCAAATAACGAAGCGGCAATACCCGCTTCACCGGCACAGAAACGCACCTGCGCGATAGCTGGATTAAGTTCTACGAAGAATTCACGCTGATTGTTTTTTTCGCTGTTTTTCCAGATAAAAAAGTCAGATTGATAAATCACCGTTAAATCGTCTTCGATATTTGAACCATTTTTAACGTAAAATCTTCCCGAATTAAAATTCACTGATTTAACTTTGAAATCTTTTTTCGTAATGTAATAACCTTCAACTTTAGCACTCGATTCAGGAAATACGATCACGTAAAAATCTTTACCTAATTCGATTTTGATTTGCTCTTTGGCTGCTGTTTTTACAGTAAAAGTTTGTTCAATCTGTTTACCTTTAACCGGCTCAACTTTAACATTACCGTCAACTAAATGAATTAACGGATGACCAACATAACTTTTAAGTACGGGAATAGCTGCTGTTGCGTTTTGTACTAATAGCAAAGCAAAAGCTAAAAAGAAGAAGTTATTTTTTTGTATCATGACGCCCATCATTTAGCTCCTTAAGCTTTAACCACTTTAACAGTGCGGAATAAGCTGCATTTCTAGCAATAGCGTATCCAGCCCAACCGTCTAAAAAGCCAAGTTTAAAAATGTAACATTCAATAAACTTTACGTAAGGTTTTGTGAACAGGTGAAAATAGCTAAAAGATTTTCCGTTTTTAAACATAGCTTCAGCTTGCAGCGTAGAATAACGGTTATTCGTTTGCACCTGGTGTTCGATATTTTTAAAAACGTAATGATGAAAATAATTATCAAGTTCGGCGATATGTTCAGTATCACCTTTTAACGGTTCAACTTTTTCATGAATGACGGCTTGATTCCATTGATGAGTTTTGCGGTTAAATAAACGAAGTTGAAAATCTGGGTACCAACCACCATGCTTAATCCAGCGGCCTAGGTAAAAAGATAAACGCGGAATTTTGTAGATGTAATCAGCATCAAGAGTTGCAAGTTTTGATTGAATTTCTTGCTTTAAATGAAGCGGAACTTCTTCGTCAGAATCGAGAGATAAAATCCAGTCATGAGTTGCACGCTTTGTAGCTTCGTGTTTTGTCGGACCGAAACCCAACCACGGCCCTTGATGCACTTTAGCGCCCAATTTCTGCGCAATGTTAATAGTGTTATCAGTAGAGCCCGAGTCATAAACAACAATTTCGTCGACCCAATCAAGCGACTTTAAGCAGCGCTCGATGTTTGATTCTTCATTTTTACAGATGATCACAGCTGAAATAGGCACGAATTCATGTCATCGTTTTTTTACTGCAAAGTCAAAGCGAAGCTTTGCGCACCAAACAGCAGTGTAACGCTTGCCAACCTAAAGTCTGGGTGGTTACCATATCACCTATGACAAAAAACAAACTTTTCAAATGGATCCAGATCATTTCTATTTTCGCTTCAGCTTTCATGCTTTCGCGCTATAGCCACGCTTTTTTAACAATCAACGAAACGGCAGAAATTTTACCAGAAAACTACTACCGTTTAGGTGTAGCTCCACAATTGATTGTTTCTGAGGGTGGTGGTTTTAACGTTGGTGTTTACGCTGATACTCATATCATCGATGATCTTGATGGCCGCATCACAATGGGTGGCGGTGAAACTGATTTCTGGACACAGGCATCGGTTAAATGGGTTCCATTTCCAGATGTTGAAAAACAACCGGCTATGGGTGGCCGTGCTGCGATCATTTACGCACGCGATGAAGATCACAACTTAACGGGCGTTCAATTAACTCCGCTATTTTCTAAAAAAGCTGACACTCGTTACGGCAACATGATTCCGTACGCAGGTCTTCCGATCACTTGGTTCAGCGGTAATGGCAGTTACGTGTCTTCACAATTTACGGTGGGTGCTGAATGGTTTCCGCAAGAAGACAAACATATCGGTGCTGAATTCAATTTAAATTTAGATAACTCGCTTTCAAGTGTTTCTGTTTATTTCAGTTTCCCTTTTGAAGGTTCAACTGGCTACAAAAAATATTAAGCCGCAGGCTTATAGGTATTAAAATATGTTAGAATGGTTATTTGGTTCCACTACAGCAGGCGCAGACATCTATGTTGACTTAGGAACAGCAAACACGCTGATTTCTATCCAGAACAAAGGCATGGTTTTAAATGAACCAAGCCAAGTTATGGTTTCAAGCATTGATCCGAAAAAAAGAAAAATTTTAGGTATCGGTCTTGAGGGTTTAGAAATCCTTAAAAAAAATCCTGGCCATATCGTGGTGATTAAACCGGTTAAAGACGGTGTGATCGCTGATTTCGATGCCGCTCGCGTGATGCTTCGCCACTTCTTAATGAAGGCGATTAAAGTTTCAAACAAACAACGTCCAAAAGTTGTGGTATCGCTTCCTTACGGTGTGACTGAGGTTGAAAAAAAAGCCATCGTTGAAGCTTGCCGTTCTGCAGGTGCTTCAAAAACTCTTCTTATCGATGAACCAATGGCTGCGGCTATCGGCGCAGGTATTAATGTTCGCGAAGCTAAAGGTCACATGGTGATTGATATCGGTGGTGGATCAACTGAAATCGCCGTGATCGCTTTAGCTGATATCGTTTACTGTGAACCATTACGTTTAGGTGGTCACAAATTCGATGAAGATGTGATTCGTTATTTAAAAGACACTAAGAAATTAGTTGTTTCAGACCAACAGGCCGAATACTTAAAAGTAAATCTTGGAACTGCGTTACCGAAAAAGAACATTCAAAAACTTGAAGTTCAAGGTCACGATTTAGATTCAGGTTTTTTACGTACTGAAGTAATCTCTTCAGAAGATATCGGAAACGCCTTATCAAACTCGATCCAATTGATCATTCACGGAATTTTAAATGCTTTAGAAAAAACTCCGCCAGAGTTAGTTTCTGACGTGATCGAGACTGGCATTATGTTAGCCGGTGGTGGCGCTTTAATTAAAGAATTAGCCAATAAGATTGAAGCCGAAGTGCGTATTCAAGTGCGCGTGGCTGATAATCCATTAACAGCGATTGCTGTTGGTGGCGAGATGGTTCTTTCAGATCCAGATTTATTAGAAAAGATTCAACTGCAGGTATAATATGTTACACACTGAAAATTCAAAACGAAAAATTATCATGACCTGTGCTCTTCCCTACGCCAACGGGCCGATTCACTTAGGGCACATGTTAGAGCATATTGAAGCCGATATTTACGCTCGTTTTCAAAAGATGTGTGGGCATGAATGTATTTTCTTATGTGCCGATGATACTCATGGCACACCGATCATGATTAAAGCGCGCGAATTAGGTATTAAACCTGAAGATTACGTGGCGCAAAGTTTTAAAGATCACACGCGTGATTTTGCAGACTTTGCCATTGGCTTTGATCATTACGGATCAACTCATTCAGAAGAAAATAAAAAGTTATCTGAAGTTTTCTATGAGCGTTTAAAAGCTAAAGGTCATATTCATAAAAAACCGATTGAACAGCTATACTGTAATCACGACAAAATGTTCTTACCGGATCGTTTTGTTAAAGGCACTTGTCCTAAGTGTAAATCACCTGGCCAATATGGTGATTCATGTGATGTGTGCGCTTCAACGTACTCACCAAGTGATTTAATTAACCCAGGCTGTTCTATTTGCGGAACTCCGCCGGTTAAAAAAGAATCTGATCATATTTTCTTTAAATTAAATGATTTCAAAGCTGAATTACAAAAATGGCTTCCGCATCATACTGCACCTGAAGTTTCTAAAAAGATGATGGAATGGTTTAATGAAGATTTACGTGACTGGGATATTTCACGTGATGAACCTTACTTTGGTTTTCAAATTCCTGGCGAGCCAGGAAAATACTTCTATGTGTGGGTTGATGCTCCAATGGGGTATGTCTCAGCAGCGCAGCAGTATTTATCTAAACAAGGCCGTGAGTTATCTGAATTCTGGGGTAAAGATTCAAAAACTGAATGTTACCACTTTATCGGAAAAGATATCGTGTACTTTCACACCCTATTCTGGCCAGCGCTTTTGCAAGGGGCTGATTTCAGAACTCCGACAGCTGTGAACGTTCACGGTCATGTGATGGTGAATGGTGAAAAGATGTCTAAGTCTAAAGGCACATTCATCAACGCCAGAACTTATTTAAATTACTTAGATCCACAGTTCTTACGTTATTACTACGCAACTAAAATTAACGGTTCTGTGGATGATATGGATCTTAATTTAGAAGACTTCCAATCACGCGTAAACTCTGACTTGGTCGGAAAAATCGTAAACCTTGGTTCGCGTGGCGCGCAGATGTTAAATAAAAAATTTGGCTCTGCTTTATACGATTTAGATCCATCAACTGAGATTTTAAAAGAACTTCAATCTAAGCAAGCGCAAATTCACAAACACTACGATGAGCGCGATTTTGCTAAAGCTACGACATTAATTCGTGAGTTAGCTGATTCTGTGAATAAATACTTCGACGAAAAAGCGCCGTGGAAATCAACTGACGAAGCTGAAGTTAAACGCGTATTAACGACGACACTTAATGCTTTTAGAATTTTAGCGATTTACTTAAAACCAGTTCTTCCGATGCTGGCGACAAAAGTGTCTGAGCTATTAAAAGAAAAAGAATATCAGTGGACTGATGCGCAAAAGATTTTAACAAATCAACCGATCAATGCGTATGTGCACTTAGTTCAACGTGTAGATGCGGATAAAGTTAAAGCCATGATCGAAGAGCAAAAAGCTCAGTTCGCGGCTCAAGAAGCAGCGAAACCTAAAAAAGCCGCTGCGTCGGTGGCTCCGGTAGCTGACGCTCCAATGGGTGTGATCGGTATTGAAGACTTTAATAAAGTTGATCTTCGGGTGGCTACAGTTTTAGAAGCTGAAGCTATTCCTGAAGCTGATAAATTATTAAAATTTAAAGTCGAAGTCGAGCCAGGTCAAACACGCCAAATTATTTCTGGAATTAAGTTAGCTTATGATCCAGCTACCTTAATTGGCCGCCAAATTTTAATCGTTGCTAATCTAGCTCCGCGTAAGATGAAGTTTGGCATGTCTGAGGGTATGATTTTATGTGCTGGCGAAGGTGGATCTGATTTATTCGTTCTATCTCCTGACAAAGGTGCTAAAACTGGACAAAAAGTAAAATAAAAGGTGCCAGGCCTTTTTTGCTACGGTTTAAAATGTTTTAAGGAATTACAGTGAGTGATGAAGTAAAAAATAGCGATAAAAAAAAAGTAGAAGAGATTCACAGATTATTTGTCGGCATCGAACAAGATTCATCTGACGGCAAATATGACCAGATGTTTTTACAAGAGCTGATTATGCAAATCGGTGAGCTTGCTAAATCAGCTGACCCTATTTTACAAAAATTATCTAAATATAAAGATTCATTAACGCCGACAATGACACTTCGTCATTTATCGACAATTGCCGTGCCTTTTGAAAGATACCTTAAAAAAGGTATGGCTGATGATGAATTTTTAGTGACGAATACAGACCGTGATCACTTAGTCACTGAACGTGTGCCCTTACATTTTATCATCGATAATATGCGCTCAGCTTTTAACGTAGGTTCTATTTTTAGAACAGCTGATACCTTAGGGGCACAAAAAATCTGGTTAACAGGTTATACACCTACTCCGCACCAACCACAGGTTGAACGGGCCGCTTTAGGGGCTGCATTTGTTGTGGCGTGGGAGCAAAAAAGTTTTGTTGAGTGTGTAAACCAACTTATCAAAGAAGGTTATCAAATCATCGCGTTAGAAACTTCGCCGAAAGCCGTAGATATCTCGGTTGATTTTAATTTTGAAAAACCAACAGCATTTCTCATCGGCAATGAACGTTTTGGTTTAGATAAAGATCAATTAGAAATCGCCACTGAAGTTCGCCGTATTCCTACGTTTGGAATAAAAAATTCATTAAACGCAGGCGTTGCTGCAGCTATTGCCGGTTACGAATGGCGTAAACAATTTAACGAACAACAAGTTAAAGTGTAATTTTATATGACTCCAATTACTTTTAACCCTATTGGAGTTTTAAAATCAGATCAGGTTGAACCCTACCAAGCTTCGCGCCAACCCGATGGTTTATCGCAAGAAGCCGTTATCACTTTAAATAACGGACAAAATTTCGAACAAGCACTCACTGATCTTGGCGGCTGCACGCATTTATGGATTATCTATGCTTTTCATAAAAACGAAAACTGGAAGCCTTTAGTTCAAACTCCCCGCTCTAATAGAAAGATCGGTGTATTTGCGACTCGCGCGCCATACAGACCAAATCCGATCGGCATGTCGTTAGTTAAGTTAGAAAAAGTTGATGGTTTAAATATTTATATCGGGCCGAATGATATTCTAGATGGCACACCGATTTTAGATATTAAACCTTTTCATCCAGAATCAGATGTGGCTGAAGATGCGCATATTGAATGGCTTGAATCAAGTGTGACGCCTAAAATGAGTATTACCTTTTCGCCGTTAGCTTCTGAGCAGTTAGAGTATTTAGAAAATCAGAATTCTGATTTAGAACAAATTAAATCATTTATTTATCGCCAATTAGAATATGATCCAACAAATGATAAGAAAAAGCGTGTTGAATTCAACCAGTCGTACTGGGTTTTAGCGTACCGCACGTGGAGAATTGATTTTATCGTTCAAGATGACACAGTGGCTATTTTAGGAATTCGCACCGGTTATAGCGATGAAGATTTAGCTTCGGCGGAAGACCAATACCAAGATAAGCCTATCCACCGCCTATTTGTTAAATCTTTTCAATAGCTTAACGGCTTGTTAAGCGGCCCTAAAGCTTTTACAATCCGAAGCCTCAAAAACCACGCTGACTGCGAAAAAACAGTGTCTCTGAAGGGGGATTATGCTAGTTATCTACCCGTTCTTAAGACCGTTCTTCAGAGGGGGATTCGTCCATGCAAAAACGTACGCTTAATGTATTTATCACGCTTTATTCACTGTTTGCTTTTTCAATGGCGTGGGCCTTTGATCTTACACAAAACTTTCAAGGCTTTGTTTCAATTAAAACTAAAGACCTTTACGTTGATTACATAGCGCCTGAAAAAAACAAAGAAACTGTGGTTCTTTTAAATGGTCTAACCTATTCAACAGCGCAGTGGGATCAGTTAACAACTGAACTTAAGAAAAAAGGCTTAGGCGTTTTACGTTACGATATGGACGGCATGGGAAAAACTCTTTTACGTCACGGCGTTAAACCAGAGCCTTATGCTTATACGGATCAAGTTGAAGACCTTTATAGCCTACTTAAAACGATCGAACTAAAAGCCCCTTACAACATTGTGGGCTTATCTTACGGCGGTGGTATCACAGCGGCGTACTCTTATAAATACGGAAAAACAGTTAAAAACGCAGTCTTAATGGCGCCGTACACAGAAGCCTTAGAACAACAAGATGCCTACATTAAATTTCAAGTAGCACTTACTCGTCTTTATTTTCCGTTTAATCCAGCGACGAACGATCAAATCTACGATTACTATTTACGCCAAATTTGTTATACAACTTATCCGCTTGTTGAACCCGTTGTTCTTGAGAATCCATTAAAGTTAGAAGCGGTTTTTAGAATGACCCAAGGCATTCGTAAATTTCGCGCAGCTGATGAAGCTGAACGTTTTCCAAAAAACACTGTGCATTTGATCATTGCTGAAAAAGACCAGTACATCCCTCGTGAGGTTTTAACTAAGTTCTGGGAGGCTGTTCCCGCTCAAGCCAAAGCAAGTCTAACGATTTTAGAGGGTTCTGAGCATAAAATTCCTGAAAGTAAACCAGCTGAAGCCGCAAATATCATCGAATCTATTGTTAACGGCTCATACCAAGGTACTAACTAGGGAGAAAAATCTCATGGCTTTATTTACGACATCGCAAAATTACAAAATTAGCTATGATGTTTTTCCGAACTTAGTTCCTCAGACCACATTCTTTATTCATGGAAATCTAGCTTCAAACCGTTGGTGGATACCGACGGTTGAGGCTCTTAAAACTCACCCTACGTCTTCAAATCACGGCCAAGTTATTTGCGCCGAATTCAGGGGTTGTGGCCATAGCGAAGCTCCCCGTGCAGCAACTGACGTAACGATGGATGCTTTTGCCACTGATTTTATCGACCTTATTCGTTCATTAAAACTCTTAAGACCGGTCAATCTTGTGGGCCATTCAACAGGTGGCTTGATTGCAGCTTTAATGTTGGCCAAGGCTCCAGAACTTTTTAACAAAGCTTTTTTATTAGATCCGGTCGGTGCCGAAGGTGTTAAATTTAACAGTGAAATGATTCAAGCTTTCGAGGCTATGAAAGTTGATAAAAATTTAACGGCAGTGGTGATCGGTTCAACGATCTATAACAACAATGCTGAAAGCCCGTTCTTTAAAGATATTATCGTTGAAGATGCCTTTACCGGCGTTAAAGCTGTAGGTCATTTAGTGCTGCAAGCACTTGATGGCTTAGATGTTCGCGAAATATTAAAACCGGTTCAACATCCGGTTAAAGTGGTTCACGGCGAATTTGATAACCTATTATCTAAAGATGAATCTGAAAAATTAGCAAAACTTTTACCGCAGGGTGAGTTTGCAACATTACCAGGTTGCGGCCACTGCGGAAACATTGAAAATCCGAACCTATTTGTAAAAACATTTTCGGATTTTCTTTTTTCTTAATAACTTTTAGTAATTTTCAACAAAAGCTTTTAAAATTTGTAAGTAAGTCTCTGGCACATCTGATGGAATAATGTGCCCTGCATGCGGAACGATGACTGAGGCGTTCGTTCTTGCTGTTGCCTTCTGGTAAAGACCAACAGCTTCTTCTTGTAGTTTTAGACGAGCTTCTAACTCTTGTTCACCTAAAATAAAAAAGCGAACCGTGTTTTCGTTAAATTTTTGTTTGCGAAAATCAAAACCGTGGGCTGCGTAAGATAGCTCGGTGTAAGCTGAAACCATTAACGACTTTACAGGTGCGGTTTCTGGATACGACTCTAAGATCGAAGGCAATTTTGAACTCCAATACTGGGTGTACGTATTTTTGATAAAATATGACGAGAAAAACGGACCTAAAAACGGATTTAAATTAAAAAAGGATGTCCAAAATTCTGTAACGGCTCCACCTTGAGGATCTGCCTCATCAAAACGAATCATCGGCGCTGTTTCTATGATGAGAGGGTATTTGCCTGTTTTAGCTAATTCAGTACTTACCGTAGAACTGTAAGAAAGACTTACGATAATAGGTTTATAAATATTTAAACCGGTAATTAAAGCGTCCACTTCATTGGCTAAAGTCGCTGATGAGTAAGATTGAATCTTAAAAGCTGGTGTTTCACCAGCAGGGATTTTTAGTAAAGATTCAGGGTGCAAACTAAAATGAAGCGACACAAAGTTAAGTTTCATTTTACGCGCTAAACGAATAGCTTCGTCTCTTGAATCAAGACCGCGGTTAATGCCCGGAAGTAAAATTAAAGTCGCTCTTTCTTTGTCGACAATGTTGCTTTCATAAGCGATATACTGGCCGTTTTTAACTTTAAAAGACTTAAGCTTTACGGCTTCGTCTTCGGCGTGAGCAAAAATAGATAAAAAAGTGATAACTGATAGAATCAGACCCGAAATAAGTGATTTTTTTTTCATGCCTGAAACCTACCACAGATTTTTTGAAAATAGCCTATTTAGGTCACTTACTTATAAAAAATACAGGGGCCAGCTATTTTTCGATAAAATTTAAATCTGCTGAAAAAGTCTCTTTGAGTTGCGTGACGCTAAAAAGCGCCAGTGCAAACCAGACCACACCCACGATAGTCACGGCAACGAATGACGAAATCTCAAGGCTTACTTTTAAATAGAAAAATAAACTCGTCGCAATGACCGCAGATCCACGCACAAAGTTTGGAACCGTCGAAGCCACAGTTCCGCGTAAGTTTGTTCCAAACTGTTCAGCAGCGGTGGTCACTAACACAGCCCAGTAGCCGGCACAGATTCCAAGTAAAAAACAAAGAATCAGAATACTTGTGTTACTTGTGTGCGGGTAATAAATAAATGCCGCCGTTAAAATCATTGCTGTAGCCAGTAATAAACCGATGCTTTTTTTACGACTTTGCAACTTTTGGCTAAGTAAACCACTTAACAAATCGCCAATCGTTAAGCCGATTGTTCCATATAAAAGCGCATCGGCTGCAGAAAACGGATTTTGATAGCCCAGCCCCTGTAAAATTTCAGGCGAAAAGGTAAATAAAATCCCCGTCATAAAATAAATCGGTGCCCCCACTAAAATACAATAAATGTATTTTAGTAAGCGTTCTTTTTGAAGTAACATCGATAAACGCCCACGTGCAATTGTCGGATCTGAGACTGCTTTGGAAAAGTGTGCTGAATCGGCCAATTTGTAACGCATGAAAAGTAAAGCCACACCCATTAATCCACCGGCAATGTACGCCATTTGCCAATTTAACATTTTACCGAAGAACGCCGCCGCCACACTTCCAAGTAAGCCCATCGTGGCAACAATAGTTGTTCCCAGACCACGAAGTCGAATCGGCAATGATTCAGCGACCAGAGTGATGGCTGCACCTAACTCACCAGCAAGCCCCACGCCGGTTAAAAAACGGCAGATAGCATACATTTCAAAGTTTGTAACAAAGGCATTCGCAAGATTTCCGATTGAATACAAAAAGATAGAGGCAAAAATCACTTTTGTACGCCCCTTTTTATCAGCTAAGACACCCCAGATAATTCCGCCGATCATCATGCCGATCATTTGTAAATTATAAAGCTGAACGCCATATTTCAAAAGCGCAGCCGGATCGGCAATACCAATCGCTTTTAAAGAATCACTACGAACAACACCAAACAAAGTGATATCAAACATATCGACGAAATAACCTAGTGCTGCCACCACCACAGCTAAATTAATCGATTCTTTAAAATCTTTAAAAGTAACTTTGTTTTCCATGTCATTCCCTACTGATGTTTAAAAAATTCTAAAGCTTTATTTAAAACTTCTGTGCGGTCAGTTAAAAAACTATGGTCTTGCTCTGACTCTTCGTACTCAATTGCCGTATTTTTCACAAACTCAACGGCGATCGGTGTTGGCGTAATTGTATCAAGTCTCGCTTGGTATAATTTAACCCGTTTTGAACGAAGATACTTTTTAAGTTCGGCGGGGTCATAACCCACAATGAATTTCTGATAATCTTCAAAAAGTGTTTCTAACGAGTGACGCTCAAGATAACTTTGCTCCGTATACAACTTATCAATCAGCTCCTTAAAAAACGCAGGGTCAATTTCGTGTAATAAAGGAGAAAGTAAAAAAATTTGTTCAATATTTTTAGTAAAATCTTTAGTTAAACGTAAACTTAAATAGCCACCGAAGCTATGTCCATAAAGATGGATTTTAAGATCGGGATTTTTTACTAAAAACCCCTTAATCGTATTTGTAACCAAAGCGTAAGCTTCGGTATAGGTGAACTTACCCGGATTTACGGATAAGCCAGGATAAAAAATAATGACCGAAGGCCAACCCAACTGTTCATAAAACAGCGGTGCTAAATCCCGGTTTTGTTTGGTTGTGATGCCTGGAAAGCCATGAAGTAGCACAACAATATTTTTTGTATTTTGATCGATTTGTCCGTGAACTAAAATTTCCATTATTATTTTTTAATGATCTCCTCGATCATTTTATGAACCACGCTCATTTGAACTGATTGTTTGTTGTTGAACTGCGCTCCTGTGTATCCCCACCAATCCCAGCAAGAATTTGGATTACCTTGAACATAGTTTTTTACAGCCTGTGGATACAATACGATAATGTTGTTGGCTTCAGCCCAGGCATTAAAGCCTGTCTTACGAAAATAAGCATCACCGATATCGTCACGACTTTGCAGGCAACCATGAAAACTGACGTGAAGTGCGCACTCGGCCCCGTTTTGGCACGCCGTTGGTACGTAGATCACGGCTTCATTCCCCATTGAGTTCTCTTGTTTTTCAACAAAATATTTAGCCTGTGAAATAAATTGTAAATTTGCTTCAACTTCGATTCCTGTAAGGTTTAACGAACCATATAGAAAATTTAAAATTTCAAAAGCGCCGTCGTAATTACATTTACTGATAAATGGGCCGGTTCTTGGCGTAGGACATGGATTGCCGAAATCCACAGTCGGAAAAGCATGGCCAACCTCTAGGTTATTTACAAACTTAATATTGGTGCTTGGAACTTGAAGTTTTGTGTACAGATCTTTAACCGCTTCAACAACGGGTCGAGCTACCACGTCATCTTTTGTACCGGAGATTAAAAAAACTTTCGTTTCTGAAATTCTTTCGCCGGAATCAACAAGACCTTTTTTTCGCAAGTCATTGATCGTAGCTACGATTTTATCAACTGAGATTGCGCCAGGTGATGTTTTCATACAAGCGTTAAGTGCGCGGCTTACGTTACCTTCAGAACAGTTAAATGGTCCTCCCGCAATCAAGGCGGCACCACTAATTTGGTTCGCATAAACAATCTGCATCTGTTGCGCTATATAGGCTCCCGACGAAATCCCAGAAACTGTGATTTTTTGCGGATTGATATTATAGGCCTCTGCTGATAACGAGATTCCAAAAACAGTGAACAAAATAAGGACAGTGTTTTTCATAACATGACAAAACACTATGTCCTCTGGACTTTCAACAAAAAGTAGCTATAAACTCTCTGCAAAAAGAGGAAAATTCTATGAACTCAAATCAGATCGCCAACCAAATTGCCAACCAGGTTGCCAACCAGGTTGCCATAGTGACCGGAGCTGCCAGTGGTATCGGATATGCCATAGCGCAGAAACTAATCGCTGCCAAAATTACAACCATTGGTTGGGATCTCAATGTACCTGAAAAAGATCTAGGTTTTCCTATTATCAAATGTGATGTCAGCCAAGAAAGCTCGGTTGTTGAAGCTTACCACCAAGTTAAAGACAAGTGGGGTTCAGCTGACATTTTAGTGAACAACTGTGGCTTACAATTTATGAGCCCGATTGAAGAGTTTCCAATTGAAAAATGGAACCAATTAATCGGTGTTCTATTAACTGGAACGTTCTTATGTTCTAAAGTTGTTTTTAAAGACATGAAAGAAAAAAAGTACGGACGCATTATCAACATTAGCTCTGTACATGGTAAATTAGCCAGCCCCTTTAAATCAGCTTATGTGGCTGCTAAGCACGGCGTTCATGGTTTAAGTAAAGTTATGGCGATTGAAGGTGGCGAATTCGGCATCACCGTCAATAATATCTGCCCTGGATTTGTTGATACGCCGCTGATGCGTAACCAAGTGAAGTCACAAATGGAGTTAAATAACTTAAGCGAAGATGAAGTTTTAAAAAATGTATTTTTGAAAGCTCAGCATATCAAAAAGTTAACTTCTCCGGAGCAAGTGGCTGACTTGACTTATTTCTTATGCACCCCAAGTGCAAGCACAATCACGAGTGAATCATTTAGCATTTCTGGTGGCTGGGGCGGCTAAGGCTAACTCACAAGGCGCGGTTTTCTTAATCCTAAAACCGCGATAAAGCGAATAATCCCCGCGACGACAAAAAGAATATCGAAATTTCTTCCTAACAAGTGGCTAAAAACCAAGGCTCCTAAGATCGTTCCAATCACTTGCGTGAAGACACCGATGTAGTTGTAAAGGCTCACCAGTTCGATCTTCTTCTCGCCCCGAATACGTGAGAAAAAATACAGTGATAATCCCATCTCCCAGCTTGCCCAACCCATACCCGATACAAGTTGTAAGATCATCATCGAAGGCACACTTTGGCAAACGGGCCATAACATCGGAAGAGGGCCTGCCACTAAGCCCCCAACCACTAACATTTGATGCGGATCAAATTGTTTTTTCGCGTGTTTTAAATAATAAGTCGTCACCACTTTTCCTACAAAAAGTGATCCTGTGATCAACATAAAATTAAAATAGCCGACGTTTCGAACTGATAATAAATACGCTGCTACAAACGGAGCCGAGATAAATAACGCCGTATTAAATGTAGCGTAACGTTTAAAGAATTCAGTGTTCTGAGTAAATAAACTTTTGAAATGATTTTTATCTAAAAACAGCGGCCTGTTATGTGGTGGATGTTTTCTGAATAACTGCACGATTAAAATTTTCAGCGCAAAACAGCCGGCAAATAACCAAAAGAATAAATAATTCTCTGGCACACCTAACATATCCATGTGAAGCATAGCTCCACCACCGAACAATCCTGCGATAATTCCGATTTGCGAAAGACGCGTGCGCAGTGAAAAATAATTCTGTCCTTCGTCTAAAGGAATAATATCTGAAATCCAACGATTCCAGGCTGGCTGAATACTGAAATGTCCCAGCCAGTAAATCGAATAAAAAAACATGAGATAAAAAAACGACCACTCTGTTTTTATTAAAGACAGACAGCCTAAACCAAGAAGCGCCAACGACTGCATCATCAAAGCGCGGCTTACGAAATACGATAGCCCCACATTTTTAAGTTTTGTTTGCAGGGCAAATTGTATGAAAGCTGCGAAGATCAGTGGAAGACTGACTAACAATCCGGATTGCAGCGGAGAATTCCCCTGCTGCAAAGAAAAGGCGGCGAAATAAGTTTCGGCAAATCCTACAACAAGACTGGTTAATAGGGCTTCCACATAGCTAAACCAAAGTTTTCCGGTAATCTGTTTTACGTCATCCACTTAAAAAGCATCCTGCTTTGGGAGATAAGAGAAAGTGTTTTTGCAAAATTCCCCTTTTGCAAAAAACGCTAAAAAATTATTTAGCTAATAATGATCTTAGCATCCACGAAGTCTTTTCGTGAATCTCTAAACGATCAGTCAGGACCCCAGCTGTCACATCATCATGCGCGTCATCGCAGATTGGTAAAAGTTTACGGGCTGTTTGGATCACCGTTTCATGACCTTTGATAAGTTCTTGGATCATTTTTTCAGCTTTTGGCACTTTGTCAGACTCTTCAATTGAAGTTAAAGCCGCAAATTGTTTATACGAACCTGGAGCGTATTCCCCTAAAGCACGGATACGTTCAGCTAAAGTATCTAAAGCGTTCCAAAGTTCAGTGTATTGGTCCATAAACATCGTGTGAAGCGTGTTAAACATTGGACCTTCCACATTCCAGTGAAAGTTATGAGTTTTAATGTAAAGCATATAGCTGTCAGCTAATAGCGCTGAAAGACCGTCAGTGATTTGTTTACGCTCTTTATTTGAAATACCAATCTCAATTTGTTTTTTAGCCATGTTGTATCTCCCTTTAAATAAAATAACTTCTAGATAAATCTATTATGCAATATCATAAACAAATGTCAGCTTCTGATAAACAATCCCTATCACTCAATGCACGTCATATATTAGTACCCGACCGCATCGCAGCAGAAGATGTTTTACGCCATTTAAAAAGCGGAAAACCCTTTGAAGAGCTGGCCCGTAAATACAGCCAGTGTTCCAGCGCGCCCCAAGGCGGCGATCTGGGAAATTTATTTGGTAAAAAAAATGTAGATTCTGACTTTTTAGAAGCCCTTGAATTGCTCAAGGTGGGCCAGATCTCTGGAGTCGTGCGCACCCGTTTTGGATACCACATTATCCAGCGTTACTAACACGTTATTACTAAAAAGTGCCAGGCCTTTTTCACTACGTTTTAATTTGAGTTCAGGCGCAGTAATTCGCTCTGCATTTCAGTCCACACTGTGGACCTAGAACAGGAGTTGATTTTTCGATTGCTTGATTTTGGTTACACCAGACAACATTGTTGCCTAAACTACCGAGCTAAAAAAAAGAGAAGCTAAAAAGCTTCTCTTTTTCATCATTTAGTTTGTTACTACAAAATTATTTTAAAGCGATCAGCTGTGCGATTAACAACGAAACAACCGACATAACTTTAATTAAGATGGCGATACCAGGACCAGATGTATCTTTGAACGGGTCACCAACAGTGTCACCGATTACGGCCGCTTTGTGAGCGTCAGAACCTTTTTTATGACCTGGTAATCCACCTTTTTCGATAAATTTCTTAGCGTTATCCCAAGCGCCACCTGCGTTCGCCATGAATAATGACATCGCAGCACCTACAGCCATACCACCAGCTAATAAACCAGCTAAGGCTTGAGGGCCTAAGATGAAACCGCATAACACCGGAGCAACAACTGCGATCATACCTGGTAAAATCATTTCGTATAGCGCAGCCGAAGTTGCGATATCTACGATTTTAGCCGGTTGTGGTTCAGCTTTACCTTCACGTAAACCTGGAATTTCTTTGAACTGACGAGCGATCTCAACAACGATTTTACCTGCTGCACGACCTACTGCTGTCATAGTTGTAGAACCAACTAGGAATGGAAGGATTGAACCTAATAAAATACCGATTAATACGCCAGAAGACGTTAGGTCTAATTGCATTTTTGCTAAACCAGCAGCTTCACGAACGTGATTCACTTCCATATTGAAAGCAGAGAATAACGCCACAACTGTTAAGATAGCTGAACCGATAGCGAAACCTTTACCGATCGCTGCTGTTGTGTTCCCTACTGCATCTAATTCATCAGTGATTTCACGAACGTTAGATGGAAGACCAGACATTTCAGAGATACCACCAGCGTTATCAGCGATAGGACCGTAAGCATCTACAGTCATTACAACTGCAGTACCAGCTAACATACCAACGGCTGAAAGAGCGATACCGTATAAACCTAAACATTGATCAGCAACATAAGCTGCGATCACAACAACAAGTGTTGGAATTGCAACTGATTCCATACCCACAGCTAAACCACGGATAACACCAGTACCAGCGCCTGTTTGAGCTGCTTCAGCAACTAAACGAATTGGTTTCATCGCTGTGTAGTACTCAGTGACTAAACCGATAATGGCTCCACCGAACGCGCCTGCCGCTAAAGCCCAAGTTACGTTTTGTGTAACACCGATCGTTGGCATAAAGATAAATGAAACTACAGTTAAGATAACTGGAGGTAACATTAAAGAAGCACGTAATACAGTAGCTGGCTTAGAATTTTTCAAAGCACGAGCTAAGAAAATAACTAAGATAGAAATAACCATACCGATAGCAGATAATACTAACGGAAGACCAACAGCCATAGCGCGAGCTGACTCTGGAGTCGCTGCTGTATCAACCATGATTTTTGGAAGATCGATAGCTGCAATTGTTAAAGCAATAGCCATTGCAGAAACGATAGCCGCAACCATTGATTCATAAATGTCTGCGCCCATACCCGCAACGTCACCCACGTTATCACCCACGTTATCAGCGATAACGCCTGGATTACGAGGATCATCTTCAGGAATATTTTCAACCACTTTACCAGCGATATCTGCACCTACGTCAGCCGCTTTAGTATAGATACCACCACCAATACGCGCAAAAAGTGCAATTGATGAAGCACCTACTGCGAATGAGTGAAGAATTGTACCTAAGTGAGCGTCACCTTGATATTGCTTGTAAACAAGACCTAAACCGATCAAGCCAAGTGCTGCTACAGATAAACCCATAACCGCGCCGCCATCTAAAGCGACTAATAAGGCGTTACCTTTTGTAGAAGAAGCTGCAGCTTGAGTTGTACGAACGTTAGCGTAAGTAGCCGCTTTCATTCCTACGAAACCTGCTAATAAAGATAAGAAGGCACCAACGATAAACCAAACGGCTGCGATAGTTCCTAAAGCGTACCATAAAAGTGCGCCAACAACTAAACAGTACACCGCTAAAACTTTGTACTCACGTACTAAGAAAGCCATCGCACCTTCGCGAACGTAGCCTGCGATTCTGTTCATTGTTTCATTTCCTGATGGTTGCGCTTTCACTCTGAAATATAGAATGGCCGCAATCACTAGACCGACAACGCCTGCAATAACTGGCGACATCAAGTAAGTTGAATTCATGTATGTATCTCCTTGTAGATACACAAAAAGTAGTGATTCCAAGGGTTTAAGTCAATAATTGAGCTAGAAATGCAAAGAAAAAGCCCACACTGATAGATATCCAGCCTAAAATTAGAACAATTTCCGAGTATTTGCGGCCACGCAGACACGCATCTCTTAATTTAGGGTCAATCGGACAAGGGGCATTGCGATTTTTATAGGTAAAAATCGAGCTGATCGTTAGCATAACAACGGCAAAACTAAAAACGTAAACTTTGTTTTCTCCGACCCACGTAATTTGGGGAATCGCATGGGTCAAAGTAATCATCGATGCACCCATTCCAAGACTCACTAACAGAGCTGGCAGAGCACAACAAAGCAAAGTACTCATCGAGGTAAATAAACCTAAATATCTGATGATACCTTCTTTAAAGCTACGTTGATAGTTTTGCATATAAATTCCTAATTAAATTAGTTACCGATAGTGCCTTCGTAACCAGCTTCTTTAATCGCGTCGATGATTTTTGTATCTTCTAAAGAGGCGTCTTTTTTAAGAACTAAGTGAACAAATTTTTCTTCTAAACTTACATTTACCTTTTCAACTTCTGGCATTTTTTTAAATGTTTTCGTAAGGCCTTGGGCACAGAACGCACAAACCATACCTTTGACTTTCACATGCACTTCACCCGTAAGTGGTTTTGCAAATACTGTTGATGCTAATAACATTGTCGCGATAAATAGTTTTTTCATAATCTTTATCCTCTCTATAAATGAAACATGAAGTTAAATTGGTAATTTCCGTTTAAGCTTGCGCCTAATTCCCATAAAATATTTTTGTAGAACGTACGCATCAGGGGTGTTGTTTCCCAGTGTTCGCCATTTGTTTTTTCAAACTGCGCGATAAACCAGATATTGATATCGTTGTAATCTGCACGGAATGGCGAAAAACCTACGCGGGCGCGTGATAGCCACAAAGGGTCTTCGTCTTTAAGAGAAATATACTTTTGAAAACCAGAAACGTAGTAATCACGATCTTCCCAATCAGCGTGAAACTCACCGATCGAAGAACTTGTAAGAGTATCGTCTTTACGCTGTTGGCCGGCACCGGCACTTAAATAAATATTTCCCTGACTATCAATATTATTCCAGCGAAAAGGACGGTAATTAAGTTTTGCAAAATAAAATTCACGCGGACCTAACATACTCATCGGAGCAAATTTAAAATATTCAAAACCTGCCGAGGCTTGCGTGTGAAAAGTATAGCTCGTCATGATATTCGACATCATTGGACTAGACTCTGTCTCTAAATCAAATCCATCTTTAAAAATAACTGGATGTGCGACAGCTTGCAGACTGGAAAAAATCATTGGTAGTAGAAGAAGTTTAATTTTATTTGTTAACATTTGACGACCTACGCCCTTTCACTATCTACTAGGATCAGGATTAAAATTTGTGACAAATTATTTAATTGATCTTAAAAACGCTTTAACTTCAAAAGAGCAATCCCGCTTTTTAGAGCTGTTCTATAATGAAACAGCTCACCTGGTATTTGCTTTCTGTCGCAAAAAAGGGATCACTCCGCAGGATGGCGAAGATATCGTTCAAATTGTTTATACTAAAGTATATAATAAGCGTGAGAAATATAACCCCGATTATTCGCCTTTAGCGTGGCTATTTGTCATTACCAAATCCGAAGCCAAGGATTACTTAAAAAAATCAGCTATTTACGCTGACTATATGAAAGATTATGGATTATTCGCCGATTTGTCACAAAACCAGGCTTACGACCCTAGTAGTAAACAAGAGGGTCAAGAGCTAGATTTATCAGCCTTAAGCTCAAAAGAAAAATCAGCTTTAGAGCAACGTTATTTCGCCGAAAAAGACTTTCGCGAAATCGCTGAAACTCTTGGTGTAACAGAAACTAACGTGCGCAAAATTATTTCGCGCGCGATTCATAAACTTAAAGGATGATATGGAAAATTTTGATTTAACAACCAAAAATAAAATTCTCCAAAATTTAAAGCAGGATATTTTTCCTGAGATAAATCCTTTTAAATTTTTACCCCGTTTATTTTTTATTCATGCAGCGGCTACAGCTTTTGTGATGGCGTTTTGTCCGCAGTTTGGGCTGGGGTTATTTGCGCAAGGTCACTACGGCTTAACGAGTTTATTTATGCAGGTGTCGCATGAGTTTTGCCAAATGGCCTGTGGTGCTTTTTTAACATTAGTGAGTTTTTCGGCGATCTGGTTTCCGTTAAAAGTGACTGAAAAAGAATGGTTAATGTCGCACAAATATATCTTTGCGGGAATTTTACTTTCGATCACATCAGGTTTTTTCTGGATGCAGGCGCCAGACATTCATTTAGCTGAATTTGCTTTATGGATTGTGGGATCTCTTGCTGCTCTGGCCTCAGCTGGTCAGCTACAGTTCCATCAAAAAAATATTTAATTGCAAGTCTAACATTTTACTCAAGTGCAAAATGCAGTTTTAAAGCAAGCTCAATCTCTTTTAGATTTTTTCGTGAAATTCGACCTAATTTATTTTGAATGCGCGATTTATCAATAGTTCGAACTTGTAAAATAACAGCTTTTGATTTTTTTACCAGTCCCGAGCGATCATCTAATAACACCTCAAACGATCTAATCTGATTAACTTTTTGCGATGTTATGGGAACAACTGTAGTCAATTTAGTTAACTTATTAACCATATTGTTAGAAACAACTACAGTTGGACGAGTCTTTTGAATTTCACTTCCCTGTGTTGGATCAAGTTCAACCAGAACAATATCTCCACGCTCGATATCATTCATGCGATTCACCTAAATCAGCGTTTAACCATTCCTCATCTTCTGAGGAACTTTCATACGAAGAATATTCAGCTATTAGTTTCTTAATAAGTTCTTCTTGAGATTCTTTTTTTGAATAGCTTCTAATAGCTTCGGCAATAAAAGAAGATTTCTCACCCGACTTAGTCTTTTTTTTAAGTATATTTACAACATCTTCTGGCAATGTGATGTTCATTCTTACTACTCCCATAGCTGGCCTCCAATACACACCATTATACACACTTTTTCATTTTATGTAAATGTCGGCCTAAAGCTTAAAACAACACTTAATTACATATAATTTACATATTTGTCAAGGGCAGTATCAATGGCCTGAAGTCACATTATAGTGCTTCATAAAATCACGATGGTAGTCGTTTAAATACGAATGTGAACGACTGCCAAGACTTGCAAAAATATTCCAGATAATAAACACCACAGCTGTTGCCGCTATGATTGTGTTTTTCTTTTTATCCCAAATATGAAAAAAGTAACCCTGCGGCTTTAACGTGATGAACAGCAAAATAGCTGGCAAACATAAAATAAAATGCCAGTGGTTAAATTCAACAGGTGATAAAGAAGCTGCACCAACCACGCCCAAAAACAACGAAAACACATAGTGATCGATAAACGGACGTTCGTTAAATTCTTTTTTAGCTGAATTAATTTTGTAATTACGGTACTGGCTATAGAAAAAACGAAACGATAGAAGTAGTGTCACTAATGCCAACACCCACTTTAAACCGTGAAACACGTAATAAATGACAGTTTTAAGCCAAGCGATTGTGACCCAATCAAAAGTGATTTCCGAAAAAATATGGCGACCGAAATAAACTGATCCCATACGAAAGAAATAAATAACCGCTTTAATCACTGGATAAACCAGCACCAAGTTTTTACCTAAGAAAGTATCTGAGGCTGGCTGAAGAACTGTTTCTTTATGTGCCAGCGTTTGCAATAACCACGGAATTAACGAGAGTCCGATGACGAACACACCTGCAGCTAAGCCTAGGTAATTCACTTTGATTTTTTTTGTGAAGAATAAATACAAAAAACTAATCCCTAAGATTAAAACTGAAAAATGCACCTGAAAGCAAAAGCCCATGCCGACCGCTAGCCAAAAACTTCCCCAGAATGATTTTGGGTTTACGTGTAACAGGTACAAGCTCCACAGATGAACTGCAGAGAATAAAAATAGATAACCTGGGTTATATAATTCAGACTGCTCAACTCGCCATGGGTTAAGCCAGAAGAAAATCACCAATAATAACGGATTAAAATTTGTATCTAATTTGTAACCCACATGGCGAAGAAAAAAATACGCCAGTAAGTGACAAAGTAAAATAACAACACAAGCGGCATAAGGTGAAAACCAGATCATCATAGGCACAGCTGTCACAGCTGTTAGAAAACTTCCAGGCAATGCACCCATTTTGGTCGCGGCATTCCCGTGATGAATCCACTCGCCTGTGGTTTTGATTTGCATCACTTTATCCATCAGCTGGGTGTTATCGGTGTGAATCATCAACGTCTTAAACATTAAACAGCTTAAGACGATCCCGACGATTAATAGAGCCGTTTCCAGCCAGTGTTTTTTAGACAAATTTAAATCCTGCTATAGAATACTTGTCCTACTCGCTGAATATGTTCAAGCAAAGCAGGATTATCAATTTGATGAAACAAAGATAAATCCATTTTATAAACCAAAAAAAGATCATCAATTTCATTTTCAACTTTAAGCATATCGCTCAAGCTCATATCAGGTGCAAAAAGTGTTAAGTCAATGTCTGACCCAGGCTTATAATTGCCCTTAGCGCGAGAGCCATAAAGAACGGCTTTTTCAATATCTTTATGCTTCATTAAAACATGAATAATTTTATTTTGTGTGTTTTCATCAAGACCACACGTCTGTTGTGAAATCATTTAATCAAACTTTTCATCTTTTGCGAAAACTCAACAAAACATGACACATATAATTCAAGAATATTTCGAACAATCGCGGATGCTGTGTCTTGATTATAAGTGTGCGATGTTAAATTTCGGCTTTTGATCATTTCCATCCACGTATCGCCGTGCGAAATCAAATTTTTTTGAAATGCTTCACGAGTCGTGTCTTTTGAGCCAATCAAAGACTGACCACCGCTGTATTCAATGTAATCTTTTAAAACATTCCAAGCCAGTTCATGGGTAAACTCAAAAGCTTGTATTAATCCTTGTTTTTCAAGGTCATTCAACATGCGCTGCTGTGATAAATTATGCGCGGCCTGCAACTGCGTTAAGGCTTTTTCAAAGTTGTTAAATCTTTGTATCCAACGAATATCCATACAGAAAGCCTCAACGTAAGTAAGTTAAATGTCAAATAGTGATAGAAGTTGAAGCGGCACAACTTCACCCTAAAAACTTGCTTCCACAGCAAATTTTGGTGAAAGCTGTCTTACTGGAAAAGGCTTTGTCGGGCCATCTTTTTTCTTCAGCACATCAAGCTTAATGCTTTCAACCGCAGCTTCAATCGTATTATCAGCTTCAATTGGCAGATTGTCATCATGACATTTCTTAATTGCATAAAGACGCAATACAAATTCAGTATGTGATTCAATTTTAGCGGGTTTGGCGCCATGTTTTTCCCACTCTACGACGATAGGATGAGAAACACCAATCCATTTTGCAAAATCACGAATTGTCATTTCAAAATGTTTACGAATAAATTGAATTTGATGGCCTGTAAGGGCTGTTTCTTGTTGAGCACACATGGCCGCCAACACGAAAGTTCTTACTAATTTCCAATTCACATTGGGCACTAATTTTCCATTAATTTTTATGGCTGGAATCTCTGAGAAAATAACTGGAAAACCAAAGCCATCCCATTTTAAATTTTTGATTACTTTTTCCATTAGATCCTCCTTTACTGAACTCTGTAGGCAGTTACGACCAAAATATTGTTGTGCACTTCAACACCTATGCAAATTTCTTGTCCATCAACATTTCGTCCAATTAAACTGTACTGCCACACTTTCTTTTTCTTATGAAAACGATCGCTGTTCCAATCGCGACGACATCTTTTCAACGCTGTTTCGATATCCATATCCGTAATGCCACTACGACTTTTTTGGCGTTTATGAACATGTGGATCAAACAACAACGTTCCGGCTCTAGCCGCGGCCGCGGCCTTCACGTCGACTGCTTCCACTTTTGAAGGCAGACTTACTGGCACCGTAGCAGTCGTTTTCTTCTTTTTGCCGCTCTTTTTCTTATCGGCAGTTTTGGTCAATGATTGACCAATCTAGCTTCTACACCATTTTTTCACTCTAAAGCGTTATATAAGACTTAGATCCTATTTATTTACATATAATTTACATATTTTAAGACAAAAAACAACGAGTCTTTTACTTTCATCGGCAAGGGCTGTATCACCTCTTCCATGACTCACAAGCCAGGCACTTTTCTTAATCTGTTCGTTGTTCAAATGAATTCCCATGAAATTATCTTAGAAGACGCGGATAAAAACGAATATTTTATGCCCTCTTCTGAGCAGTCTCACAAATTATCAGTGGGCGCTGAAGTTATGGCTATTTTGTATACCGATGGCAGTGACCTGTGGGCTTCAATGCGCCTTGAAAAACACGCCAATCACGATATGTCTGGCTATAAGCAAAATGACGAAGTGGATCTTTACGTGATCAAAGAAACCCCGCTTGGTTACAAATGCATCATCGACGGCGCTAAAATTGGAATGCTTTATAAAAATGAAATTTTTCAAAAGTTACAAACTGGTGCTCAGGTTACGGGTTACATCGCTAAAATTCGCGAAGATCATAAGATCGATCTTTTATTACGCGCTCCGGGGCATCATAACACAGGTGATATCGGCGAAAAGATTATGGCTGAGCTGAAAAAGGCTGGCGGCTTTTTAGCAATTAACGACAAAACAAGCCCTGAGAAGATTTATGAATTATTTGGTGCGAGTAAGAAGAAATATAAAATGGCTTTAGGTGGGCTTTATAAGAAGCGCCTCATCAGTGTTTCTGATGAGGGCATCTCTTTGGTTAAATAGCAAAATATTTCGCGTAACTACTCATAAAGTAATAGCCGCAAACACTTGAACCTGGATTCATCGCAAATGTCTCAGTCAGCTGGATGCCTGCACACCTTTCTACATCTAGCAACTTCCAAAACTTTTCTTTCTGTGAGTGGTTCGGGCACGATGGATACCCTGGGGCTGGACGAATACTGCGGTATTTTTCTTTGATGATATCTTCTTTACTTAGATTTTCATCTACACCAAAGCCGAAATTATCACGCATTTGTTTATGAGCCCACTCTGCGCTAGCCTCTGCAATACGGTCACCCAGTGCTTTAGATAAAATCGAATGATAATCGTCGTGTGCTTTAGCGTATTCGCTAGCAATCACCTCGACTTGATCTGTTGCAGTGACTGCGAAAAAACCTAAGTAATCTTTTTTAAAAACTTGATTTGTTTCAGCAAAGTTTTTATCTAAAACAAAATCTGCCAATGAATAATGAATGTCGCTATTAATCGTTTTTACCTTTTGCTGACGTTCAAAATAAAATTTCTCAAGTACAGGCTTAGATAGTGTCGCACTTTGGTCAGCATGAAAAATAAATACTTCTTCATCAGTTGCTAAGGCTTCGTAAAGACCTGTCACAACCTTAGGTTCAATTTTTTTATTCTTAATCCAGTCATTTAACATCGCTTGGCCGTCGTTAAACAGCTTCGTCGCCTCGATTCCGTATTTTTCATTGCTAAGGATATTTGGATAAGTTCCTTTTAATCCCCACGTCCAGAAGAACGGAGACCAATCAATATATTCAGTTAATTCCGACAATGAAACTGGATGTTCATTCACGCCTGTTTTTTTAGGTGCCGGCAAATCAGCTTTAGTCCAATCTACTTTAAACTTCTTAGCGCGCGCTTCGCTTAAAGAAATCGTATCTTTTTCATTTAACGAATCTAAAAAGCTCTTGCGAAGAACTTCTGAATCAGCTTTATAGGTTTCAATATTTTTTTGAGCATGACTTTCAGAAAGCAATTTATTTAATACTTCTGTCGTACGTGATGCATCAGCTACGTGAACAACCGGGCCTTGGTAAGCCGGGTCCATCTTAACTGCTGTATGAACACGTGAAGTCGTTGCCCCACCGATTAAAACAGGAACATGAATTCCCTGTTTTTTCATTTCAGTTAAATTGAAAATCATTTCATCTAAAGAAGGCGTGATTAACCCAGAAAAACCGACAACGTCAGGTTTATGCGTCTGAATTGCTTCAATAATTTTATGAAATGGCGTCATGATACCTAAGTCGATCACTTCATAACCGTTGCAGGCTAAGACAACACCTACGATATTTTTACCAATATCGTGAACGTCACCTTTTACCGTCGCCATTAAAACTGTTTTTTTATTTCCGGCATTAACGTCAGCGTTTTTCTTTTTTTCTTCAAGTAAGAAAGGTTCTAAATAGGCCACAGCTTTTTTCATCACGCGGGCTGACTTAACTACTTGAGGTAAGAACATCTTTCCTTCACCGAATAAGTCGCCAACAACCTTCATACCGGCCATCAATGGACCTTCGATCACATTGATTGGACGACCTAATACCGTTAAGGCTTCAGCGGTATCTTCGTTAATAAACTGGTCAAGACCATGAACAAGTGAGTGCTTTACACGCTCTTCTAAAGGCAAATTACGCCAATCGTTTTTAGTCGTATTAGCATCAGCTTTAGAACTTTGTGTTTTAATTGTTTTTGAATACTCTAAAAGCTTCTCTGTTCCGTCGTCTGTGCGGTTTAAAACTACGTCTTCTAATAACTTTTTAAGCTCAGGCTGAATATCATCGTAAACCGAAATCATTCCGGCGTTTACAATACCCATATCAAGACCATTGCGGATTGCATGATATAAGAATACCGAATGCATCGATTCACGAATAAAATCCTGGCCACGGAATGAGAAACTTAAATTCGAAACGCCACCCGATGTCCAGCTGCCCGGGCATTCAGTTTTAACTTCGCGAATTGCTGAAATAAATTCAACACCGTAGTTATTATGTTCTTCTAAGCCAGTCGCTACCGTTAAAATATTTGTATCAAAAATAATATCTTGCGGGCTAAATCCTGCTTTTTCAGTCAGTAATTTATAAGCACGTTTACAAATACGCACTTTATCTTCACAAGTTACCGCTTGGCCGTTTTCATCAAAAGCCATGACAATAACTGCAGCACCCAGCTTTTGTACTTCGCGGGCTTGTTTTAAGAAAACCTCTTCGCCTTCTTTAAGTGAAATTGAGTTTACAACAGACTTACCTTGTAAACACTTAAGCCCTGCATGCAATACTTCCCATTTCGATGAGTCCACCATAATAGGAACTTTGGCAATATCAGGCTCAGCCGCTAAAAGATTTAAGAAATAGGCCATCACATTTTTCGAATCTAACAAACCTTCATCAAAGTTAATGTCGATAACATTGGCCCCGTTTTCAACTTGCTGTTTAGCAACTTCCAACGCTTGATCAAATTTTTTATCTTTAATTAAATTAGCAAACTTTTTTGACCCCGTAACGTTTGTACGTTCACCAATCATGGTAAAATTGCTCGTGTGCCTAAACGGCTCTAAGCCTGAAAGGTTAAGACAATTTTTATTAATCTTAGCCCATTCATCTTCTGTACGGCCTTTACGCGTTTTATGTGTTTTAACTAAAGCTTCGATATGCTTTGGTGTCGTACCACAACAGCCACCGATAATGTTTACCGCCCCCTCATCAATCATCATTCCTAATTCAAAAGCTAATGATTCAGGAGTTTCATCATATCCTGTCGGCGATAATGGATTTGGAAGGCCAGCATTCGGGTAACAAGAAATATAACAATCAGCAATGCGCGATAATTCCTTGATATACGGACGCATTTCTTTAGCACCCAACGCACAGTTAATACCTACGCTGATTGGCTTTGAGTGAGAAACTGAATTCCAGAAGGCTTCTACAGTTTGACCCGATAAAGTACGGCCTGAAAGATCCGTAATCGTAACGGAAATCATTAATGGAATTTCGTTGTTATGTTTTTCATTTACTTCAGCGAAGGCGTATAAAGCCGCCTTGGCATTTAAAGTATCAAAAATAGTTTCAACTAAGATGATATCAGAACCACCGGCCAACAAACCCTCGATCTGTTCTTTATAAGTTACAACTAACTCATCAAAACTAACCGCGCGAAATGCAGGGTTGTTGACGTCTGGACTTAGTGAGGCTGTTTTATTTGTAGGCCCCAAAGCGCCTGCTACGTAACCCTTACGACCTGTTTCTTTAAATAAATCATCACAAGCTTTTTTTGCCACTTCAGCGGCTTTTTTATTTAATTCAAAAGCTAAGTGACTTAAACCGTAATCTTCTTGAGCTACTCCTGTTGAGTTGAAGGTACAGGTTTCGATAATATCTGCGCCGGCATCAAGATAGGCTTTGTGAATTTTGTAGACCACATCAGGCTTTGTTAAAACTAAAAGATCATTATTACCTTTTAAGTCTTTGGGATGATTTTCAAAAAGGTCACCGCGATAATCGGCCTCTTGAAGTTTTTCAAGCTGAATCATGGTTCCCATGGCACCATCGATAAAAGCCACACGTGAAGAAAATAGTTCTTTTAATTCGTTTAAAGTTTTCAAAGTTTATTCCTTAAATTTAAATTATCGAAAGCTTTGAACAACTTCAGTAACAGCGTCGACGTTATTTAAAATGTAGTAGTGAACACCAGGAACACCTGCTTCAAGTAATTCCAGCGTTTGTTTACGCATCCACTCTTTACCTGTCTGTGCAGCTAAATGCGGGTGAGATGTCACTCTATCAACTAACTCGTCTGGAATATCGATGTAGAAGTTTTTGGGAATAGAGCGAAGCTGACCTTCACTCTTTAACATTTTAAGACCCGGAATGATCGGAACCGTGATTCCTTCTGCACGACAGGCTTCAACGAACTTAAAATATTTTTTGTTGTCAAAAAACATTTGCGTCACTACGTAGTCAGCACCAGCATCGACTTTTTTCTTAAGATTAACGATATCAAGCTTTAGACTTGCCGCTTCAAAATGTTTTTCTGGGTAACCAGCAACGCCGACACAGAAATTTAACGCTGATGAGTTGTCTAAATCATCTAAGAATTGGCCTTCACGTAATTCACGGACCTGTTTAACTAAATCCGTAGCTAAGACATTTTGCGTACGGTCAGGTCGCGATGGTTTAGAGAAATTCGGAGCATCTCCGCGAAGAGCTAAGATATTTTCAATACCTAGAAAATTAAGCTCGATTAAAGCATCTTCAGTTTCTTCTTTTGTGAAGCCCAAACATAGCATGTGCGCGACTGTGTCAATTTTAAAACGGTTCTGGATAATCCCACAGATCCCCAGCATTCCAGGACGTTTTCGCAACGTGCGTTTTTGAATTGTTCCGTCTTTTTTCTCTGAGTAATAAGCTGTTGATGTATGAGAGGTCACATCAATCCATGGAGGATTTAGCACAGCTAATTTTTCTACGACATCAACGATGTCCTTAGCGGAGCTTCCTCTCGGCGGAGGAACGATTTCATAACTAAAAAGTGGAGCTTTGCCTGCAGCACGATCGATATGTTCAATAACTTTCATAGGCCGTACGATTCCTTGAAGTCTAAAAGGTTGAAAGGTTTATTATAACTTATAATGGCTTTTACTTTACGCTGCAAGGCCTGTATTTAAAATCGCAGCTGACGACTTTTTTAATCTATTTGTCATTGAAATGAATTCCCACAAGGACATCCTTGAGTCCGTGAATAAGGAAAAGTTTATCATGCCGACGTCAACAATCTCATAGCTTTAAGTTGAAGCTGAGGTCTTGGCAATCCTTTGCAGCAATGCAGTGAACAGCCTTAGGGCATTTCGAAGGAGATTCTGTCGATTTATTCGTGATTAATAAGATCCAACTTGGCTATAAATGCATTACCGAAGGCAAAAATAGGTATGCTCTACAAAAACGAGGCTTTTACCAAACTTCGGACAGGCCAACAAATTAGCGATTAAATTGCAAAAACCAGGAACAAAATTGACCTCTTATTACGCACCCTAGGCCACCGCCCAATATGAAATCTCAGCAAAAAAATCATCGCAGAGCTTAAATTCGGTGGAATTTTAGCCATAACAGACAAAACTAGCTGTGAAAAAATTTATGCATTGTTTTGGCGTGAGCAAGAAAAAGTACTGAATAGCCTTAGGTGGTCCTCTCTAAAGAAATACCTTCATCAACGCCACTGATGAGAGTATTTCTTTAATCAAATACTCGAAAAATTATTTTAACATTTGCTCAAAAGCTTGTGCTGTTTGCGAATCATTATTATCGCGAGCGACTTTAATAATACCCGGCATTTGTGGCGCAAATTCAGATGTTTTGATATTTAAGGCACGGATCGAATTCACAAGATCCTGAACATCTTTATAACGCTTATCTTGATAGTAAATACTTAATAGCTCTGTCCAAGCCGGAATAATATCGCGCCGAACACGAATCGCTTCTTTTAGCTCAGCAATCGCTAAATCGTTACGGCCTTTACGGCGATAAACAGCGGCAACTGACATATGATTGTACGGATTGTTCGGGTACACTTCGACAGCTTTTTTAAATGCTGCCAAAGAGCCTTCCATCATCTGTGGAACCATTTGTGATAACGACATAAATAACGTTCCACGCGCGCGCCATAAATCAGATTTGCGGCCATCCATCTGCACACATGTGTCAGACGAACGAACAACTTCATCAAATAACTTACGTTTTTTAGTTTCGGCCTGCATTCCTGTTTCGCGTACTGATCGCACTAAAAAATTATAATAAATGTCAGCTCTAAAACACCAATACTCAGCATTACCCGGGTTTTGCGCAATCGCTGTTTCTAACAACTCACTGGCTTTATCAAAGTTTCCATAGCTCACTAACTGACGGCGGGAATCATTGTAGTTAATATCGGCTTGCCAAACGTTGTTCACTTTATAAAGAACAAAACCCGCGAGCATTGCCACAACAGCAGTCGCAGCCCAACGCCCCGCTTTGGGTAGGTTATTTTCGACTGTTTTAGTTTTTTCGATATCGGCGAAACTGAAATTCATCGCCGGAAATAAGTAGAAAAACATCAAGGTCGGGATAAAGCTGAACGCTGTTAAATGCGTAACTAATAAAAAACCAAAACCACCTAAGAGAGCCACGGCAAAAATATAATCGGTGTTCCATTCTTTTCTGAATAAAATACTGAACACCGGAACAAACATCAGAATGATCAACCAGAAATAAGCACTGATCCCGATTAAACCTGTCGTCGCTAAATAGTGAATAAATTCATTATGCGCTTTATGCCAGATCAGATTCCAGCTCTCGCCGTAGTTCTGTTCGATGCTTTGCACATGGTTAAACTCTTCGCCGAAGTTTTCAGGACCGACACCTAACCATGGATTCTTTTTCCACATCTCAATGGCTGTTCCCCAAACAATAAAACGAGTGGCATAACCAGATTTGATTTCTTGTGGTTCTAGTTTTTGTTTTAACGAGTTATAGCCCGGTTCTGCAAAATAGGCCACGTTCGCTAAAATAATAATAACGTAAGCCACACCGATACGCTTCCAGCTGATTTGCGGAAGTTTGTGTTTAAAGATCGCTAAAAATCCCAAGAAAATAATCATCGTCGCGAAAAAACCTAAGATCGGTAAGCGCGAACCAGAATATAAAATTCCTAAGTTCATCACGGCAAATGCAAACATCCACCAGATCGTTGATTTTCTTTTTTGAGACGTAATGAAAAAAGCAAAACACAGAGGTAAAACACAACCCACGACTGTGCCGTAACCCACCGACTGACCCATCGTAGAAAGCGCACGCCATTCCATCGCTGAGTAAACCCACCATTTAATCGGGTCACCGCCGAAGTGCTGCAAGATTCCGTACAACGACATGATAAATGTACAGATCACAAAGCACGCAGCGAGTTTTCTTAAACTGTGTTCATGCGAAAAAATCTGAACCGCAATAAACGACATCACAACAAACGTTGACACCGTCATCACTGATCCCGCCGGTAAATTAAGAACCCCCCACAGCGAACTGTAGTAGTGGCCAGCAAAAGCAAAAGATAAAAGGTAAGCACAGATATAAATCAGTAAACCCCAAACCCACTTGTTGTATCTGATCACCACCTGGTTTTTGAAAATATTAGTGATGAGATAAATCGCAGCTACCGTAGTTATTGCTGCCGTTGAGAAATAGGCCTTGATCATTTCAAACGGCGACTGATCATTCCACTTACAGAAAAGTAGCGGCATGATAATCACGAACAAACAAACTATCCACTGCAGCGGCGATAATGGTTCGTCATTGATGATTGATTGTTTTGGAGTGCGGTCGGCGGCTTTGATGTAGGGTTTTTTGCTCATACTTACGTAAGTGTAAAACCCTAGCCCTCGATAAGCAAAACTAACATTAGTATGGTCTAGGTTTTGAGGCGCGAGTTTCTGTATCGTAGTAGCGCCATCGAAGGCATAAATACCATTCCGATAAGCACTAAGAGCATATACGAAGACTTGATGTCTTTAAGCTGAAAACACGCGGCAATCACAACAGCACTCCAAATTAACAGAGTGACCGACACCTGACGGTGGCTAAAACCTAAATCGATGAGCAAATGATGAATATGTGTACGATCTGGGTGAAAAGGTGATTTCTTCTTTAGCACCCTTAAGCCAAACACCCGCAACATATCAAATAACGGGATCGCCATAACCCCGATAGCTACACTTGTCGAAGCATGTACCCAGTATTCAGGCTTGATTGTTAAGGCTTTATTTAATTCGATAAAATGAATTGCAAGAACCGAAAGAATAAAACCAACAAGCATGGCTCCAGTATCACCCATAAAAATTTTTGCTGGCGACCAGTTGTAAAATAAAAACCCAAAAAGTGCACCCGCTAGAGCAAATGATAAAAGTGCCAGCGACCAGTGCTCAGTCACAACAAACCAAAAGCCAAAGGTTAAAGCTGCAAGCATACCTTGGCTTCCCGCCAAACCATCAACTCCATCAATCAGATTGTAACAATTAATAATTGCTACAATCACCAATATCGTAAAAATCACCGCGGCAAAGGCTGGCATCTCCTGTAAACTAAACATACCATAGAAGCTGTTAATTTTAATGTTACCCAAAAATACGATTAAAAAAGCACTGATAAACTGAGCTAAGAATTTTTTGAGTGGCGTTAATACCAAAATATCATCTTTAATTCCAGCAAAGAAAATAATGATTAAAGCTGGAATTAAATATTTCACATCCGTTAAGCTTAAATAATCTTTAAAAGCTGAAAACGCAATGATCAAGCCTGCAAAAATAGCTACACCACCTAAAGTTGGAGTTTTATGGATATGCTTCTTTCTGTCCTGATCAGGCTCATCGAATAAATGTTTTAACTCAGCAACACGAATAATTACCGGGATCACAACCACAGCAATAACAAACGCAACAACAAATGTAGAAAGCACTAGATACAACATATTTATTTTCTTTCAGACCGGTACTCTTTTAAAATCTTCACCAGACTTTGAGCTTGAGACTCCATTTCAAAATGTTTTTCAAAATACTGCAATCCGTTTCTTCCTAAATCATTCAACTGCTCTATAGGCATAGCCATCATCGCCTTAACATTATCAGCCAAAGCTTGTGCATTTTCAGCAGCGCCAACAAGGCCACATTTCGCATCCTCAATCACGCGTGCCCCCTCGCCATCAATCGCACCAATTACTGGTTTTCCTGCAGCCATGTATGATTGAATTTTCCACGGTAAAGTGTACTGCAGAATTTCATCGGCATTTAAAGTTAACAGCATAACTTTTGACTTAGAATAAATTGCGGGCATAAAACTAATATCAAAACGCCCAATACACTCGACATTTTCTAAATTTAGTCTTTTCTTTTCCTGCTCAATCCATGAAAGCCTTAAACCCGAACCCACAAAGACAAATTTCAGCTTTGGAGTGTTTTTTAAAATTTCTGCTGCTTTTACGATCGTCTCAACCGATTGGGCTGTTCCAATATTTCCGGCAAAGACAACGCAGAAGTTTTCAGACAAAATCTTTTCAGCCTGATCCGGCAAAGTTTTTATTAAAAGTGCGGCCTCAGTTTTACGAAAAGAGTTTGGATAATAACAAAGTTGTGCTTTACGGTCGATTTTCTTAATCGGTTCAACAAATGCTTTTGACGGAACCAGAATCAAGTCCGTAAAACGGTAAATTCCCCAGACAAAAAACTTAACAATCGAAAGTAAAAATTTATTTTTAATAAAGCCTGTAACCATCAGGCTCTCGGGCCATAAATCCAAAACCCAGACTGATAAATGCGTACGTTTAAATAACTTGATCACAATCGCCGGAACCGCCGCCGTGATCGGTGATGTAGCAAAAACTAAAATGTTGTCAAATTTTTTACCGCGCAATAACCAGGGAGCTAACAAAGACCCGAAAATCATATACGACAAATAATTAAGTAGTAAATTAATAGTCCGCCCTTGACGGCGCGGGATCAACGGCACGCGAATCACTTCGATGTTTTGGCCATAGATTTCTCTTTGAATTCCCCATTGTCTGAAACCAGGGTAAATATCTCCGTCCGGATAATTAGGTTTGCCCGTAAACACAGTGATTTTGTGCCCGAGCTTTTCCATCTCCAACACCAGATCATTGATGATAAAAGTCTCAGGCTTAAAAAACTGCGTTACCAAAAGTAAATTCATATCTTAGATCTTACTGTTTCTGCCAAACTACGCGGTTAACGTAATCAGTATAGCTTAAAATAATGCGGACAACTTTTTCAGAAACATTTGGCATTGAGTAATCTTCAACCGGACGAAGCATACGAGTTTCACCACGCGGTTGCGCTTCTAAAATATCCAAAGCCTGCATCACACGGTCATGACTAAGACCAACCAACATCACCGAAGCTTCTTCAAACCCTTCAGGACGCTCATGAGCTTCGCGGATATTTAACGCCGGAAAGTTCATAATCGAAGACTCTTCGGTGATAGTTCCGCTATCTGACAGAACCGCTTTTGCATTAATTTGCAAATTGTTGTAATCACAAAAGCCCATCGGCTTTAACAACTGCACATTGGTATGAAGTTTTGCACCAGTTTTGTTGAATTTATTTTGCGTACGCGGGTGTGTAGATACGATGACCGGCATATTATAACGCTGAGCTAGCCCGTTTAACATCTCAATCAACTTGCTAAATTGCATTTCTGATTCAATATTTTCTTCTCTGTGGGCGCTCACAACAAAATATTGGCTGGCTTTCAGCTTTTGGCGGGCTAATATATCAGAAGCTTTAACTTTATCCATGTAGTGGTTTAAAACCTCAAACATCGGACTTCCCGTTTTAATCACACGGTCTGAAGGAATACCTTCACGCAATAAATACTCACGTGCTATTGAGCTGTACGTTAAGTTGATATCAGAGATATGATCGACAATTTTACGGTTAATTTCTTCAGGCACACGTTGATCAAAACAGCGATTGCCGGCTTCCATGTGAAATACAGGAATCTTTTTACGTTTTGCCGACAAAGCGCTGATGCAACTGTTAGTATCTCCTAAAATTAAAACGGCCTCGGGTTTTACCTGGTCCATAATCTTATCAGACTCTTTAATCACGTTAGCGATTGTTTCTGCGGCATTACCGCCCGCAGCCGATAAAAAATGATCAGGCTTTCTGATGCCAAGATCAGTGAAGAAAATTTCATTTAATTCATAATCATAATTTTGGCCGGTGTGAACTAACGCATGATCACAGTACTGATCAAGTTTAGCTAACACGCGCGACAAACGGATAATCTCGGGACGAGTCCCTAAAATAGTCATGACTTTTAATTTTTTCATAAAACTTTCCAAGCCACTGTGTCTGGCTTTTGACGGTCAAAAATTTCATTAGCCCAAAGCATAACGATAAGCTCTTGGTTACCCACATTTTTTATATCGTGTGACCAACCGGGAATTGTTTCGACAACTTTTGACTCTTCTGCCTTCACTGTCATCGAAAACGTTTCATTCGTAAGTAAGTGTCTGAAAGAATAAAGCGCCTCACCCTGCAGAACTAAAAACTTTTCGGTTTTAGTATGGTGGTAGTGGCCACCCCGAGTAATTCCGATGCCCGCCGTGAAAAACGAGAACTGGCCTGAGTCTTTGGTTTTTAAAAACTCCACAAATACACCGCGCGGATCTGTATGACGGGTTAACGAATAGCTAAAGTCCTCAGGTTTCAAAAAACTTAAAAAAGTAGAGTTAAGGGCGCGGTATAAACCGGTGCCTACAGGACCTGTTATCATTGATTGGCGGCTCTCTTTAATTTCTTTAAGCGTAGCTGCTAACTCGCCCACGGTAATAAAGTATTCGGTTTCAACTTTCGTGCGCGGGTGAATATAATTCGGGTTATTGGCATAACCCTCTAAAAGAGAAACAAATTCAGCGCACACATCATCGACGTACACCAAATTAACCTTGGCGCCTGGATCATGAATTTCAATAGGCTTATTATTAATTAAATTATAACAAAACGTAGCTACAGCTGAATTGTAATTTGGCTTAGACCATTTGCCGAAAATATTAGGCAAACGATAAACATACACCGGATGCGCTGGCGCTAAAGAATTTAACGTTTCTTCGGCCTGAACTTTGCTTTTTCCGTAATCATTATCGCGCTCAGCTTGAATCGAAGAGCTAAAAACTACCGGCGTTGCCTTTTTCTTTTCTTTTAAAATCTGCGCGATTTTATCAGAAAAACCAAAGTTTCCCGTTTTAAACTCACCCGGTTCCTGTGGCCGGTTGATCCCAGCAAAGTGAAAAATAATATCAGCTGCTAAAACTAATTCTGTTAACGAGCCTTCTGATGATTCGCGGCTAAATTCAAGCACCTCGTGTTTTTTAAGCTCGTTCACATGAACGATAAAGTTCTTGCCTAAAAACCCCTGTGATCCGGTCACTAAAACTTTCATCTGACTACTCCTGAGGCGGAATATATTTACCTTCCGTCAAGGCTTTGATGAAATCTAATTTTAATAACAATTTTTTCATACCCTCGACGTCTAAACGTTTGGTGTTATGAGAATTGTAATCTTCAGAAATCGTAATCTTAGTTTCACCAACATCAATAAATTTAGAATAATTTAAATCGCGTAAATCAGGCGGAATTCTGAAATAATCACCAAGATCTGACGCCATCGCCATTTCTTCACGGCTTAATAAAGTTTCAAATAACTTTTCACCGTGACGGGTTCCGATCACTTTAATCTCGTGTTTTGGAACTTTTAACAGATCACGCACCGCTTGCGCCACAACTTCAACAGTTGCCGCGGGAGCTTTTTGCACAAAAATATCGCCGTTTTTCGAATACTCGAAAGCGTAAAGAACTAAATCAACCGCATCTTCTAAAGACATCATAAAACGCGTCATCGAAGGGTCTGTGATTGTGATCGGATGATTTGCGCGAATTTGGTCTACGAATAAAGGAATCACCGAACCGCGCGAAGCCATTACGTTTCCGTAACGAGTGCAAGCGATCACCGTATTTGCTCCTGTTAACTCACGAGACTTCGCCACGGCAACTTTTTCCATTAGAGCTTTTGAAATCCCCATCGCATTGATTGGATACACGGCTTTATCTGTACTTAAACAAATTACTTTTTTTACTCCGCAATCGATAGCTGCTTCTAAAACATTTTCTGTTCCCAAAACATTTGTCTTAACGGCTTCCATCGGATGAAATTCGCACGAAGGTACTTGCTTTAACGCTGCTGCATGAAAAATATAATCCACACCACGGCAAGCTTTTGTCACACTTGCGATATCGCGAACATCGCCGATATAAAATTTAATTTTTTCCATTTTATATTTCTTGCGAAGATCATCCTGTTTTTTTTCATCGCGAGAAAAAATGCGAATTTCTTTGATATCGGTTTGAGCAAATCGAGACAACACCGCATTACCGAACGAACCCGTTCCACCTGTGATTAACAACGTTTTTCCTTTTAGCTCTTTTTCTACAAACGACACTGTAAAACTCCTGCTCTCAAATATGAACACCCTAATTCTATACACAATATATCGCCCTTGCAAAGTTCATTCGACGCATGTAAGCTTCAAGGCTGCGATGAAGTTCAGCATAGTTATTCCATCATACAACGAAGAAAATGACATCAGATCCACAATGGAAAGTGTCACAACCATGGATTGGCCCGATTACGAAGTGATCGTGGTTGACGACTCGAACGATAAAACTCCTGAAATCGTAAAAGAATATGCCTCTAAGGGCGTGCGATTAATCAAGCCTGCCATCAGAAAGGGCCGCTGCGAAGCCCGCAATATCGGCATCAAAGATGCCCAAGGCGAAGTCGTCGTCATTCTTAACGCCGACACACGCTTACCGAAAGATTTTTTAAAAAAATTAGACCCCATTTACAAATCCGGCGCTGATTATGTGCTGGTTAAATCTGAAATCGAAAACTGGGACGATCTGTTTGCTCGATACGTCGAATGCTTAAGCTTAGCCGACTACTATGTCACCGACCCGGATCGCATGGAATGGACCGAGGGCTACTCTTGCCGTCGCGATATCGCAGTTCGTGCGGGATTATTCCCGTCTGGTTTTGCAGTGCCGATTGTCGCGGGCGAAGATGCTTTTTTCGGCAATAACGTTAAAGCACTTAAAGCCAAAAAGGTTCTAGCTGACGACATCGTTGTAAGACACATTGCGCCTCACACTTTTGAAGAGTACTGGCAAATCCGCAAAGGCCGCGGTGCCGGGTCTCCACAAATTCGTCGCTTTTTAGAAAAATGGAGTTTTCCGCGCATTTATACGCGCGCCATTCTTCGCATCGGTAAAAATGTATTAACGGTTTTAACAATCATTCCGATCACCGTCCGCATCCTGAAACTGACAAAGTTTTCACCTAAAGGTATCGTCGATTTTTTTCCGTTTATGTACGCGTGGATTATAGAGCAAGCAGCCTTCACCGTTGGTGAATTTCAGAGCGCCAAAAAAATCATCAAAGCCGAAAAGAAATTGAAACTGAATCAATAATGGATCAGAAAAAAAGCCTCTTATTTTTAAACTTAGCTACTTTTCGCCAAACCGGCGGAATTGAAAAAGTTAATCGTTCAGTTTTAAAAGCGTTTAACGATTTTGCTTCGCAAGATTCCGACTTCAAATTTAATGCTATTTCAGTCTACGATTCAGATAACCAAGTTGATCCCCGGTTTATCTCACCCGATAGAAATCAAAATTGTGGCGGCAGTAAATTCTCATTTTTATTAAAGACAGCCCAGAAATTTTTCGCCGCCGACCGCGTACTACTTGGGCATATTAATTTGCTCCCCTTAATTTTTCCTTTTAAAGTTTTATGCCCGTTTAAAAAGATTTATTTGTACGCCTACGGGATTGATGTCTGGAATTTATCAACCCTGCAGAAAAAAATTATCCAGTGGATAAACCCGACAATTATTTCGATTAGCCACTTTACTAGCCAAAAAATTACAGAACAATTTCAGGGTTTTACGCCAAACATTAAACGTATTACTCCATGTCTTGATCCTTTCTTAGTGGTTCCGCAAAAATTGCAAAAACAAACTGGCAAATTTAATCAAGACAAAGACCGCTTTGTACTTTTAGCCCTGTCGCGTTTATCGGCCGCCGAAATGTATAAAGGCTACGACCGCACCATTGAGGCCTTAGGTAAAATCAAGCAGTCGCTTCCAAATTTTTTATACATCATTGCCGGAAAAGCTGATCCCGAAGAAAAACTTCGCATTGAAAAACTGATCGACCAAGCCGGGCTCAAAGACCACGTTTTACTCACTGGCTTTGTGGCTGATAGCGATATTTCAGAACTATTTTTAACAGCCGATGTTTTTGTTATGCCCTCGCAGAATGAAGGTTTTGGCATTACCTTTATCGAAGCTGGGTTATATGGCTTAACAAATATTGCCGGCAATATCGACGGATCACGTGACGCTTTGTTAGACGGAAAACTGGGTGAATTAATTAACCCGAACAGTCTTGATGATATTGGCCGGGCGATTCAAAAAGTAGCGACAAACCCAGAAAATTTATCACTTCAAAACCGCCAACAAAGACAACAAACAACACTCGAACATTTTTCGTTTGAGTCTTTTTCTAGGTTAATTCAAAAAGAAATTTTATAATTACTTATTGGCTAAACAGTAAATATTGCGCGAAAGAATCGGTTTCGCAAAAAGCTCACCCGTCTCAACAAAGTGATAAACACATAAAATACTTCTGATGACTTTCCATAACAGAAAACGCACCAGACCTTTGATGCTATAAACAAGTGGGCGACTTTCGGCAAAGCGTAAGTTTTTAAATTTACACACTGATAAAATCTGATTGAGCGAATAACTTGTAAAAGCCTGCTCGTGAGTGTAGTCACCGTAGTAAACAGATCCAAAATAAGGTGACATACCGTTAGGCACATGAATTAGCCAACGGCCATCTGGCTTAAGGGCTTTATGCACGATCTCTGCAAAATCTAAAAACTCATCACGATTTAAGTGTTCCATCACATCAATCGTCGTGACCATATCTAAAGAACCCGCAGGGCAGTCTTTTAAAAACTGAAAGATATCCTGCTGTTTCAAATTTTTGATTCCGAACTTTTGCCCTAATTCAACTTGCTGCGCCGAAGTATCGACACCAGAAATATTCTGATAACCCGCCTGTTGCGCAAAATAAATCAAAGTGCCATGACCACACCCAAGATCAACAATCTTAGCTGCTTTATCTTTCGGAAAGAATTCTTTAATGATCATTTCCATTGTGGGTTTACGTTTATTTAAATCCCCGACAGAAATTGGGCGCACGTTTGAAGTCCAAGCTTCAACATAATATGAATAAACTTTTTCGCGGTAACGAGACATGCTTGTAGCCTGACACCGTTAAACAAATTAGGCCATATTATTAGCTCAACTAACGCATCGAATAAACAAATTCTTTTCTCAATGAAAATAGACATTTAGGCGTAAATTAAGCATCGTAATACTATGTGCGGAATTTCAGGTTACTTCTCTAAAAATACAAACTCACAAGCCACGCTCGAACAAGCCCATCAGTTTGTGGATTCAATGGCTGACGCGATCAAAAATCGCGGACCTGATTCTTATGGTAAATGGACTAACGGTAAAAATATCGTTTACGGCCATCGCCGTCTTTCGATTTTAGATTTACTTGAGCGCTCAAACCAACCGATGACTTCTGAAGATGGCAGTTACACAATTATCTTTAACGGCGAAATTTATAATTTTCAGGAGCTTCGTACAGAACTGGAAAAGCAAGGTAAAGTTTTCAAAACAACCGGCGACACTGAAGTTATCTTACAGCTTTTTATTTCTGAGAAAGAAAACTTACTTCAAAAACTTCGCGGTATGTTTACGATTGCCATTTGGAATGAAGCCAAACAGGAATTATTCTTAGCCCGCGATCCTTACGGGATTAAACCGCTGTATTACTTTAACGACAATGATCGTCTGTTTTTCGCCTCACAGGTCAAGGCTTTATTGGCGACAAAAAATTTTCCAACGGCGATCGATCCTGTAGGCCAGATGAGTTACTGGATGTTTGGTTCAGTGCAAGAACCCCATACATGGTTTAACGCCGCAAAACCGGTACCTGCCGGGCACTACGCTTATATTAATACTCATACAAAAGAGATCACTTGGAATAAGTTCTGGCAAGTCGAAGAGGCCTGGAATGCCCCCCAGATTACCAATATCACCGAGACAGAACTTCAAGAAGTCGTGCGTGCTCATGTTAAAGATTCAATTCGCAAACATTTGGTTTCTGATGTGCCGATCGGCATTTTCTTATCAGGCGGCGTTGATTCAAGTGTTGTTGCAGCACTTATCCGCGAAGTCACAAACCAACCGCTTCACGGCATCACCATCAGCTTTGAAGAATTTCAGGGCCAGCATGAGGATGAAGTTCCTCTGGCAAAGATTGTGGCTGAAAAATATAATTTTCAACATTACATCAGAAAAGTCACAGCTGAAGAGTTTAAAGCTGACTTGCCGGCCATTTTAGCCTCGATGGATCAACCATCGATTGACGGCATTAATACATGGTACGCTTCAAAAGCGGCGAAAGAATTAAAATTAAAAGTAGTTCTTTCCGGCATCGGTGGTGATGAGTTATTCATGGGCTACCCTAGCTTCAACCAGATTCCAAAACTTGCCAAAATGAGCCGCTTGATTCGTTTATGGCCGCTCAATTGGTTAGCCACATTAGCTTTTAAAGTCGTGTCGTTAAAAACCGGAAACAAACGTTGGCCGCTTATTCCCAAATTGTCGGGAAATATTTTTGGCACTTACTGGTTAAAACGTGGCCTTTTCAGTTTTGCTGAGACAATTCAAGAAACGGGACTGCAAACCGCACAGTCTGAAAGTGATTTCTTAAATTCGATCAGCCCTAAAATTCAGATTAACCAAAAAGATCTTTCGTTAGCCGTAGGCCAATTAGAATCTACAGTGTATATGCGCAATCAATTACTGCGCGACAGCGATTGGGCCAGCATGCACCATAGTGTCGAGTTACGTACGCCGTTAGTCGATGCGTGGCTTGCACGCCAATTAGGCCCCTATATGACTATGATCAAAAATCATGGCGGAAAAGCATTACTGGCGCACTCACCAAGCCAGCCGATTCCATCTGAAATTTTACATCGTCGTAAAACGGGATTTACAATTCCACTAGCCTACTGGATTAAAGATGCATTTAAATTAGATTTTGAAGTGAATAGCTCAGCACCAAAAACGGGGTTTAGCCGTGCGTGGGCCAACATTCTTGTTAAAAAAATTTACGGCACATGAGTAAAACAAAGATTTTAGTTTCAACAAGATATTTTATGCCAGGCTACAAGGCCGGTGGTCCGATTAAGTCGTTAAAAAACTTAACGTTGGCCATGGCGTCTGAATTTCAGTTCAGTGTTTACACATCAGCCTTTGATATGGGCGAATCAAACCCTTACCCCGTAAAGCTAGACTCTTGGAACCACACTGACCAAGGACTCGACGTGTACTATTCAGGTAAAGGTTTAAAAAATCTTTTCCGGTCAATCAGCGCATTAACAAAAGAAAATTTTGATATCGTTTACCTTAATAGCTTTTTTGACTCTCGCTATTCAACTCTAACATTTTTACTTTTTCAGCTGGGAATAATTAAAGCCCGCAAAGTTCTCATTGCACCGCGCGGAGAATTTTCGCCGGGAGCTTTAAAAATTAAAAGCAAAAAAAAATCTTTCTTTTTAAAAGTAATGCACTCTCTTTATCGAGACAAACGCATATTCTGGCATGCAACGGCTGAGCTTGAGGCCACGGATATTAAAAACGTATTTCCAGAAGCGCAAATTCAAGTTGCTGAAAATATATCTTTTCTTAAGAGCGAGCGTGCCGAACTCGGCGCCAAAAATCCGAACTCGCTTGTCTTTTTTTCACGCATCAGCCCAAAGAAAAATTTAGCATTCGCCTTAGAGTGCTTAAAACTGGTTAAAACACCACTAGAGTTTCACATCTTCGGAACACAGGAAGACAAAGCCTACTGGCAACTCTGTGAAAAGCTGATTTCAGAGCTTCCAAAGCACATAAAAGTCACTTTTCACGGCGAATTATTACCACACAACGTCGTAGATACGCTAAAAAGATACGAAATGTTTTTCTTTCCGACACAAGGTGAAAATTTCGGCCATGTGATTGTCGAAGCTTTAAGCTCAGGCCTTTACACTGTGCTGAGCGATCAAACACCTTGGACAGATTTAGCTGCTCACGGTGTTGGCTGCTCTCTTAGTCTTAACAACCAACAAGCCTTTGCAGAGGCGATTGAAAATTACTTCTCGCAAGCCCCTGACTTGAGAGCTAAAACAGGCAAAAAAGCCATTGATTACATTCAGAATAAATTAAATACTGAAGCCAGTTTAAACCAATATAGATTGATGTTTGCTAACTAGCGGAGAATCTGTGTCCTCAGCAATTTCAAAAATTTTGAACACGCCTCGTATCGTGCGGATTGGCCTATTAATGGCCATGGATTTGTTTTTCACTTTTGCAGCGATTGCGATCCCGCATTTTTTAATTTCACCCGAAGTAACTCCAAGCTTCGAAACAACCTTGCCATTATTAATCTTTTCAGCGGTAATTATTTTATTCTTAGCCGTATTTAAAATTTATAAAATTGTATTTCGTTACATCAATGATCAGACTATCTTTACGGTGGCGTCTGTTTTAGGTCTGGCAACTATCGTTGCGTATTTTCCTTTACGCTTGCTGGCGCGCATTGAGCTCCCTGTTTTAGCTTTGTCCTATTTCTTAGCTTCGTATTTCGTTTTATTCTACCGTTTTGCGATTAAAAAATATTTTCACTCTTTAGATGCTAACCGCAACGAAAAAACAAAAATTGCCATTTATGGTGCTGGTGAGGCCGGTCGCCAGATCGCCCAAGGTTTATTGATTGGCAACAGATACCAGCCAATCGCGTTCTTTGACGATAACAGCAATCTGCATGGCAGAACCATCGCAGGCCTACCGGTATTTAATCCGGGTGACATTCAAGATGTTTTAAAAAAAATTGAATGCAAAAATATTCTCATTTCAATCCCTTCAGCCGATGGAGTTACAAAAAAAAATATCATCAAACGTTTAAGCGCACTGAATTTACGCCTGCAAACCCTGCCTGGCTTAAGTGACTTAGCCGAAGGCAAGGTCAAACCTGAAGACATTCGTGAAGTTGAAATTACAGACCTTTTACACCGCGATATCGTGTTACCGGATGAACATTCCATCACCTCGTTTTTAACAAACAAAGTGATCGCGATTTCTGGAGCCGGTGGATCGATTGGCTCTGAGTTATGCCGCCAAATCATCAAAAATAATCCTAAAGAGTTAGTGCTGATCGAGTCTTCTGAATTTGCACTTTACCAAATTGATTCTGAGCTTCGAAAGCACTCCCCTCACACAAAAATCACAGCCAGACTGTGCAATGTTACCGAAGCTACTTTCTTAGAGGATATATTTAAAGAGAAACAAATTGAAACCGTCTTCCACGCAGCTGCCTACAAACACGTGCCGCTGATCGAAGAAAATGTGGGTGCCGGGGCCCATAACAACATTCATGGCACTAAAAACATGGCTGAGCTTGCCGTTAAATACGGTGTTAAAAAATTTGTTTTAATTTCAACTGACAAAGCCGTACGTCCGACAAATATTATGGGCGCTACAAAACGTGTCGCTGAACTTATTCTTCAGGCACTAGCTGCTGAAAACCCTAAGACGTGTTTTTCAATGGTTCGTTTCGGTAACGTGTTAGGATCATCAGGCTCAGTTATTCCGCTTTTTAAACAACAAATTAAAAATGGCGGGCCGGTTACAGTGACTCATCCTGAAATCACTCGTTATTTTATGACTATTCCAGAAGCTGCCCAGTTAGTTATTCAGGCTGGCGCTTACGCCACCGGCGGTGAAGTTTTTATTTTAGACATGGGTAAACCGGTTAAAATTGTCGAACTGGCTAAGAAGATGATTAACCTTAGCGGTTATACAGTTAAAGATGACTCCAACCCACAAGGCGAGATCGAGATTAATTTTTCTGGTCTTCGCCCGGGTGAAAAACTTTATGAAGAGTTGTTAATTGACGCCAATGCGATTAAAACAAATCATGCGCAAATTTTTAAAGCTCAGGAACCGTTTTTACCAAAAAATGAACTTTATTCAGCATTAGACAAAATCGAAACTGCTTGCCAGCAAGCAGATACCAATAAAATCGGAAATTTAATCAAAGAGATCGTGAAAGAATATGAAAAAAATTAGACTTGCGTGGCTTTCAACTCATCCCATCCAGTACCAAGCCCCCCTTTTAAAACTTATCGCGGAAAATCCAGAGATTGATCTAAAAGCCTTGTTCTTTAGTGATTTCTCTTCTCGCGAGTTTATTGATCCTGAGTTCGGAAAAAAGATTCAGTGGGATACGCCACTATTAAATGGTTATAAGTATGAATTTTTAAAAGGTAACGGCGATAAAACAACTGCTGTTTCATTTTTGAATCCCCGCGTAACAAACCTTTCTGAAAAGCTGAACAAAGATAATTTCGATGCTGTATTAATCCAGGGATGGCAAAATCTTTACATGGTAAAAGCGGCCATTATCGCAAAAATGAAGGGGCTTAAAGTTCTACTTCGTTGCGAAGCTACCGACTATGTCGATGCCTCAACTGGCTTAAAGCGTATGATCCGCGAGTTAGTGATCAAGATTCTATTTTCTGTCACAGATCACTTTATGGCTATCGGTTCAAACAATCGTGAATTCTACTTAAAGCGCGGCGTTCCGGCTGAAAAAATCGGAAGCATGCCTTACTGTGTAGATAATTATTTTTTCCAGAACAACTCAGCCAATGTTGACATCAACGAAACCAAAAAAAAGTACAACTTAGACACAACAACTCCTGTTTTAATCTACTCCGGCAAATTGATTAAACGTAAATACGCCGATCTTTTAGTAAATGCTTACGCTAATATTAAGGGTGAGAAACCTTACCTACTCATCGTAGGTGACGGTGAATTAATGCCTGAGCTTAAAAAAACTGTAGCTGAAAAGAATTTAGATAGAGTTAAACTTCTTGGCTTCAGAAACCAAAAAGAATTAACCCAACTATATAAAATCAGCGACATTTTCGTACTTCCCGCGATTAACGAAACATGGGGCTTAGTTGTCAATGAAGCCATGAATTTAGGTTGTGCGATTATCACTACTGACCGTGTGGGCAGTGGTCGTGACTTAGTTAAAAACGATGTCAACGGTTTAGTAATTCCGGCACAGAATGAGCAAGCTCTCACTGAAGCGATGGAAAAATGTTTAAAAAACCATAATTATGAAGCTATGGGAAAACAAAGCTTAGAAATCATTAATCACTGGGGCTTTAAAGAAAACATTGACGGTTTAATGACCGTACTTAAAAAGGCGTTTACGTAATGAGTAATTTACCTCAAGGTGATCATACATCACCGAACTATGCTTTACCTGCCAAAGAAAATTTCTACCTGGCTAAAAAATTAATTCGCAGTTATTTCTATCCAGTCTACAACTACGCAATGTCGTCACTTTATTTAAAACACAAATACGACTTCGGTTATAAAAATGACTTAATTTTATGGGGCCAACGAGGCAACGACTACGACCGCCAACGCCGCCGCCTAAATTGTTTTAAAAAAGTAAAAGGTTCGGTCGTCCTCGTTGCTGGTTGCGGCTCTGGCCGTGACGTCGCTTCATGGCTTCCCTATGAACCAAAAAAAGTGGTCGGTGTCGACTTATTCAGATACGACCGCGCCTGGAATATCCTGAAAGACACTTTTTCAAAAGAATATCCAAATGTGCAGGTTGAATTTATCCAGTCGTTCTTAGAAAAAATTGCTGAAATTCCAGATGCATCAATTGACATTATCAGTTCTGACGCCGTTTTAGAGCATATTAAAAATATGCCTGAGGTATTAAAAGAATTTCACCGTATCTTGAAAACCGGCGGGGTTTTATATTCTACTTACGGACCTTTATGGTACAGCTGGGGTGGAGATCACGTCTCTGGGTATGACAATGTCTACTCAGGTTACAATCACTTAATTATGAATAAGGCTGAATACGAAGCCTACCTTGAGCAGTATGGCTCGTACCATCACAATGAGGATGATGGCCGCACCTGGATTACCCACGATTTATTCAGCCACTTGAAACCTCGTGAGTATTTAGAAAAAATCGAACAACAACCTTTCAAACGTTATTTTGTAGCCTCTATCATAGATCCACGCGCCGTAGAGTGTCTTAATCACCAACCGTTAACTGAAAAGTTAAAGTCCTATAACAAAATCGATTTAATTACCTCTGGAATGACGATCATCTATGCTAAAAAATAAGATCACTAAAGTTGTTACGTCTTGCCGTAGCCGCTTTTATATTTTTGACCAAGCGCGCGAGTTGAATAAGCACGGCCTTTTACATAAGCTGATCACTGATTACCCGAGAAGTTATCCTGAACGTTTTAATGTTCCCGGTGAAAAAGTCGAACCATTATTATTCACCGGAATTTTTAATCACGGATTTACCCGCCTCCGTAAATACTGTAGCCAAACTATAATTTTTTACGTTGATCGATTTATCCACAATTCATTTTCAAAAAGGTTGCATTGCTACATTCCTAAAGACACTGAGTTTTTTATCGGGATGTCTTCATTTTCATTAGAAGCATTAGAGTACTGCAAAAAACGCGGCATTAAATGCGCTGTTGACCATGCGAGCATCCATCAATCACAAGAACGTATCGTGTTACGTGAAGAAGCTGAACTGTGGGGCTTACCGCATCCGAAAACCACAACTCCTGACTGGGTTATCGAAAAAGAAGATAAAGAATTTGCAACGGCAGATTATATTTTTCTTCCGTCTAGTTCAGCCAAAGCCAGTTTGGTAAAACAAGGTATTCCTGAAAGTAAAATCTTTATTAACCCATACGGCGTTGACGTATCGGCCTTTAAACCAGCCCCTAAAACTGACAATGTGTTTCGTGTAGTGCAGGTTGGTAACGTGACTCTGGGAAAAGGTGTATTAACCTTAATCGAAGCTTTTAAGATAGCAAATATTCCTAATTCAGAATTAGTGTTTATCGGCCCGGGCCTTGAGTCGTTTGGCTTAAAAGAGAAGATCGACCAGATGAGAACAAATAACATCAAATTTCATCCAGCCGTTCCGCAAAATGAACTTTACAAACACTTTGCACAAGCCAGTGTGTCTTGTTTAGCTTCAATTGCCGATGGATTTGCTCTTGTAGTCATTCAATCGATGGCCTGTGGAATTCCAGCAATCGTAACCGAACATGTCGGATCAAAAGATTTAATCCAGCACGGCGAAAATGGTTTCATCGTACCGATTCGTTCGCCTGAAAGCATTGCCAAACAGCTTCAATTTTTAGCGGCAAATCCTGAAAAACTAAAAGACATGTCAGCTAAAGCTCTTAAGACGATTTCTGAATCATGTTCTTGGGAATTATACGGTAACCGTCTAAGTAATTTTATCAACTCTTTGGAGAAGAATGGCTAATCTAACCTGGCAAAGAATTTGGCGCGCCGTCGGTGCGGAAACTCTGGGGCAAATATTAAATTTTGCCATTCGCCTTTTATTGGTTCCGCTATTTATTTCTACGTGGGGTTTAGAAAATTACGGCTACTGGCTAACCTTAACCTCGTTAAGTTCATGGATCTCACTCACTGACCTTGGCGGCCAACTTTATTATCAAAACAGCATGAATATTGCCTGGACACAAAAAAGGTTCGATGACTTTCAGTCTACTTTAACCTCTGGTCTGGTTTTCTTCTTCAGTATCGCCGTTTCATTTACCTTTCTTTTCGGAATTCTTCTATTCGCACTTCCTTTCGGTGATTGGTTCCACTACCAGGCTATCGGCGATAATATCGGCAATTTAATTATCCTGATTGTTGCCGTAAAAATCGTCCTCTCATTACCCTACGGAATTATTTTAGGAATCTTCAGAATCGTAGAAAAACAAGCAACTAGCGTAATGTACGTCAATTTAACATTACTCATCCAGCTTGTGTTAAGTGTTACGGCTTTAATGATGAAGGGCTCAATGTTTGTGTTGGCTGCCATTGAAATCATTCCGCTGATTATCGTTATGTTTATTTCGGCGTTTCACATTAAACGCCTCATGCCCGAGAGTTTTAAATTTTTATCGGCAAAACATTTTTCTTTCGACATTATCAGAATTTCGATCAAACCAAGCCTGCACTTTTTTATTATTCAGGTTTCGACATCGTTAATTATTCAGGGTTGCACATTAATCACAGCTCGTGTACTCGGGCCAGCCGAAGTTGTGGTATTTAACTCACTGAGAACCGTTGCGAATATGTTTTCTCAGTTTATCGGGGTCTTATCACATTCAGCATGGCCTGAGCTCACCCGCTTACATGCGCAAAAAGAAAGCCGTAAACTTTTTGATATCTACGCTCATATTGCAAATTTACTGTTTATCGCTGGGCTTACGTATTTTTGCTTTTTAAATCACTGGGGTGAATATTTATTTAGCATTTGGATGCGCGGTAAAGTTGAATACTTTCCGATGACGATGTTTTTAATCAGTTTACTTGTTGTTCTTAACTCTGTTTGGACTTTCGGCAGCTATATGCTTATGGCGACAAACCAACACACCGACTTTTCAAAAAAACAGCTGGTTGTTAATTTTGTAGCACTTATCTTATTCGGGATCGGCGTTAAATTTTACGGGTTAAACGCCGGTATAGCAGGTTTAATTATCGGCCAATCCCTTCCGATGACTTTAGTTATTTATAATAATTTAAAAAAGCACAAATGGTTTCATATGGCCCACTACCTTTTGATTCTTCAAGCTGCAGGCTTAACTCTTTACTTAACAACGTTAATTCCATTTGTAGCTTTTATTATTCTGGCTATTGAAATTTTATCCTTTTTCTATCTCGTTAAAATCAGAAAATACCCACGTGCTTACGAAAATTTATTAAACCGCATCTATGACAAAACAAGCTAACAATAACCACTACTTTGTATTCGATATTTTACGTGGCATCAGCGCCCTGCTTGTCTGCGCTAACCATTTAAGGTCGGCGTTATTTACCAGCTATGGCAGTTTAACTAGCTCTAATATATTCGATCGCTTGTTTTACTTCGCAACAAGTCTTGGCCATCAGTCCGTAATCATTTTCTTTGTCATTTCGGGATTTTTAATCGGCGGGGCGATTATTAAAAATAAAGACAATTTTAAAACCGGATCTTACAGCATCAATCGCCTGACCCGGCTTTACACAGTATTAGTTCCGGCTTTACTTCTTACGGCCATTGTTGATTACTTCTTAAGTTCAAATCACCCTGAAGCCTTAGGCCGATACTACGTGCAGTGGAGTTCAGGACCTACTGTAGAAAATTATTCAAGCTCTCTGTTAACGTTTATCGGCAACTTTTTTTTCTTACAAAATATTTTTGTCAGCACTTTTGGAACAAATAGTCCACTTTGGAGCCTTAGTTACGAGTTCTGGTATTACGTAGCGTTTCCCTTACTTTTGATTCCTCTACTAGCTTTACTTAAAAAAATTAAAACCGAGACACACTCTGCAGCCCATGTAGCATTACTTGCAATCGCCGGCCTAATACTGGTTTTAATGCCTTTTGAAACAAAAGTTGGCTTTCTAATCTGGATTGTGGGGGCGATTATCGTTTTATTTCGAAAACGCCAATTTCCAACATTTCTGAAGCTTGTAAGCTTTGTGATCTTTATAGCATCATTACTATCTCTAAAAGTAGCCCCCGTGAAAGACTTAAATCCACACCTTCAGGATTTATATTTAACATCAACTTTTGCATTTTTTCTTATTACAAACCTAAACAGTACATATACACTGATTCATAAAATCCAGCTGATTACGAAGATCATCAATTTTTTATCGAACATTTCATTTACTCTTTATCTATTTCACTTTCCGCTGATAGTTCTTCTGGCGACAAAATTCGTCGGCAAAACGCCGTTGCAACCGAATTTACAGGGTTATTTAACATACTCAGCTTTTTTAACTGTGATCTTGATTGTGTGTTACGGTATGTGGTGGATTTTCGAACGTAATACGGCTTACGTAAAAAACATGGTCAGCAGAAAGCAATAACTCTACTAATTTAGTTGGGCACTTAAAAAGGCTTCAACAAATGATTCGACAGACTGCCCGTCTTTCATCACAGACAGAGTTGAAGAGAATTTCGATGTGCCATAATGACTTTTAGCTTCGCCGTCACGAACGCGGGCCGGATCAATATTGATCACAGCTTCTTTATTCAATTTCTGAGCCATGGCCATAACGATATGACGAAGGGTTTTAGGTACACCTGAACTCACATTAATAATCTCATTTTTCTCAGGTGAAATATTTTTTAAACAATAATTAAAAACGCGAATAATATCCTGAATTGACGAAAAGTCTCTTTCAAGATCGATATTGCCTACGTTGATAATCACCTTTTTATCTTTTGAACTCTGAATCTGCTCATACACCGAAGATAAAAAGAAAGCCGGGCGTTGCGATTTATGAGCGATATTAAAAAATCTTAAAATTGTCGAAGAAGCATTGTAAACCGACGCTAACTCCTGAACGACACTCTCAGCGGCAAGCTTGGTTCGTGCGTAAGTGCTGGTTGGGTTTGTTGCAGATCTTTCAGTTAACGGAAGACTTGCCTTACTGTCGTAAACCTGGCCAGTGCTTGCAAAAATTACTCTCCCTTTGGAATTATTCTTATAGAATACATCGACAAGATAACCTGTCAGAGCCACATTTACACGGTAAGCATTGTAGATATCTTTTTCGCACTCAGCGATCGAACTTAATCCTGCTAAATGAATCAAAACATCAGCGTTTTGCATTGCCGACTCGACCACACCTGGTTTTGAAAAATCGTCAATCTCGAGACTCACAAAATCATAGTCGCTGTTTAAAGCGCACAGCAAATTGTTTCCTACAAATCCTTTTGCACCAGAGACGACGACCTTCATAACTAAAACCTACTTGCTCTCTTGAACAAGTTTAAGGTCAGAATCAACCATCATATTAACTAATTGTTTGAAACTAGTTTTCGGAGTCCAACCTAAAACTTTTTTGGCTTTTTCAGGGTTACCGATAAGTAAATCTACCTCTGCAGGACGCATAAAACGTTCATCAAGTTTAACGTACTTTTTCCAGTCAAGATCTGCACGTTCGAAAGCTAATTCAACAAATTCTTTCACAGAGTATGTCTCGTTTGTACCGATTACATAATCATCTGGTTTATCCTGCTGTAACATCAACCACATAGCCTCAACGTAATCCCCGGCGAACCCCCAATCTCTGCGGGCATCCAAATTACCAAGACGTAATTCAGTCGCTAAACCGTGCTTAATTAAAGCAACATTATGAGTGATTTTACGAGTAACAAATTCAACTCCACGGCGCGGAGATTCGTGATTAAACAAAATACCAGAGCTTGCATGCATATTGTACGACTCACGATAATTTACTGTTATCCAGTGACCGTAAAGTTTTGCAACTCCGTATGGTGAACGTGGGTAAAATGGCGTCGACTCAATTTGCGGAACGGCTTGCACTTTACCGAACATCTCCGAAGAAGAAGCCTGGTAAAAGCGCGCCTTAGGAGCTGCTTTACGGCAAGCTTCTAACATTTTTGTAACACCTACTGCAGTAAATTCTGCAGTCAGGACGGGTTGATTCCAGGAAGTTTGCACGAAACTCTGTGCAGCTAAATTGTAAACTTCGTCGGGCTTTGAAGCTTCTACGGCCTCAACTAAAGATGACTGGTCCAGCAAATCACCCGGTAATAATTCAACGTGAGAAAGGATATGATCGATACGTCCAGTGATTTGTGTACTCGCACGGCGAGTAAGCCCATAAACTTTATAACCTTTTGAAAGTAAAAGCTCAGCTAAGTACGAACCGTCCTGACCTGTAATTCCTGTGATAAGTGCGCGTTTCATTCGTGTATATTTCCTGTTGGTTTTTATGAATTTAAATTGTTGACCTTCGAGTTGTGATTTTCAAGCCCCCTCTTTAAGCTCGACAGCTTGCGCCAAAATCACTCTGTAAAATTCGTGTCTAGACACTCTGATTTCTAATGCATATTATTCTTAGCACTAATCATTTCTTTAGAGGAGTTCTCTTTGAAAATCGCTGTATTTGGAACTGGATATGTAGGCTTAGTGACCGGTGTATGTTTTGCTGAAATGGGCAATTCCGTGACGTGCATTGACGTAGATGCAAATAAAATTTCTGATCTGCAAAAAGGCATTTCACCGATCTATGAACCGGGCCTGGATAATCTATTAGCGAACAACATTAAGGCACAGCGTTTGTTTTTTACAACACAACCTGATCAAAGCTTAGAATCAGCGGATATCGTCTTCATCGCCGTAGGCACTCCACCAAAAGCCGATGGTTCTGCCGATTTACAATACGTAGAAAAAGTAGCCCAAACAATTGGCGAAAAAATCAACAACTATAAAGTTATCGTTAACAAATCTACAGTTCCTGTCGGTACTTTCCGCAAAGTTAAAACAATCATTACGAATTGCTTACAAAAAAGAAATTCAGCCGTAACTTTCGACGTCGCCTCTAATCCCGAATTTTTACGCGAAGGCTGCGCGATTGATGATTGTTTAAAACCAAACCGCGTTGTTATTGGAACTGAGTCACAACAAGCTCAAAGCTTATTACAGAAGCTTTACACACCGTTTTTAGAAAATGGCAGCCAACTTATCACTATGGATCCAGCATCTTCAGAAATGACTAAATACGCAGCTAACGCAATGCTAGCAGCAAAAATCTCTATCATGAATGAGTACTCTCGTCTGTGTGAAAAGTTAGGTGCCGATATCGAAGCTATTAAAAAAGGAATTGGCTCAGACCACCGCATTGGACCTCATTTCATCAATGCCGGCGTAGGTTACGGCGGAAGCTGTTTTCCTAAAGACGTCAGCGCCTTAATTCAAATCGGAAAAGAAAACGACGAACAACTTGAGATTTTAAAGGCCGTTGAGGCGGCAAACCAAGTTCAACGTGAACGTTTTATTAAAAAAATCGCAACACGTTTAAGTTCAAACTTAAATAAAACGATAGCGGTCTGGGGCGTTGCTTTCAAACCCGGAACTGATGATATCCGCGAAGCTCCGGCTTTAGATATTATCCAGCACTTTTTAGATTTAAATTACACAGTTCAGGTTTTTGATCCGGTAGCCTCTAAAAATGCGCAGGCTCACTTCAACAATCATTCACGTCTCGTGTTTATGGACGACCAATACAAAGTTTTAAATCAAGCTTCGGCTTTAGTGATCCCGACAGAATGGATGTCATTCCGTGAACCTGATTTCCAACTAATGAAAAAATTAATGCAAACGCCATTAATCTTTGATGGACGCAATATCTACAACCCTCAACACATCGCCAACGATGGGTTTGAATACATCTCTATCGGAAGATAATTATGAATTCAGTTATTGTAACAGGCGCAGCTGGCTTTTTAGGATCACATCTTTGCGAATACTATCTAAATGCAGGATACAAAGTCTTCGGTTTAGATAATTTCTCAACGGGTCTTAAAAGCAACATCACACACTTAAACTCGTTAAAAAAAGATTTTGAATTTCATGAGTTTGACGCCTGCCAAGACTGGACCTTCTTAAAAAACAAAGTACAAAACCTCAAATACATTTTTCACTTTGCGTCTCCGGCCTCACCACCTTTGTATCAACGCTTAGCTATTGAAACGCTTTGGGTAAACTCAATAGGTCTGGAACAGGCCTTGAAATTTGCTGATCTTTACAAAGCCCGAACGATCTTTGCTTCAACAAGCGAAGTGTACGGCGATCCTTCGATTTCCCCGCAGCCAGAATCATACTGGGGCAACGTGAATAGTTTTGGCGAGCGCAGCTGCTACGACGAAGCAAAGCGCTTTGGTGAAGCTCTTATCTTCTCTCACAACAAACGCCACAACACCCAACACGGCTTAATTCGCTTTTTCAATTCATACGGTCCGCGCATGAATCCCGATGACGGCCGCGTTGTAATTAATTTTATCAAGCAAGCATTAGCTAAAGACTCTTTAACCATCTACGGCGATGGCACACAAACTAGAAGTTTCTGTTTTGTCGACGACACAATTGCAGGCATTGCAAAATATGCTGAAAGCTACATCAGTGTACCCATTAACGTCGGCAATGATAAAGAATTTACAATCAAAGAGTTGGCCGAAATTGTGCAAAAAATCACAAAGACATCCAGCCTAATCAAGTTTGAGCCCTTGCCTAGTGACGATCCAAAACGTCGCCGCCCAGACTTAACGAAAGCTAAAACCCTTTTAGCCCCTTGGGAACCAAAAATTCCTTTAGAAATAGGTGTTCGTAAAATGGTGGATTGGTTAAGCAACTATTGAAAGCTTATTTTTTAGGCACCGCAATCCTTTTTGGGGCAGAAATTCTAGGAAAAACTTAATAGCGTTTAGAAATCTTGCCAAACCTAATTTAAAAGGAAATTATATATCTCTTTCGAGCATCGTTTGGGAACCAACGGTATGACTGAGTATTTAAAAAAGTATAATTTAGAGAACATTATAGGTTCAGCTTGGAACAAAGCTCTTATATTTACCTGTGCCAACGCCGTAATTTATCTTTTTTTTTCACTATTTGTTTACCTAATCGACTCTGGTTCTGTGACTGTCATTACTTCAGTTTCAACCGTGTTTTTACTGGGTAGTATCGCCAGCTTTCTATTTCTTGTTCGCGCCGGAGGTGTTTTAGCTCCAATTACTTGGTTCACATTAGGCTCTGGAATTTTCTTCGGGTTCGGAAACTTTGTCGGCAACCTACACGTTGATCCGTACGCACACACTTTATTCGGCAACTCGTTTGGCTATATGTTAAAAAACAACATCATTAATTCTTCGACAGTTTTTATTGTAGTAATTATTGCAAGTTTGTTTTCATTTACAAAAGTCGATCTTAAGAACGCTAATATTTGGATCGACAATAAAGCTGTTTTAGAAAAAATATTAAACCTTTTACTTCCAATGATGTTGTTTGGTCTTTTGTTTAGATTCTACAACATGGGTGTCGACAACAGCCTTGTGATTGCTGGCGTAATTCAAAAATCGTCAAAACTACTTATTTCGACGGCATTTCTAGCAGGTCTATTATGGATCGACCTCAAAAAGTTCAACCGTCTATTAGTTTTATCGTTCCTATTGGCATACTTTACACTCGGAGTTTTACTACTCTCTAAATACGAAATTCTAGTCGGTCCGTTATGTTTCACGGCGGGCCTATGGTGCAGATACAGCTCATTCAAATTAAAAGTTATTTCATCAACTGTTATTTTTGCACTCCTTTATTTTTTTAACCCCATTGTTACCCTTTCACGCCGAAGCATGAATTACAATTTTAAAACTAATACAAGCATTGAACGCTTGGTTATCGTTAAAAAAACAATTCAATGTCATTCATTTAAAAAAAATTGCGACCACTATCCAAAAAGCGTTGTTCACCGCTTAAGAGGAACCAACGGAATGGATAGTGGAAGCTCGGGCGAATTAACAACAGCCTCGGTAATCAAATTCGGTTTGATCGAAAGACTAAAAGGCTTAGCGTTAAGATTTGATACTGCTACGGTTCAGGGGTTTCTAACTAAAGAATATGAGTCCGGTGTAGCCGGAAAATCTCTATCAACTTTTTGGGAAGTTTTTATTCCTAGATTCTTATGGAGTAAAAAGCCAAACGTTTCCCGCTACGGACAGGCTCTTTACGCTTTAATGTACAACGTGACCGATACAAATATCGACGACATTAGAAGTAGCGTCGCTCCAACATTTAATGCCGAATCGTACTGGAATTATGGATTTACCGGACTATTAAGTGCTTCAATTATATTCGGTCTAATTATTGGCTTAATGAATTTACTTTGGATTAAGGCGATGTCAGGCAAATTTGTTTGTTATTTTGTATTTGCGATGCAAATCGCATTATGGGCCATGTACATCGAATCATGGTTTGCCGCGACGATTTTAGGTGAAATTGTTATTATCTCTTCAATGCTCACACTATTTCATTTCAGCGTAAAAGCCATTGATTTGATTATCATTAAAATTAAATCAATGGACCTGGCAATCAATTCTTAACACCTATTTTGGCCTTTACATCCATGCAAATACTACTATTTCCACCGCATTTAAATAATGCTAAATTTATTTGTCAATTTAACGAACAAGAGTTGTTTCATCATCGCATAGCAGGTTTGCCAGCTTAGTAAATGAGCCATTCATCGTTTTTACGAGTTACAATCTCATACCAAAAGACAATAATCCATTCGGCGATGGCTGCACCATTGAGAGGCTTGAAATTCTACTTTTGTGATTGCCTAACAAACAAAGCTACAATAGCTTATTTGAATGATTTTACACCCGGCCAGATCATTAGCAGAGTCTGATATCTCTTTATTTCAAAAGCCCTTAGAAGCTGTCCTCTCGGAAAACTCTCCGTCGACCTTTCATAAAGTAACAGAAGAAGATCGATTTTTTACACAATCTGAAGAGCTCAGCCAGTTCTTAAAAAAGAACTACACACACTTTGTTGTTATAGGCGTTGGCGGCAGCTCTATGGGTGCCCGTGCGATCGCAGAAATGGCCGTGACCGATAATCTTTATTTTATGGACAACGTAGATTCTTTCGAATTTTCAGTCATCTGGAGTAAAGTTTCTAAACATATCAACTCCACAGCTTTTATTATTATTTCAAAAAGCGGATCTACTATTGAAATCTTATGGAACTACTCTCAGCTTGAAGATTTAGCACAAGCACAATTTGAAAAAAGTTTGATCCAGCAAAGTTTCTTTATCAGCGAAACTACAAGCAACCCGTTATCTGATTTTGCAAGAAAACATCAACGTCCTCTTTTAGAAATTCCATTAAAAATTGGCGGACGTTTTTCTGTATTAACTCCGGTAGGTCTCGTGATTGCTGGTCTTTGCGGTGTTAACCTTTCACAGCTTCGCAAAGGCGCTTCTCTTGCTTTGAGCGATAAATCATTAATCGCACAGTTTTGTGGTTTATTTCAAAAATCATTCGCCAGAGAGGAAAATATTTCTTTATTCTGGTTTTATAACTCGAACTACCGCTGGTTTGGTTGCTGGATTCAACAACTATGGGCCGAATCACTCGGTAAGAAAAACGATCGCGATGGGAAGGCTGCTGCTAAATTTAGTACGCCGGTAATTGCGATTGGCTCAAGCGACCAACACTCAATTTTACAGCAGGTTGCACACGGTCCGAAAGATAAGTTCGTGTGTATATTTGATTTTAAATCAGTTCAGACATCAGCTTATTCGGTAAAAAATATTCTATTTAAAGAGATCGACTTCATGCAGGGCAGACCTTACGGTGATCTTATAACTTCGCAATCAAAAGCTACTTATGAAGCATTAAAACAAAACAATGTTTCCTGTGAGTTATTCAATGTTGATGATACAGATAAAGACTACTCACTAGGGTATTTATTTATGTTCTTTCAACTAGTTGTAGCTACCCTTGGCGAATACAACAATATCAATGCCTTTGATCAGCCAGGTGTTGCTCTTGGTAAGGAAATCAGCCTAAAAATTTTAAAAGGTCAATTATAGCTGTTTTTCTAATTTTAAACTGCGACCGTATAGGCAGATATAATTATCTGCCTAAGAATATTAAATTATTATTCTAAACTAATTCTCTTAGTGAAGATCTACCCTATGCTCAAAACAGCATGAAGAAAAAGCTTTGCGTGGTATCAGCGGTACCTTATCGTCCCATCTTCAACTAACATCACTTCGAGGGCGTAACAAAGAGTGTGATATAAAATCGCGTGCCCTTCTTGAATACGGGCTGTATTCGGGCCATTCATCACAATATTTAAATCAGCCATTTCTTCTTTAACAGCACGACCACCATCTTTACCAGTTAGGCAAATTGATTTTGCACCAATTTTTTTACAGATCGAAAAGCAATTGAGAATATTTTTTGAATTACCCGATGTTGTGATTCCTAAAAACACATCATTCGGTCTCACTAAAGCCTCAACTTGGCGAGAGAAAATATCATCGTAACTAAAATCATTACCTGCCGCTGTAATAATTGAAGTATCAACTGTTAAAGCCACTGCACGCAAAGGATCACGGTTTTTATTCAGCTTAACAACCAATTCAGCCACTAAGTGCTGAGCATCTGCTGCAGATCCACCGTTACCGGCTACATATAATGTGCCACCCGCTTTTAAACTTTGAGCGATCATTTTCGCTGCGTCTTCGAAGTTCTGAAACAATTTTTGATTATCTAAAATCGCCTGAATATTTTGCAAAGCTTCGTTCGCTTCTTTTTTTAATAAATCTTTAAGTGAGATCATTATAGTTTTCCTTTAATAAATTTTAGCAATCCGTCTCTAAGTTCAGGGCGCTCTAATGCAAGTTCAATATTTGCCTGCAAGAATCCTAATTTATCGCCTGTATCAAAACGGCGTGACTCAAGGCTGTAAGCCATTAAATCAGATTTTTTGGCCATTAAATTCATTGCATCCGAAAGCTGCCATTCGCCGTTATAACCGGGTTGAATTTCATTTAAGTACCGCATAATTTCTGCCTGAAATACATAGCGGCCTGGCAATGCCCAATGTGAAGGCGCTACATCAGATTTAGGCTTTTCAACAACACCGTGGACCCTTAAACCTGACAATAAATCTTTATGAGACGAATCTTTGTGTTTTGATGACAGGTCGACGATGCCGTATTTGTGAGTTTCGGAAGGCTCTACGGGCAATACCCAAACACCACTGTTTTGTTTTTCTTCGCAATTCTTAATTAAATTATAAGTAACATTATGTTTTTGATCAGTCGAAATCGTAATCTCATCACCTAATAAAACAGCAAAAGCTTCATCGCCGATGATGCTTTCAGCACATTTCACCGCATGACCTAAACCAAGCGCAGCTTTCTGGCGAATAGAAATAATATTGGTGCTATTTCGGATAAATTGAATCTGTTTCAAGATATCTTCTTTGCCATCTTTGATTAATTTATCTTCAAGCTCGTAGCTCACATCAAAAAAATCTTCGATAGCTGTTTTACCGCGGCCTTGAATTAATACGATATCAGTCACTCCGGCCTGCACAGCTTCTTCGATAACATATAAAATCGCCGGCCTATCAACGATAGGAAGCATCTCTTTAGGAACTGTCTTTGTTGCAGGAAAAAAACGTGTGCCCAATCCTGCTGCAGGGATAATCGCTTTACGGATTTTTGAATTGTGAGCCATATACTTAAATTGCCTTGAGTTTTCATATTGATCAAGAAATACTAATCTACATGCTAAGTTATCTCTTGGCAGGCGCCGTAATTGGACCTGTTGTGTCACAGTCACTCTTAGATTTTATGATCTTTCTGATCTTTGTGTGCTTTGCTAGAGACTACACAACCCATAAAGACCAATATAATTTCACATTACGAAAGCCATTTCTATTCGAGTACGGATTTATTTTTTACATCTTAGCTATTGTGGCTGGGTTTATTGTTTTAAATGTTACTGATTTAGAGGCTTGGCTTCGTCTTTATAAATTTCACTGGATAATTAATTTCTATTTGTTTGTTTGGGCTTTTGGCAGATACGAGCTAAACCCCATAAAACTGGCAAAATTTTTCGGGTTTGCCTACCTTGCACCCAACATCTATGGCCTATACGTCACAATGTCGAATTACGACTGGTCAAGCAGCCGAACAATAGCCAGCACTCGCTTACTGGGTCTTCTTGAAAGTGCTACCTATCACGCACACGCCAACGGCGTGATCTTGATGTTTTTCTTAATCATTTTATTCTTTCAGTTTAAGAAGCTTTCTAAAAGCTACAAGATTTTATCAGTTATTGGCTTAAGCCTGATGGCCCTTGGAATCTTTTTAACTTTTACTCGCGGCATTTGGTTAAGCTTAACTCTAACAACAATGATCTTTTTGTTGTTCCACAACCGCCGCTTTTTGGTGGTAAGCTCTTTTGCGGGTTTATTGCTAATTTCAAGTCTATATTCTTTTTCAGATAGCTTTCGAGATCGTGTTCACCACTCGATGCAAACTAAGACGGCAGACTACGAACGCTGGGACTTATTCAGTGTTCATTTAAAAATGATTCAAGATAGCCCGATCTTTGGGATTGGCTATTCAAACAGCCTTTCACACACAACTCGAGAAGTCTGGACAAAGTATGGCTATACAACCGAAAAAATTAACTCACACGCTCACAATCAGTTATTAAATGTGCTAGCGACCACTGGTATCACGGGCTTCATCCC
>JAMPXC010000060.1 GCA_023701385.1 Pseudobdellovibrio sp.
ATAGCTATATCGAGGTTGATGAAATTCCTGTGACGGATTTAGGTAAAATCAAATACACTCTATTGAAAGACTCACTAAAGGATCTTTATGTTAAAAAATTACAATCCTAAATTTACTAAAGGCAGCCTTTTTATCTGTTCAAAATGCGGTAAGGATTTTTCTGATCCAAAGCCTGAGCGCGCCGAAAAATTAAAATCTGAATTGCGCACTGATTTAAAAGAATTTGATGCCCACAAAAAAATTCGTGTAATGACGAGCGGTTGTTTAGGTCTTTGTGAAAAAGACGAACAAACTTTCGCCTACTACCCAAATTACGGCGAAATGGAAATGTTAACGACTTCTGATGATTTTAAAACTGCTAAGAACGACATTCTCAACTTTATTAAAACAAAAGTTCAAAAATAGCCTCAATTAACAAATTAATGTAAATTGTGGTCTTAAAAATGAAAAAGCTACTAGATGGATAACCTAGCAGCTTTTTTGTGACATCTGACATCCAGCTTTCGGATTTAACAGATCCGGAGAGGAGGTCGCCCATGCAAAAAGTAACCTACTTGAAGTATCGGCGCTTACTTAGAATTTCTAAAGAAGTCCTAAGACTGGTTATGATGGTTCTAGCAATTATCATAGTCATTCGAAGTATTTAGTGATCTAGCTTGTAGCACGTTTGTTCTTAGATCTTGATTTGTAATCAAGACCATTGCCTAGTGGTGATGGCATCCTATGGACAGGAGGATTTAAAATCCTTGTGTGTTCAGATTAACAGGGACGCAAAAGTTGTTAGTGTTATCTGCTTTTTTAAGTTCCAAAGCGTGAAGCGTTTTCGGCGTCTTCAGCAGCAATGGTCTCGATTTCTTCTTTAGACCACAATTTCCCTTTACCGATGCCTGGACAGAATGAAGCAACTTCGCTCTTCCATGCCTTCGGATTAAGAACTTCAGGCCAGAAAGGCCACGTGCGGCATTGTGTGGGGCGGGCTTCATACGTAGAGCAGCGCTTGTTTTTTAGGAACATGCAATCGGGGTTTTTAGGGTCTTCTTTAAGGTGCCAAACGCCATCTTTAATATCGCAGTACTGGCGAGTAAAAGCTGCGGTAGAAATGTTCAGATGTTTTGCAAATCGACGACGATCTTCTAGAGTTAGAAACACGAAACCGAACTCACCGTGCGAAGTGCAGCAGTTGCCTGATCCCTGACATTGAAACTTTAAACCATCTTCGTAAAAGGGGCGTTTTATTGACATGAATCTAGTCTATGTCTATACCGTTCATTTGAACATATGAATTTGAAAATTTTCAGTCCAAAAGACTTTCCAGCTTATTTACCTAAATTGAACTCGCTTTATGACGACTTGTTTGCTGGCGGCAAAGGCTTTAGATCAAAACTTGTGCAGATGGTCAGCAATCCGTTGGGATTACCTGCTGAAACTCAACAGCTTCTTTGCCAAACGATTGAATTCATCCACAACGCTTCACTTTTACACGATGATTTAATCGACCGCTCACAGTTGCGCCGTGGTAAACCGGCCGCTTGGACCAAGTATACGCCTGAGTATGCAGTTCTTGCCGGTGATTACTTACTGGCGCGCGTGATGGTGAACCTTTCTGGTTTTGGAAATATCAAACTTGTTCAATTCACTTCTGAAACTATTTCTGATCTTTTAGAAGGTGAGTGGTTACAAGATTCTGTTGTCGGAGACTTTTTTGTTTCTTTAGAACAGCTTGATCGCATTCATAATTTAAAAACCGCTTCGTTATTCAAATGGTGTTTACGGGCTCCTTTTATCGCAGCTAACAACAACGACGAAGAGTTACACAGAACACTCGATGAAATGGGAACAATCTTAGGCCAGCTTTTTCAGCGCAGTGATGATTTGTTAGATTACAATATTCGTAACGACGAAGGTAAGGCGATCTTAGGTGATCTTAAGTCGGGTTACTTAAATTCATTCGGTGCTTACGTTTCTCGTGGTATGAGTCGCACGCAGATTGATCAGATGGTGAAGTCTTCTAGCTTAGAAGATTATTATCAATGTTTTGCCAACGGCGAAAAAGATTTCCAAGGCTTCGTTCAAAGCTTCGATGCCACGAACGAAAAAATGATTCAGCTTTACGATCACCACCTTGTGAATTTAGAAAAGAAAATTCAAAAACCCGAACTCATTAAATCATTAAAGCCATTAACTGAGATTTTGTACTGGCGCAGAAAGCCTAAATCATCGTGAGTTCGTTTATTACCCTGAAGAAACAAGATTCAGATTTCCAAAATTATCTTTGGGGTAAATTTTCGTCGACGGAACGTGCGCTTCCGATGACCACATTAAATTTAGAATCACCGGAAGAAACGGTGACTTTTGAAATCGTTAAAAAAAGCGATATCAAAAGACCATCGGCTGCGATCACGTTCTTTGCGCTGATTAAGTTTCAAAATTTATTTCTGATTCTACTTCCGCTGTTTTACGTGTTGGCGAAAAACTTTGTGGATAACCGCTTTCGTGATCCATTTACATGCGTGATTGCAAGTGCAGCGATGTTATTTTTATTTGCGGCTTTTAATATTCGTAATGATGTGAATGACCATATCTCTGGTTATGACCGTGTGAATATTCCGCCGCGTGGCCAGTACGCTAAGCCGATCAAAGAAGGTTGGATTACCGCAAGCCAAGCTTCGAATATAAGTTGGATTTTAACTTTAATTGCGATGGTGTTGTCTTTTCCAGTGATGCTTCGTCAGCCTGAAGAAGCGCGCGTGATTGCCATATCAGCGGTGTTAATTATTGCGGGACGTTTGCTTTCAAAAAATTCTTATAAAAACCAACACTGGGGCGAAGTAATTTTCTTTATTCTTGCAGGTCCAGGAGTAGTTTCAGGTTACCAAGTAGCTCTTGGTGCTGGTGTGGATACTGAAGGTTTAGCGTTTGGTATTTTATGGGCTTGGGGCATTCAGTTTTTAGTTCATTTAAATAACTTCAGCCATATTCTAACAAGTTCGCAAGCGGGTATTAAAAACACGATGACCAATGCGGGCTTTGATAAAGCCAAAAAGATTTTAATTTTCTGGTGGGCGGCTTTTATCGGTCTTTGGATTGCCTATCATTATTTTTACGCGAGCATCTTTTGGTCTTACTTAACGACGATTGTTTTAGTGTTCTGGTCGGTTCCGACGTTTATGAAAATTACCGAGATTCAATCACCGGTAGGTTCTGAATTAGGCGATCTTAAAAAAGTGGGCTACAGAAACTTCTTATTGATGTGTGGCCTCATTGTGATTGAGTTCTACTGGTATTTAGGAAATAAAAACGATTGGTTTATCTAAATGGTCGAATTTATTTTTGCCAATCCCGAATTAGAAGCTAAATACGGTCACTGGAAAAATTTCTTACAAGAAAATTTTAAATCTGAAGAACATTATAAAGTTCAATTTGAGGGAGCTATTCCCACGGTTTTTGATCCTGAAGGTCGCAAATTTAAAATCGATTTCTTGGGTGATAACACTAACTACAACAAAGTTAAAAGCTCAGTGAATAAAGAACCCTTAGCCAAGGCTTTAGGCAGTGGCGCAAAAGGTTTTAAGCTATTAGACTTATCAGCGGGCCTTGGTGTTGATTCAGTGTTTTTACATCAATTGGGTTTTAAGGTGACGGCAGTTGAACGTAACCCGTTAGTTTATATGGCGTTAAAAATTGCCTCTGAACAATTGCCTGAAGTTGAAATCATATTTTCAGATTCGTTAAAATTTTTAGAGTCAGTTAATCCTGGTGATTTTGATGTGGCGTACTTTGATCCGATGTTTCCCGAAAAGAAGAAGTCAGCTTTGCCAAAACAAGAGATGGTCTTTTTTAAAAACTTAGTCGGCACTGACGAAGATGCTTCGCGGATTGTTCATTTGGCGACTGAAAAGAAGTTATTTAAACGTTTTGTTGTCAAACGCCCACTGAGTGCGGAATCATTTAAAAAGCCTGCTGGCAGTATTGAAGGAAAGATTATCCGTTATGATATCTATGGTCTCTGAACAATTAAAGTTAACTCTTAAAAGTTTTTCTGTTTTAAAAAACCAACATGAAGCCTTGGTGACCTTAGATTTTGATAAATCGCAACGCCGAGAAGCTTTAATGCGTTTATGCTTTTCGCCCATGGCTGCGTGGTTATTAGTTTTAGTTCTTCTATTTTTTATTATCAGTCCGTTACGTCATCATTTTTCGCTGACAGCGATGTTAGGAATGGAAAATGTGGTTGTGCGCGCTTTGCTTGGTACGGATTGGCTGTATGCAGCTGTTTTATCGGGTGTGGTGTTTGTGATTAGTTATTTCACGCGTAAAGAATTACTTCTGATCGGTGTTGTGGGTTTTTTAATTTCACAGGGCGACATGCACTTATTTTTAGGTTTAATGCTTTTAGCCTGCATTGTTTTAGCTCGTATTTTGCTGAATTTACGCTGGGTGCGTTTTTTAGAAAGTTATTCAAAAGGTGTGTGGCTAGTCACTTGTGGAATCAGTTTTGTGACCTGGGCTTTAGCGGTACATTTTTCATTTGAAATTTACCGTTCACTTTTGCAAGGTGGCTTTTTCGCACAATCAATGTACGCCAACCGTCTGGAAATGTTTATTCTGGCTGTTTGTCTTTATTACGGGTTAGAATTAACGGTGCTTTCGGTATGGGGCCATTTCTACACACAGAAAAATCCTGAACCTTCAGAGTTTGCCATTAAGTATTCAAGTGCGCGCATTCTTAAAAAGCTTTCATTAAGCAAATCATTTAAAGAAGATCTAAAAGACCAAGTGATTGTAACTAAAAACAATCAACGTGTTTATGAAAACGCCGATCTAGACCTTTTACCTAAGCGCCTGGTCGAACTGCACCGTAAAGAAGAAACCTTTTTGACTACAGCGTTATCCTCTTTAACATAGAGGAATGTCTGCTGACGAAATTGCCCGGTTAAAAGCTATTATTCAAATGAAAGATCAAGAGCTCTTGCTGTATAAACAAGAACTGTTGAAATTTTCGCATCAGTTAGACAACGTGATGATTCAGATCTCAAACGATGTGGACCTTCTTAAAAAAATCCAAAAAGTTTTAACTCCTACAGAAATTCCAAGTATTCCCGGTTTTGAATTTAGCCGCAAGTTTGTCTATGGTTCTCGTTACGGCGGGGATTACTTCGATATTTTTGAACACGAAGACAAAATGAAGTTCGGCGTGTTATTATCATCGTCGTCAGGCTATGCGATGTCGGCGTTATTCTTATCGCTGATTTTAAAAGTGAGCCACCTGATGGAAGCTAAAAAGGGCTTATCTCCTGAGAAAGTCTTAGAGCATATTGGGGCGGAGCTTAAAACCACAGCAAACACAAAAGACGAGACGCAGGCCTTTTACGGCGTGATCGATCGTCGTGATTTGACTCTTAATTTTTGCGCAGTAGGCCGAATCAAAGGCTTTATTCAGGCTCCAGATAAAACCTTACAGTTAATTTCTTCGTCGTCGCAGGCGTTAGGATCTTCAACATCGCCTGTTTTTAAATCAGCCAGTGTTGAACTTGAGCCAAAGTCTAGAGTGGTTCTGGTGAGCGACGGGATTTTAGAGGTTTTATCGACCGATCAAATCAGCCAATGTTTGCAAAAACTGGGTGGGTCGTCGCAGGTCCATGACGTTCGTAATGAAATTTTATTGCAGTGCCAGCTTGCGAGCGGCGCCGATACACCGCTACGCGATCAGACTGTCGTCGTGATCGAAGTCAAAGACAGAGTGATAAAACTAGCCAAGTAATTTCTTCTTTGGTATTTCTAAAGTGTTAATCGACAAAAATCATAAAAGGTCGTGTCGCAGACACGCAGAAGGATAGCTACTATGGCTGACATTACTATTTACGAAGGCGCTTTAGATAAAGGCTTAGAAGGCGTTGTTGCTTGTACAACTTCGGTTTCATTCATCGTTGGAAATAACTTAAACTACCGTGGCTACACGATCGACGATTTAGCAAATAACTCAACATTTGAAGAAGTTGTTTACTTATTATGGAATGGTCGTCTTCCTAATAAAACTGAATTAGCGCAAATCTCTGAAGAGTTAAATAAAAATATGGCTCTTGATGCGAACTTCATTTCTGTTCTTAAAACTTTACCTACAAACGTTCACCCAATGGGTTGGTTACGTACGGCAGTTTCTTTATTAGCTCACTACGATGTGGATGCTAATGATATGTCTGTTGAAGCTAACGCGCGTAAAGCGGTTCGCTTAACAGCTAAAATGGGTGCGTTAGTTACAGCGTTCGAAGCGATCCGTAACAAACGTGAAATCATCCAACCTAAAGCTGGCAAATCAATCGCATGGAATTTCATGTACATGTTAAAAGGCACTGAGCCAGATGCTGAATTAGTTTCGATCATGGATAAATGTTTAATTTTACACGCTGACCATGAATTAAACTGCTCTGCTTTCGCAACTCGCGTAACAGCTTCTTCATTATCTGATATACACTCAGCCATCGTTTCTGCAATCGGCGCTTTAAAAGGACCTTTACACGGTGGTGCTAACGAACAAGTTATGGTGATGTTAGCTAAAATCGGTACTATGGAAAAAGCCCAAGCATTCGTTAAAGATGCTTTAGCGGCTAAAGAAAAAGTTATGGGTATCGGTCACCGCGTTTACAAAGATGGCGATCCACGTGCAGCGATCTTACGTAAATTCTCTCAAAGCTTAACTAAAAAAATCGGTAAACCTGAATTATACGAAATGTCTGTTTTAATCGACGAGACTATGTACAAAGAAAAAGGTTTAATGCCGAACGTAGATTTCTACTCTGCAACTGTGTACCACGCTATGGGTATTCCAACAGATATCTTTACGCCGATCTTCGCTACTTCGCGTATCGCTGGTTGGATTGCACACGCTAATGAACAGTACGAAAAAAATCGTATCTACCGTCCACGTGGCAAATGGCAAGGTAAAGAAGGTCTTTCTTGGAAACCGGTGGAAACTCGCTAATTGATTTTCCTCTTCGTTGCCGCGTCGTCGACGTACGTGAACGTACGCCTTCCTCCTTGCGCCTCGATGAAAACCAATTATCGAATTTCTGATAGATTTGATGAGGTTTATTTATGAAAGTTGTTTCGACAAATGTAGGTAAACCTAAAAATTATACTCTTGATGGAGTGACGATTTCTACTTCGATGGTCCGTCACTCTGTTCCTGATCTTACAATCAATAAATTACGCGTTGAAGGGGATGAATTTGCTAATCCCGAATTTCACGGAGAATTCGACGCTGTAGTTTACGCTCTTTCAGCAGATCGTTATCCCGAATGGGAAAAATTCTTAAATAAACCATTTTCTTTAGGTTGCTTAGGCGAAAATTTATCGATTGATAAGTTACGTGAAGAAGATTTTTACTTAGGTGATGAGTACCAAGTTGGTACAGCGATTCTTCGTGCCACAGGCCCACGTTACCCTTGCAACAAATTAAATTACTCATCAGGCGATAAACGCTTACAGCGTGAGTTCGAATCGCGTGACTGGTGTGGTATTTATTTTGAAGTTGTTCAGGAAGGTAAAGCAAAGCCTGGCGATATGCTTACGCTTGTTAAACGTGTACAAGATCAATTTACCGTTTTAGATTTATACCAAGCCATGCGTGCTAAGAAAAAAAGGCAACGTGACGATGCCAAGTCAGCGAAGCTGATCGCGTGTGAACAGTTATTAGAAAAATATCATAAAAGAGTTTAGGTCGGCGGAGGCCGAAGAGACGGAGTTGGATTGTGGCTACAGTGTTTACAAAAATTATTAACGGCGAATTACCATCCTACAAAATTCATGAAGATGATTTAACGTTATCATTTTTAGCTTTAGACCAAGTAAACCCGGGTCATGTGTTAGTTATTCCAAAACAAGAAGTGAATCACTGGTTTGATGTGCCACCAGAAATTTATAACCGTGTAGGCCACAATGCGCAGATGATTGCTAAAGCGATCAAAATTGCAACGGGTTGCCCGCGTGTTGGCGTAATGGTCGCAGGCTTTGAAGTGCCTCACTATCATATGCATTTGATTCCCGCTTCAAGCATTCCGGAATTAGATTTTAAACGTGCGCAAAAACTATCTCCTGATCAAATGGAAGCGATCCAAAAGAAGATCGTTGAAGCTTTAAATTATAAATAATTAAAAATTGGTTCTGCTGAAAGCAGATTTTTGGCAGATAAAATGCAAAAAGCGAGATTGTTCGTACCCTTTCGAGTTAACCCAGAAAGTGCAATGTTTCTGAGTGAAGTTGGGCTTCGAACGCTTAATCTATTTTTTAAAGTTTGTTTAGTCGCGTTTCGTGACGCTTTAATTCGAGATAGTAGCGGTAAATTCTAAATCTTTTTGTCTCAGAAAGCCTATAAGTTCTTGTTATGGAACACCCAAATTTTTTGATTTTGTGATTTCGCCACAGCTTCGATATTCTTTACTTAACCGTTCTAACGGTTCGAAAGGAGGTGGTCTTATGGTTAAACAACTAGACATAACTAAGGCGGAGGTGGCTACTTCTTAGAGAAATCTAAAAGTATGCACAAAGTAGCCTTTGGCTGCTGAGTTAGGCTTCTAAAGCCGAACCTCCGCCGAAGAAATGTCATTTCGAATCTTAAAAGCAATTTATGATTCAAACAGCCGGAACGAATAAGATCTTCCGGCTGTTCCTTTTTTAGGGTACAACGAAGCCATGGATATTTTGAATTTTATCGATGGTGACTTTGCTAAGCCTGCGCAAAACGCTTCTTTCGCTCAAGAACGACCTTTCAACGATAAATCAGTGCAAGTCGGTAATAGTTCAGCTTTGGATTTAGTTAAGGCTATTCAAGGCTCTCACACCGCGTTTAACACATGGAAAGATTCATCGTTAGAAGACCGCATTCAGTTGGTCGATAAAATTTCTCAGTATTTAGAAACCCATAAAAACCAATTTGCCGAAGCAGAGGCTTGGGATCAGGGTTTAAATTTACAATTTTCATTAAAAGCCAGTATCGAAGTGGCTTTAGAAAAACTTAAAGATCAAAAAGCTCAATTACAAAAAGGCATTCCTGAAGGTTACGGCGTTTTGCCTGTAGGTGTGGTCGGTGTTGTGCTGTCATGGAATTTATCAACACGTGTCTTCGCTGAAAAAGTATTACCCGCTGTTTTAGCCGGCAACTCGGTGATTGTGAAAGCTTCAAGCTATTCACCAGTGACTGTAAAACTTTGGGGAGAACTATTTCGTACGGTGGGTTTAACTTCAGGTCTAGTTCAGATGTTACATAGCCAAGATGTGGCGTTTAAAAAACTTTTTATCACGCATCCGGGAATTAAAGCTTTATTGGTAACGGGTAATCTAGAAAACACCAGTGAAATTATTAAAACTGTAGCGCAAATGACGACACAACAGTTTAAAAAAATACAAATTCACTCGGGCTCTAAGAATACTGCAGCAGCGTTAAATGAACCGAACGAAGCTGAAATGGGTGAAATTCTAAATTCATTCTTACAAGGGCAGGGGCAACTAGCCTGGAATTCATCGCGATTATTTATTTTGGACAAGCATGAAAAACAATGGACTGATTTTGTAGCTGATAAGCTACAAAATTTAAAACCTTCTGAAAGTATTCATGATAGTTCGCTGTGGACGCCGTTGATGAAGATGAAGTCGGTAGATCAGTTTGCTTCACTGATGATGCAGGCTAAGACTGATCAGGCTAAAATCTTATCGGCAGACGGGGTTTTGCCTTCAAATAAATATGTAAAACCATTTTTTACCAAAGACATGTCGAACTGTTCAGTGCTGCAACAAGATCAGGTGCACGGGCCGGCGTTTATTTTATCAACAGTGAAATACGGTTTTGATATTCCAAAATACAGCAATGTTTCTTATTACGGGCATTCAGCTTCAGTGTGGACTGAAGCTGGCAAAAACCAAAAGGTCATCCAAGCCTTGGATGTTGGTCTAGTATCTACAAATCAGTGGAGCATTTATTCGACGAGCGTGGTGGAAGGTGTCAAACAGTCATCGTTCGGGAATATGAATAGCCAGATTTTTGGCGATTTCTACAGTAACGTCAAGAAATTGGCTTAGGTCCGTAAACTAAAATTACTACTGAACCGTATGGCTTTTTGAACGCATGCGAATATTGCATTGCGGGCAGAAAGCCTCTTCTTTGACTTCGATACTATTTTCTTCAGATGTTAATTTGAGCTCTAATTGCGTCGCACACAGCACACAATTGCATTGTAATGCAATAAACGCCTTCTGGAATGTGTTTTCAGTTTTTTCGTAACGAGGTAGATCAGATAATTTTAGATGGCTATTCGCCGAATCTTGCGATCTCATGTGGGCTCCTCCTGAGCTGTTTTCTCGATGTCGTTTTCGAGAGCCGTCTTCACATCCTATGAATCCGACTATCAGATATAATCTCACTGCAAGTTCTGTTCACAGACCTACATCTAGTCTGTGAGTGAGATATATTATTCCTTCGCTTTTTAATGTGACGGAATAATTTTCAATTCCGGTTACGATCTAAAGTCCAAATTTAATTGGTTATCAAAGTCATTTTTATCAAAAGCTAATTGAATTAATTTAGTAATCAAATCGCTGTACTGCACACCTTTGGCTTGCCACATCATTGGGTACATCGAAATTTTTGTAAACCCTGGCAGCGTGTTAATTTCATTCACCATTAACGAGCCATCTTTTTTCATAAAGAAATCAACGCGTGTTAAACCGTCACAGTATAAAGCTTGATATGTTTTTACCGCTAAGCTTCTTACTTGTTCGATTTGTTCCGGTGTAATTTTCGCTGGAATCACAATCTCAGCACCATTTGGATCTAAGTATTTTGCCTCGTAAGAGTAGAATTCGTGTTTAACCACTAATTCACCAGGCATTGCGGCTTCTGGTTTTTGGTTTAAACCCATCACCGAACATTCAACTTCACGGCCATCGATAAATTCTTCAGCTAAAACTTTGTGATCGTATTTAAAAGCATCTTTGATTTTCACAGCAAAATCTTCTTTTGATTTTATTTTGTGAACACCTACAGAAGATCCCGCATTCGCCGGTTTAATAAAGAACGGTAAACCTAGTTGTTTAGAGATTTTATCAAAGTCAGGTGTTTCATAGCTCTTAAGAACAGCCCACTTAGAATTCGGAATTCCGGCCGCTGTCATAACAATCTTCATCACTTCTTTATCCATCGCAATAGCTGATGACATAACACCGCAGCCCACGAATGGAAGGCCTAAGATTTTTAAGTGGCCTTGCATAGTTCCATCTTCGCCGTTTGTTCCGTGAATGATGGCAAACGCACAATCTAACTCTTGGCGCTGTTGGCTTTGTAAATTTAAAGCGTAAACTTTTGATTGCGCGCGAATTAACGTTACCGTTTGTTCTTGCGCCATTTTGTTATCATTGATCGATTCTAAAGTTTCAAAATCTTTTTCGTTGATGGAATACCAAGTTCCTTGTTTTGAAACGCCTAAAAGCACCGGAGTAAATTTAGATTTATCCATCGCTTTAAAAATATTACGAGCTGAATTAATTGAAACTTCATGTTCTGAAGAATGGCCACCGAAAATAATTGCGATTTTTTTCATACACAATCAGTGTATTCGTAATTACGCCATCTCGACAAGTTCTTTGGTAAAAGCACGAATGCCGGTATAGACCTCAAATGGTGTAGCGTCATTCATATAGGCCGGAGTCGTGATTACTTTTGTATCGCGGTCAGTGATGTAATCAGTCGATGGACATTTCTCAACACTGACATTCCATTTTTCAACGATATCTGTTTCAGAAAAATCCTCGCCTAAAGTAATATTTGGTTTACGTTTGCTCAAAACTTTCGCCACAACAATTGGCGCCATGCAAATTGCACCGATCGGTTTTGAATCGGTATAGAATTTAGAAATAATTTTTTCAACGGTTGGATTCACTGTCATTTTCACTTTGTCTTGAGCCCAAGTCGAAATATGAGTCGCATTGCCAACTCCACCCGGTAAAACTAAAGCATCAAAATTGTCAGGATTAAGTTCTTCTAAAGAATAAAGTTCGTGGTGATTTAAAGCTGTTGAGCGGTCAAAGGCAAAAATTTTAAATTGCGCTTTAAATTCAGCAAGAGAAATTAAAAGACTGATTGTTTCGGTAATTTCAGATTGGCCAGGTCCAAATCCCACAGCCAAGACAGCGATTTTTCTCATTGTAACCTCTCAAGGTGCGAAGACCTCGAGAAGAATATAAACTAAATTGGCTTAGTCGCCTACAGAAAATCCATTAACGCTGACGCAATCTTCAGCTAATACTTTGCGACTTTCCAGATCAACTAGACCGCGTACGCAATACTGAAGCACCTTTGAAAAGAAAGGCAAATTGGGCGATGTCATAAACGTATAATGCGTGCGCGCCGGTTGGCCATCAGACTGAATTTCTTTGTTATCTACTAAGTCAAATTCGACTTTACGCACTGGAATTTTACAATGAAGACTGTCGCTGCAAATGCGCGGGTCAGCTAAATCTGGAGATAAACCCATTTGGCTATCAACCACTGACAAATTATGACAAGTCACTTTCTCTTCGCGGCAGGCAAACACCGCCATCGCGATAAACGCACGATACATAAAAAATGGAACCTTATCAGCGGCTTTTGCCGTTAACTGCTGACGCGGCACTGATTGGGATTCAACATCGGATGAATGGCTAAATTCAAGCGGATAAGCAAAATTATTAAATGACTGGTTTGAATTTAAATAGTCCGTTTTTGAGTAATCTAAATTAATACGCGTCATTGTCGTGTCACTCACAATTGAATTTACAATCAACGACTGGCTAAAAAGTTTAACTGACTGTGAATCTTCATAAGTTGTTACAGCCATTAAGTTGCTTGATTCGTTGCGGTTGATATCGTCTGGATTAAGTACACCGATACCTTCAGCCATTTTAGATTCAACTTCATCGGCTGAAACAACTGGGCCAAGATTGGCATCTTCTAAGTTTTGCTTCTTCATGCAAGAAGCTTGCGTAAAAGCTACGATAGCTAGTGCAGCTACAATGATTAATTTTGAAAATTTCATATAGAATCCCAACCCCACACCCAAAGTGGTAGTGGTAAAATGGCTGCTAAAACTTTGCGGGTTTCAGGTTTGATAAAAGTCATTTCATCAATTGTTGCAGGGCCAAATAAAATTTTTGCTAAGTCAGCTTCTTCGTCTAAGGTGTAAAGATCTTGCCCGTAACCAAATACGATTTGGCCATGTTGTTTTTCTAAAACGATTTGATCGTAACCTTCAGCGCGAAAAGCTTTTTTTACTTTTGTGGCGATCGCTTCAAAGTTATGAATGCGAATCATGGCTAAGAAACCACGGTGGCTGAAAACTTGTAAATCATCTAATACTTTTCTTAAGTTTTTCGCGTGTTGTGGAACCATAAGATGGTAAGGCTGATTCTCTGTTTTTACGACATGGCTTACGATATCTAATAAAGCATCGATCTGGCCGGCCCATTCGTGAATAAATGTTTGTAAATCAGCGCCTTTACCATCAACCGCGTAAGCTAAAAGTTGATTGGTATTACTCCATGCTGTGTAAACATTTGCATTTGGAATTTTTAAATACTGCTGTACTTCGTCTAATGTGCGCACCGAAGCTACGCTGTGCTGGCTGTAAAGTTTTAAGAGAGCTTGTGGATCAACTTGTGTGCCTTTAACAATGCGAATGTTTTCGCTGCGGGTTGGAAGAGGTTTATCAATAACATAGGTTTGTTCAAAACCAGCTAACTCGAAGCCGAATTTTTGATAAAATTCAGTTTTGTCTGTCCATAGCATGAGTAAATCGCAATCTTGCGCCGTAGCTTTTGCTAAACAATTTTGCATATTCAAAGTGCTTAAACCCTGCTGGCGATGCGACGGATCTGTGACGACCGAGCCAATAGCGCCTATTTTGTAGATAGCATAAGGCGTTTTTGTTATAATAGGCTTAATCAAAGCGTGCGAAAGAATTGATCCACCCTCTTCAATAATGCTCATGTTGTGGATATTTGAGGGAGTCAAGGCTGTCGGATATTCACTGTTAATGGGCCAAGTTGAATCGGCTCTTAATTGATGATTCAAAAAATCGACAACATGATCAAATTCATGCTGTTCCGGAGATCTGGGCTTTAACATAATAAAAAACTCCTTATGATAGGATTATTATAGCTGTGAAACCGGGGACTGTGATGGGCCA
>JAMPXC010000061.1 GCA_023701385.1 Pseudobdellovibrio sp.
AATCAAACTGGTGTAACATCAGGTACGCAGTACACGAAAGTAACAGTTGATGGCAAAGGCCGGGTTGTCAGTGGGGCACAGTTATCATCTTCTGATGTGACAACAGCCTTAGGTTTTTCTCCGGCCCAAGCAAGTTCAGCAACACAATGGACAACAACAGGAAGTAATATTTATTACAACACCGGCAATGTTGGTATCGGCACAACAACTCCAAATTATACTTTAGATGTTAGCGGAGCTATTAATGTTGCTACTAATAATTGGATTAACAGTGGTGGTCGAAATTTACTGAACATGGGAACCAGTGGAAATGTCTATATGAACTCTTTGGGAGCAGGCACAGGAATTACTTTTCAGCCGAGTGGAACGGCTATAGCTCGATTGACAACTCAGGGTTTTGTTTTAGGATCTGGCTACGTAAGCACATATACTCCGCCAACTGATGGAGCTATCATTCAAGGCAACGTCGGTATTGGGACGACTACACCTGGTGTTAAACTCGATGTTGCCGGACTTGTGCGGGCCCAAACTGGAAACTCAACAACCCCTGGCTTTACGTTCGCTGGATCTACAACTACTGGTATTTCAACGGCTCCGACATTCTTGGATCGCATTTATATGGTGGCTAATGGCAGTTTAAGTACCACATTTGGTCCAGGCGAAATGATCGTGGGTAGTGATTATGGAGCAACTGGAAAGCCAATGATCCGGGGTGCAGGCGCCACCGCAAATTCTCCAAGTTTCGGCTTTTATGCCGAAGGTACAGGAATGTATCGTCCGGCAGCGAATCAGTTGGCGTTTTCTACAGCTAATACTGAAAGATTTAAAATTGATTCTGCTGGCAATGTGGGTATTGGTACGACGAACCCAGTTGCGAAATTACACTTAGCTTCAGGAACCGCGTCGGTGGCTCCACTTAAACTAACTTCAGGCACATTACTTTCATCACCGGCATCTGGTACGATTGAATTTGATGGTTCACAACTTTATTTTACTGATGGTGCGAATACACGTCGTGCGCTGGCCACAAATTCCGCTGCCGGATCATTTGATAACACGAGTACAATTTCAAATTCCTCTGGAAATATTACACTTGCACCAAATAATACAACCGGCTCAGTCGTAGTATCAGCCACGACGGCATCAACAAATTCGCAAACGGGTGCCTTAATTGTTAATGGCGGTGTAGGTGTTGCCGGAAATATTTATGCTTCGGGCACAATTATTACCTCATCAAATATCCAAGGTGCATCAATCACAGCGACAAATGGAATGATTTCTCCGTATATCGCGGGAAGTGTTGCAGCAACAGGTTCATTAACTCTTGATTCAACGACTCACGCCACAAAAGGTAAAATTCTATTAGCACCAAATGGTGGTAATATCGGTATTGGTATTACGAACCCAGAAGAACAATTGCATTTGAATAGAGTTTTAAAATTTACGAATAATACAGTTAGTAATTTTAAAGCCCCAACAGCTGATAGCTTTAGAATTTTCGCTCATGATGATCAATCAACCGGTAACCCATATGGTACGGGCGATAATAATGCTAAAATTTTTGAAAATGTCGATGGTAATAATCCGACTCCTGATGACAGTTTTTATTTTGTGAATCATGGAACCAGTGGCCCAGTGACGGCGCTGGCTATTAAAGGTGATGGTAAAGTAGGTATCGGTAATAGCACGCCAGCAGCAACCCTTGAAATCGGAAAAAATACAGTCAGCAGCTCATCTTTCCGTTTTGCTCCAAGTGGTGATCAAAGTTCAATGCGTTTTACAACGAATAGTTTAGCGAACTGGATTCAATCGGGTGTGGATTTTAACAATGATAGTAAAAAGGATTTACGTTTTTCTTCAATCAGCGGGGCAACCACTTGGATGACGTTGCAAGCCAGCTCTGGAAATTTAGGGATCGGCACAACAAGTCCAGGTTCAAAATTAAGTTTTGGTGCAACCGATACAACAGGTAACAGTCACAAAATTGCTGTCTATGAATCAACGGGTACACAAACATTTTTCTACGGTATTGGTATGATGAATCCGGATGGATTAGCTACCGGTGCGGATGAAGGTTTAGGTTTATGGGGCGGCACTGAAGCATCAATACCATGGAACGGAACTTCGGGAATTGCCGCACACATGTTTATTAAACGTAGCACAGGCAACGTAGGTATCGGAACAACGGCTCCATCGGCTCAATTAGATATCAGTGCAGGATCTACAACTGGTTCTGTTAAAGTAGGATATAATGGACCGACCTACGGCACATTCGTAGACACTGCGGGTTCGTATGCTGGAAGTTGGGCGAGAGAGTTTTCTCTAGGTCATGGCGGTTCCAAACTTGGTAGTTTTGGCGCGCTAGCTGCAAGTAGTACCTTAACGTATTTATATTTGAACGCCAACCAAAGTGGCGCAGGCTCAGGTCATATCAATCCGTCGATGGTCATTACTCCGGCGGGTAATGTAGGTATTGGTACTATAACTCCTGGTGTGGCATTGAATGTCGTAGGTACTGGCGGCGGTGATGATGATGTGCACATCGATTCTTACTCAGCCACTCAAGAAGGAACAGTGATGTTAAGAAGAGCGCGCGGTACAGAGGCGCTACCAACGACACTTTTATCTGGCGATCGTATGGGGTTTGTCGCTTTTCGTGGTCATAACGGAACTTCGTTTTTAGACTTATCACGTATTCAAGCTTCAACAGAAGCTGACTTAAGCGCGAGTGCATCATCGAATTTACAATTTTTCACAAGTTATGGAGGCTCTCCTACAGAAAAAATGCGCATTACCGCTTCTGGTACTGTGGGTATCGGCACAACAACACCCAACACCGCATACAGACTTGATGTGAACGGTGATATGTATATTGGTAACGGCGGAGCCGCACAAAAAATTCAATTTAAAACAGCCAACACCGATGGCGCGTTTATCAGATTTAATTCGACTGCTGATTCGGCAGGAAATTCATCGTTAGAAATTGGTACCATCGATAACAGTGACGAGCCAATTATCTTCACGCAAACGGCGAATGAAAGAATGCGTATTCACACGAATGGTTATGTAGGTATTGGTACGGCAGCACCATCAGCTAAAATAGATGTGCGTGGTAATGCGGTATTCGGTACAAGCGCTAGAGTTCAATTCGAAGATCAGACAACATTTACGCGTGCAGCATTTAATGAATTAAGATTTTGGGATTGGGACACGGGCACTGATATGGTGACCTTCACTTCAAATAGCGTGGGTATTGGAACAACGAGTCCGCAAAGAACTCTGCATGTGAACGGTGACGCTTACATCAATTCAATTGTCGGCGGCCAAAACAATGGTGCAGGTAACTTCCATCTTGATGCTTGGGGTTCGGGAGCTGATCGCAGCGTTTATTTAAACTGGTCAAGTGGAACTGGTGGCGCAAAAGTAGGTAACGGCAGTAGCGCGTATGGTCCGATTGCCGCTTCGGCATTTAACGTGTCATCTGACAGACGTTTAAAAGAAAATATCAAACCGATTGAAAATCCTTTAGAAAAGATTTTAAAAATTGATGCTGTTACATTTACTTGGAAAGATCCAACTCGTAACAAAATGGAAGGTCAGCGTATCGGTTTAATCGCGCAAAATGTTGAACAGATATTCCCACAAGCCGTTAAGCGTGATCATGGCGAAAACACATTGCCTGGCGGAACAAGACTTGTGAATTATCCAGACTTAGTGTCGCCAATTATTGCCGCGATTAAAGAATTTTACGCTTTATGGTCGAGTGATTCGCAAGAGCTTCATAAAACGATTGAAGAGCAAAAGCGCGAAATGGCTTCAATTAAAGAAGAAAAAGCCCAGCAGTCGGAAGAGATTGAAATGCTTAAAAACAAGTCAAATCAGCTTGAGGAACAGAATAAAGCTCTTAAAGACTATCTTTGTGAAAAAGATCCAAACGCTAAGATCTGTAAATAGTTTTGTAACAATTTTTCACCGTGAGTGACGTTTTTAGTTTTTTTAGAAGCTACGCTTTAGCGTGAAAGCATCTTAAAATTAATTTCAGCAAAAAATTTTTTGGCCCCTAATTTGTAAATGTGATTTTTCGACAATCACTTTTTAAAAGTTGTGGGGGGCCACGTGAGACTTTTATTACTAACAGCAATTCTTTGTGGATTTCATTCTCTATCTCAGGCGAATGAATTAATCGCTTCGGTTATCGCGAAGCAAGACAATCAATTAGTTTTGATTTCTGAAGTTCAACAGACTTGGGAATTAAATCAGGTTCCTTTCAATTCATTAAAAAACTTACGTATTAAAGGTACTTTTTTGGCCGATCAAAAGGCGATTTTAGTTTTTGATATTAAAGAAACGGTGGCTCCGACAGACGTCGCAACGGTCGTTGAAACACATGTAATGACAGCTCAGGAAAAATTGATCCTCGCTGATGTGGTGACAGAGTTAAACGCTGTTAAAGTTGCGATTTCGGCTGAAGGTGACCTTATCACGGTGACAGCTAACCCAGAAAAAGCCGCATTAGTGGGCAAATTAAGCCCGATGAATCCCAAAGCGGTGGGTTTACCGTTATTTTTAAGCGCTTCAGGCCAAGTTATCACTGAAAAAGGCGCTGTGGTGGGCCGTGCCGTTAACGAAGAAGGTGCGGTGGTCGGTTTAGTGACTGATTTAGATAACAAAATTGCCACATTGAGCGGTTCAGGCTCTGAAATCGTGATCACTGGGGAGAAAAAGGAGTTCTTAAGCTCAATCAACGAACTTGAGACTCTCAACGCACAACAAAAACAAAACCCTGAATGGGTTCCGGTGACAGATTTAAAAATTTCTAATCTAGGTTCTGTGGTTCAGATTGAGTTTAGAAACAGCACCGAAGATGAATCTTTTAGTTTATTTAAGTTAGTTTCTCCTCTGGTGGTGAACCAGATTAAAGAGAATCAAGCTCAAAACTAAGCCTTTTTTTAAGTATTGTGGCAGGACTAACATCCTGCCCTGAAAACACAATCATTCCCTGATGGTTTTCGGCCCCCTTAGAGATGGTCTCTTTGGGGGTTATTTTTTTCTTATTTAGCCTAACGTGCCTTGCCAACATTGCTAAGTGTTACCATACTTAATTGGTTACTCTTCAATCAAAGGTTAGTCATGGTACAAAAGATATTAGCAAAACTGTTCGGCACGCATCACGATCGCGAGATGAAAAAGATCCAACCTATCGTTGATAAAATCAACTCGTTGGAAGAATCCATCAAAAAACTTTCTGATGATCAATTAAAACATAAAACCGTAGAATTCAGAGAACGCTTAGCAAAGGGCGAAACGGTTTTTGATATTTTACCTGAAGCTTTCGCAGTTTGCCGTGAAGCCTCAATCCGCACCTTAGGTATGCGCCATTACGACGTTCAAATGATCGGCGGTGTGGTGTTAAATCGCGGTGGCATCGCGGAGATGAGAACAGGTGAAGGTAAAACGTTAGTGGCGACACTTCCTGTTTACTTAAACGGTCTTACTGGTAAAGGCTGCCACGTTGTATCGGTGAATGATTACTTAGTTAAACGTGACTGTGAAGAAATGGGCCGTTTATACAACTGGTTAGGTCTTACAACAGGCGTGATCGTGCACGGTATGACAGACGAACAACGTCGTGCCGCTTACAATGCTGATATCACTTACTGTACAAACAATGAAATTGGTTTCGATTATCTTCGCGATAACATGAAATTTGATTTAGCTGATTATGTTCAACGTAAACCGCATTTTGCCATCGTGGATGAGTGCGATTCGATCTTAATCGATGAAGCACGTACGCCACTTATTATTTCTGGTCCGGCTGAAGCTTCGACTGACAAATACTACGTGATTGATAAAATTATCCCGTTCTTAAAAAAAGATGTTCACTTCACGATCGAAGAGAAATCAAAATCAGCTTCGTTAACTGAAGAGGGTAACCAAGAAGTTGAAAAATTATTAAAATTAGATAACTTATACGATCCACAAAATATCGAAATTCTTCACCACGTAAACCAAGCTTTACGTGCGCATCACCTTTACCGTTTAGATGTTGAATACATGATTAAAGACGGTGAAATCGTGATCGTGGATGAATTTACTGGCCGTTTAATGCCAGGCCGCCGTTGGTCTGACGGGCTTCATCAAGCGATCGAAGCGAAAGAAAAAGTTGAAGTTAAAAATGAAAATCAAACTTTAGCGACAATCACTTTCCAAAATTACTTCCGTATGTACGATAAATTATCGGGCATGACAGGTACTGCTGATACAGAAGCGGTTGAGTTCAGAAAAATCTATAACTTAGGTGTTACAGTTATTCCGACGAACAAACCTATTCAACGTATGGATAAAGAAGATATCGTTTTCAAAACTGAAAACGCTAAGTACAAAGCTATCGTGAATGATATTCGCGAACGCCACGCTAAAGGCCAACCGGTTCTAGTGGGTACGGCTTCGATTGAAAAATCAGAAGCGATTTCTAGATTCTTGAAAAATGAAGGCATCCGCCATGACGTTTTAAATGCGAAACACCATGAGCGCGAAGCTGAAATCATCGCTCTAGCAGGCCGTAAAGGTTCAATCACTATCGCTACAAACATGGCCGGTCGTGGTACCGATATCCGTTTAGGTGGTAACCCAGAAGTTCTAGCTAAAAAAGCTGTGCCTGACGAAACAACTCCAGAATACATAGACGCTTTACAACGTTATAAAGCGCAAGTTGATGCTGAAAAACAAGAAGTATTACATGCTGGTGGTTTATATATCATAGGTACTGAACGCCATGAATCACGCCGTATTGATAACCAATTACGTGGTCGTTCTGGTCGTCAAGGTGACCCAGGTGAATCAATGTTCTACTTATCACTTGAAGATAACTTAATGCGTATCTTTAACGGTGAACGTATTCAAAAAATCATGACAATGCTTAATATTCCAGAAGATGAACCAATCGTTCATAAAATGGTAACGAACGCTATCGAAGGCGCCCAAAGAAAAGTGGAAGGCCACAACTTCGATATTCGTAAGCACTTACTTGATTATGATGATGTGATGAACCAGCAAAGACATGCGATCTACTCTTTACGCCGTCAAATCCTAGAAGGAAAAGACATCGAGCGTACACTGTTGGATTATATGGGCGATGTGGTATCAAATATTTTAGATAGCTTTGTTCCAGCGACAGCAAAACCACACGAATGGAATTTCGAAGGTCTAAACAATGCTTTAATGCAACAGTTTGGTTTCCGCGTTGATACAACAGGAAAAACGGCACAATCCATCGAAACTGAAATCACAGAAAATATTAAAAAAATCTATGAGATGCAGAAAAAATCAATGGGTCCGTTCTTTGAACAGATTTCTAAAATGATTTTATTAAATGCGATTGATCAAAAATGGAAAGAGCATTTATACACGATCGATAAAGTAAAAGAGGGTATTAACCTTCGTGCTTACGGTCAAAAAGATCCATTGATCGAATACAAAAAAGAAGCTTTCAAAGCTTTTGAAAACTTAAATCACATTATCAAAACTGAAACGATTGAAAAAGTTATGCGTGTTCAGTTAGTGGGTGAAGGTTTAGAAGAAGCGATGGAAAGAATGCGTCCTGAAGATCAAGATATGGAAGAGTTAAATTACTCTTCTCCGGATGAAAACGCCGCTTTTCAACCGACAAACATGAACGCTGGTATGGAAGCCGTTTCAGACGCTCCTCAAAAGCGTAAGATCGTAACTGGTCCTCCACGTAATGATGACCGCCCTATGAACCGTGCGGATCGCAGGAAGAAAAAATAGCGGTGGGTTTTTAGTATGCAATGTCCAAGCTGTCATAAGGAAGTTGACGTTAAGGATAAAGATGTTGGGGCGCTATTTACGTGCCCTCAATGTCGAAGTGTTTACTTTATTAATTTTGATGGCACTCCCGAATACGGTGAAGTTGAGCAGCCTTCAGTCGAAGAGCTCCAAAAACTGCAAAACGCCGCCGTTCCTGAAAAAAAGAAGAAGAAAAAAAAGAAAAAAGACGACGACGAGTTGGATCAGCACGAAGTTGAAGCGGCTGAGCCACAGCAGCCCGTAGCGTTTGAATTGGAAGTTCCGCCAGTCGATATTCCGCAAACTGAAACACCGATGTTTGAAATCCAGCCGATGGAAAATTTCGCACAAACTGAGGCAGCACCTATAGAAACTTTTTCTTTAGAACCAGCTCCGCAAGAGACATTTCAAGTGGCTTCAGAAGAGCCACCAATTGAAGCGCTTCCAACAGAAACGCCATCGATCGAGAACTTTTCTTACGAAGCCGCGAATGAGATGCCGCCAATAAGCTCGCCGCAAGATTTTAATTCGATTGCCTCTGAAATTGAAAGTTTCGGTAATCAGCAAACAGCTGTGGCGGGCATCAGTTATGATTTAGAAATTACCGGGCTTGATACGAAAGAATCACAAGAGTTATTGCGTGAAGCGATTGATGATTCGCGTTTTGGTTGGCATCCAGATGATGTCACGCGTGAAATTCGCCGTGGTTCTTGTACCTTTAAAAATTTAACGCCAGTGCAGGCTTTTGTGCTTGCGCGCCGAATTCAATTTATCGATATCGAAATGAAGTGGAAGCAGAATGTTTTGGCTTAGTTTAATCTTAACTCAAGCTCTAGCGAGTGGTGGCGGCGAAAAGCCAGCTGAAGCGGCTGCTAAAGAAGCGAAGCCTGCGGTTTATTCAGGTGCGCAGAATGATGAATGGTCTAAAGCGCAAAAAGATGTGCAAACCGCGAAGATTAAATACGAAAACGATAAAAAAGCGGTTGATGATTTAAAACACGCTGCTGAAATGCAAGAGAACCTTTCTAAAGAGTCGTTAGCCAAAATTAATGAAGCTACAAAAACCATGAAAGCTTCGGAAGCTAATTACTTACGCTTACTCAACCAGTACGATATGCGCTTTCCCGAAAAAGGCTTAGATGTTGGGCGCAAGTACGAACGTCCAGATGCTGAACGTGATGGCATTGAAACTGTGGAAGAAAAGCCACAAGGTGTTGAAGCAAAGCTCAGACGATTAAACCGTAATATTAAGCGCCAGTACTTAACAACCGAAGATGCAAATTCTGCGAGCGGTTCAGTGAAGAAAAAACAGCTAAAAAAACAAAGTTCTGGTGAATCTGAAGAAACATTGCCACAAACTCAGTCTGGTGATGTGACCGGCACAATCAAAATCGAAAAATAATTTGCACGAAAATCGAAACATAGTTTTGCCTAAGGTGTTAGCAAAGCGACTATCAATTCGCTTTCAATCTTTAAATTGATCACGCTATCTATTTACTATATAAGTATTTAATATCCCTAAAAAAGATAAGACCTCACATCGTGAAAAGGAGTCGCCTTTCTATGTCACAAAAAGATTATCACAACAGTGGTGGATTACTCGCATTACTAGGATCTTTAGTATTTGTTTTCGTATTCTTCATTTACATCGTTTACGTAAATAAAGGCGTTGATTTAGCTGAAAACGTTACTGAGCCAGCAAAACCAGGCGAAGTCCAATTTGATTTAGCATCTGTTAAAGAACCATGGGTTGCGAACGAACAAGTTCTTGCAGCTGGTGCAAAACTTTACAAAGCAAACTGCGCTGTTTGTCACGGAGCTAAAGGTGATCTAGTTGGTGGTATTCCAAACGCACGTAATTTAGTTGAAGGTCAATGGAAACAAGATGGCGGCATGATCGGTCACTACAAAGTTTTACAAAACGGTATTGCTGGAACACAAATGGTGTCTTTCAAAGCGACTCTTAAGCCGTTCGAGCGTTGGGCTGTTGTTCAATTCATCGAATCAATCACTAAAAACAAACCAGCTAACGAAAAAGCTGAAGACGTAGCAGCTTTCGCAGCAACTGCAGACTAATTTTTATTAAATGAAAAAAATGTTTCTTCTTTTCTTTTTATTAGGTTTTAACTCTTGGGCTGACGGCGGTGCTGTTCTTGCTCCTCAAGGGTCTATGCCTATGTATACAGGAAAACAAGAAGCGGCCAATTCAGCCGAAGTTCCAGCGGAACTTAAAGGTGTTGGTATTAAAGAGCACTTAGGTGAAACGATTGATTTAAACCTACAAGTGCGTGATGAGTCTGGTCAGTTAAGAACTTTAGGTTCTTATTTTCAGTCTCACAGACCTGTGATGATCAGCCCGGTTTATTTTAACTGCCCGGGTCTTTGTAATTTTCATTTTAACGGCGTTATTGAAACTCTTCAAAAAATCGATTGGAATCCAGGCGATAAATTTGAAGTGATCGCTTTTTCTTTTGATTCAAAAGAAAATTCAGAATTAGCGTCAGCTAAAAAAGCGAATTACATGAAAATGTATAACCGCCCAGGCACTGAAAACGGTTTTCATTTTTTAACGGCTGATGAAGCTACAATTAAAAAATTAACAGATACTTTGGGATTCGAATTCCGCTGGAATGCCCAAGCCAATGAATGGTCACACGCATCTGCGGCGATCGTGATTACTCCAGACGGAAAAATTTCTAGATATTTACCGGGTATTGCGTTCGAACCAAAAGATATGAAGCTAGCTTTAAATGAAGCTTCAAACGGTAAGATTGGCAATATCATTGATTCAGTCGTTTTATTTTGTTTCAAATATGATGAACATCAATCCAAGTACGGACTGCAAGTGTTCCGCGTAGTGCAACTCGCGGGAGCATTTATGGTTTTGATCTTGGCTCTTTGGTTAACACCAGTGTTAATCAGAGCTGGAAGGGAGAAAGTGTAGCCATGATGTGGTTATTGAGTCTAATTAACAGGGCGAATGCTCAGACATTCATGCCCACCGAGGGTTCGAAGATCGCGACAAGCGTTGATAATCTGTATGGGTTTTTAATTGCTGCCAGCTTTATTTCGTGCGCGATTTTAATCGGTGGTATGATTTATTTCGCGTTGAAGTACAAACGTAAGTCAGATAACGATAAAACGGCTTACATTACTCACGACACGCGTTTAGAAGTTATTTGGTCAGTGATTCCATTGATCATCTTCTTAGTTGTGTTTGCCTGGGGATGGATCATCTACCACGACATGCGCAAAATGCCTGAGAACGCTTTAGAAATTCATGTGACTGGCCGTCAATGGTCTTGGATGACTGAATACAAAAACGGTGTGAAATCACCGGATATCGTAGTTCCAGTTGGCCGCGACGTGAAAATCGTTTTAGCTTCTGAAGATGTGATCCACTCTTTATATATTCCTTCATTCCGTGTGAAACAGGATGCGGTACCAGGTCGTTATACGGCTTTATGGTTCAGAGCTGATAAAATGGGTGAATTCCACGTATTCTGTACAGAGTTCTGCGGAACTTCTCACTCTGGTATGATCACGAAGTTAAAAGTTGTATCGCAAGAAGATTTCGACAAATGGTTAATCGAAGAATCTGAAGTTTCAGCTCTTCCTATCGCTCAACGTGGCGCTAAGATTTTCCAAACTCGTGCTTGTGCTTCATGCCACAACGTTGAAGGCGACGCCGTCAAAATCGGTCCAAGCTTAGCTCAATCTTTCGGTAAAACTCATAACTTTGAAGATGGTTCAACAGCGCAAGTTGATGAAAACTACTTACGTGAATCAATCTTAAACTCGAACGCAAAAATCGTAAAAGGTTTCGGTCCACGTTCAGCGATGCCGGCTTTCCAAGGCCAGTTATCTGAAGCTGAAGTGACAGCGTTAATCGAGTACATCAAAACTTTAAGTAAATAGGCAGGGGAGCAAAATGGGACACGCAGCTCACGGTAGCAACTATATCAACGCAGAAAAAGGCCTGATGTCATGGTTTACATCTTTAGACCATAAGCGTATCGGTATTCTTTATTTCTGTACGGTTTTATTTTTCTTTTTATGCGGCGGTATCGCTGCACTTTTATTACGTTTAGAATTATTCACGCCGAATGCGGCAGCTAATGTAGGACAAGTTTTCGCTAATGGTGATATCTACAATCAGGCGTTAACTTACCACGGTGCAATCATGGTTTTCATGGTTATTGTTCCGGGTATTCCTTCAATTTTCGGTAACTTCTTCTTACCACTTCAAATCGGTGCGAAAGACGTGGCTTACCCGAAATTAAACTTAGCGAGCTGGTACCTGTTTATGACAGGCGCTACGATGGCTATTGCAACGATGTTTTTAAACAGAGTTGATACAGGTTGGACGTTCTATACGCCTTACTCAATCAGAACGGGAACATCGGTTTCTTTAATCGTGGCCGCGGTTTTCATCATGGGTATGGGTTCAGTATTAACTGGTCTTAACTTCATCGCGACAATCCACAAATTACGCGCTCCAGGTATGACATTTCACAGGATGCCATTATTCTGCTGGGCGATTTACTCAACGTCGATTATTCAGGTATTAGCGACGCCGATTTTAGCGATCACGTTGTTATTATTAATTATGGAACGTGCATTCGGTGTAGGTATCTTTGATCCTAAACTTGGCGGTGACCCGGTATTGTTCCAGCACTTTTTCTGGTTCTATTCGCATCCTGCGGTTTACATCATGATCTTACCAGCCATGGGTATCATTTCTGAGTTATTAACAACTTACTCTAAAAAAACGATCTTTGGTTACACAGCGATTGCTTATTCTTCTTTAGGTATCGCGATCGTATCGTTCTTCGTTTGGGGACATCACATGTACGTTTCTGGTCAATCAGAACTTGCGGGCGTGATCTTCTCTTTCTTAACGATGTTAGTAGGTGTTCCTACAGCGATTAAAATGTTCAACTGGCTTGCGACTCTATACAAAGGTTCGATCGAATTCACAGCTTCGATGTTATACGCCATGGGATTTCTATTCTTATTCGTTATTGGCGGTGTGACTGGTATCATGTTAGCGACTTTACCAATCGACGTTCATTTCCACGATACTTACTTCGTAGTAGCTCACTTCCACTACGTAATGGTGGGTGGAACATTAATGGCGTTAATGGGTGGTATCTATCACTGGTTCCCGAAAATGTTCGGAAAAATGTACAGCGAAGGTTTAGCCCGTATGTCTTTCGTGTTCGTATTCGTTGGTTTCAACGTAACGTTCTTCCCTCAATTTATCTTAGGTGCGATGGGTATGCCTCGTCGTTATTTCGACTATATCCCGGCTTACGAACAGTTAAATAAAATTTCAACTGTTGGTTCTTGGTTAATCGGTTTAGGTTTCGTGATCGCTTTAGTTTCGATCATCAAAGCTTTAACTTCTGGTGCGAAAGCTCCTGCAAATCCATGGGGTGCGAAAACATTAGAATGGCATACAGAATCTCCGCCAATTACACACAACTTTTCTCACGAACCACACGTGACAGAGGGGCCTTATGAGTACAAGTAAGATGATTAACGGTGTTCCTGTTCAGGAGCACTTTAAAGACGCTCATCACCAATTTGATACAGCAAAAATGGGGATCTGGTTATTCATGTGTACCGAGATCCTTATGTTTGGTGGTCTATTCGTTGGTTATGCGATTTTCCACATGATGTATCCTGAGATGTTCTCTGAGGGCGCAAGTTTTCTTGACTGGAAAATGGGGTTCATCAATACGTTAGTTCTTATCTTTTCGTCATTAACAATGGCTTTAGGTATCTACTACATCCAAACAAACCAAATCAAAAAGGCTGTTTGGTCTTTAGCGATCACGATCCTTTGTGGAGCTGTGTTCATGGTTATCAAATACTTTGAATACACGCACAAATTCCACATGGGTATTTTTCCAGGAAACATGCTTGATCTTGCGAAGTTAAATGAACACTTAACGGCGACAGGCCTTCCGACAATCAAATCAACAAACCTTGGTATGTACTTTGGTTTCTACTTTTGTATGTCTGGTCTTCACGGTATCCACGTTTTAGTGGGTATGGGTTTAATCACTTGGTGCTTAATCCGTGCAGTTCGTGGCGATTTCAATCCTAACTATTATACGGCTGTAGAGGGTGTTGGTATCTTCTGGCATATCGTCGATTTAGTTTGGATCTTCTTATTCCCATTACTTTACTTAGTAGGCTAGGAGTTGTCGTGTCGTAGACACGCGAAAGGAACATATGGCACACGGTCACAAAG
>JAMPXC010000016.1 GCA_023701385.1 Pseudobdellovibrio sp.
TAACAGAAATGTTCGGTTACTCAACTGACTTACGTTCAGCGACTAAAGGTAAAGGTGAGTTCACTATGGAATTCGCTAAATACTCTCCAGCGCCTCGTAACGTTCAAGATGACTTAATCAAAAAGTACGCTGCAAAACGTGCTGCTGAGAATAAGTAGTTATGACCGCTGCGCTAGCTGTCCTTCCTGGACAGCCTTTCTGACGGCATCCATGCCGTCAGAGCTAGATGTGCAAAAAACAAAAAAGCCTAGGTTTAGCACCTAGGCTTTTTTTTTGAAAAAAACGTACTGCTTGAAATGAAACGGATTATTTTTGCTTAGATTTGATTCCGTCCATTACAGACTTACAAGCTTTAATACCCGCTTCGCCTTTAGTTGTTTCGCCAGTTTCGATATTTAAACAACCTTTTTCAGAAACTTTTGAACCAATTTGATCGATAAGACCACAAGCCAAAAGCACACCGAATCCGCCCGTGTCGTTTTTATTGCCGTCGTCTAAAAGCGCTTGAATCGCTTTTTCGCCACCAACTAAAACGTCGTAAGTCGTTTTACGCATATCTTGTAATTCTTTTTTCTCGTCAGCCGTGATCGTCGACATATCTTGGCCTACAGCTTTACCAACTTCTTCTAAAGTACCGCATTGAATAGCATAGGTTTCTTGAATTTGCGCATCGGAAAGCACTTCTTCTTGTTGTGCGAAGGCTATTGAACCAGACATTAAAATAGCCGCTAGAACTAATTTTGATAACTTCATTATTCCTCCAAAAAACGTGGGTTGGGTTTAAGGTCAAAGACTTAACCAGCAATTCTTAATCCGTAATTGGGGGCAATATAGAAGGTTATGCAACCATTGAGCGTTTAGAAAATTGACAGTGGGCCTTAGAGTGACCCACTCCTATAAAAACTTTTGTTAATTACAACGTTCAATCGTAAGCGTTTTAGAAGCCGTACCGTACATGGTTTCAACACTTCCGCACGTTGAGGTGAAGGCCACTGAAACAGGTTGTCCTGTTGAACAGGCGCCCGTCCAAGTTCCTGAAGTCGGACAAGAACAAGCGCCCGAAGTCCACGTCACATTATTTGGCGAAACATTACAAACTTCGTTTGTTAAGTTGTTTGTAACTTGCAGCACACCTCCGTTAATAACGCGATTTGTTCTTGTCGTTCCTGAAATCGTAATATCAGATGTCGTTGCTGTTGTAATATCAGCGATCGCATTACCTGAGCCCGATGTGTACACACGACGAATACCTGTATTAGTAAAAGTAAATGTGCCTGAACTTGCACGAGTTAATGTTTGCCCTGTTGATAAAGCCGAAGCTGCAAATGATCCGTTATTACCCATTAAACTTGCGGCAAAGGCGGGAACCTGAGTAACACTGTCGCCCACAGCAGGAATTGTACAAGTACCAGAACCTGTTCCAGCATAAGTTAATGTGATTGTACCTGATACGCTGACTAATCCATCCACGATAGTACAACCGTTAAAATCTTTAACCGCTGTGGCTGAAGCTGTTGCTCCGCACGCCCCGAAGCTTACACCACTACAGGCGGCCTCTAAAAAACTTGAACGTGCAAATGTGCCGTTATTGTTTCCGCTCGATTCATCGACAGAAACCATTGATTCACCGATTTGCTGAGCCATCAAATCCGAAGATGAACCCGTTAACGCTGTATCATCGTCAGAGTCACTGCAACTTGAAAGTCCGAAAACTAAAATAAGTGCGCATAACGGCGCAGAAAATAATTTTAACATTTTTTCACCTCTTTTTAAAACTTAGAAATTTAGAATCTTTGAATAATTCAATTGTCAGACCAAGATGAAATGGCCCGCAGACGATTTCACAGATTAAAGATATCCCAAAAAGCCCAATGCCCTGTGAAAATTGATATACAAGCCGTTTAACTTTGTCCTAAAATTAAAAAATGATGCGTGGCTTTGCTGTTCTGTTTATTTTTTTTCTTTCAATGAATTGCTTTGCCGCATTGTCACCGCGTATGTACTCAGTGATTCTTCAAGGAGCAGGAACGGCTCGCCTGACAAGTGCCCCTTCTAAAAATTCGATTTATTCAAGTAAGGCCGATTTTAATTTAATGTATTTCGGGCGAGTCGGAAGTGGCGGCCCCACTTTAGGTTTTCATTATTTAGCTGAATCACGTAACGATGTTGAATATCAAACCGGAAAATCCTACGGCCTGTCTCTGGGTTATTATTGGAACTCAGGTTGGCTCATCTTAGGTCATTACGATTTTTTTGCCGAACTTGGTCCCTTAACTGATGGCCACGGACCACAAATCGATTTTGGTTATCTTGAACATCTTGGTGGGCATTTTCACATCGGCCTTCAGGTTTCTTACAGATCCATGAACTATGACACGGCCAGAATTCAAGAGACCTATCCAAGCCTTACTCTAATGCACCTATTTTAGCGACATTGCATATTGTTTAAGCATGAAATATCAATTCCCGGTCAATGGTCGAGAAGCTCTTAGCTTTTACCCCAGAAAAGATGCTAAGATGACGTCTTCTATGGTGTTAACTACATGGTTTTAATTCTGATCGCCTTCGTGCTGATCCTGTCTATTTCGTTTATCTGTTCATTATGTGAAGCTGTTTTGCTTTCCTTATCACCGGCCTTCGTTGAAGTCGCTGTTGAACAACGCCCTAAATCAGCCAAAGTTTTAAAACATGTAATCGACAATATGGATCGCTCAATTTCTGCGATTCTTACTTTAAATACAATTTCACACACTTTAGGTTCTGCCTGGATCGCTTTTGAAGTGCATAATACTTTCGGCGATACTTACGTAACTTTATTTTCTGTGTTTTTAACTTTTATGATTTTAGTTTTTGCTGAAATCGTTCCGAAAACGATCGGCAAGAATAATCCAAAATCGTTATCGTTTTTTTGTGCGTATTGCGTACAGATGATGACAATCGCCGTTTACCCTTTTGTGAAAATGTCAGACATGATTTCACGCATCTTAGCTTCAAGCACTGAAGAACCAGATGTGACTCGTGACGAGATGATCAAACACGCTGAAATCGGCGTTGAAGAAGGAACATTAAAAGCGAAAGAATCTACGATCATTAAAAACTTAATGAAGTTAGATAATGTTTTTGTCTCTGACATCATGACGCCGCGATCAGTGTTCATGGCTCTTGAAGGCGACTTGACAGTTCACGAAGTTTCGAAAAAATTTAAACCGATTCGCTTTTCTCGTATTCCGGTTTATCAAGATTCTTTAGATCATATTATCGGCGTTACTCACCGTTATAAAATTTTAGAAGCTTTATCAGCTGACCAACATCACAAAAAAATCAGCGAGTTGTTAATGCCGATTTCAAATGTGGCCGAGCGCATGACGGTATCGCAAGTTTTAGATTTCTTTATTAAAGAAAAATCCCACTTGGCTATTGTAAACGACGAGTACGGTGTCACAACCGGCCTTGTAACCCTTGAAGACGCTGTAGAAACCCTGTTAGGCGTAGAAATCATGGATGAGTTCGACAACATCGAAGACATGCGCAAGTACGCCATGGAACAATGGCAACAACGCAAAAAACAACATCGCAAGTAATGCCCTCAAAATAGACTATTGTTTAAATTGATTTAGAACCTACGGTGATACTTTGGCCTCAGCACTTAGGTCCTGAGATGCCTTAATTTCGCTGTGGTTAGGCGCTACTGGAGAGAACTGCACTACCGTGAGCATTACGACAAAGATTAAAGTCAGGCCCGCTAAGATAGCGAAAAGACGTATGGTTTGAAAGTCTGAGGATTTTCCCCGACTGATCAACTGCTCTTTCAATTGTTCAAACCATAAGCTTAATTGCTTTTTCATTTTAGCACCATGACTTCCAACTTCCTCAATTAAAGCATAATCTAAGCCAAACTTTTTCGAACAATTTAGTGTCTAAAGGAAACTGCATGACTCATTCAGAACTCGCTAAAAAAATCTTCGACGTCGCTCATTTAACCGGTGAATTCAAACTTCGCTCAGGACAAATCTCTAATGAATACTTTGATAAGTATCGTTTCGAATCTCAGCCAGAACTTTTACGTGAAATCGCTCGTCAAATGGCACAACTTGTTCCAAAAGACACCGAAGTTTTAGCCGGACTTGAAATGGGCGGAATCCCTGTAGCCACAGCGATTTCACTTGAAACAGGAATTCCGGTTACCTTCGTTAGAAAAAAAGCTAAAGACTACGGAACATGTTTATTTGCTGAAGGTGCTGTGATTGAAAATAAAAAAGTTTGCATCATCGAAGATGTGATCACCTCAGGTGGCCAAGTTATTTTAAGCACCGCTGATCTTCGTTCGGTCAAAGCCAACATCAATACTGTATTATGCGTTATTAACCGCGGTGGCGACGAAGCTGTTGCAAAATTAAATGCGATCGATCTGCAAGTTAAAAGCTTGTTCATAAGAACAGATTTTCCGGGGTAGGAAATAGGTAGTCCGTTACTTTTTGAAACACAGCGCAACATCTTCATAGGAGTTATTATGAATACAAATGAAATTCTTCCTCGCTGGGATAATACAACTGAATACCCGTCTTTTTCTTCTCAAGAATTCTCTGCAGATCTTGAAATTTTAAAAACACAAACAGCTAAAATTGAAGCGAACTTAAAAAGCTTTTCTGGATCATTAGCTAAACCTGAAGAAACGCTTTCAGCGCAGGTCTTAGAAGGTCTGCAAGAAACTCTAAATATTTACTCGCAAGCGCAGATTTTATTATACAACTTATCGTCTTACGCTTCATTTGAGTTTTCTTTGGACTCTAAAAACGTAGACGCTGAAAAAATGTATTCTTATCTTTATAAAGATGTGAATTCACAAGTTCAAATTGCGATTACACCGCTGAATTTATTTTTATCTAAAACATCAGAAGAAAATTTTAAAAACTTTTTCAAAGCTGAAAAAATTAAAGACTACGCTTTTCACTTTTCAAGATTGCGGCTTAAAAAAGACACTTTATTAACAGAAAAAGAAGAAGCGATCATGTCGACTTTAAATAAAGATGGCCACACATCTTGGGGTAATCTTTATTCTTCAATCTCAAGCAGTGCTCGCGTGAAAATCAACCACCCGTCTACTCCCGAACCAACAAGTATCGCGGTGGCCTTTGGTAACACACAAGGTAGCGACGAACCACTTCGTAAAGCTAGCTGGGAAGGCATTCAAAATACTTGGCGCGAACATCAACAATCAGCTGCAGCGATTTTAAATGCTTTAGCTGGCTGGAGACACGACGTTAATAAACTTCGTTCAAACGATAAGAAGAAGTTAGATTATTTAGATGAACCTCTTCACAGTAACCGTATCAAAGCTGAAACTTTACAAGCGATGATTGATGCCGTTGCTGACTATCGCCCGATCGTGCAAAAAACAGCGAAGGCGATGGCTAAACACTATGGTAAAAAACAATTAGACCCATGGGATTTAGTAGCTCCGGCTCCGATTAAATCTGAAACTGGCTTAACTTTTAAAGAATCATTTCGCCAAGTAAAAGATGCATTTACACATATGGACCCAACGATGGGTGAATTTGCGCAATTGATGTTAGATAAAAACTGGATCGATGCAAGTGTGCGTCCGAACAAACGTAACGGCGCGTATTGCGGTGGTTTTTCTAAATCAAGATCACCACGTGTCTTTTTAACTTTCGCTGGCTCTTCACAGAATACGTCAACATTAGCGCATGAACTTGGCCACGCTTATCACAACTGGGTTATGCGTGATATGTCTAAAATTAGTACGATGTACACAATGTCATTAGCCGAAACAGCAAGTATCTTTGCTGAACAAACTTTATTCGATTACCAAATCGCTACGGCAAAAACTAAAGACGACTTACTAGATGTTTACTGGTCAATCGCTGAAGGCGCTGTCAGTTTATTATTAAATATTCCGACACGTTTTGAATTTGAAAAAAATTTCTATGACAAACGTAAAAACGGTTTTGTAACACCAGATGAATTAACTGGGTTAATGTCTGACGCTTACAAAAACTGGTACGGCGATAGTCTTTCGCAACCGGATCCGATGTTCTGGGCTTCAAAGCTCCACTTCTCGATTGCAAATATGAGTTTCTATAACTTTCCGTACACGTTTGGGTATTTATTCTCTTTAAGTCTTTACGCTCGTAAAGACGAATGGGGCAAAGATTTCAGCGCTAAGTACACGGCGATCTTACGTGACACAGGCCTTATGACCGCCGAAGACTTAATCCAGAAACATTTAGGTGAAGATATCACTGATAAAAAATTCTGGATTAAAGCCCTCGACACTGTGGCTGGTAAGCTAGAAAGCTTTAATAAATTGTAAGTCTTCGACGCTAAGAAAATTGTAAGTCTTCGACTTAACAATAAGCTCTAAGCTCTTCGATTTCATCCACTTCTTTTGCTACACTGGAGATGACTTCACAGCCATCTTCAGTGACTAGCACCACATCTTCGATTCTAACTCCGATATTATTATATTTATCTTTACGATTCTTTAAATAAAGCCCAGGTTCTACTGTAAACAACATTCCAGCTTCGAGCTTTACCGCTGTTTCATCTTCGTTAAAGTACGGGCAGGCATCATGCACTAAACGGCCAATCCAGTGCGACGTCTTATGTGGGAACACTTCGCTGAATTCATCTTTACTGATCACTTTATGACAAAGCAGACCTTCTAAAAGAATTTCTTTTGATAAGGCATGCAAGCCCGTTAGCGTTTCACCAGGGCGAGTGGCTTTAATCACTTCTTTCTGCGCTGTTAAAACAATCTCGTAAATTGTTTTTTGCTCTTTCGTAAATTTCTTTCCTGCTGGCCAAGTGCGGGTGATATCTGAGGCAAAGCCTTTGTACTTTATTCCCATATCTATCAGAACTAATTCGCCTTCTTTAATTTTTTTCTGTGTAGGTTGAGCGTGAATAATTGTCGTGCGCGAACCAGCACCCACTAACATCGGATACGCCCAACTTCCCGCTTCGGTGGTTTCGTACACGCGCGAAATTTTTTGTGCGAGTTCTTTTTCTGTCAGCCCCACAACCGCTCCAGTCATGGATAACGTGTGAAGCTGCGATGAGATGCCGCACGCTGTGCGCATGGCTTTTACCGCTTCTTTATCTTTGATCAAACTAGACTTTTGCCGCATTTTTTCCTCCGACCTATACTTTTATCTTAACAACACCGAACTTTTTTCTATATATTTGAATAAAAGGTACCTAATTACGGTACTTTTGACCTGGAAAAGGCGACAAAGCAGGAAACAACGAATGACGAACAACAACGTGGTTGCAACATTAAAGAAGGTTTTAAAGGTGAAAAAAATCACCTATAAAACGCTGGCGGATGAGCTCGCAATGAGTGAATCCGGAGTTAAAAAACTTTTAACCGGTAAAGATATTTCGTTAACCCGCATGGAACAAATCGCAAGATTATTAGGCCTCTCCCTGGCTGATTTGTTTCAACTGGCTGACGAAGCTGAAGTTAAGAATGTGCGTCTAAGTCCAAAACAAGAAAGTGCACTTTTTGAAAACAACCTGCTCTTTCGTATTTACTGGTTTTTAGCGGTCGAAGAAAAACCATTAGACGTTATTAAAAAATTAGAAAAGATTTCTGCTGATCAATTGCAGAAAAATCTTTTAAAGTTAGAAACTTTAGATCTGATTAAAATCGGAAAAAACCAAAGAATCGTTTCTGTCCATAAAGGTTTATTCCGCTGGGCCAGCGACGGGCCTCTAGTTAAAAAGCTAAATCATGAGTGGTCAGAAAATACTTTAAAAAAGGTCTTAAACCAAAAGAACAGTAATGACTCTCTTCACCGTTTGTCGTACTTACGCTTAAGTGAAAAATCAAAGAATCAGTTCTACGACCGTTTAAATGAACTGGTGAACGAGTTTGCTCGCCTCTCCCAACGAGAAAAAAACCGCTTTGCTGACCGTGATTTAACCCCGATCAGTTCGCTGATTGCAGTGGCTAATTCTGGATTTATCTAGGTTTAAGCTCGGATAAAATCTGACCCACTAGATAAAGTGAGCCGGTCACAAGAACCATATCGTTTTTCTTGACCGTGAGTGAATTTAATAACTCAATGACGTTATCATTTTCACTTTCAGCTTTGGTGCGGTATTCATCTGGGTAATCCATAAGCCCGCGGCCTTTAAAAGGTGTCATTGTTAAATAAACTTTTGAGCGCGGAAGCGAAAACAACATCCGCAGCATTTCGTCGGCAGCTTTATCCTGACCGATACCGACAACTAAATGTAATTCATTCCAATCGTACGACTGAAGAAGCTGCACTAAACTTTGCACACCTTGAATATTATGATCTCCCGATAAATAAACCGGAGCTTCCATATGAGGCCATTTGATCTTTTGCATGCGCCCAGCCCACGGAATTTTTTCTAAACTATGCAAGTGATCTTGCGGTTCATAACCTAGTTCTTCAAACATCGTTAACGCCGTCATGATGTTTTCGCAAGCTCTGTGCCCTGGAATATTCACCATAGTTTTTCCCCACGGCGTTTGCAAAAACCAATGCGGTTCAAAGTCCTTATCAGCATGAATTGTTCCTGGCACGGCGGCGATCGCTTGCGAATTCGTCGCACTTAACACTTCAGAAAATAAGGCAAACACTTCGGCCGGCAACGGATGGTGTACGACTTTAGAGCCGTGTTTAATAATGCCAAATTTGTTTTTAGCGATTTCTAAAACAGTGTTGCCTAAAATATTTTGGTGATCCATCGCTAACGCCGTAATAATCGAATAACGATTCGGAAACACGTTAGTGGCATCATAGGTTCCGCCCAAACCCACTTCAAAAATCACATGGTCTAAATCATTCTTAGCAAAAAAATATTCAGCAGCCATTAAAGTTAAACTTTCAAAGTGTGTTAGCTCATACTGCTGAATAACGTCGCGGTTATCCCAATAAAGCTGCACAAAATCTTTTTCAGAAATTGACTCGCCATTCACACGAATACGCTCTGTCGTCGTGATTAAATGTGGAGACGTATAAAGCCCTACTTTTTTTCCAGCAGATAATAAAAGCGTCTGCAAAGCGGCGCAGGTTGTCCCTTTACCGTTTGTTCCAGCCACTGTAATAATTTTTTCAGGAGATAAATTCAAAAACCAAGCCTTATGCTGCAAAGCTTGTTTTAGTTTTTCTAAACCAGGCATTGTCTTAGGCATAATGTTTAATGCCTCTAAAGCTGTAACTACGTTTTGGTAAGTTAATGCATTCATAATAAAGTCCGCTCTGTTAAAGCCTGCTTATTCTGTGCCACGTTGTGCACACGCAAATACTGCGCATAGGCTTGATTGATGGCTTCCGTCACTAAAGCTGTTTCTGGATCACGCTCTGCGGCTGGTTTATCAGTTAATAGACTTAAAAACGATTTACGCGAATAACCTAAGTAAATCTCTTCGCGAATACCGCCAAAACCTTCTAGATAATTTAAAATATCAACGCTCTGTTGGGGCGTTTTGCCAAAACCAATACCTGGGTCAAAGATCATTCGCTCTGTCGAGATATTCTCCTGCGCAAAAATTTCTTTTTGTTTTACCCACCAGTCAGTCAAATAACTCCATAAGTCTTCGCCTTCTGGAATCGTTTCGCTTTTTACCGGTGGGACTGAGAACGAATGCATACAAATCGCTTTAGCATCTGTAAGCTTTAATAACTCACGCATCTTAGGCTGACGAAAACCTTCAACATCATTTACATAATCAATACGATAGTTATTTAACACACGCGCCATTACTTCGGGTTTACGTGAATCAATCGAAATTTCAAAATCACGTGCATAATCTTTTTTATACTTATTAAAGGTCTCTAATGTTGAAGCTAGGCGCTGATATTCAATTTCAGGATCGACAATCAAAGCCCCAGGGCGAGTTGATTCCGCGCCGATATCGATGATTTCAGCACCATCATCTAAAAGCTTTCCTAGTTGCTTCAACGGAGATAACAAAACCCCATCACCCGAAAAAGAATCTTCGGTGATATTTAAAATCCCCGCCATCTTAGGCCACACATAAGTTTTAGAAACTTCAGTATGAAATGGGTGCGGCTTACGATGCATCCAATCCGGAACACTAAAAGGAAAATCAGGACGCAGCTCAAGTAATGGCAACAAAGCAAATGGACGATTTAAAATTTGCGCATGTGGAATATTTAACGATTCATTTTGCAGAGTAAAATCCTGCACCCACAAAATATCGATATCAATTTTTCTTGGAGCCCAACGATCACTACCCGCTCGCCCTAATTTATGTTCAATCGCTTTAATATTTTGTAATAATTTAAACGGTTCAAAATTTGAAACTTCTAATTCAACTGCTGAATTTAAGTATTTTTTATTCCAGGTAGAAGGGGCACTTTCAGGTAACAAAGCATCTGACTCATAGATGCTAGCTACATTGATCACTGTAATTTGCGAGAGTTTTTTGATTTCGCTTAAAGCTAAACGAAGATGTTTAACAGGTTCAATGTTTGATCCAAGACCTAGAACTACACAGCGCTTTGACATGTGAATTTGACCCCAGCTTGCAGTGACGGCACCGGCGGACGCATTTTCGTAGCTTCAGTGACAAGTTCACCGGTAAAGCCATGTTTTCTTACCCAGTCAGTTAAATGCTGATGTGTAATGAAACAAACGTTCTCGATCAAATTAAATGAACGTGCTGTGGCTACTTGTTTAATGTGACTTACAAGAGCTGCGTAGTTGATCGCATCATCTAAGTTATCCGTCGCGCAACCTTTAACCGGTTTATCAAAATGCAAAGTAATATCAAAGTGTACAGGTTGAAGTTGGGCCTGTTCTTCTTTAGTCACGCCCAGGCTCATGAAAACTTCGTAAGAATTAATTTTTAAAGTTTGTTTCATGCTTCGCTCCGCAAATAATTAAAACTATTTCTTAATTCCAATCACGTAGGCAATCCAGCTTAAACAAGCTTCACCTTCGGTTACGCGGTCAAATTTACCGTTACCTGAACCATCGCGCTTAGAACCTTCCCAATAGATAGCCACATCGTCAAAACCTGCTTCAAGCATGATTTCTTTGATTTCAGGAATCGACCACATACGCCACTCATAAGTAAATACGTTCTTATAAAGTTTACCCTTATATCGAAAATGAATTCCAAAGTTGGCGTAGTTAGTTGCAGGATCAAAATCTTTTTGTTCCCAGTAATAGGTAAATCCACTTCTAATAGGAATACGATCCTGCGAAGCGTCCGTACAAGCTGTGCCACCAAACATATCAACGATAAATAAACCTTTGCTATGCACAGATGAATATACATTTTTAAAGTATGTCGTTAATGTTTTGCGATCTCTAAAAATGTAATAAGAAAAATTTGTCGCAGCAGCAATGTGTGCTTTAGGTAAACCCTTTTCAAGCACATTCTTTTTAATCAAGGCCACTCGTCTTTGTTGCTCAGGTTTAAGCTTAGCGATGTAATTTGCACGGCCATAGTTCATTGGCTCGTCATCAAGATCTAAACCACAAGACGTATTGTCTTTATGAAGTTTAACCCACTCACAGCTAATAGCGCCGCCAGCACAGAAATCTTCACGTAAAGTAAGACCTTTTTTAGGAGCGCCAAAAAATTCTTTGTAGCGATCACGATAAAACTGCACGTCCCCTTCAGGAGACTGTACAGCGTTTAAGTAAAGATCGTATTTATCGAATGGCAGTTTACGTTGTCGTTTAGTCTTAGATGCTTTTTTCTTACTTGCCATAAACAATCCTACGGAATCTCGCCGCAAATTTCTTTAATCGCCTCTGCGATTTCATGTTTCTGTGGAACGCTTGCATCTTCTAAGTTCGGATGTAAACCGATACCTGGAACATGTTTACCGGCGATCACGCGCGGACGGGCTTGCAATTCATAAAATAATTCCTGAGTTACACGGTAAGAAAGATGTTCACCGAAGTTTGTCACTTCTGTGTCTTCATTCACACATAAGAATCTTCCCGTTTTTTGAACCGAAGATTTAATCATTTGCCAGTCGTAGGGGTAAATAGAACGTAAGTCGATCACTTCTACTGAATAACCTTCAGCAGCCAATTGATCAGCCACTTCGTTACAAAGTAATAAATGACGGCCGTAAGACACAACCGTAATTTGGTTACCTTCACGTGTGATCTTACCTTTTCCGAACGGCACTAAGTATTCTTGAATTTTCGGCCAGTTTGCTTTCCAAGCTGAGCGATCACCAATCGGTGCATCGATCATGTTTTTTAATTCTTTTTCGTCGGCTGGTTCACCAGGAATTAATTCTTCACCACGAACGCGCATTAAGGCTTTGGGCTTTAAGAACATCGTTGGGTTCGGATCTAAGATACAAGATAATAATAAGCCGTAAGCATCTAACGGATTAGATGGCATAACCACTTTCCATCCTGCTAAGCGAGAAGCCCAAGCATCGAATGAATGAGAGTGATAAACTGAACCACGAATACCAGCACCTACTGGAGTCATCACAGTCATTGGTAAATTGTACTGGCCATTAGTGCACCATAAAGTGTTACCCGCGATTTTTAATAAATCGATTGTATTAAAAATATAATCAGCGAACTGAATTTCAGCAACACAACGATCACCCGTCATCGCAATACCCATGGCCATACCGATAATACCGCGCTCATCTAACGGAGAATTCCACGCTGTTTTAATACCTTGAGTTGCTGTGAATACGCCACCTAACGGAGCGCCCACGTCTTGTCCGAAAACATCTTTAAGATCGTAGTTTGTTTCAGCGTAATGTAGAGCCATACGAATGGCTTGAGCCATATTTGCCATTAGAATTTTCTCCAATCTGCGTTTTCGCTGCCAACGTAAGTGTGTTCCCAGATACTTTCTGGAGTTGGTACGCCTTCAGCACGTGCCGTTTCAGTGGCGCGCACGCCTTCCGCTTCAAAAGTCGCCCAGATTTCTTTAGCTTCAGATTCTTTTAATAATCCGGCTTTTAAAAGTTTCATTTCAAATTCTTTAACCGGATCAACTTCATTTTGAATTGGATTTGCACCCGATGCTGATGAGTGACCGTATAAACGTGAAACCATCGCTTCAACAAAAGCAGGCTTTCCCGTTTTACGGATGTATTCCATGTCTTCTTTTAAAGTTAAGTAAACTTCTACAGGGTCATTACCGTTGATCACTTGTGATTTAATATTAAAGGCACGTGCGCGATCAGCGATAAATGTTTCGCCATGCTGGCCATCATAACAAGTTGAAATACCCCATTTGTTATTTTGCACCGTGATTAACATCGGAAGCTCTTGGCCTTTGCGCGAAGCTAAAATTAAAGACGATGCGAAATCACCTTCAGCAGTTCCCGCATCACCGCCTGTTACGATAGTGATTGCTTTTTTACCTGTACGCTTTTGCACGTGAGCTGTCCCACAAGCAATGGGGTACTGCACCTCTAACGGTGAAGTTACAGGTGCAATATTCCATTGAGGAATGACGAAGTGGTTTGAGAAGTTTCTTCCACCAGTGTTCGGGTCAGTTGCACGGTTCATCATTAAACGAATTGAATCCGTCATGTCTAAACCCATCGCAATTAACGTTGGCGAACAACGGTAGTGTAAATGTAAATAATCATACTCAGGGCCTTGGCCTTTTTTAGCCAACATTCCTAATGGAACTCCCCAAGCTTCTTCACCAGGTCCACCGATCCAGAAGAAAGATTCTCCGGCACGGTAGATTTTAATTAAGCGCTCTTCAAGAACTCGCGACTTCACCATGTGTGAATGCATCGTTAATAAAAGTTCTTTGCTTAATCCGCCAAAATTAATTTTCGCGGGAGCTTTTGCTTTTTCTGTAGTTTTAGTTTTTTTGATCAGCAAAGCTTTGTTTGCTGAAGCAGACTTTTTTGAAGAAGAAACTGACGTTTTTTTCATGCGAAAAAAATATAACAAAAAGGCTTACTTTATTCCACATTTAAAAGCGTCTTAAAGCGGTTCGGCACCAATTTGGAACCATGTCATTTTGATCAGCCTAAGGCTAACCCGTAATGCATTGCTTGCTCAGTCCGTTTGCAATTGCGCAGGACCCGACTTGACTCTAAACTATACGAACTCACCTTTATGGTAAGTTTGTCATACTGAAGGTGTGCCAATTGTTTAACAGTCGCGGTTTAATTTATACGCGCAGGAGAATCGAAAATGAACTTTTTAAAGCGTTTTGGGATGCTAATTTTAGTTAACGCCCTAATCATGATCACTATTAACATTATTCTTAATGTTCTAGGTGTTCAGCCCTACTTACAATCATACGGAATTAACTACGGCTCTTTAATGGCTTTCTGTTTGGTTTGGGGTTTTGGTGGTGCTTTTATTTCGTTAATGTTGTCGAAATTCATGGCAAAAATGATGATGGGTGTTGAAATCATCGACCCAGATTCACGTGAACCTGAAGCCCAATGGTTAGTTCAAACGGTTTACCGTTTGGCCCGCAATGCAAATTTATCAAAAATGCCTGAAGTCGGCGTTTTTGAAAGTGAAGAAATGAATGCGTTCGCCACGGGCCCAAGCCGCTCTAGCTCTCTAGTTGCAGTTTCTACAGGGTTAATGCGCAAAATGAACAAAGACGAAGTTGAAGGTGTGCTTGCCCACGAGATCGCCCACGTTGCCAACGGTGACATGGTGACAATGACTCTTGTTCAAGGTGTGGTGAATGCGTTCGGTATGTTCTTAGCCCGCGTGATTGGTCATATCTTATCTACGCAAGTTAAAGAAGAAAGCGCTCACGTTGTAAGAATGATCTCAACAATCATTTTAGATATTTTATTTAACATCTTAGGTATGTTTGTTGTGGCTGCATTCTCTCGCTACCGTGAATACCGCGCCGATGCTGGCGGAGCTGCTTTAGGTGGCCGCGATAAAATGATCCGCGCGTTACAACGTTTACAACATGAAACAGCGCCGGTTCCTGCTGAGCAACCTTTAGCGACTTTCCAAATTTCTGATCGTAGATCAAAATTGTTATCGCTATTAAGCACACACCCACGCTTAGAAGACCGTATCGCTAGATTACAAGCTGGCTAATCGGTGCCAGGCCTTTTTTGCTACAGTTATATTTGATTTAAAAGGAGAGTGAAAACTCTCCTTTTTTTATTCTTACAATTTCTGATTAATTTTGTTTAAGCCCTAAAACTTCAACTTTATCTAACCAGCTTTTACGAAAGGATTCTTTCGAAAGTCTGATCGGACCGATCGACGTCATTTTCACAGGTTTTACACCACAGAATTCTAATGTTAATTTTTTCACCGCGCGGTCTGAGGGCGAACTATAAATTAAATAATAGTACCACGGCGGTTGATCCATCGTTGAAATAATGCGTGCGGTTTTTCCGGTTAATAACTTATCCCACCACACTGAGTTTTCGCGTTTTTTGAACGCAAAACCTGGCAATAACACACGATCGAAAAAACCCTTAAGTACCGCAGGAACAGCACCCCACCACACTGGATAAATCACCACGATATGATCAGCCCAAGTGATTTTCTTTTGGGCGTCTAAAAGACACGGCTCTAAATCCGTGCGCTGACGGTAACCGTGCTGAAGGTTTAATTTAAAATCTAAATCACCGACGAAAATTTCTTCAACGTGTGCGCCGGCTTTCAATGCGCCTTGTTTGTAAGCGGCATGAAGCGCGTGGTTGAAACTTTGTTTATCCGGATGGCCTTGAAGAATAAGAATCTTTTTTTTCATAACGAAGAAAGTATGACATACAGAAAATAAAAAAAGGAGAGTTTTCACTCTCCTTTTTCAAATCTTAATGTTTAAGACTAATTATTTGTTTTCTAACTTAGTTAGGTCTTTTACTTTTCCTTCTTCAAGGATAATTAAGTCACCTAACACGTTCGCCGCTTCTTGAATCTCTGGGCGTTTTAAGTATTCTTTTTCTTTTTCAGCTTTATTAGCATATTTGTTAGCTTTTTTAACTTTGGCTTTTTCTTTTTCGTTTTTATCTTTTTCTTTTACGATCTCAGCCACTTTAATTGTCTTACCAAGTTTTTTAGTTTTTTCTAATTCCTCAGTAATTTTTTTGAATTCATCGTTTTTAGAAATACGCTCTTCAGAACGTACTTTTAAAGTTTTGATCCAATCGGGCTTAATGAAATCCCAACGGCCTTCACCTTTTTCAACCACCGCATCTTTAGATACGAAAGCATCGATTTTCTTAGGAGGTAAAGAGTAATCCATTGATTTTTCACCAATGTCATCCACATGGAACGGAGATGGGAATACGATATCGCCATCAACACCTTTATGTTGTGTTGAATAACCACCAGGAATGAAGAACATACCGATAGTTACTTTTAAAGCTCCTAATTCGCCCGGAATTGGAAGAACCGTTTGGATTGAGCCTTTACCGTAAGTATGGTCACCACCAACGATCACAGCGCGGTTATAATCTTTTAAGGCACCTGATAAAATTTCAGAAGCCGAGGCTGATACACGTGAAGTAAGAACTACTACCGGACCATCCCAGTCAACTTTATCATCAACGTCTGCTAATGGCGTTTCAGCACCACGGCGTGAAGATTGTTTTACGATATTACCCGTTTTAATGAACATACCACCGATTTTGACAGCGTCATCCAGTGATCCGCCACCATTGTTTGATAAGTCGATCACGATACCGTCAACTTTTTTAGTTCTGGCATCAGCTAACACTTTTCTCATGTCAGCAGAAGATGTTTTACCACCTTTACCGCTATCAGCGTAGAAAGATGGAAAGTTAATGATACCGATTTTTTTCGTTTCACCGTTGATTACTTTATCTTGGTAGTAAATGGTGATCGCATTATCTTCTAACGCAATAACTTCACGAGTTAATTCTACGTCGAATTTTTTATTACCAGAACCTTCTTTACGTAAAATAGTTAATTTTACTTTTGTGCCTTTAGGGCCACGGATAAGTTTAACGACATCTTTTAATTCCATGTCGACAACGTTTTCCATTTTAGCACCTTTGCTTACAGCAACGATTTTATCTTTGGGCTCTAATTGGCCAGATTTCGCAGCGGCTCCACCTGTTACTAAAGCTTCGATTGTTGTAAAACCGTCTTCTTGAGAAAGAGTAGCGCCGATACCTTCAAGTTTTAACTTCATGTCGATGTTAAAATCTTCGTAGTAGTCTTTGCTAAAGAAAGACGAGTGCGGGTCTAACGCTAATGCGAAAGAGTTTAAGTAGTTCGCTACTAAGTCATCGTATTTGATTTCTTTTAGACGTTTTAAATTTCTTTCGTAGTTTTTGATAACGCGAGTTTTCGCTTCATCAATTTTAATGTCTGTTGCTAAGTAGTTCGCAATTTGAAATTGGATATATTTCGATAAGAACTCTTCAGCATCTTTTTGTGTTTTTGGAAAATCTTTTTTATCTGGATCGTAAACAAATTCAGTGTCTTTATTAAATTTAAAATCTTTTCCTAAATAAGATTTAACGAACTCAACACGCTCACCGGCACGTTTAACAACTGTGTCCTGGATTGAACCGATAAATTTACAATCTTTCTTTTTTAAATTTTCAAAAAGATTTTTCATTGATGTTTTGATCGAATCAACATCAGCTTGTAGTAAATAAATTTTTGCCGGATCTTGGCGTTTGATGTATTGCTCAATAACGCGTTTTTGCAATTCAGCATCTTCGCTTTTATAAGTTAAGTGATTTGCTAAATACGCTGATTGAATCGGATCTACCCAGTTACAATCCAGAGATTTATTAAAATCAAAGATTTGCGCATGTGCTTCTGGTTGTGAAAACGAAAATGCCAGAGCCGCTGCGGCTGCCAATATATACTTGTGTGATTTCATAGGTAAGTGCTTCCTTAACTGTTTAGTACAATATACTAACGGTTATTATAGACCTACTCTTGATAAAGATGCAGACAATATTAGCAGTTATGCCCTTCGTCTGAACGATCAAACAAGTATTATGTTAAGCTGTGATTGGATGTGTGTCTTAATGTGGATCAGTTTATTTATTTCAACTATTTTCGTTTAGCTAATTGGTCAAATAGATCTAATTGCTCAAGACCGTCATTTACAAGAGGCGTCGTTAAGCCGTGTTGCGAAATCTCGTGCTTCACGAAATCACCACCGTGAGTTTCAATCATGAAAAATGACATCTCAGGATACTGCGACTTTAGTCGAGTCATCTCTTCAACAATCAACTGAATATTCTTTGGATCATCGTCGCTCATACCAAAACGGTGATGCGGGCTATAACCATAAACTTCAATCGCACGCTCAACAGAAGCACGAATGGCTTTTTGTTTTAGCTCAGCTGTCGACATTTTAAATTCATGATCACCAAAACCTTGGCGAATATGCTTGTTGCTGCAAGCAAATAAACTTAAATAATTTGGTTCTAAGGGCAAGTGTCCGTTTTTTACGAATTCATAAATTCCCGCACGAAGCGTTTCAGCAGAGTGTCCGCGCGCAGTGATCACCGAAATCGGGCGCTGATTAAAAACTGCATGATAGAAACAATCCCACGAAGGACCTTTCCACTGCCCGTCCGGATGACCTAAAGCGACCATCACATCTTGCACGAAACTTTGCTTTTTACCTAGCTGACGCTCTACTTCTTCGATCTGCACATCGCGAAAGTGCCTGAATGTTCCAACAGCATCATCAAATGAAATATCATAGTGTTCGTAGGGACCATTTTTTCCGATTGAAGAATGGTGCAAAGCCCACTCAGCAGACGATAAGTGTAATTCTTCTTTCGTTTCTTTATGAAACAAAACTAGAGGTGTCGTTAAAAAAGCGATGTTGTCGTCGAAGTCAAAAAAGTAAAAACTACGACCGCCGCGATGGAAATTTCTATCCGGCTCTTTCGATCTAGTTTGTCCCAGCTCAAGCTGGCCTTTTTTTACTTCATCAGACATGCTATTTCTTCTTTTTAGTAATCGTTTTTTTAGCTGGTGCTGCTTCTGCTTTTTCGGCAGGTTTAGCGGCTTTTTTAACGGTCTTTGTCGCTTTTTTCGCGCCCTTTTTACCTTTAGTTCCAGCTTCGGCTAATTTCTCATTCATTAGCTCAAAAGCCTTCTCTTTAGTGATCGTATCAGCCGTTACACCTTCTGGTAAGCCAACATTTGTTTTACCAGCTTTAAGGTATGGACCATAAGGACCATTAAACAAACTCACTTCGATATCGAACTGCGGATGTTTACCAAATTCTTTTAAAGCCGCCGCTTTACCGCGACCTTTTTTAGGAATCGCAAATAGCGCTAAAGCTTTTTCTAAATTCATTGTGAAAACTGATTCTGTTTTTGGAATTGAACGGTAATCACCATCACATACAACGTAAGGACCAAAACGGCCAACGCCTGCTTTGATATCTTTGCCGTTACCAGGATTTGTTCCTAATGATTTAGGTAATGCTAAAATTTCTAAAGCCATCTCATAATTAACAGCTGTCGGATCCATTCCCGGAGGTAAAGTTGAACGTTTGATTTCTTCATCATCGTTCTCACCTAACTGAACATAAGCACCATAACGGCCATTTAACACGTAAATTTTCTTACCCGTTTTAGGATCAGTACCCAGAGAATCAGCACCTTTAATTTTTTGCTCAATTAATTTTTCAATCGTATCTGAAGTTACATCAGCCGGAGCTTCAGCATCTGGAATTGAAGCACTGAAAGACTCTTCGCCTCTTTGTGTTTTGACGTACGCACCGTATTTACCCACGTGAAATTCGTACTTATCTAATCCATCAAGTTTAATTGTACGCGCTTCTTCAGGATTGATATTACCTTCTTCTTCGGCCACTAACGAGCGTAATCCTTTTTTACCGTGATAAACGCTAGCTAAGTAACTTTCCCAATCTAACTCACCGTCTGCGATATTATCTAACGAAGCTTCCATCTCAGATGTGAAACCTAAATCCACATACTGAGTTAAGTGGTTCGCTAAAAGTTTTGATACAACCATCGCTGTAAATGTTGGAATTAAAGCATTTCCCATTTTTTTCACGTAACCACGATCAATAATTGTTCCAATAACAGAAGCGTAAGTTGATGGGCGACCGATACCTTCTTTTTCCATTGTTTGAACTAAAGAAGCCTCGGTAAAGCGCGCTGGTGGTTTTGTTTCGTGCGCTGTTGGTTCCATCTTCTGTGGCTTCACAGAATCATTTTGTTTTAATTGCGGTAAGCGCACTTCGCGTGATTCTAAATCCGCTTCTGGATCATCAGAACCTTCTACGTAAGCACGTAAGAAACCTGGAAACTCAATCGTTGTGCCTGTGGCATTAAAGATCGTGTTGTCTGCAGAAAGTTTTGCCGAAACTTGCTTTTGACGAGAGTCTGTCATTTGCGAAGCCATTGTACGTTTCCAGATTAATTCATAAAGTTTAGCTTGCGGGCCAGATAAGCCCGTATCGTCAGGATCTTGAAAGTGTGTTCCTGCTGGACGAATACACTCATGGGCCTCTTGCGCGCCTTTTACTTTTTTATTGTCGTAAAGTCTTGGTTGCGCCGGCAAATACTCTTTACCGTATTTTTCACTGATCGCTGTGCGCGCCGCTTGAATCGCTTCTTGTGATAACGACGTCGAGTCAGTACGCATGTAAGTGATAAAACCTTGCTCGTAAAGTTTTTGCGCCACTTGCATTGTTTCGCGCGAGCTCATTCCTAATTTACGATTGGCTTCTTGTTGTAAAGTCGAAGTGATAAACGGTGCATAAGGTTTTCTGTGAACAGGTTTTTCTTCAACCTCTGTCACTTTCCAAGACGCCGCTTGAACTTTTGCAGCTAAGCTTTGCGCTGTCTTAGAATCTAAAACTAATAAATCTTTTCCGGCGTTCAGTTGGCCGGTCAAACCATCGAAGTCTTTACCCGTTGCTACGCGCTTTTGATCTACCGTTAATAGTTTGGCTTCAAAACTTTCGCCACCTTTATCAAGGTACGCTGTTAAACCGTAGTAATTAGATTTTTTAAAACGGATGCGTTCTTTTTCGCGCTCAACGATCAAACGAACCGCCACTGACTGCACGCGGCCTGCAGATAAACCGTAAGCTACTTTTTTCCAAAGTAGCGGAGAAATTGTATAACCCACTAAACGATCTAAGATACGGCGTGCTTCTTGGGCACGAACTAAATTGTAATCGATCTCTCTCGTTTGGCTTAAAGATTTTTGAATCGCTTCTTTTGTGATCTCATGAAACACCATGCGTTTAGTTGGAACGCGCGGTTTTAAAACTTCCTGTAAGTGCCAGCTGATTGATTCTCCCTCGCGGTCTTCATCGGTTGCGAGATACAGCACATCGGCTTCTTCAAGTTTGTCTTTTAAATTTTTGATAACTTTTGTTTTATCTTTTGGAATGCAATACAAAGGCTCGAAATTTTTATCAACGTTTACACCCAGCTGAGCCCATTTTTCTTTTTTAACTTTTTCAGGAATATCTTTTGAAGATTGCGGAAGATCACGCACGTGGCCCATGCAAGATTCAACGATAAAATCTTTACCTAAAAATTTACGAATTGTTTTGGCTTTGGTGGGTGACTCGACAATCACTAACTTTGTTCCGGAACCTAATGAGTCACTCGCCGATGATGCAGCTTTTTTAGCCATTGTGTGTTGTATCCTTTATGATAGAGTGTCTATATTATATGTAGTGACCGCGTAGAAAAAACAACCTCTTTTTCCTAACGAGCTAAAGGCAGAACATGAAACCCATTTCAGAATTCACGACAAAAATCCAGTTTCTGTTAACCGACATCGATGACACGATCACGACGAATGGCCAGCTCACAGCGGAATCTTACGCCGCCTTAGCAAAATTGAAGCAGCACGGTATCAAAGTTATTCCCGTCACAGGACGCCCTGCTGGATGGTGCGATATGATCGCCCGCTTCTGGCCTGTGGATGCCGTGATTGGCGAAAACGGCGGGCTATATTACCGATATCACGAAAGAAAAATGCTACGCTGGAATTTTGCTGATGAAAAAACATTGGCAGAAAATCAAAAAAAACTGCAAGTGATCCGTGCTGAAATTAAACAGAAAGTTCCTAAAGCTGCAATTTCAGCAGACCAATTCTGCCGCATTTACGATTTAGCTGTCGATTTTTGTGAAGACATCCCAAGACTTTCAGACGACGAAATCAAAGCCATAGTGGCGATTTTTAAAGCGCATGGCGCAACGGCTAAAGTCAGTTCAATTCACGTCAACGGATGGTTTGGTGCCTTTAACAAAGTCACAACGGCTAAACTTTTATTACAAAAAGAATTCGGATTAAACGAAGCACAAATTCTTGAACAGTGCGCTTACGTTGGTGATTCGCCCAATGACGAGCCGTTATTTGAGAATTTCAGACACACTTTTGGTGTAGCGAATGTACGTGATTTCACCTCACAAATGAAACATTTGCCAGCCTTTGTTGCGCCTTCTGAATCAGGCCGTGGCTTTTGCGAAATCGTAGAAAAAATTATTTCTAATAAATAACTTTAAGGCCGACTGTAGCTTTCCAGTCATCAAGAAGTTTAAATTCGCTATCTTGTTCTCCGCGAAAAGCCGAGTACTGGCCAAACACGTTCATCCAATCAAGCACTGATTTATCGAATTCAAATTGTTCAACACCCGAATTGTCCATAAGCGATGTTAAAGAACGAAAGAATAAACTTAAGTCTTTAATTTCAAAGGGATCCGTTTTACGTAAAGAGAAATACACATAATTTTGCGATAACAACTCTAAACCAGATTTTTGAAAACGTTTGATGTTATCTACCAAGTAAGGTGAAAGCTGTGATGATGCTAAAAGTGCACAATCAAACTTTTTTTGATCGTAGCCGGCTGAATTATAAATATACTCTAATCTAGCATCAAAGTTATCTTCGTAGCGAAATCCGGCAACTGCTAAAGTCGACATCGCACCATCTTGATCACTCGGAAGCATTCGCTGAAAAACACCGTCAGTCTGCGGCTCGTAAAATAAATTATTCACACTGTGTTTAGCATCAGCATAGATACTCATACCTTCGGTGAATTCGTATTGAAAATATTCACCTATAAAAAAATCAGCGTTATCTGGAATACCAAAAGCTAAGCCTAAGAAGTTTCTTGTGCCCGTCCAAGCGGTTTCAAACTTTCCGGCAAATTGAGGTTTAAACTTTTCTTCGGCGATCCAGTGAGCTTCGTTATTTGAAACAGGCTCTACCATAAAAACAAAGTTGTAATCAGATTTGGCATTCCAGTTCAAACGCAGTAAGGCTTTACCTTTTTCTTTATACACCAAACTTCTTTGATCGGTATTAAAATGAAAGAACGGATTTGATGGATTTAAAATTTCAGCCGGGCCCCATTGGTAAACCTGAAGGCCAACAGTTGTAAAAATACGATCAGTGATATATTGCTCATAAAAAGCATCCGTTAGATTTAAGTCAGTGTCGTTTTTAGATTCATTTTTTAGAGTTGTTTCGGTTTTATAATTTTGTTGGTACGACACTAACCTTGGACGAAAAATAATTTTCGCATCGTTAATTAACCACTTAAATTCAGCTCGCTGATCTAAAAAAACGCTGGTTTCAGGAATATTTAAAACTTCATTGCCGATATTAATAATCGAGTCGGCGTAATCACGCTGTTCACCAAATAAATACGCTTCATAACTAAAACCGAACTCCACGTTTTGCGCCAACGCTGATAACGGAAGTAAAAGTGATAAAACCAAAAGCCATTTACACATAAGTTAAGTTATCGATGATTTTGCTGCGAATAATTTGCCGTGTCGCAAAGTATGTCGCAATTGTTCCTACTGAAAGTAATAAAAGAAAGGCGGCAATATACGCTTCAGAATAAAAAGCGATTCTAAAAGCCACAGGCTCAGATAAAATTCCGCCTTTGTATAAAATCTTAACTGAATTAAATCCCACAGTTAGAATAGCAGCCATCACAGCCCCCACCCCGGTTCCCATAATAGATAAAAATAAACTTTCTAAGAAAAACATTTTAACCACTTGCTGTGGTAAAAAACCGATACTGCGCATAGTTCCGATTTCGCGTGTTCGCTCTTTTACTAGCTTTACCATGGTGTTTAAAACTGACAACGTCGAAACAATCACAATCACGATCACCACGAAATTTCTAAAGATCGAAAGAAAATCCATAGTCTTTGTATACATCTCACCTAAGCGGTGATCTTGCCAACGTTGAGCTTGTAGATAATTTTTATCTTTTAAAATCGTGTTATTGATATAATCCACAATCGAAGCAACCGACCTACCGGGAACTTCTAAAGTGATAAAGCTGACTTTATCGGTGTTCATTAAAGTCTGCGCTGCTTCAAGCGACGTTTGAATATAACGATCATCAACATCTTTATAACCAGCATCCATCAGCGCCACAGCCGCAAGATCCACCGCATTTAGCTGACCGTCGACTGTAGTTGTGGAAATCTGTAAATCTTTAGTTAAACACTCAAAAGGCTTATCCACTTCGGCATAGCCACCGTAAAAAGTTAAAGTGTTTGGATCTTTCACCCAAGTGCACGCCAGTTTTCGTGCCAGGCCTTGCCCTAGAGCTCCTACAAACGGTGTCTCTTGACGATCTAGCGGAGCTCCATAAGTCACATTCCATGACCAGTTTTTTCCACGCAGTTTTTCACCGTCGACTAAATCATAGCCACGGCCTAATAAAATCTGCGATTGCACACCGTTAGTAATCATACCTTGGAAATTTAAGTTACGAACGACATGAGGAGCTTTTACCGGATCAGCTTTTACTTGTTGTAAAATATAATCCTGATCTTCTTTCGTGATCCAAAAATTCCAAGGGTTAGTAACACCCTCTTTTGAATACTGATCTTTATGTTCGATAATAATGTCGCCCAGCATCTGACGATGTTGAAAGTTATCAATATACATCGCTTTTACATCGTCGATGTAACCGTCAAACAACACCAAAGAAACAAATGAAGCAGATAAGCTTAATAACGCCGAAATCGAATGGCGCCAGTTCTTTAAAGTGTTACGAAAAGCGATCTTAATTAACATTTCGACTATCTCGTTAAATTATTCACATTAAAAATAGAATTTGAAACCTGAGTCACTTTAGGAGCTTTGTAAGTGATCGTGCTTTTATTATTTTGAAATTTAGCATCGGCAATAGCTAGTTCACTGATAAAAGGAAATGTTTCACCAGCAGCAGTTAATGTATTACCGTATTTTAATAAACCCACTTTAAATGGTTTACCTTGTAATGTTAAAAACTCAGCTTTCATCGCTAATTTCGTTTTATCGCTGATCCAATAACGAATTTTATCGTAAGTTAAGTTTTTCGATTTCGCCGTTAACATTAAGACATGCATTTTTTCGCCGTTTAAGTTTTCTGTCTTTTCAATCACCGCTGAATAATCACGCGCGTAGTGGGTTGACGCGATATCGCCGTTCGCCGCTTGGCCTGTTAACTTTTGACGAGCTGAAATTGAAACTGGCTTTTTTAAAGACGGTTTAAAAAACCACATATTGCGGTCGTTAAAGATATAAACTTCACCTTTGTTCTTTGCAGGCTTTGTCGCTTCCACATAAGCATCATCGCCTTTAGCTTTAATATTAAATTCACGCGTGCTACTTTCTCCATTTTCTTCGGTTTCAATGACCGCATTCCACTGCACGCCATCTTTAACACTTCCACGGGCACGGTCTGAAGCTTTTAATAAGTCTGAGGCAAGATCTGCTTTTGCATAGAAAGGAATCGCCAATAAAAGAATTAAGAATTTCACGCATCATCTCCATCTTCGGCGTCATCACCGAAAGTTGAACTGTCATTAAGTAAAGCAATTAACTTTGTACGTAATTTGTTTTTAATCACAAAAAACGACGATAAAACTGAAATCGTAAATAAAAGAATAAACACAAAGCTTGCGATATACAGATTCCATTTTAAAACGAACTGAATTTTAGCACTCGCCCCAGGCGGGAAGAATCGAATATTAGCTGCATTTACCGCGCTTGAGACCAAAAACGAAATCACAACACCGATGCCCATACTCATGACTGATAACAAGATACTTTCGCGCACAAAAAGCTTAACGACATCTAAGCTTTTAAAACCTACCGCACGTAATGTTCCGATTTCACGTGTACGTTCAATAATACCCATCGTTAACGAATTAATAATTGTTAAGCTCACGGCGGTGCAAATTAAGAATAAAAAGAATCCACCCATCACGTACAGAAATCCCATTGTTCCCTGATGAAGAGCATTGATCTCTGGCGCATCAAAGCGGTAAACATCCGTTGAATAACCTAAAGTTGAAAGTTTATCTTTAAGCTGCATAATAAATTTATCAATGGATACATCTGGCTTTAAATAGATCGAAATTGATTCGACAGCATCTGTAGCTAATAGCTCTTGAACTTTTTTAATCGGAATAAGAACCACTGTATCTTCTAAGAACTGCATACCTGTCGTGTGCTCAGCACCAAGCTCGGCATTGATCGCATTTAAATCACCGTCCAATGAGCGCGCGGCAATTTGAATCGTGTCATTATCTTTTAATGGGTATTTAAACGAAAGAATCTCGGCAATCTTTGGCGTAATCGAAACCGTTTCAGGGTTACGCACAAAAAGATCCGCATTCTCACGCTGTGATGGCAGAACCCAATCCTTCGCCCACTCTAATAACATCGGCTGCGTTAAAGATTTTTGATAGGCCACCGGATCAAATCCATAGATTACAACTGGATGTGATTTTGTGCCGTTTGAAAAAAGGCCGGGAACAGAAATCTGCTGGCCTGTGTATTCAATTTGCGGTTCAAGATCAGCCATTACTTTTTTAACTTGTTCTTGCTCTTCAACACTGAACACGTATTTTTTAGGTTTAATCTGATACTGTTCAATTGCATCTTTTTTGTAGATACTGACATGACCTTTTTGGGCTGAGTAAACCGAAGTTGTATCTAGGGCCATTTTAGAACGGTAAATATAAGCACCTAAAAGATTAAGCCCGACAAAGCCCACAGTAATTGCCGCACCCGTTGATAACGAGCGGCGTTTATTACGTAATAAATTTCTGTAGGCAAATTTCCAAATCATTGTTCGATCTGACCGTCTTTGATTTTTACAATTTTTTGCACACGGCTCATTAATTTTTCATCATGCGTGCAGAAAAAGAATGTCACATGTCTTGTGCGGTTTAACTCTAACATCAAATCAATAATTAAATTCGCTGTTTTTGAATCTAAGTTCGCTGTGGGCTCATCAGCTAAAATTAAAGCCGGTGAAGTCACAAGTGCTCGTGCAATCGCCACACGCTGACGTTGACCACCCGATAACTGATCAGGTCTATGATGCATAAATTCAGCTAAGCCGACATCTTTTAAAGCCGCTTCAACTTTAGCTTTTCTTTCTTCAGCTTTAATATCTTTTCTGATCGTTAACGGAAGCTCAACATTTTCATAAACATTTAATACCGGAACTAAATTGAACGACTGAAAGATAAAGCCAATTTTTTCGTTACGCAGAGCGCTTTTTTGATTTTCATTTAAATCTCTGACGTTCATGCCATCAATTAAGATATCGCCTCGATCAACACCATCTAAACAACCAATAAGATTCAGTAAAGTTGTTTTACCCGATCCTGAAGCTCCAATAAGGGCGGTAAATTCACCTTTGGTCACAACCAAAGAAAGATTTTTAATCGCATCGACGTGGGTTTCACCCAGCTTATAACTCTTTGATATATTTCTGATTTCTACGACTGATGACATAGAGGTATTGTCCGCTCTGTCTACATCTTTGACAACCATTTATTGTTTTCATCTAGTTCGTGTTTTCTCACCCAAACAGGCCTAAATAGAGTATCTTCTGACCCATGATTGAATTTAGAAAAAGATTGTTTTTATTTTATGTTGGCTTATTTACGGTCATCTACTTAGGTAAGCAGCTTGCTGCAGAGCAAAGTGCTATTATGGCCAAAGCCACTATCGGCCTTCAGTCATTAGTCACGTACATAAACTAGTCTTTTTATTTCTTACGTTTGTCTTTGGCGTTTAAGGTTTTAAACCACAGATCCCAGCCATTAAAATACAGACCAAAATTAGAACTTGAAACTTGATGGTGAATATTATGGTGCGTTGGTGTCGTGATCCAGCGCCCCCACCAGCTATTCTGCACTTTTTCAGAAAACACTTCGTAACCTAAATGCCCCGCTAAATTAGCCATATCAGTCAAAATCAAAATCACGGCTAACATCGGCACACTCACACTCGTTACAAGAAAAAACGGAAAGAAATAAAGCATATTCGCAAATGCTTCAATCGGATGAAACGAATATGTCGCCCAGGGTGTTGGGTTTAAGGATCTGTGGTGAACGACATGCACGTTACGATATAACCAACGGTTCTGGTGCATGATCTTATGCAGAAAATAAAAGAACGGATCATAGATCATCACATAAATTAACAACGCCACCAGATCTTTCCATAACGGCTGCTCAGCTACGATATGCACAATACCTTGTTCGTTTAATTTATAGATTAAGAAAAAACACACAGCCTGAATCACCAGCGTGTAGGCTGAATACTTCATTTCTAATTTAACTTGTGGCTTAGCACGCTCTTGCACTTGGATTTTTTTAAACATGCTTAGCCACGACGGTTTAAGCATCCAAAAAACATAGTACGCCGATCCCATGATCGAACTATATTTAATAGCTCCAAAAGCTAAGATGGCTAAAAAAGCCAACAAGTCATTAGAGCTGATCATAAAACATTCTCAGAGGTAATAATGTTGAACTATTAATTGGTAAATTCAATTCTACTGATTTATCTAATCGCGCTGCGCTTTCAACTGAAATATCTTTTTCAAAGGCTTGCGTGGCTTGTTTAGCTAAACGAGCATGATCAAATAGAGCGATCGACTCGCCTTCCATTTTTTCAGAGCGCGGGTGATAGTTATAACTTCCAATCAAGAATAAACGCTGGTCAACAATCATAAACTTAGAATGAAGTGTGCTGCCTTTACGTAAATAAACTTCAGCTCCAATATCAGCTAATTTTTTTGCCGAACGCGTAATCGGTAATGCCACGACTGGTTCATCTACGCTATCCATAGAATTAGTTAAAACACGTACACGTACGCCACGATCAACCGCAGCTTTGATTTCGCTTAAGAGCGCCGGAAACACGATCACATAGGCATTTTCAATATCCACAGTTTTTTCCGCACCACGAATAGCCTTCATCGTTGCCAATAGAATTTCGTGCTGGTCATTCACATTACTTGGTTGGTGTTCGATAATCATCGCACGACCATCAACTTTGCTAGAAACCTGCTGTTTAACTTTTACGATTTTCTTTAACTCTAGCTTCTGGTCATCAATTTGTTTATTCCATAAAATCGTAAATAACCTTTGTGTTTGTTCTGTAGTTTCACCTTCAATAGCTACGTCAGTATCACGCCATAAATTTTTAGCTTCACCCGCTTTATGACTGTAGGTATCGCCGGGGTTCATTCCACCCAGGATCGTTAATGATTCATCGACAATTAAAATCTTACGGTGCTGCCCCATAAACGTGGCGTTCGGGTTATACCAACGAACAACTGAAACACCATTTTCCTGCATACGCTGAACGTTTTCTTTGTAGCCTACACGGTGACTCACTTGACCATCTACGATCAAGCGCACTTTCACACCTTCTTTGGCTTTATCAATTAGCAGATCTGCTAGCTCCCGACCGGTTTTATCATCTAACACAGCCCAAGTAAGCATGTTGATCGACTCTTTGGCGTTAGCCATAGCCGAATCACGCAAAGCAAATGAGTCCGGGCCATCAATTAACAATCTTGCGTTTTGTGTTGGGTAAAATTGCGCATTCGCTGCATCTGATAATTCAGCAAAATAATGACTGTCAGATAAACGAGTTTGTTTTTGAGCATCTTGTTCAAAACTATTTAATTTGAATTCTAATTTTTTTGAAAGATCAGTCCATGACTCTTGAGAAAACTTTCTTAATGAACGAGCCGAAGTGATCGTGGCATCAATCGTTGATAATAACATTAGTTTTTCATCAGGTGTAATGGCTTTAACTAATGAACCCAAATGAGCATCTTTTTTAAGAGTTTCAACCAGCGTTGAAATAAACGGAACTAATTTTCCCTCGCCGTGAAGAGTGATTAAGACATTTAAAATTTCATTTTCAACAACTGTTAAATCGGTCTCAGCTAAATCAACAATCACACTTTGACCATTCGCATTTTTAATAATACCTAACTGGGCACTTGGATTAATTAAATGGCCTTTTGAAGCCCAGATCGCGACAAGTTCTTTAATTCTGAACCCAACATCACTGCTTACATCCGAAAAAACACTGTCTAATAAATCAAGATCAAAAATTTTAACGACTGATGGGTGCAATAACTGAATATCTAACACTTCGTGAGAACCGCTCACCTTAGCTACAAGCTCTTGAAATTTAAGCTTTAACTCATGAGCGATATCTTCAAACATTTGCCCCACATAACCAACGCCAAAGAAGGGAGTCTCGGGTGCCTTTTCTGCTGAAAAGCCCTTATGAGGCGCTAAAATCGAAATAGTAAGGACACTGGCTAAGGCAACAGAGAGCGGTTTGTTCTTTTTCATAAGAATATCAAAGCTGCTATCCGTGTTCCAAAGTGGGTTTTGACACGTTAGTTTAGGCGCTAAAATACTGTATAAGAGTTTAACAGGTGCCCTGTTTTGCGGGGCTAATCTTTGGCTACGGTCTTAAAAAGCTGGTCGAACCACGGCAAGAAAAAGCCATAATTTGAATGCGGAATCTTATGGTGCAGGCTATGGCGTTTTGAAAAACTTAAAAGGCTACTTTGACCAGCCTGCGGAAAAAAATCAACATTCGAATGCCCCAAAACATTCATCGAAATACTCATCGCTGGTAGAACCATTATCGAATAAAACTGAAAGTCATGAAAAAGCATTACCACTGGCATTACGGCTCCTAAGATTACCCCTTCAGTCCAATGAAAACTGTACGCTGAAAATGGTGACGGCACAAAAGAGTAATGATGATCGACATGGTATTTGTAGAGCGATTTTAAATGAAACAAGCGATGAAATGTGTAGAAGTAAATTTCATTCCAGAAAAACAAAACTACGACTTCGATTAAAAAAGTTGTCCACGTAAATTCAAAATTATATTTATAAATTCCACGTTTCAAGCCTTCACATAACAGAATAGCTAAAAGTGAAAACATAAAAATCGATAAGAACGAACTTTTAATTTCAGTCTTGATTTGGCCAGGGCGAAAATCTTTATTTTGCACCTTAGGCCACAGTTTTTTTACGCAAAATAAGTAATACGAAATACTGCAAAAAGAAAAATACAGAACAGAAAAGCTAATAAAGCTTACCAAGAAAAATTGCCAGTGGTTAAGACTTAAAACTAACTGCTCTAGATTCATGACTTAGGCGCTTTTCATTTTTTCGCGCTGTTCAAGCTTCTTCATCACTAAAAACCAATGCCCCATCTCAGTCGATAGGCCATGCAAAACTAAGCGAAAACCTGCACTTAAAGTGATTAAAGAAACCAGCGGATGTTTGTTATTCACTAACACTAAATGTTGATGTGAATTTAAAATCGTAGCCGCATACACACCAATTGTCTCATCTAATTGCAACGAATTCGTGGCGCGCCAGAAATCATTATCTGTTAAGAAAAACTGATAAACCGGAGTGTATAGCTCAATCGCCGTTTCTAAATCGATAAAGTTAAAGAACCCATCTTTCGGCATTTCGATATCAAATTCACCTTCGGTTAGCATTGAAAAATCAGGCTTTTCCAAAGGTTTAATCTTAAGGCCCTTTTCACGCAGCTCTTTATTTAAATTAATAACGAAGTTAAAAAGATTTAAATCATGAGTTAAGAATAAATTATTTTTCAAATCTTCTAAATTTTTAGGGCGCAGGGGATTCATCGGTACTTTTACGCCAGGAACATTTCCACCCACAAAAGCTAAAATCTCAGAGCCCAACCAGAAGTGACGTAAGATCAGATAATTCGCTTCTTTTTTTACGAAATACTTTAAGCCCCAGTAAATAAGTTGATGCAGTAGTCGCGAAGCGCGCCAATCAATCGGCGACAACGCTTTAATAACCTGAAAAATAACAATCAAAACTTTTGAAAACACACGCGCAAACGGTAGAACAAATTGACGTGAATTTGAACTAGAGTTCGTTAACCACAATGTTTTAGCTGAAGGACGAATTGGTGTACTTTGATCTAGATACAGCGCATGCCACGGACTTGGATCATCCGGATCATGCTGCATATTTGCGAACATGTCTTCTGGTTTCAGCATCATAGAACTTGCTCCCACTGTGCATGATAAAGCTCGGCCACTTTTTTCGCTGTAGCAAGAATGTCATCGCAAGCTTTTGGCTCTAACGTTAAGGCTAATTCAACAGCATTGGCCCAACGCTCTAAGTGCTTCACGTCGTTTTCGCCGTGATACTCTAAGAACTTAAATACGTTCATTTGCAGATTTAGGCTCTTTTTTAAGAATGGCAACATCGTCGGAATAATCTTCTGACCCGTTCCTTCGATAATAAAAATACCCCCTAATAAGCCCAATGGGTTTTCTGAGTTTGCACGCTCATACATGTACTTATTCAGCGCTTCACCACCAGGGTTGCGCTTCAGATCATCGATATCTTTTTTACCACCCGAATTTTGGTAATCGGCGTATAAAACTTTGAAATCGAACTGTTCTTCACCGGCATGTTCTTCGATCAGCTCTTGAATACCTTCAAACTTATTTGAAAGATTTGAAATTGCCGTGCGCATCCATTTAGAACCTTCACGCACTTGCGGAATCCAGTTTTCCATCCACTGCTGGTAATTTTCTACAGTAAATTCATTGTTAAAAATTTTATGGGCAAATTCAGTGCGGTAAACACTTGAACGGTAATTGTGCCAAACACTGCCTAGTTCTAATAATAAATTTTCAACTAGTTTGCGTTCTGGTTTAGGTCTTGAAATTTGTGGAGCTTTGCCGTTTTCTAAAACTTCAAATAACATAAAAGAAACCGTAAAGCGGCCTGATTCAGGAATAAAACAAAGAATCTTTTCGCCAGCTTTTGGTTTTTTCGTTTTCATAAACTCATCAAGCATAATGAAAATCGAAGCAGCGCCCGTATTCCCTTTTGTTGTTAAATTAGAAAACCATTTTTCAGACGGGATTCTTAATCCCGCTTTATCCATTAAGGTATTCACTACACCAGAGAATCTTTCTGAAGAGTAATGGCATAAGAAATGATCTACGTGATTTGGATCAATTTCATTTTTTAAAACTAAGTTAATAAATTCACTGATACCTACGTCGAACAAGTTAGGTAATAAACGAATATCTTGACGAAGTAAGAATGAACCTGCTTTTTCGGCTTCCTGTAATGACGAATAATCTAAATAACTTTTTTTAGATTCATTCCACGGAGAACCGATCTGCATACATGTCGGATAATCACCACTGAAAGATTTTAAATGAATCCAATCAAGCTTTAGCGAAACACCCGTTTCACGTGGTTTATTTTCAAATAGTACCGCACCCGATCCATCAGACAACATCCAACGTAAAAAGTGTGAATCGAAATCTAAATTCTCTTCGATTTGCTGAAAGCGCGAAGCTTTAAATAAACGTGACGGAAATTCAGTCGCCAACGCCACCGAACGATTAAACTCACCGAGCTCAACCACCGAAGCTGCCGCTTTCATCGCAGCCACACCCGAAGCACAGATGCCGTTAAAGCTCATCGTTTGCATCGGTGCCGCACGTAACTGCCCTTGCACAAGATTGGCAAAACCAGGTGCTGCTAAATCAGCCCCGACTGTTCCCGTGGCTAAAAACGGAATGTCATTCATTTTAACGCCGGTATTTTCTAAAGTATTTTCGATGGCTTTAATTGCCATATCTGAAGATGAAAACTGAGTACGGCCTTCTTTGTCGATCCCGTAGTGACGAGATTTAATCCCGTTTTCGGCTAAGATTCTGCGTTTGATACGACTTGATTGTGTATTGATCGAACCAATGTAGGCATCCATCTCGTCATTGTTGACGGCTGGCCCTGGTAAAAAAGATCCTGTTGAATTCAAATAAACATTTTTAAAATACGCAGGCATTCGCACTCCTTGGACGGACTAATACACTGCTAATATTTTAAACTATTAATTCACTTTACCAATATATTTCAGGTGTTCTGGCCTTTTGTCATCCCATACAAAATGATGGATGGAACCGTTGTGAAATTGTGTCAAATCCCATTCGACGCCCTGATGAAATGCGAACGTTAATGCACGCATAACCATACCGTGGGCAAACACCGCGATATTTTGATTCATGTTGTTTTGCGCAATATCCAAAACCGCTTCACGAACACGGACCATCATCTGTCTTTTTGATTCCCCGTTCGGGTATCTAAAGTCTAGGTCACGCTCTTCATAGGAACGCCAGCGTTCGATATGTCCTGCGCCAAATTTTTCGGTCATTTCTTCGTAAGTTAAACCTTCGGCTTCACCGATGTTGGTTTCTTGCAAACGATCATCTTTTTGAATTGGAAGTTTGATATCTTGAATCGCGATCAGCGCTGTTTCGTAAGCGCGAGTCAGCGAACTTGAAACGACTAAATCAATTTTTAATTCAGTCATACGCGGGCACAAGCCAAGAGCTTGTTCTCTCCCCAAGTCATTGAGGGGAATATCAGTACGGCCTTGGAATCGTTTAGCACGATTCCAATCCGTCTCACCATGTCGAATAAGAAACAAATTTTTAGTTTTCATAGCGTCCTGCTAACCTTTCTCGACAAGTTAAAAGAAATTACTTCTTTCTAGCTTTGATCATGCGTTTTTTCTTAGTAATTCTTTTCATTTTGTGACGAGCTGATTTATTTTTAGTGTTCTTTTTTTTGCCACCGATTTTTAATGCCATGGTTTTTTCCTTTGTTTCTTTTGGGCCGGATAATTCCAGCCCTTATACATTCTTATTTAAAATTATTTTTTGTTCGTTAACAATGCTGCAAATGGATTATTTGTGAATCCACCGTTGCGAGGACCTTGATCACGGTTTTGACCGCCACCACCAAAGCCACTGCCTTGAGGTCTTGGACCACGGTCGCCTTGAGGTCTTGGACCACGCTCACCCTGAGGACGGTTTCCACCTTGTGGACGCGCGCCTTGAGCATTTCCTTCTTTCATATCACGGAAAGATTTGTGCTCAGGAGCTGCTTCAAGCTTCATTGTTAAAGCGACTTGGTTTTTCGCTAAATCAATTTTTAAAACTTTAACAGTCACTTGGTCACCTGGGTTAACAACTTTACGTGGATCTTCAACGAACTTGTGAGCAAGTTCAGAGATATGCACTAAACCATCTTGGTGAACACCGATATCTACGAATGCACCGAAGTTAGTTACGTTAGTTACGATACCTGGGCAGATCATACCTTCTTTTAAGTCTTTAACTTCAAAGATATCTTCTTTGAATTGAAATACTTTATACGGATCACGAGGGTCACGGCCTGGTTTTTCTAACTCTTTGTAGATGTCATCAAATGTGAACTCACCAACGATTTTCGCCCATTTAGTACGAGAAGCCACAAGTTGTTTTGCACCTTCACCAACAAGCTCGTTGATATTTACATTTAAATCCGCAGCCATATCACGAACAGCGCCGTAACGCTCTGGGTGGATACCTGTAGAATCTAAGAATACTTTACCATTTAAAATTCTTAAGAAACCCGCAGCTTGTTCGAAAACTTTAGCAGTGAATCTTGGAACTTTATTTAATTCAGAACGATCAGTGAATAAACCGTTTTTCTTTCTGTGCTCAACGATAGCTTGCGCTAAACCAGGACCGATACCAGAAACGTGCGATAATAACGAACTGGATGCCGTATTCACATCAACACCTACGTTATTCACGCAAGACTCAACCACTGCCTCTAGGCCTTTTTTAAGTTGCGATTGGTTCACATCATGTTGGTACTGACCAACACCGATTGATTTTGGATCGATTTTAACTAATTCAGCTAACGGATCTTGTAAACGACGAGCGATCGAGATCGCGCCTTTTACAGTCACATCTAAATCTGGGAATTCAGCACGGGCCACTTCAGAAGCCGAATAAACAGAGGCACCTGATTCATTCACCATAACAACTGGAATTTCAGCTTTACCGATGTCTTTTAAAACTTTCTTCAAGAAAATTTCTGTCTCACGACCGGCAGTACCGTTACCAACCGCAATCGCTTCGATTTTGATTTGCTTAGTGACTTCGTTAACAAGTGTTTTCGCCATTTGTTCAGCGTTATCACCTAACGTGTACATCACTGTGTGAGAAACGTAGTTACCACCTTTATCAACTAAAGCCACTTTACAACCTGTACGTAAACCAGGGTCAACGCCAAGTACGCAACGTGGTCCAAACGGTGAACCTAATAAAACTCTACGCACGTTTTCAGAGAAAACTTTAATCGCATGTTCATCAGATTTTTCTTTTAATTTCGCGTGCACTTCATTTTTAACTGAAGGAACAACGTAAACGTTCATAGCTAAACGAGCTGATTCTTTTAAGTAAGTACCAATCGCGTTTTCAGGAGTTGTCGTCGCGAATTTTTCGTACATCATTAATAAGATGTCGTCTTCAGCGGTGATCTCTACCGTTAATTCTTCTTCTTCCCAACCACGTTTCATAGCCATATAACGATGAGAAGCTTTTTCTTCTAATAAATTCTTAACTGAATCGCTGTAGTCTTTAGTGTACATTTCATATTTTGAATTTGGCTTAAGGCCTTTAGCTGCTTTCGCGCCAACTTTACCTTTTTCAAAATAATTCTGAACAACTTTTTCACGTAACGAAGCTTCATTGGCGATTTTCTCAACGATAATATCCTGAGCACCTTTTAAAGCGTCATCGTAAGTTACAATTTTAGCATCTGGATTTAAGAAAGATTTCGCTTTCACTTCCATAGTTGTAGCGTCTTTTGCTACACCATGGCCCATGTCCCAGATCCAGTTAGCTAACGGCTCCAAACCAGCATCGCGCGCCACTGTTGCTTTTGTTTTTTTCTTTTTCTTGAATGGTTTGTAGATCTCTTCAAGTTCGTTAAGATCCCAAGAAAGACCGATACGTTTTTCTAATTCCGGCGTTAAGTTTTTTTGTTCGCCGATTTCTTTAACTAAGAATGCTTTACGCTTAACGATTTCTTGGTAAGTTTCATTCGCCTCGATAACTGCGCGAATTTGCACTTCATCTAAGTTACCTGTTTTTTCTTTACGGTAACGAGCGATGAACGGAACTGTTCCGCCCTCAGCTGTTAATTCTAAAACTGCAGCTGCAGATTTTAAAGGAACAGCAGGAACAAAACGAGTTAAATACTGACCTAACATTTGATCCATAAAAAACCTCTGTGACTATTTATTCTGTAATTTTGTGAGAATTTTATTCTTTGTTTGAATTATTTGTGACGGTACATGATTAAGCCGTGAGTTGGATCGTACGGAGAAACCCCGACGCTTACACGGTCACCAACGACAATGCGAATGTTGAATCTACGCATTTTTCCGCAAAGTTTGGCGTTAACTACTACTTTATTGGTCTCAAGCTCAACCTTGTAAAGGCCACCAGCCAGAGCATCCACTACTTTTCCATCCAATTGTACTAAATCATCTTTTGCCATGCAGGAGATATCTTAAGAGGCCTTATAGTTACTAATCAACATCTTTATTCCGTTTTCAAACAGAACTTCGAGACGATTATTTTCATTGCTTAAAACAAAACCCCACCCTAAGACTTTGTGTTGAAGTGGCTTAAGAGCGTCAAAACTATCTGTCATTTTGTAAGCGGCCGCTTTGTCTTTTCCGTGCCGTTTAAATAACTCCTGCCATTTTGCTTTTTCGTCAGCAGCATTTCCACGTTCAATTTTGATTGGTTTAATTTTAGCGTTTTTTTCCGCAGCAACTTTTGCAGCGTTGATATTAGCCATTTCTTCTTTGGCTTTTTCGATTAATAAATCGCCCTGATCTTTAGGATTTGAAACTTCTGATGCTTTTTCAGATCCTTTTTTTGTCATTAAGGCTGGTTTAGACACAGGAACGGCTTTGGCTGCAGCTTTTGCAGGCTTAGCAGGAGCTGCTGCTTTCGCAGGAGCGGCTTTCGTAACTTTTGCTGCAGGTTTAGCCGGAGGAGCCTTCTTTGCTGGGGCTGCCGTTTTTTTTGCTGCTACTTTTGCTACAGGTTTTGCTGCCTTTTTTGGTGCAGTTGCTTTTTTAGCCATTACTCAATCTCCATAAAAAATAATGTCTTATTTATTTAATCAACTCTTTATGTATATCTTGCGCCATGTCTCGGACAAGTAAAATGCTGTCTTTTCTGTTGCGAAGCATTACTCTAGGGACATGAACTCACAGGTAAACCAAATGTCGGTCGAAGCCTCGGCCATTACCGCTTCTTGTCCTTCACTTAAACTAGTGCAATCGCAATCAAATACATTTACCCAGGTGGCCCCGCCATCTACGGCAACTGCGACTAGCTTGGTTTTCGCCGGAACGGACGAGCTTTTACAGCAAGCCTTAAAACAAAATGCTTTAGGCTACGTCATTCCAGAAAAACTTCTACCTCAGGTTCAAAATGCCTTTGATAAAAGTAAATCTCTTTGGACAACGACGAATATTCATATGTCGATGGCCGAGGTGTTAAAACTTTTTAACGGCTACAAACCCATGAATACCGGAATTCACCCGCAAGCGGCGATTGATCCGTCAGCCCGTTTAGGAAAAAACGTAACTGTTGAAGCCTTTGCTGTGATCGGAAAAAACGTTGCTGTCGGCGATAACTGTATTATTGGAGCCCAATCCGTTTTAGAAAATGGCTCTTCAGTTGGTGACGGTAGTCATTTATCTGCGCAAGTTTTTTTAGGCTTTAACTGCCATATTGGCAAAAACTGTATCGTAGGCCCGCAAAACGTATTTGGCTCTGATGGCTTCGGATTCGTAACTGATAAACAAGGCAATCACCATAAAATTCCACAGATCGGAAGCGTGATTATTGAAGATAATTGCGAATTCGGTGCTTTATGTGCGATCGACCGCGCAGCCTTAACAGAAACTCGCATTCGCAAAGGTTCAAAATTTGATAACTTCGTTCACATCGCTCACAACTGTGAAATCGGAGAAAACGCTCTGATCACTGCAGGCTTTATCGTAGCGGGTTCGACTAAAATCGGAAAACAATTTATTGCAGCTGGTGGCGCCGGAGTTTTAGGCCATTTAACAGTGGCCGATAATGTGGTTCTTACGGCGCGCACGGGTGTTATCAGCTCTATCGATAAGCCAGGCGTCTACGGTGGCTACCCTCACCTGGAACAAAAAGAAAATTTAAAGATTATGATGTCACAGCAAAGTCTGCCTAGAATACGCAGATCTGTGGCCAAGATCCTAAAACATTTAGGATTAGAAGAATAACAACAGGCAGGAGGTATACACATGCCATACGAAATTTATAAAATTCTTCACTTAACAGGAATCTTTTTACTGACCTCAGGGTTGGTTGGAATGTTAGTTCTCGCATGGACCGGACACCAAATCGCCGGCAAAGTGAAAACCTTCGCGTTTGTTACTCACGGTGTGGGTATGTTGTTCATGTTAGTGAGTGGCTTCGGCTTACTGGCGCGCATGGGCTTCATGCACGATCAAGGTTTACCATTCTGGATTTACGTAAAACTAACAGTCTGGTTAATCATGGGCGGCATCATCGCTTTAGTTAAAAGAAAAGGCGCCATCGGTTGGCCGCTTTACTTCTTGATGATGGCGATCTTCATCGTTGCCGCTTACTTTGGTGTTTATAAGCCTTCTTAGGCTTTGGGCGCTCTTTGGGTGATCAGCCTCCGGCTGACCTTATTCTAAAGGGCCGACTTTTGTCGGCCTTTTTGCTTCGGATGAAGCTTATGGATTAAGGAACTTTTGATATTGAATTAAATAAAAAAGGCAGAGTTTTTTCTCTGCCTTTTTTATTTTCTGACTAATTTTTTAGTCTTACGCGCTTAGTTTGGTAGGTTTGGGAGTTTGATGATTTTCCACCATTGTTCTTCGAATTGGCGTAGGCTTAAAGATTGTGGGTCGTATATCCAGGTATCGATGCTTTTATTCATGCGGAATTTAATTGATAACTGAGCCGAGTTATTGCGAATTTCGGTGTCGCTTTTTACTTTGCAACGGTTCGATACATTTCCTGTAATCTGAACATCTAATGTTGTTTCGCTATCTTTAATTTTTTCCCAATGAAGATTGTGAAAAATAGAACCTTTTGGAGTTTTTGTATTTAACTTAATATCAGGCAAAGGTAATAACGGAATTGGAATTTTAAAAGCCACGCATTCAATCTCAGCTCTATACTGACGGCTGATATCAATAATATCATTACCCACATATAATAGAACGTCAGGAAATGCTCCCGAAGCATCTTGATTTAATACCGTCATAGAAATATCTGATCTCCATGGTACTAACGGTGTAGAGATCAGATTCGATTGTAATAATAAAGAAACACGCACACCAATCAAATCTAACTCTTCGTGTGAGTAGTTACCGTAATGGTGACCAAACTCATGCACCAATACCGCTACAGCTTCAGGAATACTCATCGCCTCATAACTGCCGTTTTGATTCTTATTATATAATAGATCAACGTTAATCATGATCGCACTGCCTGGCAAACTTCCCGTTTTAGCCACACGCACATTCCCATCAATAATAAATCTTCCTGGATTAGCTCTTTCAGAAGAAAAAGATAATTGCGTTGAATTTTTATCCGATGGCAATCCGTTATAGATTTTTTGTAAGATAAATTGTTGCGCTGGATTTAACTTACAAGTGTCAGACACTAAGCAAAGCTTAATATAGCTTTCTAATTTTTCGTAAGCGTAGATCACATTTTTTTCGGCTAAGCCTCCGCCGTTATTTACGCGGTCACCACCGGCAAATACAGATTGAGTTGCAAGCACTACGAAAAGAACTAAAAGCTTAGTTAAAGTCGTTTTCATTTTTTATCTCCCTTGGTCGATTGAAGTTTCGTTAGCGGAAACATTTGAAAAGAAACCGTATAAACTTCAGAGACCGGCCCCTCTTCTAACATCGCTTCGATTTTATTTCGAGTCTTAATCATTAATTCAGTCGCACGTGGCAAATTTTCAGGGTTAATAGCTAGCGTCGTAGAGACAAATTGGCGCCGAGTAACCGGTTCATCATGCAGACATTTTTCGGCTAACCAAAGATTTTCAGCATGATACTTACGAATAGCCATCGACGGAATGTTATTAGTCGTTACAATCGGTTTAGACGTTCTCACCAGTTTACTTTCTTGTTTTTTAACAAGTTTTAGCCTGAGTAAACGCTCTAGCGTCACAGACGCTTCTTCAGTAGTTGTTCCTAAGCGTTTCGCAATCCAACTGGGCTTTCCCGCCTGATTCGAAGGGATTTTAGCTAAATTTAAAATCGCTAAATGCTTCCAGTCACCAATCAGACGAAATGTATCTTCGTCCACTAAGGTATGCTCATCGACTTCTAAATCTTTTTGATAGTTCTGTTTGTACTCAAGCCATATTTGCTCAAGTTCCATAGGAGACAACATCAGTTTAACAGATACTTTTTCTAAATTTGTTTTAGACAGACTGCGTTTGTCGGCTAATACATCTGATAATGTCGTCACACCAATACCTAAATCACGAGCGAACGCTCGTAACGAATAGGCTGAGTTACGCGTCTGGCGCTTAGTTAACTCCTGCATCAGAAAGTTCTTAATTGTCATTTTCATAACTAGAGTTATAGACCTAGCGTGTAAAAAACGCAAGCTAATCGGGACATACTGTCCCGACTTAAAGGATCGGAACAGTAAGGCACCTACCCCCTCTAGACGGCAAAGAAAAAAGTAATTATCTCTAGTTTCAACAAAAACAAACACTAAACCTTAAGGAGGTTTTTTATGAAACAAGTATTAGTAGCAATGGCAATGGTTTTCGGATTAGGTCTTACATCTCAAGCAAAAGCAGATATTCCTGCATGGGCATGTAACATGACTTTTAAAGGTCAAGCATCAGGCCTTAAAGTTATCGTTGGTAAATACCACTTAGCTGCAAAAGGTGACTTACGTTGCGTTAGCGCATCGGGTGTAACTGAATCTTACCCAATCACTTTAAAAGCGAAGTCTCACTTCATCGGACCAAAAGTTGCTTTAGGTAAAGTAACATTCGTTGGCGCTGCAGCTAACATCGCTTTATTCACGAACAACCCTCAAGATTTATTAGGTAACTACTTATTAGCTCAAGGCCAAGCTTCTGTTATCCGTGGCGTAGGCGTTTTAGCAGCAGTTCACACTGATATCCCAGCTATCACAGTAAACTTATCATTACAGTTTACAAAAGGTTTCGGCGTAAACTTAGGTTTCGACAAACTTAAAATCGAATTAGATCAAGACCGTATGTAATCAATGGTTTTTACATACCGTGACTGAGTACAGGGCCGCCCCTCGCGGCCCTTTTTTATTTAGGTTCGAAGCTACAAGGCCGGTGTCGACCGGCCCTTCAGAATAAGGTCTGCCGAAGGCAGATCAAAAACAGAAGACCCTACAAATTAGAATGTCGAATAACAGTTAGACTTATAAAGGGTCTGGTTGTCATCTTGTACGAAGTACTGACAGATCCACTCCGAGTAAATTAATTCAACACGCGTTAATGGCACCACAATCGCATCTTCACCCACATTTTTAATGTAGTGAGTTGGCGCAACATAAACATCTAATAAGCCTGCATGACTACATAACTGCGCCACACCTTCATTACGATGAGCTGCTAAAGTGTTAATCGCCTTATTGTAAGGCTCTTTAGTTTGCCATTTTGCACAGAAATTAGCTGATGATACTGACGCAGCTAAAAGCACAGCTGCAAACATAAATTTTTTCATAAGAAAAACCTCTTTCAAATTTTTAGGAAGTCTAAATTTGAAAAAAGCTTTTCGACAATGAATTCGCCCGTAAATTTTAAAATGCAAACATGTTAAAAACGAAATGAAAACAAGTTGATATAAAAAAGGCAGAGCTTTTAACCCTGCCTTTTTTTCTAACTCAATGTAATTTAGCGATTATTGTTCAGTCGCAGCAACTTTCGGTGTGCGTTTAGAACCAGAGTACATTTCATATTTTAATAAACGGCATTCGATATTACCGTTCATTAAGTAAAACTTACGCGTTGATTTTAATTTCATCTCAGCTAACAGGTCTTTGCTGCCCGATAAAACCCAAGCATCCCAACCTTGAAAGCGGTTTTTTAGCGTAAAACCTAAATCACGGTAAACGTCTTTTAAATTGTCTTCGTCGCCGATACGAGCGCCGTACGGAGGATTACAAACCACAGTCCCTTTAACTTCAGTTCCTGCTTTACCTTCTTCTGTTGGCGCTGCCACTGGCGGAGCCGCTACAGCGATTGAAGTTGGTTTAAAGTCGATAAATTTTTGAAGACCTGCGTTTCTAGCATTGTCTTTTGCAAACTGCAGAACCTTTTTATCATGGTCATAACCATAAAATTTGAAATCTAAAGAATCTTTTTCCTGAGCTTCAGCCTCATTGATTACTTTTAACCAAACATCTTCATTGTAATCGCTCAAGTTCATAAATCCAAAATGCTGGCGGTGAATACCTGGAGCCATATTCGTTGCCATCATCGCAGCTTCAATCAAGATCGTTCCAGAACCACAGAATAAATCCACTAATGGAGATTTACGATCCCACTCAGTTAAGCCTAATAAGCCCGCTGCTAAGTTTTCTTTTAGTGGGGCCTCACCAGTCATCGTGCGGTACCCGCGCATGAATAACGAGTTACCAGAAGTGTCTAAAGCCATGTGGTATTTATTTTTGTAACCTTTAATGTGAATACGCATTGAAGGGTTATCTTTAGCTACATCTGGGCGTTTACCGAATTTATCGCGGAACTGGTCTACGATAGCATCTTTAGTTTTCATCGCTAAAAAACGTTGGTCTGGAATCGAACAGTCTTTAACAACGGCATCGATCGTTAAAGTTTGATCTGGAGAAATATATTTCGTGAAATCATGTTTACGAACGTGATTGTAAATATCATCACCGTTGTAAGCGTTAAAATCTAATAATGGTTTTAAGATACGGCTTGCGTAACGAGAATGAAGATTCGCTTTGTAACAGCCTTCCCAGTTAGATTCGAATAAAACACCACCGATAGTTTTATCGCCAGTTTTTAATCCCATATCTTTTAATTCTTGTTCTACTAGATCGACCATACCGATTGGGCATGAAGCAAAAAAACGTGCCATTTGTACTTGTACTTTAGAGCTTACGACGCTGGAACAGCTTAGCGCCTTAGACCCAAGGATTTCCTTTTATCCTTCACGAACTTCAACTTCCCTCGTGTGAGCATTGCGCCCCCAACATGTTAAAGCCCTTATTAAAAATTAAAGGCGCCTATAACAGCGCCTTTGTTCCACACGAGTTATATATCGTTTTACCGACTACGTCTCTGTGTATTTCGGACCGCCCCCGCCTTCGGGAACTGTCCAATCAATATTCTTTGTAGGACATTTAATATCACAAGTCTTACAGTGGATACAGTTGGTATAATTGATTTGTAAATCATACTTACCGGCCTCAACCTGCGACGGTAACATCTCATATACGCTAGCTGGGCAGAATTGTACGCAAGGCGACTTATATTTCGGCTCACAGACATTACGGCAGATGCTGGCATCCCCTAAGATTAAATGATTTGGAGAATCCTCATCATGGCTTGTGCCCGTCAGATAAACGCTTCCTAATTTATCAAACATCAATACGCCGTCAGTTTTAGGTAGCTTATTCTCAGGCGTTGTTGTTAAGGCATCGTCTGTACCCCATACTTCTTTGACCGAAGCTGTTGTTTCAGCGTCCTCATGACATTTCATATTATCAACTAACCCACGGCCACCTGTAATCTCTTGTAATGCGATTAATGGTAAGGACTTCACAAAGCCCATTGATAAAGTTTGGTGAAAGTTTCTTACGCGGTATAATTCTGATTTAACATATGAAGCATGAACTTTATCTTCATAAGCCTTTAAAACTTCGTGAGATGAGTCTTGTTTTTGAATCGCGACGAAAGCCGCTTCAGCTGCTGCCATACCCGATTTCATAGCAAGATGAATACCTTTTAATTTTTGCACGTCGACCATAGAAGCCGAGTCACCACACACCATCCAGCCATCACCGTAAAGTTTCGGCATCGAGAACCAACCACCGGCAGGAAGTGTCTTACCGCCGTAAGCCACAACTTTTCCGCCTTTAATCATATTCGCAATAAACGGATGAGTTTTTAATTTTTGTAATTCTTTGTGTGGATCAAGTAATGGATCATTCGTATCTAAGTACGCCACTAATCCTAAGATGATTTTATCTCCTGGGATTGTGTAGATGAAAGTACCACCGATAGATTTCTTAAGCGGATAACCCATCGTGTGAATAACTTGTCCCGCTTCAACAGTGCCTGCAGGCATTTGAATAACTTCTTTAACACCTTCTTCAAACACCTCTGGATTTTTACCGGCGCGAAGATCTAATTTTTTAGAAACTTGTTTAAATAAACTTCCACGAGTTCCTTCAGCAAAAATAGTTGTTTTCGCTTTTAAGATTAAACCAGGTTCAAAGTTAGCTTTAGGATTACCTTCTTTATCGCGGCCTTTATCACCTGTGCGAACCCCAACGATACGATCACCTTCATATAGCGCTTCAACAGCTGCGAAACCTGGAAAGATATTGATACCTTTAGATTCACATTGTTGCGCTAACCAACGGTTAAACTTAGAAAGCGATACAATGTAATTTCCTGTATTATGAAACGGCGGTGGAACGATTGGTAATTTAAATGCCGATGAATCACCTAAGTAATAAACCGCATCTTTTTTAACTTCTGAATCTAACGGACAACCAAGTTCTAAGTAATTCGGAATTAATTCTTTAAGTGCTGTAGGTTTTAATACCGCGCCTGAAAAACTGTGCGCACCAACTTCACTGGCTTTTTCAAGAACAACAATCATTTGTTCAGGAATTGGCTCAGCGTTGATTTTGCCTTCAGCGATAGCTTGATTATGTTTTTCGATATCAGATGCAATTTTGTAAGCGCAAGATAATCCGGCGGCACCACCACCAACGATAAGTACATCGACTTCCATTGTGTCGCGAGTTACGCCTTCTGGTAAATGATCATGAACCATGACTTAAAACCCCTCTTCAGATTCTTGAGATTTTTTCTTTTTCGAGTCTGACGTTTGCATGTCAACTAAAACTTTTAACTCTTCTTCATCTAAAGCGCCCTTGTATTTTTTCTCGCGATAGATTTCTAATAATTGCATATCTGACTCAGCCGCTTGCGCCGCTTGATGAATTGTCATCACCAAACCAAAGACAAACAAAGACAAACAAACAAGTAGAACCACACGCATTAAAGGCTTTTTCTTCGAGATAGAAGTCGATTTTTTCATGTCTTGAATTTTATAGAGTTCTAAATGAAAAGGAAATAATAAAATTATTTAAGACGTCTATGATCGCTCATAGGGATCTGACGACGCACCGAACGCACAAGATCTAAACTTATTTCTATGTCTAAACAGCCCACACCTTCGGCTTTACACTCAACAACTGTGCCCCAGGGGTCTACAGTCATCGTATGCCCATAAGTAAAGCGTGAAGCGGTTTTCCCAGCCTGTGTGGTTTTATGCTCACCCACTTGGCCCGGAGCCAGAACATAGGCTTGTGACTCAATCGCACGTGCCCGCAAAAGCGTCTCCCAGTGCGCCTGCCCGGTTTTTACCAAGAAAGCTGCCGGAACTAAAATCACATCCACTTTATTACGTGCTAATTGCTGATATAACTCTGAAAATCTAAGATCATAACAAATCGAAGATCCAAATCTGATGCCCTCAATTTCAAACCCTGTCACTTCATCACCGTGAGTAAAAAAGTCTGATTCACGAATAGGTTTTTGCCCTTCAAGTTGAATATCAAAAAGATGAATTTTTTTATAAATAATCTTCGGTGCCTCATTCGGGCTTAATAAAACCGAAGCATTCCACACACGACCATTATCTTCCATGGCCGTTGTAAAATGCACATCAACATCTTGCGTATTACACAATGTCTGTAGGCGCTGAATTTCAGGTGAATCTATCTTCAAAGCCTGAAGAGCCTCACCCTCGATGATTCGAAAATATAAACTGTTCTCTGGCAAAACAAATAAACGTGTACGTTTATTTACAATTTGCTTAGCTAAATGCTCTTCAATCAAAGTTAAAATTTGCTCTAAGTTTTTAGAGATATTGTCTGAAGAATTTAACTGCAGCAGAGTGATTTTCATCTTAATTAATTTCAATAACGTTAGCTAAAGTCGCTTCGTGACACTTAAAACCGCCACCTTCGACATTCTTTTTAACATTATTAAGAACTGATTCGCAGCTCGAATAAAAAGTCGCAGAGCTAACAACTTGCGAATAGCCTTCTTTAGAGTAGACAGTTTTGCACTTACCATCGTTTGACGAGAAGACACGAATCCAACGAACCTCGCGTTGGCGCTCGCAAACAACGAACATGTTATCTTTATCTGCGGCTAAAAGCTCAACAGAAGCTACCCATAAGCTGAAAAATATAAATAAATGACGCATATGGATCATTTTCGATTTAAATTTTTAATTGGTCACTATAGAGAAGGGTCCGACTGGACAATTACCGAATCTTGGTCAGATCAAGTCTGGGAAGGAGCTTCCCAGACTGTCGGTATTTTTTTGGAAAACGAAAGCTAATTACTTAGCTTTTGCTGAAGCTTTTTTAGTCGCTTTTTTTTCAGTTTTAGCGGCTTTAGCTTTTGCTTCTACAAGTTTCACGTTTGAAAAATCGATGAAACCTTCTTTTTTAAGAAGACCGTCTTTTTTATCATAGTGAGTTTGTACTTTAACGCCTTCAACTTTGATTTTCATAGCTGTAGGGCTAACTTCTAATACAGTGCCTTTTTTGCCTTTATCAGCACCTGCGATAACTTGTACTTTGTCGCCTTTTTTGATTTTTAATTTTAACATATATAAGTCCTATTACGCTTTTTTAGCTTTGTTCATTTTACGACGGATACGAGCTTTAACGTCTAAAGCGCGTTGAGATAGAACAGAGTCATCTTGATTTAAGATGTACTTGTCGAAACCACCAGTGTGTTCCATATCTCTAATAGTGCTAGTTGCCATATAAAGGCGCACCATCTGGTTTAAAGTCTTGCTAAATATGCGTTTTCTTTGCACATTTGGCATAGCCGTCGATTTAGTCTTGATATTCGAGTGGCTCACTAAATTTTTAACTACTGGCGATTTGCCTGATAATTCACAACGGCTCATTTATAACTCCTAATTTATTACTATCGAGTACAAAAAAGTACTTCCAAAACCGAGCTTTCTGGTATATTCAGTTATTCTTCAATTGGCAAGAGGTTTAAATGGAAAAAGAAAATAACGGAAAAGAAAACCGTAAAACAGTTCGCAACAAATACCGCTCAGAATACACTGGCGACCACGTTTTTGACTATAAAGATCCAGCTTCTTTAAGCCGCTTTATCGCTGACGCTGGTAAAATCACTCCAGCTCGTATTTCTAAATTATCACTTTCTCAACAAAAGAAAGTAGCTGGAGCGATTAAAAAGGCACGTACTTTAGGCTTATTACCTAACGGTACAGATGCTTACGATACAAGTTCACGTCCAGAACTTATCAGCGCAGTTCCTTTTGAGTACTAATCTGATATATTAATAAGACGTTACAACTTGTTGTTGTGATCCCTTACGGCGCCTAAAAAGCGCCGTTTTTTTTCGTCTCGTCAGAGACAAGCACTACTTTGCCTTACGGGCATCTAAGATATTCGTCACAAAATACACTAAGATCATTGCTACGAATAAGATATTTGAGAAGCTGTGAAGCTGACGGCCTGTCATTATTCCGAAGATAGAAATCTCTTCTAAATTTTTATCCCAATTAAATACACGATATAGAAAAATCGGCATCGCCGAGAGCAAGAAGAATAACCCACTCGCAGCTACTCTTGTTAATCTTGAAGACGTTTCTGCCGCACTTTTTCTTTCGCGATACAGATTAAACAACGGAATCGCTAAGAATCCTGCTCCCGCAACCAATCCCGCAACCTTTCTATCCTGAATAAATTTAAATATAAAAATTACACAGGGAATCCATAGCAACAGCACAATAAATTCTAAGGTAAAAACCTTCGAAAGAGTGTTTAACCATCCTATTTTTTGGAACTTTTCCGAAATCATGGAGTCCTCCTAATCTGAACTCAAATATATCGTAAATCCGCCTGTTCGAAGTTGTCACCTCATCTTGCAATAAGCCTAAAGCAACAAGGAGAAACCACATGTTTAATTTATTATCGGCAAATACACAGTTAATGAGCTTACAATTAGGATTACGCGAATTCGGCTTACATCCAGTTGAATGGCGTATCATCAAAAAAACAGAATCACGCTTCGTTATTCAAAGTACAACTGAAGACAATCTTTATTTCGTTGGCGAAGTTAAAAACGACAACTCGAAACAATGGCGCTACATCCAACTGGCAGGCTTATAATGTCTATTGATAAAGATCACAACGAAGTGAAAAAAGACTCCGCTCATACACGTCACTCTCTTTCAGAGTACCCGTTGGGTTGGATACTGATTGCAAAGCTCGAGGACGAGGGATTTCTGCTCTCTTCTCTAAAGGTAAATTCTCAGGCCAACGATCTGGAAACTCACGATATACAGACGCACGAAAACTTTTATACTCTTCAAGGCTCGTCAACTGCACTAAACCGTTTTTAGAGCGGCAAAAGCCGTAGACGTCGCCTTCTGTCAGTGTACCTAAACGCTGACCAATGCCTTCAGGAGGTTTATCTCCCCAGGCAACAAGAGCCATAACTTTTACTCCTGTAGCTAATATCTGAGTTAAATTTTCGTATTCAAGTTTTAATTTCGGGTAACATTTCGGAGAAACTACGCGTGTGGCATCAGCTACCCGCTTAAGGGCCTTGAAGTAATCTTCGCAACTTCCCTGATTGTTTCCCTCTTTACACTGGTCAAGAGCATAAAACAGCGTCGCAAACTGCCTACCCTTTTTAGTCTTATAGGCGGTAATAACTCCTCGTGCTTCGCGCGCAAAGTTGGTAATTTCAACTTCGCACCCGTCTGACAACGGGTTTTGCGAAACAATAAACACCAGTGCTCCAGCTAACACAAGAAACACTAATAAAGACCGTGGCATTTTCGCTATCGCTTCGTCTAACTTCGACATACTTTGATATTGTGACTAAACTTTTATTTGCGGTAAAGCCCAGATGTTGGTTAAGCTTTAATTAAATAGAAGAAGGTCGTTATGAATCAGCCAAAAAGTATAAATGCAGATGTGATTGAAAATCTCAAAGCACTTGGAGGCATGGATTTATTAGCCGAACTTCATACCGTCTATATCAGAACATCTGAAGTCTTAATTAAAGAAATTCACGCCGCTATCGCAGGAAATGATTCTCGCACCCTACAAGAAAAAGCTCATAGCTTAAAATCAAGCTCCGGCAATATGGGCGCCTTACAGCTTTCACAAATTTGTTTACAGTTAGAAAAAATGGGCGAAACACAAAAAATCTCTGAAGCTAAAACTTTGGCGCCATCACTTGATAGCGAATTTAAAACAGTTAGCCTTGAATTAGCTGAAATCGTTAAAACAAAATAGTTTCTTCAAACAAACTTCTGAACGTTTTTTATTTCTGATAATAAATTAAGATCAATTTTTTGCTGCAGGACCATCGATTAGTTTTTACTGCTAAATAGGCTGCTAAGGTTTTATTCACTGCGATCGTTCCTTATTCTCGCAGGACTATGCAAAAAAGAAATAAAACAAAAAAAAATCTAGTCGTTTCTTTATTATTACTTTTAACTTTGTCGTCTTTCTCTTGCAAAGAAGACTCAACCGCAACACCTGGATCCAACAATCAGACATCCAACTCAACTCCAGAAGAAGAACCAACAACACCGACAACTTCGGGCACACCGACAGTTTCACAAACTCCAGCTCCAACACCTACACCGACTCCAGTTCCTACGCCCACACCTGCGCCAGAACTGGTCATACAAATGTATGGCGTAACCGTGGATTCTGTAGCGAATATCAACGATGTGGTTAATTCACTAAAAACTCTTTCAAAAAAACCAACGACACGTATCGTATTTGATGAAGGCATGGCAGCATCTTATTACGCAACCCCAGCGCAAAAAATTCATAGCGTAAGTTACGTGATGGGAGAACTGTTAGATTCTTTCTACGTAAAAAGTGTAACTCCGGCACAGTACTTAGCCCGCACACAAGAGTATTATAATGCCCTGAACTCTTATGTTGATATTTGGGAAATCGGAAACGAAATCAACGGCGAATGGCTGGGTAATACAACAGATGTCGTACAAAAAATGACAAGCGCTTATGACTTTATCAAATCAAAAGGAAAAACCACGGCATTAACATTATATTACAATGAAGATTGCTGGATGTATCCAAGTGAAGAGATGTTTACCTGGGCTAATAAAAACGTTCCTACGCGTATGAAGGCTGGCCTAGATTACGTTTTAGTCAGCTACTATGAAGATGATTGCAATGGTTTACGCCCGAACTGGGAAAATGTTTTTGCCAAACTTGCACAGATGTTTCCAAATTCAAAAATCGGTTTTGGTGAAATTGGAACTACACAGTCTCAAGCGGCTAAAACAGATATGATCGAACGTTATTACGGCATGAGTATTAACCAAGATCGTTTTATTGGTGGTTATTTTTGGTGGTACTTTGTTCAAGACATGGTTCCTTCAACAAAGCCAATGTGGCAGGTCTTAAATAACAATCTTAAAACAGGAGCTGATCAAGATCCCGGACAAGATAAGGATCAAAACTTAAGAATGAATTAAACCCTCATTCAGTTACCCTCGTAACTGAAATTGTACCCCGTAGAGTCGTTGTCTTTGTTTTAAGGCAGCGACTCTTTTTTTGTTACGTTTTTAAAACTTCGCGTTTACGTAGATGAAACTTTTCCTGATTTGCTAAAATATGTAAACGCACATCATGCATCGACATAGTTTTTTCTGCATCGGCTTCTGAAATATTGGTTGAACTTACGTTATGTCCATCAACAACATATACGGCATTAGTACCGATCACTTTAATCACACCATCTTTCACAACAATCGCTGTATCTTCATCAATACCGATTCCCATAATTCCAGGATTTAAAGCCACAGCTCCCAACAATCTGCCGATTCGCCCGCGCTGGGCAAAGTGTTGATCAATAATAATATCTTCAATAAACCCAAGCCCTGGTGACATCATCCAGTTTCCAACTTTGTGTGATTCCATATTATCACCTCCGACTAACATAGTTTTTCCCATGATAGCGGCTCCAGCCGAAGTTCCCGCAATCACGCCACCTGACTTATAAATCTTCATCACCTCATCCATCACAGGTGTTCCGCCAATTTTAGTTGTGATTTTTAATTGATCGCCACCTGTAAAAAAAACTGAGTGCGCATTTTTAAACTTGGCAATATTATCAGGTTCTGAAGCTTCGTGATGTTGTACAATATTAAAATGCTCTAAATTCTTTATTCCTAACGAATGAAAAATTTTTTTATACTCCTGCCAAACTTCATCAGCGACTTGACTGGCTAAAGTGGCAATAACTAATTTTGCACGCCCCGTTTTTTCGGCAATCTCTTTTAAGATAGCCATTTCTTTTTCTTTGTCTTCTCTGCCACCAATAATGATTAACGTGCCTTTATTTAAACGTTTAGGCGTTCTGGTGTTACTGTTCGACTTTGTGTTTATAGCACTTTTAACAGTGCTTTTTTTAGTTAAGGGTTGTTTCCGAGCGGTAGCCATACCAATCACTCTTTCTTCTCATTGTAAAAGGTTGATCCACAAACTGAAATCTTTCGTCTTTCATAAAAAACTTTCCGTTTGCAATAACATCACAAATTTCTAAATCTTTTTTATCAACAGTGACTAAGTCAGCATCGCAGCCCGCAAAGATAGTTCCTTTAGTATTTAACTTTAGGGCCTTTGCAGGAACTGTTGTGATATGCGGAAGCAGTTGTTCAAATTTGCATTCACTGTTGATGCAGCACTTTTGAATTTCGCGCCACAGCTCTGTTGGTGTTGCAACACCAGCATCCGTCGAAAAAGAAAGTTGTTCTGGCAGCCCGCCCTCATCAAGATAAAACCTATACCAAGTGTGCAGATCATTTTCATGAATATCAAAATCAAGAAAACTTCCTTTTTTCGCAAACTCAATTCCTTCAACCACTAGAGCGCGGGATCGATCCATATGAGTAAAATAAAGTGATTCGTAAAAAATAGAATGTCGTTCAAATATGTCACGAGCTGTTTGCAGTTTTCGCTCCGCCGGGCCTACGTGCACACGCGTGACACCTGCTTTTCGCGTTAATGTTCCGGCCACATAAGAATCAACTACCACACGCGCTAACTGATCCGCCGTAGGTTCAGCAGCTCTATGATCTGCGATAGCTACTTCACCCGCACCAATAATCTCTTCTACGTATAGAATATCTGTCGAAAGATTCTGCGTTAATGTTTTGGATGGAAGCTCGTATCCTCCCGAGTAAGCATAGGCACTTAAGCCCGCTTCACGAAAGGCTCTTACCGAAGCAAATAGGTTGCTCATCGTTTTAGTATACGTATCTACCCCGATACAACCAACAATACTTGTGATGCCACCACGGATACACTCTTCAATCGCAACACGCGGAGGCTGCGAAAGAAAACCAGCTTCACCACTTCCACCAGCCATATGAGCTTGTGAATCGATAAAGCCCGGAACTATATACCTGTCTTTACAATCTAGAATTTCTACTTCCAAATGGGAGTGCAACAAGCTGCTTTCCGAAATTTTTCCGGTCTTTAAAATTTTCCCACCCCCGACTAAAACATCGCAAGTTTGAAACTGATTATTAATAAACGCTGATCCATTTTTAAAAAGAATGAGCATTGGTTCGCTTCTCCGGTTGAGCTGTTATTGTGGGTTTATAATAACTGCCAAGAATATCTTCGGTTCTGGTATAAACATCAGGAATAAAATCTACAGGCTGAGGGTCATAATCCAGAATGGTCGGAAGAATTTCAGCAAGAGTATCATAAAAAATGACTAAAATTTCTCCCGCTTTAAGCTGATCAATCACTTTGTAAACCGAAGCCGACGTCTGCGAAATAATTGAGGCTTGGCTATAAGTCCCTGATTCAGCCAAAGCTTCCAAACAAAGTTGCGGTACTTCTAAATACTGGCGGCCGCGAAGATCTAAATCATCACGAAAATAAATTTCTTCACAAAAATTTGAGGCATGAATAGCACATTTTTTAATGAGCTCATTCGGTCGATCACCCGGAAGACTCATAATTACTTTTTTCCGGTAACCTTTTAATTCATTCAAATAATGTCCTACCGAATGAAAGGCCTCAGCATTGTGACCATAATCTAAAATTACATAGCTATCGCGCACTTTATAAACATTAAAGCGTCCAAGATTTTCTTCCGTCGATTTGAACCCTTTAAGTCCGTCTCTCAGCTGCTCCATAGAAATTTTAGAAGAAATACAGGCTGCTGAAGCCGCCAGAACATTCGCTACATTAAATAAAGCTTTTCCGCCTAGAGTTATGGGAATTTCTTTTAGTCTTAAAATATGCTGCGGACGTAATCCATCGTAATAAACAAGCCAATCATTTTCGATACAGCAACCCCGCCCACCTTTTTCGATATGTGAAATAAAATGAGCGTTGTTTTTTTCCATAGCAAACAAAAAGATATTCAGCATTTGTTCAACTACCCGAGGGCGTTCTCTGATCGCTAAGACTCTTTCATCATCGGCATTTAAAACAAGTGTTCCGCCAAATTTCACTCGCTCTGCGGTCAAAGCTTTAATCCAAACTAAGTCGTCCATATCTTCGATGCCGTCTTGGCCAATATGATCTTCACTGACATTGGTCACGACAGAGACATCAGACCAATCATAACCCAAACCACCTCGTAAAATTCCGCCACGGGCAACTTCAAGCACAGCAAATTCTACTAAAGGGTCAGCTAACACAGCCTGCGCTGATCTTGGCCCTGTCGTATCACCTTTATAAATTTTTTCTTTACCAATCCAAATGCCGTCAGTTGTGGTAAGCCCTACATGTTTGTGATTAAGTGAAACAATTTTGTGAATTAAGCGAACTGTTGTCGTCTTACCATTAGTTCCCGTAACCGTCACAATCGGAATCCGTCCGGTTTCAGGAGATGGAATAACTTTTTCTAGAATCATTTCAGCAACCGGGCGGCCTTTTCCTTCAGAAGGGGCAATATGCATGCGAATGCCTGGCCCTGCATTAACTTCAATAATTTTTGCGCCGGCGCTTGCCGGTAACGTGATATCTTTATGGATCAAATCGATACCACAAATATCAAGACCAACAATTCGTGCGGCTCTTTCACACAAAGCCGCTACTTCGGGATGCACGATATCCGTCACATCACTTGCCGTACCACCGCTAGAAAGATTTGCGTTCTCGCGAAGTATGACAACACGGCCTTTTTCGATCACATCAGTTAATGAAATATTTATTTTTTTTAAATGGTTTTCAATAATGTGATCTACTTCGATTTTTGATAAAATATTATCGTGGCCTGAGCCACGTGCTGGATTGCTATTAAGAATATCAATTAATTGGCTTAATGTTTTTTCACCATCACCGACAACTGATGGCGGTTTTCTTTCGGCCGCAGCAATCAATTTACCATTCAGAACTAAAATTCGGTAATCACTGCCCGCACACATCTCTTCAACAATGACGGCTTCTGACATTCCTTGGGCAAAATGAAAAGCTTCTAGAACCTCGTCCAAAGAATTTAAATTTAAACAAACACCGCGACCATGGTTGCCATCCAAAGGTTTAACTACGTAAGGCGGAGTTAGATCATGTAAGTTGGTTACAATTTCTTCTTCTTTCGTGGCAATGAATCCCAACGGCACTGGTAAAAAATTTTGCTCTAGAATTTGTTTTGTTAAATCTTTATCTTGGGCTAAGTCAGCCGAAATCAAATTGGTTTTCTCAGTAACTGCAGTTTGAAGTCTTTTACTTTTACAACCATAACCAATTTGCAGCAAGGAACCATCACCGATAAAACGATAAGGGATGTTTCTTTTACAAACAGCATCGAGCAAAGCCGCCGAAGTCGTTCCCAAAGCTGTGCGACTTGTTTCATTACGAATGCGGTCAATATACTCACTCAGGACAATTTCTTTTTTTTCTAATAAATTGAGCGCAATTTGAACGGCCGAACGAAGACACTCCTGCATTCCACTTTCATTTTTAAATCTCGTAATAATCTCATAGCTTCCGCTACGTCCTGCGTATCTCGTTTTTCCGTAAGTCACGCCAATACCGCTTAGAGTACTTAGCTCCAAAGCCATGTGTTCAATGATGTGAGCCAGATACGTGCCGTTTTGTAAACGCTGAACAAATCCCCCATCATAGCCTTTAGAGCACGTGTGCTCTGCTAAGCCAGGAAATATATTAACTAATTTTTGGGCAAAGTATGGTACTGAAGTGCTCGCCACTTCGCTCCATCTTTCAAGATCCAAAGTCATTACGATTGTTGGGCGCGAATGAAACACGCTCGGCCCATGATTGGTTCTCATATGTTGAATCTTCAAAGAATCCTCCCAGGATACTTACTGATATTTTTTGCCCCAAAACACCCACTGCTGGCGCCTAACACCCCAAATGGGGCTTTAGACAATTTTTAACTTTCAAATGCGTCACTCCGCATAGAGATAGCAATTTGAGTTCCAAATGAATTTGCTATTTGCTCTGCAAAATATTGCATTTTTTTTGATAATTTCATTTTTTCGTGCTTACGACTCAAAAGTAGTTCAACATTTAAAAATGGCTATTGAACAAAATTCGAATGATCTTATTCACGTTGTTATATTACTGGGCGCAGCTGTAGTTGCCGTTCCACTTTTTCGCAAACTAGGACTCGGCTCAGTACTTGGATATCTTTTTGCTGGTTTAGTTATTGGACCTTTCGGATTTGGTTTGTTTTCAGACCCGCAATCTATTCTTCATGTTGCAGAATTAGGTGTCGTAATGTTCTTATTTGTGATTGGCCTTGAAATGCGTCCTTCGCATTTATGGAGTTTACGTGGCCAAATTTTTGGTTTGGGCTCATTACAAATCGCCACCTGCTCAGTCGCTCTAACAGCTATCGGTCTTGCTTTTGGTTACTCACTGACTGTTTCGTTTATCAGCGCCATTGGTTTTGTCCTTTCTTCAACTGCCATTGTTATGCAGCTTCTGGGCGAACGCGGTGACGTAGGTCTTCCGCACGGTCAAAAAACAGTTTCCATTTTATTATTTGAAGATTTGTTAATCGTTCCACTTCTAGCCTTAGTCGCTATTCTTTCACCCATTGGCCGTACAGATGGAATTCAATGGCGCACGATTGGCATTGCACTTGGAGTTGTAGTTTTTGTCGTTGCAGCAGGCCGTTGGCTTTTAAACCCATTTTTTCATATTCTGGCAAACTCACGAGCGCGCGAAGTTTTAACAGCGGCTGCTTTGTTCGTGGTTTTGGGTACAGCTTTACTTATGCAAGTGAGCGGCTTATCTATGGCCCTAGGTGCCTTCTTAGCCGGAGTTCTTTTAGCCGAATCAACATTTCGCCATCAAATCGAAGCTGACATCGAACCTTTCCGCGGAATTTTATTGGGGTTATTTTTTATTGGCGTAGGAATGTCATTAGACATAAAAATCATTACTCAAAATGCGCCGGCAATTCTGGCAGGTGTTGTTCTGCTTATGCTTGGCAAATCAATTTGCATTTATGCTGTCGCAAGATTTATGGGATCTTCTCATCGCGAAGCCGTTGATCGTGCGTCCTTAATGGCGCAAGGTGGAGAATTTGCCGTTGTGTTATATTCTGCCGCTCAGCAAGCCCACGTTATCCCCGGAGAAGTTAATGCCAGCATGACAGCGATCGTTGTTCTTTCGATGGCGCTAACTCCATTAGCTTCTTTAGTTGCAAAAAAACTTTTATGTTCAGAAGAGCCGTCATTAGATGGCGTCGAAGAAGCTCGCGATCTTTCAAGTTGCGGTTTAGTTATCGGCTTTGGCCGTTTTGGCCAAGTAGTCAGTCAACTTTTACTGGCCCGCGATTTAGATATTACGATTATCGATAGCAATCCTGAAAGAATTCGCAACGCGAGTAAATTCGGTTTTAAAATTTATTATGGGGATGGCTCAAGATTAGATGTTCTTCGGGCTTCGGGCGCCGAAAAAGTTTGTTTTATTGCTGTTTGTATCGATAACAAAAAAACAGCTAATAAAATCTTACAATTAGTTAAAACGGAGTTTCCTCAGGCTAAAATTTTAGTGCGTTCTTATGATCGTATCCACGCACGCGAATTAGTTTTAGATGGCGTAGATTATCAAATGCGTGAAACTTTCGAATCAGCGATCGTCTTTGGACAAGAAGCTTTGCGCACAGCGGAAGTACCTGAAGATGATATCATAGCAATTGCTGAAGATATTCGCCGCAGAGATGCTGAGCGTTTTGCTCTAGAAACGAGTGGCGCAAGCAATAATGATGTAGCTGTTAGAAATTTATATTATGGAATTCCTAAACCAGCGCCTCTAATCGAACCAAAACGACAAACAAAGATTTTAAACGCGGAAGGACAAAACTTAAATCAATCGTAATTGCCTTTTTATAGCGGAAAAAGGGTGAACCCGCATCTTTTTTTACTTACACTATAAGCATGTCTCAAAAAGTCAGCTTGGCCGATTTAATTTCACTCGGCACACATCAAAGTAAAAAATGGGATTGGAACTGGTACATCTTATTTGTGACGTGGTTTTTCACCACAAATACCAAGACCACTCTGGATCAAAAACTTGATTATCTAAATCATCTTCTTGAAAACAACGCTCAATTTAGAGAAGTATTTATCAAAAAGTGGACGATATTTATCGAACAGGTTCAGTTCGATTCATTATGGGTTCATACATTTAGTGGCGAATCCGATTCGTTTATCCAAGAATTGATTTGGGCTTTAAATCAAAAAATTATTTCTGCGCCCCCTCAAGGTTGCGAAATTTCTCATCTTGTGGATGAGGTTTTACAATTAGATGTTCAGTTGGATAATTACCGTCATTTTGATTCAGCTAACTTTATTAAAATTTTATCTTATTTTCCCGACGAAAAGATTTCGTATTTAGTGAATGAAGTTCAAGCATCGTTAGTTCGTTCGATTTATATTCTTTCAAGCAAAAACATGTCAGATATTTATTCGTCAATTTTTAAAATGCCATCATCAGAAAAGTTTAGTTCGGACTTTGTTAAAGTTCTTAAAGTAATTAGTTTGCAAGAAATCAGCGACATGCAGACGTTAAAAGCTTTAAATGCCAGCAATATGACGATGATCAATAGCACCATTGAAAACTTTCGTGAAACTGGTGTAAGTCTTAACGCCCTCTTTAGAATTAAAAAGATTAAGTCCCGTTTGCAAAGAATCGTGCATCTGACAAAAATGTATGAAGATTATAATTTTAAATCGTTAGCCGCTATTTTAGCTGAAAGAAAAAACTTCTATTCTCTGAAGTTTCAATTTTTTCATTACAGTAGTCAGCTTATTGAAATAGTGTCTTTAACCAGCGCAGAAACCGGCGATCACTACGTGGGCCGTTCTCGCCAGGCCATTGCTAAGCTTTTTACCAGCGCGTGCGGTGGCGGCTTTATTACGGGCTTTACGGTACTGATTAAAACACTTTCGTCATACATGCACTTAGCTCCGTTTTTATCCGGCGTTCTGAATGGACTAAATTATTCCCTCTGTTTTATTATCATTTATCTATTAGGTTTTACTTTAGCCACGAAGCAACCAGCAGCTATTGCCGCTCACTTAACTTACCAGTGGGAAAAACTAACTAAATCAGAAATCTTAGATGAAATCGACTCGGTCTTTAAATCGCAGTTTTGGGCGGTACTAGGTAACGTAGGAATTGTGATCCCAACAGTCCTGCTATTTTCATACTTATCAGAGTTAGCCTTTCATCAAAACTTTATGAGCCCTGAAAAAGCGCAAGCCCAAATCGTCTCGATGTCGATTTTAAGCTTTACGCCTTTTTATGCATTTCTCACAGGTTACTTTTTGTGGTTTTCAACGTTCGTTTCTGGAGCTGCCGATAACTTTTTTAAAGTCTATAAATTTGATGAAGTTATTTTAAACTCTCCGAAGATTCTTTCGTTCTTATCGCCAGCAAATAAAAGAAAGTGGGCAAACTTTTTAAAAAATAATTTCGGAGCTCTTTGCGGCAACACGGTTCTAGGTTTTATTCTGGGTATAGTCCCTGTCTTCGGTGACTTCTTAGGATTACCTATTGATGTCCGCCACGTCACATTATCATCGGGCAATATAGCCGCTGCAGTTTATACTCTTGGTATAGATGTCTTCTACAAGCCAGAAATTTACTTAGCAATCTTAGGTGTATTTACGACAGGTTTATTAAATCTTTCAGTTTCATTTATGATTTCTCTACGAGTCGCAGAAAGTTCAAATGCCTTGTCTGAAAAATCATTAGACCAAAACTATTCGAAGAGTTTATTGAATTTGTATATTTTAAAAAAAATAGGATTAAGAAAGTAAGATTTAATTCTAATTGATTATCAACCCCAACAACGAGTAATTAGGAGTTAATTACTCGTTATTCATATTTTTTTCCTGAAACTAACTAGGAATTCCAGCTCCTGTTGCGAAATAAAAAAATAACAAAGACATGTTATTAAAAGTCGTTATTTAATTTTTGTGATTATTTAAAACAGTGATCAATTTTCCAGAGAGAAAATTGGTCGGGGCGGCGGGATTCGAACTCGCGACCCTCTGGTCCCAAACCAGATGCGCTACCAGACTGCGCTACGCCCCGACTGTCTGTAGAGGAACAAATTAATCCTTATCGACTTCAATTGTCAAATATTTCGCTGGAAAA
>JAMPXC010000062.1 GCA_023701385.1 Pseudobdellovibrio sp.
CTAAATAGCAGCGCAAGCGCAGTCGCAAAATGAGACAGAGTACGTCCTACATTCAAGCTCACACTAACAGATCGGCTTTTTTTCACAACCAGTTAAGTGACATAAACCTACCTAACGAATCTCACAAAATATTTTTTATAAATGTTTAGATTTCAGTTAAATAGCTGTTAAAAAACAAACTATTTACAGATAGGAGCCGCTGGATCTTTAGCGCATAAATACGCTTTTATCTCGACGTTTTCCTGTTTAATTTTTGCGTTTTCAGCTTTGATTATTTTATTTTCTTCTGTCACAGAAGCGATCGCACGATCCTGGGTTTCGTCATTTTTAATAATATCTAGCACTTGATGATAAAGTTCTTTAACTGCGTTAAGCATTGCCCAGAAAATTGGAGTTGTATTTAAAGATAAAAAACCATCTTTATCTTCTTTAACAGCTTCAGGAATCTGCTTTTGTACTTGTTGCGCTAACACACCGGTGTATTTCACCGAGGAATCAATCTGCTTTGGGTTATCTTTTTTGTAATTAAAATAGATAGTATCAATATTGGCGATTTCACGAAGACCGCGGTTATAGTTTCCTGAAACATCTTTAAGTCTTGCATCTGATGGCACAATCCACGCCGAATCACCACCATTGCGGTAAGGTGTACCGCTAATTCGAATGTCACCGTTCACATCAAGTGGATACGCTGCCGCCGAGTTCATACCGATTCCGACATAACCTGTGGCGCGCGCTACAGCGACACCATATTTTTCAACACCCGCCTCCATAGTAATTAACGAAAGTAAATCTAGGCCTGAATGGTAACGTACAATACCACCATAAGATGTCGTATTAAATTCACTGATAAAAATATCGCGTGAATATGTATCTTGCGAATCAATACGCAGAGCTGTGGCATTCGCCGCACCCAAACCACCGATATTAAGTTTTGTTGCTGGCGAACTTGTACCTATCCCGATATTGCCTGATTGCAGAATTGTCATGTCAGGCGTGCTTGATAAGTTACCGTGACGAATATGAAAAGCATTATTTGCAGTCGGATCTGCTTGAAAATACCATTCATTAGAAGCATCACGACGTAAATGCAAATACCCGCCATCGGTCGCACCTGAATTTAACGCAGCCATATTTGCATTTGATCCGTTTGTCGCATTAGAAACCAAAACTTTTGATCTGACTTCTAGCGCAGCTGTTGGCGCGCTCACACCGATGCCGACACTTCCGTTATTTGAAATTCTCATAGCTTCTACTGTTGACGTAGTACTAACAGCTGCAACTTTAAAAACCAGATCTGCACCGCGTGCTGTTGTTGTGTAATTTTCTGCGGCCACGACTTCAATCGCCGCACTTCTTTGTGTGGGTGCTATCGCCGCTCCATAGCCATAAAATTGTAAGCCACCGATCACATCACCGTTTTGTAAAGCAGCCGGACCAGCTTTCGTCCCACGAGCACGAAAAATTCTAAAATCCGCAGCATACGAGTTACTGAATTCTGTCAGCTTCATACTAGCATCATTACCATCATCAACAATATCCACCACATGTGTCGGCGACACGGTTCCAAAACCAAAATTACCATTGTTATCAAGAGTCATTCTGGCTATGTTATTAGTCCATAATCTTAAACCGTTAGTATTTGTACCACCGACCAACGCCGCATACTCATCACTTGAGATTCCAACACGCACTCCAGCAAACCCATCAGCTTGCCCTGTATCACTGTTCGTAAACTGCATAACCGAAGAATTCGCTGAGCTTTCGTTAATATGGATTTTATTCTGTGGAGAGATCGTTCCAACACCGACAGTACCTGAACTTGAAACGCGCACAAGTTCTGAACCGTTGTAGTCAATACGAAGAGGAATAACTGAAGTTGGACCTGGCAGGGCATCAATATAGGCTCCATAACTCATGGCTCCGTACACAGTTTCATTGCGGGCAAGTAAGGCTGTTGTTGTCGCATTCATGCTTGTACCGGTCGAACTTGCAATCGCAAGAACACCCGCAACCGGCGTTGTCATAGTTGGAGCATTATTCACCGCCGCCGAATTGACTGCAACTACACCAGCCACACCAGCTGATAAACGCGAACTTGAACCCTGCGTAGTATAACCATAAACACCGTAATTAGAACCACCGCCGCCGCCTGTACCATAAGCGTAAACACCGTAGCGGGCTGTCGCATTGTTATTTGCTGGTGCATCAACGTAAATACCGTAGAACGGACCTGTTTGGCCGCCGGCAATACCAGCACCGGTCACCTCTAAAACTTTATTATTTACAGCACCTGAAGAATATAATGCTAATCTTGAAGTATTGGGACTTGTTGTTCCAATCGCGACATTGCCTGCGCTGGTCACACGGACTCTTTCTGACCCAGCAGTAGAGAATGCCACAGCACCCGAGGTGGGTTGCCACATTCCTGTGGCTGAGTCTGTGCTAAACGTATGTGACGGCAATGCTGCTGTTCCTGCGCCTGCATAAAGCGTTGTGCCAGAAACATAACTTGTTGATGTGATTGCACCCGTCGCATTGATAGCCCCTGCAACATTTGTATTACCAGCAACACCGACTCCACCTTTCACAACTAATGCTCCAGTTGATGAATTTGTTGAAGCGGTCGTCGAAGATACGACAACTGATCCCACAGGAACCAGCGAAATATTAGAACTATTCGTAATAACTGCGACAGCATCGAACGTGCCAGAACCATCACTTGTTGCAATCATACGACGTGCATTTGTACTATCCGTTAAATAAAAATTAAACCCATCATATTCCATCGTGCCTGATTGTGCAGATGTCAGTAATGTGCCTGATGTGAGTTTAAGTGGCGCTGTTTGCGATGTTCCCGCGGCTATGTGAAGTTTTGCTGATGGCGCAGTAGTTCCAACACCGACATTACCCGAAGTGTAATGGATGGCTGTGCCTGATGTTGTCCACTGTGAGCTGACAATCGCACCGACTGAAGACGATAAATTATTTACCGTTGTAGTTAGCGCCGTAACACTAACGTTATCTGCCGGAGTATAGCCAAGAGTTGCAATAATAGCTGAACTTGTGGCTTGTTGTTTATTATTAAACGTAGTCCAATCTGCTGATGATAAATAACCAGCTGTAGAAGATGTGGCTTGTGTGATTGAAATCGTAGGAGTTGCCCCACCCGTCGATGCTAACGGCGCTATAGCACTAACGCTAGTTACCGATCCCGTGGCCGCATTCACCCAAGATAAATTTCCTGAACCGTCAGTGGCAATAACTTGTCCTGATACGCCAGTGTTATTTGGCAACGTTAAGGTGTAATTTGCGCTTAAACTTGTCGGAGCCTGCAATCTGATATTAAAACTTGTGCTTGGTTTATAAATATCAACATAATTTACTTTTGCAGCGGTTGCATAAAGATCATTAACAGTCACATGGCCTAAAGAATTACGTTTTACAATCGTATCCGCTGTGGCACTTGAAGTCGCAGCTAATGTGTCATCAACGCTTGCAGAAATTTGCGCAGCCGATTTACCACCCACACTGACAACGCTGTTTGCAGAAACTGTACCTGACACATCACCTGATAAATTTGAATTACCGATTTGTGTGGCAACAGCTGATGAACTTACCGGAGTATACCCTAAAGTATTTATAATTTGGGTGCTGCTTGCAGAAAGTTTAGCCTTAAACTCGGCGTAATCAAGCGAAGTTAAATACCCATCTTGCGACACCGTGGCAGCTTGAATACTAATAACCGGCGCTGAAGCCGTGCCACCCGTACTTAACACAGTTCCACTTGTTGTAACGCTTGTAATTCCACTACTGCTACTGCCAACAGGGATACAGCTAAAGCTTACACCGTTAAAAGTAATAGCATGAGTTGCCGGATTACAATTAAGAGCTGCTAAAGTTGAATTTTCGACAAACGCCGTATCGGCTTTACCGTTTAATGTTCGAGAATCATTAGCTTTATCGGCGTACATCGCATACGGCACAGCATTGATAGTCATCGCTGGCAAAGTTTGCCAGCCACTGCCATCATTAAACTGCATCACTACTTTACGCACATCATTTGGCCCCGGGCTATAAATACCTGGAGCCTGACAAGAAAATGAAGTCACCGAATTACTAAAAACATTTTGAAACGTCTGTGAGGTTCCACTAGTTGGAAACGAACGAGTCCCGCTACCTAAAGCAAACGAAATCAGGCCTCCCGAATCATTCATGTTAACAGCTGCATAGTCCTCAACATAGAGCACACAGCTACCAACCGTATCCAACACTGAAAATCTAAAATTAACGCTGGTTGCCTGCAATGGCTGCCCATCGGGTTTAACGATTTTAGCCTGATAAGTCGTTCGACCATTCATAGCGAAGGCCATAAATGAAAAGATTAAAATACCAAAAAATACGAGGAAACGTCCCGCTTTATTCACGTATATCTATCGGTATTTTCATGATAAAAATCAAATCTTCAGAATCAATAAATTGTGTCATGACATCTGAAAATAATTTTACTTCGTCTCAAAACAAAACAAATTTAATACTTACTCTTCATCTTTAACTAAATCATCTTCAGTGAGAGTGATTTTTTGCAGAGCCTTGGTCATCATATCGGCTTGTACACCGGCTATAGCTTTATGATCGGTGACTTGTTTTTTATGATAACTGCCGTCGGATTTCATCTGCCAGCTTTGCGCTTGATCATTCCAATATGATTGTAAGATATCCCACAGTTTTTCTTTCGCTGTGCGATCGTAAATCGGCGTAATTGCCTCGACACGGGCGTGAAGATTACGGTACATCCAATCCGCTGAACCGATATAAAAATCGCCGTCTAATGGGTTTTCTTTACCGTTTCTAAAATAAAAAATACGCGAGTGTTCTAAAAATCGGCCAATCGTTGATTGCACTTCGACTTTATCACTCATCTTTTTAACACCTGGTTTTAAACAACAGAAACCACGCACGATTAATTGCACTGAAGCTCCCGCTTGTGAAGCTTCATACAGAGCTAACGAAATATCGTTTTCTTCCATATTGTTAAACTTCGCCATAATGTGGGCCGGGCGTTTATTTTTAGCGTGATCAGCTTCACGTAAAATAAGTTCTTTAAACTTATTAAACATATTGATCGGAGCTAATAATAAGTGTTGGTAATCAGTTTTCATTGATTTACCGGTTAAATAATTAAATAGCTCGATGAGCTCAGTCGTAATACGCTCATCCGAAGTCAAAACACCGACATCCGTGTAAAATCTTGAAGTTGATTCGTTGTAATTACCCGTTCCGATATGAGCGTAAGTCTTAACTGATTTTTCTTCTTTGCGAACAACTAATGAGGTTTTGGCGTGCGTTTTCAACCCCACAACCCCGTACACCACGTGAACGCCGGCTGATTCCAGCTCTTGCGCCCAGATAATATTTCTATGTTCGTCAAAGCGCGCTTTTAATTCAATAAGAACAACAACTTGCTTACCCGCTTCGGCGGCTTCGATTAACGATCGAATAAACGCTGAATTATCACCCGTACGGTACAACGTCATTTTAATCGCCAACACATGCGGATCACGGGCCGCTTCAGAAATAAAACGTTCAACCGTTGCCGAGAAAGACTCAAACGGATGGTGAATTAAAATATCGTGTTTTTTGATTTGGTCAAAAATTGAAATTTGCTCAGATAAAACAGCAGGTACAACCGGAGACCATGGCGTGAATTTTTCATTAGTCCATGACAATTGGCTCACCAACTGCGGGAGATCGACTAAGTCGAACTCGGCCGGCATATCGTAAATATCTTCTTCTTTTAATTCTAGTTCACGGATTAAAAATGTTTTAAGCCATGGATCAGTGCAATCAGAAAATTCAACACGTACTAATTCAGCGAAACGACGCTGACGAAGTTCTTCTTCGATCATTGATAATAAATCTTCAGTGTCTTCATCTTCGCGATCAGAATCGGCATTACGAGTTACTTTAAAAACAACCGTACCCTTAACCTTCATTTGCGGGAAAAGCTCTGCAATATGGGCTTTCACCACTTCGATGGCGTGAATATAACGACCCGTTTCACCAATCTGAATCCATTGATCTACAAGTTTAGGAATTTTCACACGCGCAAAAATTTTATCGTCATCAACTGAATTAGTTTGCGATAGCGAAACGCCTAATGACACAGAAAGATTTGAAATAAACGGAAACGGATGCCCAGGGTCAACCGACAGCGGCGTTAAAATAGGAAAAATCTGTTTTAAAAAGTAATCTTTTAAAAACTTACGATCTGCTGGCTTTAAATTTTTATAAGTCACAATGTCGCAGCCTTTGTGCGAAAGCTCTAAACGAAATTGGTCCATCTGCATTTGCTGCTGTTGAAGCATGGTCGTCAAAAGCTTGGCAATCATCTGCAATTGCTTTTTCGGTGTCTGTCCGTCTGACGATTTCGGTGTTAAACCGTAAGCGATTTGACGTTTTAAACCACCGACACGTTTCATAAAAAATTCGTCTAAGTTTGACGAAGAAATTGACAAGAATTTTAAACGTTCTAAAAGAGGATTTTTTTTATCTTGCGCTTCATGCAGCACGCGCAAATTAAACTGCAACCAGCCTAATTCGCGGTTATTAAACAGCTCAGCCGAGCTCTTGGGATGCTCGGTGCTTTTGACTTTTCTTTTCTTTCTGACTTTTTTCTGTGCCGGACTCATGAGTGTCTCAGTTTAAGACCGAAGAATGTTAGGTTCAAGTCAAGATCATCTTAAGACTGGTGCTCGACTAGCCGATAAGTAAGTACTATGTCTGGCTCTTTAGCTCGCTATCACGCACGCGCACCCCGATATGTCCTGGATACCCAGGATAATAGTCTGATTCGCTATTCTGGAGCCGAGCGTTTACCGTGGGAAGAAAAAACTGAATTACGAAATGTTTCTTTAACTGGCTTATCATTTGTTTGCGCCAACGATTTATCACCACAATTAGGCGAGATTATAAAAATCCAGTTTTCTGTTCCAGGTTCAGAAACAATGGCCTGTTATGCGATTGTTATTCGCATAGCGCCAGAAGATAACTATTCCAACGAAGTGGCCGTTCACTTCTACAAACTTGACCGCCTTCAACGCATCAACCTAGTTCAAGGTCTAGCCGTAAAAATGGATACGAAAAAATTTAACATCAATGGCGACAGCGACCGTAAAAAAGTAGGCGATCACTTTTTCTATCTGACGTTAATGTTCTTTTCGATCTTAAGTTGGCTGGTTCTGATGAATCTATATCTTTAATTTGTAGCTTATAAGCTACTTTGAAAAAAATCTCATTTTGAGACGATGTTATTTCTTTAACAGACTTAATAAAAGTTCGACGCTAATCCATCTACCAAATCGCATATAACCCCTCGAAAACTCGCATAGAATTTGAATTTCGAACATTCTATGACTTTACGTCTTTGGGCTACGCTATTTTTAAGTTTCACTTTGGCCGCTTGTGGCGATCCGAAGTTTATGGATAAAACCAAAATTGATGGCAGTATTTTACGTGGCTCGCCGGTTCTTCGCAACGATTCGCTTTTTGGGCGCACGGTTTATATCGCTAAAAATTTTTCTTTTGATAACAGTTCTCCTTCGCTATTTCGGAAATTCGGTTTATGCAGTGGCGTGATTATTCACGAACGTTATATTTTAACGGCTGCGCACTGTACGACGAACATTATGGATTCCCGTGTGATTTTTACTAATGACGTAAACCAAGCTTTAACCACAAGCCAGATTTACCAAATTCAAGATTTCAAAGTTCCAGACGAATACGAACAGGCTCGCCTTCGCGAAATTGATAGAAATGTTGTTCCTGGCCCTGCCAACCGCTCGAACCGTTATGATTTAGCCATTATAAAATTGTACCGCCCACTTGAAGGCGCTAAAACTTTGCCCACTTATTTTAAAGAACCCAACACCGTATTGTACATGACCCAAAGTAAAGATGCGAAAATGACGGCCAATGGCTATGTGGCTGGTTATGGCCGCATTAGCGAATACAACCGCTTCCAAGATGACCCGCGCTTTCAACAAGAAAGTTTTCAAAACGGCCCACCGCCTCTCAATGGCACTTTAACGAAAGCCAAGCTTACTTTAAACATGGCTGATTTCTCTAACCGAGTTATTCAACGCAGCCAAAGATTTTCGCCCGGTGTATGCGGCGGAGATTCTGGTGCCCCACTCTTTATTGATCGTGACGGCAAAGATTACTTACAAGCCATTGCCATTGCGACTTTCAAAGTTAAAGATGAAGATCCAGAAAACACATTTAACAACTGTTTTGGCGAAAGCTTGTATTTAAATTTAGATTATCATAAAAAATGGATCTACAACTCAATCGGCGAACTTGAAAATCGCAAAAGCAACTTGCCGCAGCTCGCACAGCCTCAGAGTATCTAGATACGATCTAAAAATTCATCGCGGGAAATATATTTTCCGCCAAAAGATTCAGACACATCAGTCACCATCTGCAAATCCATCCAAGTTAAACCTTGCGACTTAAGATACTGCACAAGTCTTACAAAGGCGTACTTTGAAGCATTGTTTTTTTTAAAGAACATACTTTCACAGCTGAAATAGTTTTTACTTCTCACACCGTAAATGCCCGAGATCAATTCGTCATCTAGCCAGCATTCAACAGATAAGGCCCCGCCTTGCTTACTCAAATCCGTATAGGCATCAATAATTTCAGGAGTAATCCAGCTTCCCTTTTGCCCGGCACGCACCTGCTTCTGGCATTCCTGAATAACTTGAGCGAAAGCTTGGTTCACTGTGACTTTAATCAACGGCTCATGTTTCCGAATCCATTTGGCTAAGCTTTTATTAATATTAAGTTCTGAAAATTCAAGAATACCGCGCTCATCAGGACAAAACCATAACAGCGGATACCCCTCATGCGGCCACGGAAAAATTCCCAAACTATAAGAAAGTTTTAAATTAGGCGCATCTAAAAGACCACCGACAGCAATCACACCATCGATAATATCAGCGTCCTGCGGATCTGGAAAATCATTGAGTACAGACATCACACACACCGCAGTCGTTTTCAATGTAGTGGCCAAAATAAAAATAAATGCGCTTCATACGGCATTCGTCAGTTTTTTTCACCCATTGTAAAATCGTGAGTAATTTTTTTTGATGTTCTTTTTTTAAAAGATCTTGGTTCTCTTGAGTAAATAACGATTCAGCCGGTTCTTGCAAAGCGCGATAGCCAAATAAGCTATCAACCTCTTCTAAACAACCCCAACGAGCTAAAATACTTACCGCTGATTGCACACGAAAATCTTTTTTATTTTTAAAAGTCATTTGCTCGCGCAAAAAATCAAAACCCTGTTGCGAAACACGATCGTAATTATCTTTAATTAAATGATACACTTTTAAAATAAAGTTTTTATCCGGATAAGCCCAATCTAAAAACTGCATCTGGATTGAAACATCATCTTCATCATAAAATAAAACCGCTTGAGCCGGTTTACCATCACGGCCCGCACGCCCCACTTCTTGAAAGTAAGATTCTAAAGTCGATGGAATTTCACTGTGTAAAACAAAACGCACATCGGGTTTATCAACACCTAAGCCAAAAGCCGGAGTTGCCAACATCCATGTGGTTTCGCCGGGTTTAGCGCGCAAAAATTGATTTTGATTCTGGCGACGCTGCCCCGGCATAAGATCACCGTGATATTTCAAATACGTGTATTTATGTTTTTGTAAAAAGCGGCCAAAATTTTCTAAGGTTGCAATCAATGAAAAATACACGATGCCCGATTGATCAGGGTGTTTTTTCATAATGTCGTACATTTGCTGAAACTTTTCTTCTTCGCCGTAAATATCTTGCACACTTAAAGCTAATTCAGGGCGTTCGATACCGCTGGTCACAATGCCCTGCTCAGTTTCAAGCCCTAACGACTGACAAATTTCTTTTTGTACGGGAATAGTCGCAGTTGCGGTTAACCCCAACACTGTGGGCTTTCCTAGCTTTTCAATCACTGAACCAAGTTTGGCGTAATCTGGTCTAAAATCATGCCCCCACAAACTTACACAGTGCGCTTCATCGACAACAAATAAAGAAATTTTTTGCTTCTGAATCACTTCCCAGAAATCAGGTTTTTTAAAACGTTCCGGCGTAACGAAGAAAATATTAAATTTTCCATCAGCTAATTGGCGTAAACGTTTTTCTTTTTCATCACCAGAAATTGAAGAGTTAATAAATGACGAACGAAGCCCCGTGCTTTCAGCTTTTTGTGTTTGATCTTGCATAAGCGCAATAAGCGGCGAAACAACAAGAACCAGTTCACCGGGCTTTTGCACATGGGCCATAAACTGAAAACATAAACTCTTTCCAGTTCCGGTCGGCATTAACGCTAAAGTTGAATGACCGCCTAAAAGACGTTCAATGACTTCGCGCTGGGCTCCGCGAAATTCCGCGAAGCCAAAATGTTTTTGAAGAATTTGATTTAAATCGTGCACTAGCAGAGTTTAAAGAAATTATCGTAAAAACTCAACGATGGAACGCCACATATCAGACATCGTCATGTTTAAAACGGATTGTTTTTCAGAGACTTCCTTATCTACAGAAACCATTCCGTCTTCTGATAATTTTCTTTTACGAATCCATTCCATCATGTCTTTAAAATAACCACGGTAAAAATCACGTTCCTGATTAATATCCATACCTAATTGTAAGCGCGAATATTTTCCGATCATAAACGCAAATTTGCTGGCATCACTGCTATAAAAACGAAGTTTACCGTCGATGCTCATTTTTGAATATGTCGCGATCCATTCTTGCGGAGACACCGGCCCACCGTGGTTTGTATCTAGAACTAACCAACCTTTTTTTGTGTAAACCATTGTCGCCACATGATAACGCCAATTAATATCGCCGGTCTTCATAGGACCAATCGCCCAGATTTTACGGATCGAATTTTTTTGCACACCCATTTTTAAAAGCATTAAATGAATAAATGTCGCACGCCCAAAACAAAAGCCGATATTGCGGTTTGGATCGTATTTTTTACTTCCTGGATTCACGATCGGGTTTTCGTAAGTTAAATCGACAAGCTTGTCAGCCGCAACTTCACTAATTTCTACCGCGCGTGTTGAAGTTGCCCTAAATGGAACTTCTTGCTGAATGCTGGCCAACGTTTTTAAGTTCATATCTGCAACTTCAGCAGGCGTTTTGTCGGTAGCTTCGGCCAGATAAATTGACGATAAATCTTGCTCCACTAAACTTTTGCGGTCTAACAGGAGCTGATGGTCAGCAAACAGATTAAGACATTGGTTTCCGGCCCAGACCTGCGTTGATCCTAACAATAAAAATAAAACAATTCGTAACTTCATTAGACTTACTCCTTCGCGATGACCGACGAAAGCGCGCCCAATGTCGAAAGAACCGACACAATATGTGCTGTATACAAATATATTAGATTTGAGCGCCTGTTAACGTACAACTTCATAGCTACCAATAGACTTTGCAAATCCAGCTCCAAACATGCCCTTATTTTGAGCGCCTGCCATAGCGTTTGCGTCTCTAAAAAAAGTCTGCTAGACCGTTATCTTTACTTTTATAAAAACAAAAAGTTCTGTCGAAGACGGACCAAAAAATTACAGCCTAAACAAAGAGGTTATAAATGGCAAAAACTTGGGACATTCAAAAAGTCCGTAATATCGGTATCTCAGCGCATATCGACTCTGGTAAAACTACTTTATCTGAGCGTATCCTTTTCTACGGTGGTAAAATCCATGAAATCCACGATGTAAAAGGTAAAGATGGCGTTGGCGCAACAATGGACTCGATGGATCTTGAAAGAGAAAAAGGGATCACAATCCAGTCAGCAGCAACTCAAGTTCACTGGAAAGATTATACAATTAATTTAATCGATACTCCGGGCCACGTTGACTTCACAGTAGAAGTTGAACGTTCTCTTCGCGTATTAGACGGAGCTGTTCTAGTACTTTGCGGTGTTGCTGGTGTACAATCTCAATCAATCACAGTTGATCGCCAAATGAAACGTTACAATGTTCCGCGCTTAGCGTTCGTGAACAAGTTAGACCGTCAAGGTGCTAACCCATTCCGTGTTAAAGATGCTTTAGTTGAAAAATTACGTCTTAACGCGGTTATGGCTAACATTCCAATCGGTTTAGAAGACAAACACCGTGGTATCGTAGACTTAGTAACTATGAAAGCTTACGAAAACCAAGGTGACGACGGTGAAAACATCGTTGAAATTCCAATGCCAGCTGAATTAGCTGAAGATGCAAAAAAATACCAATTAGAATTAGTTGGTAAATTAGCTGATATCGACGACGGTATTGCTGAAAAATTCTTAATGGAAGAAATGCCAACTGTAGACGAAATGAAAGCGGCTATCCGTAAAGGCGTTATCTCATTAAAATTAGTTCCAGTATTCTGCGGATCTGCGTTCAAAAATAAAAACGTTCAACACTTATTAGATGGCGTTACTTACTACTTACCAAACCCATCTGAAAAAATTGAAAACGCTTTAGATTTAACTAAAAACGAAGAAAAGTTTCCTTTAGCTCCAGACAACAACAAACCGCTAGTTGCTCTTGCATTCAAATTACAAGAAACTCCATTCGGACAATTAACTTACATGCGCGTTTACCAAGGTACACTTCGTAAAGGTGATTTCATCATCAATCAATCTGGCAAGAAATCAGTTAAAGTACCACGCGTTGTACGTATGCATGCTGATAAAATGGAAGACGTTGAAGTGGCCTACGCTGGTGACATCGTTGCTATGTTCGGTATCGACTGTGCTTCAGGCGATACTTTCTGTGACGAAAACATCCAAGCGTCTATGCAATCTATGCACGTTCCAGATTCAGTTATCTCTTTAGCGATCGCTCCGAAATCTAAAGAAGGTACGAACAACTTCTCTAAGGCGTTACAAAAATTCCGTAAAGAAGATCCTACTTTCCGCGTTCACCGTGACGAAGAATCTAATGAAACAATCATCTCAGGAATGGGTGAGCTTCACTTAGAAATCTACATCGAGCGTATGAAACGTGAATTCAACTGTGAAGTTACTGTGGGTCAACCGCAAGTTGCTTACCGTGAAACTATCGGTGCAGAAGCAGCTTACGAATACACTCATAAAAAACAAACAGGTGGTTCTGGTCAATTCGCTAAAATCTCTGGTGCTATCCGCCCTCTTGAAAAACAAGAAGACGGTTCAGTATTCCGTTTCAACAATAAAGTTGTGGGTGGTCGTATTCCTAAAGAATTCATCCCAGCTGTTGAAGAGGGTTTCCGTGAACAATGCGCTAAAGGTCCTATGATCGGCTTCCCTATCGTGGATGTTGACGTAGACTTAGTAGACGGTGCATTCCATGATGTCGATTCATCTTACATGGCCTTCAAAATCGCTGCTATGGCGGCAATGCGTGAAGTTTACCAAAAAGCTAAACCGACAGTTCTTGAACCAATCATGAAACTTGAGACGACTGTACCTGAAGAATATCAAGGTCCAGCAACTGGTCAAATCAGCCAACGCCGTGGTGTTGTTGCTGGTACGACAACTATCGAAGGTAACGTAACAATCGAAGCAGAAGTGCCGTTAACAGAAATGTTCGGTTACTCAACTGACTTACGTTCAGCGACTAAAGGTAAAGGTGAGTTCACTATGGAATTCGCTAAATACTCTCCAGCGCCTCGTAACGTTCAAGATGACTTAATCAAAAAGTACGCTGCAAAACGTGCTGC
>JAMPXC010000017.1 GCA_023701385.1 Pseudobdellovibrio sp.
CTTATTCTAAAGGGCCGACCTCGCGGTCGTCCTCTGGTACTAACTAAATTCTATGTCTCAGGATGAGCCGTCACAAGGTAGTCCAGATCAGTTCTAGACTACAATGACTCATAATTTCACATTTTGGACTTTCGGCGTATTACTAAAATACAATTTATGACTTACTATGAAACTTGGGGAGACACTAATATGAAACAATTGTTATTGGGTGTGGTCGCATCTTTTGCGGCGGTAAGCATGATTGCTTGTGCGCCGGTGAAATTCACAAAGTCAGATAATCAAAAGCTAACTGTTGATGATGGCCCAACCGGAGTAACAATCGTGTGTGACCCTCGCATCTCCCCAAATGCAGTGACATACACTTACGCAGCCTCAGGAAATCCAAGTCTTCTTTCAAATTGTGATACAGCAAATATCAACTACGAATGGATTATCAAACGTTCTGATTCCTCGGTAGTAAATGTTTCGATCCCCAATCTTTCTGGTGCTAACCCTGCGAATATAGATTTAAGAACTTTAGGTGAAGGCACATATTATATTTTCTTAACCGCTCGTGATCCAGATGGGCAAAAAGCTCCGTTCACAGCCACAACGCCACTTGAATTAGTTGTTCCAGGCTCTGGCACAGGCAACTCATTAACATGTGACCCTAAATTAAATGGCAACTTAACAACGATCACTTTAAATTCCGCAGATAATAACCCAACAGTTTCTGCGAACTGTACGCCAGCCGCAGGTTCTTATATCTGGACAGTTACTAAAAATGGATCAACAATTACGATTGCCGGTTTAAGTGGAGCAAGTTCTTCTCCTAATATTAAAGGTTACGGTGCGGGTACTTATCGGATCTCTTTATATGCAACAGCCAGCGGTTCAGCGCACTGGCAAACTTCGGTTCCATTAACTATAACAGTTAATGATCCACCACCGTCCCAAACTCCGATTTTATGTAATCCGAAAATTAATGGTTCGCTTAATAGCTTAACGGTAACAACAACAACAAATAACCCGTTAATTTCTGCTAACTGCGCACCTTCAGATGTAACTTACTCTTGGAGCGTGACTAAGAACGGTCAAACGGTAAGCCTTCCCTCGTTAAATGATGCGAACTCGAATCCTGATTTCGTAGCTTTAGGTAATGGAACTTATTTAATTTACTTAACTGCGACAAAAGCAAATCATGTAACATACAATACAACAAACGCGTTAACAATTACTGTAGATAACTCTGGTGTAAATAATTTAACGATCGATTGTTCACCTCGCTTAAATGTGGATTCAACGGCAATCACAATTAATAGTTCTACAGGTAATCCAACGTTAAATGCTAACTGTAACCCGAGCACGGTGACCTATAATTGGTCGGTTTACCGTAACGGTGTACCGGTTACGATCAGCGGTATCGGTGGCGCAACGTCAGTACCAAACTTCTTAGCTGCAGGTCTTGGCACTTACTATGTTTATTTAAGCGCAAACCAAACTAACTACAATGCCTATACAATTCCAACGCCATTGGAAGTAACTGTAGCCAATGTGGTTACACCAACACGCCGTGTGACTTTAGCTAAAGACGTGCAAGTGACAGATAATAAAGTAGATATCGTTCTTATCGTGGATGATTCTAACTCGATGTTGTCAGACAACAGAAAACTAGCACAGCGTTTACAAGGTTTTGTAAACAATCTGACTTCGCAAAATGTTGACTGGCAAATGTGCGCGACGGTAACACATTCACAATTAATCGGACAATATTACTACTGGGGAGCTTCTCGTAACTGGGTAGACTATGTTGGATCGCCACAATGGATCTTAAAACGTGGTGCTGCAGATCCGTATTCAATTTTCACAAAAACAATTGATGCCATCGGTGCAGGTTGGGCAGATACAGATGACGAACGTGCTATTAAAGCCGCTTTCTGGCATGCTGAATACGCTTCAAGCAACACTTGTTACAGAAGTGATGCATCGATTTCTGTGATTATTATTTCAGACGAAGATGTTCGTTCAGTAGGTGGCGATTCGGCACAAGTGTTCTATGGTGGCGAATTAAAACAACTTGAAGCAGATGATCTTCCGCAAGCTTACGTGAATAAAATCAAACAGAAATTCGGTATGAATAAACGTTTCACAGTGAACTCAATCATTGTTAAGCCAGGTGATACAGCTTGTATGCAGGCACAAGACAGCGGTGGTTCGAAATCTCACTACGGTAAATACTACGCTGAACTTTCAAGTTTAACGAATGGTTTTACTTCAAGTATTTGTGCGAACGATTATTCTGAAAACTTAAATTACTTCCGCGATCGTATCATAAGCTCTTTAGCTTCGATCCCACTTGAGTGTGCCCCGGTAGGTACAATTGATGTAACAGTGACTCCAGCGGTTGCCGGCATGTCAACGCGTATTGAGAATAACGCACTTATCTTCTCGCCAGCGGTTCCGGCAGGCCACCATATTGATGTTGGCTACGATTGCCCGCGTAACTAATTGAATCTGTAAAAATCCTTCGCTTAAATTTAAATATAAATTAAGCGAGGGATTTCAAATGAAACTAATCACGTTATTAGCTGCGACTTTATTATTAAGTGTTTCTGCTTATTCAGCAGAAGCTCCGCAAAAGCCTGTTGAAAAAGGTTATATCGATTTCGGGCTTGTTCCTTATCATGGACAACGCACGCAAGTTTTAACTTTAACGAACAATTCTGCAGAGCCGTTAACGGATATCTCATTAAAAATTAATGGCGATTTTTATATGAAACACAATTGTCCTCAGACATTACAAGCTAAAGAAGCTTGTAAAGCTAAAATCACATTCTGGGCAACTCGCGAGGGTGGTCATTACGGCCGTCTAAAAGTAACGACTTCGGCCAAGGATTATCATTACGAACTATATGGTTATGGTGATAGAGATCCGCTCGGCAATATTCCAAACCCGCCGATTCCTAATCCGCCACGTCCGTAAGCTTTGCCGTTGGCGAATCTTACTTGCGGTCGTCCTTAGTGCTGGAATCGTAGTTTGTGTGAAAAATAAAAAAGGGTTTTAGTGATGAGCTAAAACCCTTTTTCTTTTTTTTGATTTTGAATTTAATTAGCGAGCAGAATCTTTGATAAATAACGTCATGTAGTGACGAACTAAGTACTGCGTTTTGAAAGGTTGGCCTTTGAATGACCAAAGAACTTCTTCAAAAGCGCCCCATTTCGCTTCAAAGATCTCTTCATCCATAACGATTGTAACGTTTTCTTTAGCTTGAGGTTGTGGGATCGCTGTATTTCCCACGTAGTGGAAACGCATGCTAACGACTCCAGCAGCTTTGATTGAGAAAATCATTTTATAACCGTTACGGAATAACATGAAGTCAGCATGAGTTTTTGCAATCCCATAAACTTTGATACGGCCTAAAACTGAAGGTTTTAATTCATTGAATGACGCTGCAGCTTCGGCGAAGTCATTTTTTAAACGTAATAAGAACTGGATTGATTCGTTAACAAGAATTCTTTGAGTATCTAAACCCAAGTTCATGTCGATCATGACTGATTTTTCAAGCTGTTCATCAGCTGAAACTAACTCGCGGATCCAACCGTTTTGGTTAGGTTGAGATTGTTGGCCGTGGGTGGTGTGCGTAGCACCAGCGTGGCTAGTACCAGTACTTGGACTCATATCAGGCATTTTGTTTTTAAAAATATCCATAGGTTTACACTCCAATCGACGCTCTACGCGCACGACATCTCTCATTTTTCAAGGACACCCTAGACCTTGTCAATGGTTAATCCCTTAATTTGAAGACTGGCGACCTGGAATTCCGCCGCCAATTTGTAGGCTTAAACCTGTTTGGAAATCATCCTGTGCGTATTGGGGCGATAGAGGAGCATAAACACCAAATATAAAATTTACAGGAAGTAAATAGCCCAAAGTTGTCTCTAGGCGCGCCTCTGCGCCGGCACTCCAGAATGAGCGGCTCATGTTTTCAGCTTTAAGAAAGTCGTTTTTATCAAAAGCGCCACCTGAAACAGTCAGGCCATCAACAACGATTGCGCCATTAATGCGTTTTAAATAATACAAATAAGTTCCTGAGCCGCTGTTTACGGTACCTACCGGAAAGCGGTATTCGGTATTTAGCGTTGTCATGCGTGAACCAAAAAATTGACCCACACCGTAACCGCGCAAGACGAAATCAGGCATCGTGCTATCTGATAACGATGGCATCACAGCACTGCTTGTTCCGAAGCGGGTAGAAACTTTTTGAAACGTGTGCATAAAGCTCAGTTTTGCATAAAGTGAATGATCCTCAGGTAACCAACGTGAATTATAACCAATTAAGGCCCCCGTGGCTTGGTCGTAATCGCCTAATAAATCGGGCGCATCTTTTTTTGTCGATTTTTGATTTTCTAATTGTAAAAAAATGCCCCAGCCGCTTGTTGGGTAAATATCAAAAAGTGTTTGATCAATACTTTTATAAGAAGCTTGAATGTAAGGGCCTGCGTGCTGTGTGCGAACATCAGATTGTTCAACTTCAGAATATTGCAGGCCTGCATTCATAGCTAATTTAGAACTGATTTTGAAAGTATCTGGAATAAATCCTAAAGCCGCCAAACTGCGATCGATAAAAATATCGGTGTTACCGATTGGTCTAAAATTTCTTGTGGCACTTAAGGTAAATGGCCAAGTAAAGGCTGAATTGATGTAATCAAAATCGTAACCAACTTTTTTGATAAATGAGTCGTAATCTACGGCTAAATTATAACGGTGGATTAATAACGGGTCTTGGCTTCCGGTCACAGCTTGAAAGAAAACGCTGTTGTTGGCACTTGAAGTAGAAACAAAAGGAATCCAGTAATGCGGGTACAAATACTTTAAAGATTCTGCATCTTCGATAGTGTATTCGTAATCGGCAATCGGTGTTTCAGTGTATTGGTAACGCTCACGAAATTTATTCGAAATTTTTGGTAAAGCTTTGTACTGATGCAGATCAAAACCTTGCACCTGAAAACCACCGGCTGTGTGAACAGTGGCAATCGCGTAACCTTCTTTGTTTACATCAAAATCAAGAGCGCCAGTTAATAAATGGCTGACAGGAACGTCACCACCGACATCTCTGTATTGGTAAATATTTGAAACGCCGCTTTTAACTGAAGTGAAATAGATTTTTCCAAAGCGGTTTTTAAGATGTTCAACTTCAGGTGCTGAGACTTTGAAGTCTGACAGTTTGTGAGTTTTTAGATTGAATAATTTCGCTTGAATATGGCCCTTAACATCTTTAATTCCAACGAATAATTCGTTGTCGTTGTAGATTGAAATTTCATGCAAGCGTTCGTTAAAGCCAAGTTCTAAAAGCTGATCAATGCTTTCGGTGGCTACGTTCATGGCTTTTAACTGCGTTTTACCGTTGAACGTTGAGATAAAGTAAATGATGTTACCGTGTGAATTCCAGATCGGGTTTCTGGCTCTGGCTGCCGTGGTTAATTTTTTTTCTTTATCTTCAGTTAAATCAAAAGTGTAAAGATCAGAAAAAAGTCTTTTTGAATCCACTAAATCAAGTTTTGCAAAAACGATTTTATTTTGTTCAGGATGGAATTCAAAAGTTGAAATATCTCCGTCCGGAGCTTTTTTAAACTTTTGGCGTTCCCATTTGTTTTCCTGCTTATTAAAATTGTAAAAAGCAATTTTTTTGCCTTTTTTATTCGTAGAAACTAAGGCTAGCGTTTCACCCGTTGAATTAAATCTTGGATGACGGCCTGAGATCAGAGAAGGATCAATCGGAGTGGCTTGGCTTGTGGGTTCAACGCTTTGTAAAGTTTTAAGCTGTTCTTCGGCCTGGCGTTGGTAAGTATCTAACGTCAGTAAATAATGGCTTTCGTAATTGTAACCGTAAATTCTTTCGTGTGGAGCTTCAACCCAGTAAGGAAGGCGAGACGCATGACCTAAAGTTAGTTCATTGATCGCTTTACCTTGATCTTTGGTTCCGATATCAGACATCAACATCGAACCAAATAGGTAAGGTCTGCTTCCATACGGCCAAGTCGGTAACATTTCGTTGGCTTCAGCTAAAGTGTAGTGAAAAAGTTTTTTCTCTAAAACAAGGGCGCGAATTCCCGCATCCTGAAAGTAGGATTTTGTTCTTCCTCGGTGAGTAAAGCGGCTTTCGATTTCAACCGCCATACCTTCTTTCCACCACAGAGGTAAAAGAAGATTTGGGGCTACGATATTTCCAAAAAGGGGTTTAGCAAGCTTGTAAAGATCTTCGGCAGGGTAGAGTTGCATCACGTGGGCTAATTCGTGGATAAAAAGCTCTTTGGCCCATTCGCCGGATTCAGATAACGCATCATCGCGACCGGCTTGCACCGGATAAATCATGATATAAGCGTATGGAAGTAGAGTCGTAAATCCATTCGGGGCATCGGTGGAATCATTTAAAATCACCACAATCTTTTCTTTGGGCGCTACAGTGAAAATAGTCATTATTTCGGCATATGACTGCTCGGCAATGCGAGCATAGTATAGACCTAGGTCCTGCTGCTCAGCAGAATAAAAGATCTCAAAGTGCGGAGTGGTCAGCATTTGCCATTTTTCTCGAGAATCTCCAATGCGTTGTGCAAAAATCGACTCAATCGGCGTACAAAGCGAGACAAGCAAAACCAAAATTAGGTAGAATCTTGAGATAAATTTAATCATGGTTGATTGTTGAATGCCAATCGGGGTTTGACAAGGTTTTACAATGGTCTAAATTGGAAATTCATACATGTCGTGCCGAAGGCACGCAGAGGTACAACTTAGGAGGATATCGATGAATCAAAATTTAAAAAAATCACTAACTACAGTTGCAGCAGCTTTAGTAATCGCATCAATGGTGTCAGGCTGTTCTTTATTCAGAAAGAAAAGTGGTGATGGTTCATCTGGTGATGGCTCAAACATCCGCAGCGAAACTACAGCTTCAGGATCTTCAGAAACTTTAGATAACTCACCCATCAATTTAGGTGTAACTGGTTCTGACTCTGGTTCTATCGAAGGTTTAAAAACTGTGTTCTTCCCTTACGACTCTTCTTCTTTATCTGAAACTGAGTCGCAAAAATTAATGGGTAATATCGAGTGGATGAAAAAAAATCCAAACGCTAAATTAACTATCGAAGGTCACTGTGACCAACGTGGTTCTGCTGAATACAACTTAGCTTTAGGTGAGCGTCGTGCAAATGCAGTTCGCCAAGTGTTTGTTTCTAACGGCATTAAAGGTAACCGCGTAACTGTTGTTAGCTTTGGTAAAGAGAAATTATTAGCGCAAGGTGATTCTGACGAAGCGATGGCTAAAAATCGTCGTGCTAACTTTGTTCCGGTTCAATAATGATTAGAATTTTATTAGCGACACTGTATTTCTTTTTTGTTGTGGGGTGCGTGACCGTACCTCCTCCAAATGAAGAGTACACTCTTGCTAAGGCAGCCATTGATGCTGCCAAAGCCGTTCAAGCAGCCCGATATTCACCGGGCTTCTGGCATCAGGCTGAAGAATTTTACCGTCAGGCCAAAATTCTTTATAACGAGCGTGAATACGCCGAAGCCAAGTACTTATTCTTAAGTGCCAAAAGTTCTGCCGAAAAAGCCGAAAACTCAGCGCGCCTATTGCGCCAAAAAAGTGGAGACGTTTTATGAATAAATTTAACTTAATGGTATCTATCGGAGCTGTTTTGTTTTTATCTTCGTGTTTAAAAACACGTTCAGAGCTTGGCGAAGGTTACCAATCACAAGTTTATTCAAAAAAACAAGCTGATAACCAAAAGCAAAATGCGAACGAGCCTTCTGAAATCGTTAAGGTTGATGAAAAAGACGAATTAATCCGTAACCTCAACGGCCGTGTTGAATCGTTAGAAAATCAAATCACGCAATTAAATAAAGAAAAACAAGAAGCTGACAAGCAAGGCAGCACAGACGGGCAAAAAATCCAAGTCTTACAAGATTCTTTAATTAAAATGGAAGCGCAGTTAACAAAGCTTGAGGCTGAATTAGCAGCGGCTAAAGTACAAGGTTCAACGGCTTCACATGCAACAGCTCCGGCGCCGAATTCTTCAGATGCTAAAGTTCCACCGGTTAAAGGTGAACTTAAGTCTTCAAAAAATACGACGTTTGATTTAGCTCAAGAATACTTTGCAAAAAAAGATTTCAAAAATGCGATCTTAGAATACCAAAAGTTTGTTGATGCTAATGTAAAAACAAAAAACAAACTAGTTCCTGAAGCGAAATACAAAATCGGTCTTTGCTTTGAATCAATGGGCTTAAAAGATGAAGCACAGTCTTTCTATGAAGAAGTAGCAGCTCAGCATGGCAACACTGAATTTGGTAAAAAAGCCAAAGCTAAAGTAACTAAAACTAATAAAACAAAAAAGTAATAAATAGGGCTATTGATGTTTCGACAAATTCTTTCAGTTGAAACCAGTTGTGACGACACATCAGTAGCCATCGTGAATGCTGAGGGCTTTGTTTTAGCCCAATGTTCAGCAAGCCAAGATTTACAACATGCGCCGTTTGGCGGTGTTGTTCCAGAAGTCGCGAGCCGCAATCACACAATCGCGTTATTACCTTTAATCGAAGAAACTTTAAAAAAAGCGAATCTTTCAATGAATGATTTAGATGGCTTTACGGTGACAAACCGTCCGGGCCTTATTGGATCATTGATTGTAGGAGTTATGACCGTAAAAGCGCTTTCGCAAGCGTATAACAAACCTTTTATCGGAGTGAATCATCTTGAAGGTCATTTGTTAGCTCCTTTTTTAAAAGATAACGAATACGCACCGCCGACTGATTTTAATTATCCCTATATCGCCTTAGCCGTAAGTGGCGGGCATAGCTCTTTGTACTGGGTTGAAGATTTTAATAAATACACCATCATTGGCACTACCAAAGATGATGCAGCCGGTGAAGCCTTTGATAAGTTCGCAAAAATGTTAGGTCTGCCTTTTCCAGGGGGAGTTAACGTTGACCGCTTAAGTAAAGGTGGAGATCGTAAAAAATATGATTTTCCGCGCGGACTTCTGCATGAAAAAAATCTGATGATGAGCTTTAGTGGCTTAAAATCAGCAGCTCACAGGCTTTTAACAAAAATGTCTGATGAAGAGAAAAAATCTGAAACACCACACTTATGTGCTTCGTTTCAAGAAGCGGTTGTTGAAACTCTTGTGGGCAAAATGACTTTAGCAGCGGCTTTATTTAAAACTAAAAAAATCGTGATTACCGGCGGGGTTAGTGCAAATTCACGTTTACGTGAAATGGCCGCAGAATTAACAGCTAAAGGTTATCAAATCGTGATTCCACCAATTCGTTACTGCACTGATAACGCAGGTATGATTGGTTACGCCGGCATTCAACATTTAAACGCTGGCGAAAAATCAACGTTAGATCAAGGGCCCGCTTCAAGTTCATACGATTCAGATTTTACAGTGAGATTAAGAGAGCAGATATGACCATGCCATTAGCCAAAGATCGTTTAAAAAACCGCATGGAAGCTCTTTCGCATTACACGAAAAAAGCTTTAGGCCAAAACTTTTTAGTGTCAGATGTGGTGATTGGTCGAATCATTCAAGCGGTTGATGACGAAAAACCAGAAAAGCTATTAGAGATCGGCCCAGGTCTTGGTGCTTTAACCGATTTATTAATTGAAAAATATGGCCGTTATCAATTGATGGAGCTTGATTCAAGCTTAGTTAAATTCTGGGAAAGCCAAGAAATGCCGGTGATGGAAGGCGATGCGCTTCAAGCGGACTGGACTAAAATTGATTACGATATTTTAGTGAGTAATCTTCCATACCAAATTTCTTCATCGATTGTGATTGATCGAAGTACTGATCAGAACCAATGCCGTGCTATGGTTTTGATGTTTCAAAAAGAAGTGGCGCAAAGAATTCGCGCTAAACACCACACCGAAGAGTACGGCCTATTAACTGTGATTGCCCAGGAATTTTGGGACATCACCACTGTTTCTGAAGCAGGGCCTAGGGATTTTAACCCTCCGCCACGCGTGGCAAGCCGTGTTTTAAAGTTTAAACGCAAAGAAAGCCCGGTTACTGATCGTAAAGACTATTTAAAATTTGTTAAAACTTGCTTTCAACAGCGTCGTCGCATATTAAAATCTAATCTTGAATCTAAATTGCACGAACCGTTCTTGGCTTGGGTTGAAAAAAACAAGTTATCAGATAAAGTGCGTGTTGAAGAGTTAAGTATTGTTCAAATCCGTGATTTATATTTTCATCTGAAAGGGGGCTAATTCGTGGGTATTTTAATTATTCAAGAAAACAAACAAGCCCGTTTCGATTATTTTATCACTGAAACATTTGAAGCAGGTCTTGAGTTAACGGGCAGTGAAGTTAAATCATTGCGCTTAAAGCAGATCACTTTTAAAGATTCATATATTTCTTTTATTAAAGATGAAGCGTTTTTACAGAACGCTCATATCGCTGAATACCGTGCAAGTTCATATAACAACCACGTTCCTGAACGTTTACGTAAATTATTATTACACCGTAAAGAGCTGGATAAAATTTACGGATCGCTTCGTGAACAGGGATTAACCTGCGTGCCTTTAAAAATTTATTTTAAAGAGGGGCGAGTTAAACTTGAGATCGGTTTAGCTAAGGGTAAAAAACTTCACGATAAGCGTGAGTCGATTAAGAAACGTGACGTTGACCAGCAGCTTCGTCAGGCGAAAGCTCGATCACGTTAGCATAATCAATCGCTTGGCGGGTTAAGATGCGTGAAAATAAAAAGAAATTCACAACACCCGTCATGACCGTACAAATACCAAACAGCAATAAAACCCAGTTGCGTTCGAATTCCAGATAGCTGCGTAAGTTATACGAATGTGGAATATTGTTTTCAAAGAAAGCGTAATTTTGCAGAGACCAGTAAAGCACTGGCGAAAGAACGATAGCTTGAAGTAAGGCGCTCACTAGAGCGTACTTCAAGGTCGCACCATGGCGTTTAGTTAAGCTTTGATGCTTTTCTAAAAAGAAATTCCAACGGGGCTTACGTTTGCCGAAGTGTAATCCAATCTGCATGCTTCTTAGTTTAAATTAAAATCTATTGTCATCTAGTCCATGATTTATAAGAATAAATATATGAAACAATATCTTTATATTCTGTTCTTTAGTTGTGTCGTGTTTGGCTGCCAAATTAAAACCGAGCGCGGCGAAGGTCCTGACGAAAGCAGCGTTTCTGCAGCTGAAAAAACCGCGGCTGAAAAAATGAAAGCCACCGATCCACGTAAGAATGAACGCTACAGTCTTACAGAAGACCGCTCTAAATTTGAAGAATTACGTAAAGATATCCCCGCTGAAACGAAAAGCCGTAATGACGAAAAGGCTTTGTATATGGAATGGATGTCGGGTTACGAGCGTGAACCTTCAGATATTCGCTCTAAGTATTCATCGTTAGTTGCTAAAAAACGCGAGAACTTTAATAAAGACATGAATCAGATTCGTGATCTTTATAGTAAAGAAGAAACTAAGAAAAAAGACGCGTTCTCAAAAGCTATTGCAGAAGAACGTAACGAAATTAAAGATCAAAAGCTTTCACGTGAAGACCGCACAGAAGCGTATAATAAAATCGATACTAAAAGAAGAGACTTCTACGCCGGGTTACGGGAAGACCGTGATTCTTTTGAAGCCGATTACCGCCAAAAAAGAAAAGATTTTGAAGAATATATTAAAGAGAGAAGCGATATCTTCAACGGTCAGTTAAAAGAGTACACAGCAAAATTTAATGATTTGAAAAAAGCTAAGGGTAAGTAGGCTAGAAGCGAAGAAATTACTCTTCGCTTTTTTTACTGCGGGCGATGCGATCGACTTGAATCAGTGTTTGGTGCAGGGTCGAAAGAAGACCTGCTTCAATATAGCCAAATTTAATGCCTACGATTTGTGTGTTGATTTCTTGATAAAACTTAGTGAAAGCCACAGTCGCATCTAAAGTCACGCCACCGAATTCTAATAACTGCACCCAGATACGAATATCTGACTCAATCGGAAGATCAATAGCACTTGTGGTTTTGATTCCCACTTTGCAGCCACCAAGACTGATATCTTGTAATTCATATTTAAATCTTGGATGGTCTAAGATTTTAAATTCATGAGTTAAATTCATCGGTACGCTAAAACGAAAGTTCGCGCGTCTTTGAATTTTATAAATCTTTTCAGGAAATTTAACTAAGTAGTAATTATCTGACGTCGACATTTTCGCACGAAAGAAATGAGGCTCGCCACCACAAGTAAAGGTACAAAGAATATTTGTTGTTTCGTAGTCGTACGGATATTTTTTAAAAATCGCAAGGTCTGCGCCATCCACTTTAACGAACGAAGATTTGCTGTGGATGTCGTAAATTTTAAATGTCACTTCAACATTATTGTCAGCAAGGTACGTCACGATATCTTGATAGGCGTAGCTATCAAGCGGCGTGAAGTAGTTCACCATATTGCTGTCCATATTTACCCCTGCTTTATCCAGGTTACCTGTCAGTGGTAACTTTCACCCAAGTCACTTCGTTCTTATTGTGATAAAGTCTGACTATTTTAGAATCAGGTATTTTTAGTAATTTATCAATAACTTCGAAAGGGGTATCGCCTTTAAATTTGATCGTGCAAACAAAGTTTCTTACGCGACTATGGGCCAGCCAAAATTCGATGGTTTCGTGAATTTTTTCGGGTGTACAAATCAAATCAGAAAAAAACCACGTCACATCTTTAAAGTCATCAGGACTGATCTTAAATGCATCCCCCTGAACGTGGGTGATATTTTTAATTTTCTTAACTTGCGGAGCTAGATCTGCGCGATCAAACGTATAAACCTTTTTAAAATATTGGCTTAATACCCAACTCCAACCACCAGGGGCCGCGCCAATTTCTAATGCGCAATCGTCTTGTTTGATTTTTAACTGCTGAGTCGTAAACACTTCCCAAAGTTTTAAGTAAGCTCTGTTTGGTGGAAACTCTTTATCTTCTTCAAACTCATGCCAGCCAGCCGGATAAGTTTTCTCTGGGTTGAGAGAGTAAATCACTAAATCTTGGTAAGTTGTCCAAATGTAATATTTAAAATTAAAAGGTTTAGCCACAGGAAATTTAATTCGCTTTTCAGGAATTTGTTTTAAACGGCCCAGTAAACTTTCAACAGCTTTATTTTTTTCGGTTTTGTAATGGTAGCCAAAGATGTTTAAGGCTTTAAGTTTTAGCTGTAATTCTTTATCGGGAATAGCCGAATGACAGTCGCGCCAATGATCTTGCGCCCAGATCACTTGTTGATCTGTCGGTTCGATAATAAATAATTTTTCGGTTTTTAAATAGACTTTGATTTTTTTGGCCAAGAGCTCTTTTTCAAGCTCTTGGTCAAATTTAAGAAACGGAATTATAGTGTGAAAATTAAGCTGCGACTTTTTGAGCTGGTGATAATAATCCATGTTGATTTAATGCGTTTGTACACAGCTCCCAAAATTTTTCTTTTAATACGATCTCTTTAGCATTGTATTTCAATTTTGGAAATGTGGCTGCATAAAAATGATCGCAGAATTCGTTTTCACTCGTTCTTACGAATTTCATCAGCATATTAAAATGCACATCAGTGAATGGTCCTGAAATTAACATTTTACGAAGTGCGCTCTCAGGTGTGTTAACTAAGAAACTATGTAATAGATTGCCGTCATAAATCGCGCTCATGGAGCCTCCTTAAAAAAATTAACGTGGGCTTTTGCCCTTGATATTAAGACTATCGGCCTAAAGTCGGGGTGAATTGAATAATATTTTAAATTCGATTTAATTGAGGCTAATCAGCCACTTAGGCCGTCTCAAAGTGGTGCAAAAGCCCTAGTGGGTATAAGGGGTGACGAAGCTTGTAACGGTCGTGAAGTTTCTTCATGAAATTGCGTGAAAGAACCACAATTTACGAGTGAAAAACAGCTGCCGTTTTCCTTTGCAAGTGGCTTGGTGTAAAACCGTAGCCCTATGGCAACAGACAATCAAAATACCGGTAACGCAAATTCTGAGGGGTTAGTTCACCCTCATATCGAAATCGAAAACCGTTCGCAGGAACTTCACCGCGAACTAAGTTTAAGCGAAATCACAACCATTGCTCTACGCAACTGGCCGCTATTTTTGGTTTTATTGGTAGCCACAACAACGATCGGGTTATCGTTCTACAAATGGAAAAACCCATTCGTTGCTAAAACCACAATCATCATTAACGACAATCAAAATTCACAATTACAATCGTTTTCAATGGCTTTAGCCGGTAATGCTAAAACAAACGAAGCAAAAAAAGCGAATTCAACAGCGCAAAAACATTTAGAGTATTTTAAAACCACTGAGTTCTTACAAAAAGTTTTAGACGCCGCTAACAGCACTGTCACTAATGCGCAGTTAACGTTATCTGAAAAATCAGGTCAGAATTTATTCTTCTCACAAGTGATGGGCGATAAAGTGGCAATGAATGAAGACGAAAAATTAAAAGCCTACCAAAAATTAGATCGTATGCTTTCGTTTAAAGTAAAAAGCGATTACGAAATTGAAATTTCATCATCTGATGATCAAAAAGACTTAGCCTTATACGCAACAAACTTAACAACGACAGTAGCATTACAAAGCTTAAAACAAAATGAAGCTTCTGATATTCAACAAATCAACGATCACTTAACAAAAGAAAAAACAGCCGTTGATGCTGAGCTTTTAGATTTAAATACAAAAATGGCTAAGTTTAACGACAAGCCTGAAAACTTAATGTCGTTAACTTCAATGGATAAAATCGGTGAGTACTTATCAACTTTAAAAATTGAAAAGAACGCCGTCATGCTTAAGCTTGCTGAAAACAACAAGCTGATCCAAACATTAAGTGCTAACAGCAACGGCCGCCGTGAAAGTGAACTTTACGGTAACAACGGCCGTATCCAGGCTTTAAAATTAGAAAACGATCAATTACGTGCAAAGCTTGGAAATCTTCAAGCGGCTTTCGATCGTACATCATCAGAAGCTAAAGGTATGCCTTACGCAGCCCAAATGTACGAAGAACTAAAAAAGCGCGCCGATTTACAATTAGCCAGATTTAAAGAATTAACTGAAGGTTTATCAAAAGTAGAAGCGTTAAAATTAGCTGCGGCTAATAAGTATGAAATCTTAGAGCGTGCACGCATTGATAAAGTCGCACCGGCCGTGTCATTAACTGTGGTGTTATTCTTAGCGGTATTAATGTCGCAAGTGCTTGGAAGTTTAATCATCTACTTACGCGCTATCTGGAACTCAAACATTGTGACTGCCGAATCAACTCGTAACGTGGTGGTGCTTGATAGTCATTCACTAGATCCGCGTGTGATTATTGAAAATTCAAAAATCCGTTTCCGCTTACGTCATTCTTCAATGGATGATCAAGACCAAGAAAACGGACAGACTAAAAAATTAGGTTTTAATTTTAAATCTAAAGATCAATGAGCTATGTAGATAAGGACCGCCCGTCCACTTGGAAAAAATACGATAAAGACTTCTGCGTTTCGTGTAGAGCTAACTGCTGCTGCATGCCCGTAGAAGTTAAATCTGATGACTTAATTCGTTTAGGTGTAACCGACATCGACGAAGTCACAAACTCAATCAAAAAAACTGCAAAGCGCCTTAAAAAAGAAGGCATCATCATGAGCTACCGCGAAGGCACCGAGTTCTTTATGCTCGCGCAAAAAGCCAATAGCGAATGTATTTTCATGGATTCAAAAACACGTTTTTGCACAGTGTATGATAAGCGCCCAGAAACCTGTCGTGATTTCCCAGCAAGAGTGGGAACGCGTGTTGGATTTTGTCCGGCTGAGAAAAAGTAAATAATATTATATTTGTAAAAATGATTGAATGTCTTTAGGCTAATTCCTATGGATGCAGAGTTTCGTGCAAAATTGATTGATTTGTTAGAGCAAGATATAATTTTTTTTGAAGCCGGTCGTTTTGAATCTATGGGAAAAGGATTTGATGCTTTCGAAGCCGAGGCGTATGGAAATGCTCATCGGCCTGGAGAAGATATTAATTTCGCATACGAGTTCTATGAAGCATGGTTAGATGAAAACAGTCATAACTATAAGATTAACAACTGCGGTTTTTTGAAAAATGAATGGCCTAAATATGCGCAAATTATTGTTCATAGTTTGAAACATAATTCAAAAATTACTGATTCAAAATTAATCTCAAATTTTTCTCCTGAAGCAATTGCAAAGAAAAATACTGAAAGCAAAAAAATACTCGTTATGCTTGGGGCTGCAGCATTGGCCGTCATTTTTTTAATCGCTCAATGCTATCGAGACCAAAATAGAACAAAGCAATGTTTAAATAAATTAAACGGTGAGTGGAACTATAAAAAGCCTGGGTGCGAGTAAAAGAAAAGGTGCACGCGCGCTTGACGCCAATCAAAGCGCACGTGGGGAAATAAATTATTTTACGTATTGAATTAAAGTTTCGTCCGTGAAACGTACTTTTTTGAAATTTTGAGTCGTGTCCTCAGCGTGACGATAACCAAGGGCAGTTACCACGGTTGTTTTCCAACCAGAGTTTTCTAAACCTAAAATTTTATCGTACGCTTGTGGGTCAAAACCTTCCATTGGGGTCGCATCTACTTTTAACAGCGCCGCTGTTTCAAGTAGAAAACCCATCGCAATGTAAGTTTGGCGTTGTGCCCATTGAGTGCTGGTTGGTGACTTCGCCACATTTTCAATCATCATATTTTTATAACCATCTAACGCTTCTAACGGAAGCCCACGCACTTCAGCCACGCGGTTGATATATTTTTGCACGAAATCGACATCAACTTTTTCACGCGCTAAGAACACCACTAAGTGGCTGGCATCAGTAATTTGTGTTTGATTCCATGAAGCTGCTTTTAGTTTTTCACGCACTTCAGGGTTTTCAATCACAAGAAATTTCCACGGCTGTAAACCATAAGAGGAAGGGGCGAGGGATAATGAATCGGTTAAGGTTTTCCAGTCTTGGGCAGAGATCTTTTTAATCGCATCGTATTTTTTCGTTGCGTATCTCCATTGTAAAGCTTCTTGGATTTGATTATGTGCCATCTTATATCTCCTATCTGTAGATAGTTTTAAATGTAACTGTTATGGTTACAATATGAACCTAAACGATTTTAAATGCAACAATAAATGTTACATTTAAAATAATGCCTGTAAAAACGTCTTAAAACGCGTTAAATGTGCTTATTATTGTTTCTTTTTGAGTTTTAGGTTAAGATTTTAAATATGTTAGACCAACGCTTTGCCGCTTCGGTACACATTATGGCTTTGTTAGCTGCTCACGATGAAGGGCTGCAAACATCGGAATTTTTAGCTGAAGGACTTCGCACGAACCCTACTGTGGTTCGTCGTCTGTTAGCAAAACTCGTTGAAGCCGGTCTTGTGAAATCTTTTAAAGGAAAATCGGGCGGAGTCAAAATCGCTAAACTTCCTAAAGAAATCACTCTGAAAGATATTTATAAAGCTTCGACGGATAAAGCGTTAATTAACTGCCGCGAGGCTGATGTTCCGAAGGCGTGTAAAGTCTCTTGCTCAATGAAAGAAATTTTCGAAGGTGTTGCCGATGGCTTAGAGGCCACTTCAATGGCTTATCTTTCTAAAATTAAGCTTTCAGATATTCTAGCTAAAATCTAATACCTTAGTTCTTACGGTATCACTCTGAGACAACTGTTAGCTCTCTATACAAGTGTCATAGCCAAAAATGTCCATTTACGCTGTCATCTCAGAATGGCATGCCTATAAGCCACCAGATGCGTGTACAGCGTGCCAACTTGGTCTGATTGCTGCTCTTAGTATTCGTATAACGAGGAGGCAATTATGACTCAATCATTAACGAAACAAGAAAAGCTGGTTTTAGCTGGTTTACTGGTTTGCTGCATTGGTGTTGCTTCTTTCATTACAAACTTTCAAATCATCTCTAAAACAACAACAGTTGTTGAAAATGTAATTAATTATAAAATGGGTAAAGCCACTGAAGAGATCTCTACATACTCTTTAGACGGCCGTGAAATCGATCGCACTATCGTAAAACCAGAAGAAGAAGGTTTTATCGCTAAAACAGCTCGTAAAATCTCTCAAGCTTTAGGTCTTAAAAAAGATTCTAAAAAAACAGCAGCTGCTAAAAAAGCTCAAGACGCTAAAAAAGCCCAAGCAGCTCAAGCTAAAAAAATGCCTAAAGGTGATTTTTCTAAACCAGTTCAACAAGTATCAGCGCAAAAACAAGCTCCTGTAGCTAAAAACGAAACTGAAGTGCAAACTCAAAACTTCAATAACGGCGGTGGTTACGTGGCTCCAACTGAAACACCTAACCAAGCGACTCAACCTACAGAAGAAACTAAAAAAGTTAAAAAGACTTTAGAGCAAATCAGAACTGAATTTATGGCTAACCCAACTCGTGAAGCAATGATGGCTTTAGTATCTTCATATAAAAAAGATGAAGTAAATGCTGCTGATTTCTACCAATTACAATCTGAGTTATTAGAATCAGAAAACGATACATTAGTAGGCCACGCTTTATACGCTTTACGTTTAACGCCATCTAATGAGTCTTTCAGCATGATGGCACAATACCAGCCAGCAGCTAAAGTGGCTTACCAAACTTATATCGAAGAAGCTTTATTGTCTTACAACCAATCTTCACAAATTAATGTGTTAGGTTCAGTGATTCGTTCAGGTGATAAAGTCGTTGTGATGAAAGCTTTACGCGTCATCGAAGCGGGTATCAACAGCATCAAAAACGGTACGGTATCACAATTAGTTGATGGTCGCGGTCGCCGCGAAACAACATTCGCTGGTTTTAGCTTACAAAACTACTTAAGTTTATTACCGGTAATCACTCAAGCTTTAGCAGCTTCTCAAGACAACGAATTAACAGCGTCTTTAGAGTCTTTAAAGAACTTAATTACAGATATCAAAGACAGCAATACAGCGGTAGCAGCTAACTAAGTTTTAGATTTTGCGATGATGTTGGTTGTCGATTTACCATCAACAAATTGCAGAGATTTGACCGTTCCGCCATAGCCTTCTACGAAATCCCAGCCAATGATCTGTTCTTTCTTCCAGTCGCCACCTTTAACTAAGATGTCTGGTTTAACTTGTTTGATCAGATTAATCGGCGTTTGTTCGCCAAAGAGCACGGTATGATCTACAGATTTTAATGAAGCTAAGATCTCGGCTCTGTCATTTTCGTTTTGAATCGGGCGAGTAGGGCCTTTTAAAACTTGCACAGAAGCGTCCGTGTTGATGCCTACGATAAGAATATCACCTAATGATTTGGCTTGTTCTAAATAGCGAACATGGCCGATATGAAGTAAATCAAAACAACCATTGGTGAAGACGATTTTTTTACCAGCTTTTTTAAAGTCCGCGATGGCCTGTTCAAGAGATTGAGCTGATAGAACTTTAGGTAGCGCAGACATCGAAATTACGTTTTCTGTTTTTGGATTTGTGTGCCAGTCACTGCGGCTAACACATCAAAACGTAAAACTAATGAGATTAAAGTCATTAAAACAAAACCAGTAGCTACGTTAATCACTGAACGGGCTGCTACACGTAATACATACGTTGATGAAGCTTGCTGTAATTCGTTACCACAACGTTGATCAAACGCCCATTCACCTGGAGTGCAGCCTAAGAAAGCGCGGCAAGCCACATAGTAAATGATTTGAATTCCACCTAATAGACTAAGAGTTGCCCAGTAAATTAAGTATTGTGGATCTGGATTAGAAATATTGGCAATTAAATCGATTTTTGTAATCGCTAACATCGCAATTAAACTTAATAAGAAAAACGCTGCGATTAACATCGTATCTAAGAAACCAGCTGATAAAGAAGGAACAGCGGCAATCCATTCAGGACGGCGCGTGTTGCGAGCTAAAGCTTCTTCTTGTTGTTTCTTTTGATTTAAATTTTTTAAAATTTCATTAACAGCAGTTTGGGCTTTAGAAATTGAATCATCTTCAATTGTTGGCACGTTGATCGAAGCTTTACGTTGAGTATTTGTCGCCGTTGTTTGCATAGCTGTACGAGGCTGGTCAGTGTATGCCGCTCGCGGCAGTGGAGAATTTAAATTAAAACCAGCAGGTGTTGTTGTATTAACAGAAGTTGAAGCAGCTGAAGCTGTCGCCGGAGTATCAAAAGTTAAGTGGGAACTTTTAAAGTCAACTTTTGAAGTTACAGACGGAGTCGACGTTTTAGTCGAAGTCGATTCTTTATGAAAACCTAAGCCCGAAGTTAATGGCTTGAACTCGAATTCATCAAATGGATCATTCATGATATCTGTCTTCTTTGACATAAAGTTTCTCTCCGTGCCAGGCCGCTGATTACTTCATCAACCCGAACTCATACTTTAGGACAGCGACCAAGGTCAGGCAAGCCGTTTCCACTCGTAAAATTTGCGATCCTAGGGTCACTGGATGAAGGCCTAGTTTGTGCATTTGTTCGGCCTCACTTGTCGAAAAGCCACCTTCTGACCCCACAATAATCCAAATATTTTCAGGTAATTGGGCATTAGGTGACAGATATTGTTCCCTAAGTGATTTTATTTCATCAGCAATAGGTTTAATTGACTGACCCTCATATGCAAAAAGACACCAATTCTGAGCCGAAGGGTTAATTGTTTGCAGCATATTCTGCCAGTTTGTCACTTCGTGTATTTGCATTAACTCGCCACGGCCACATTGCTGGGTAGCAGAAACGATGATCTTTTGCCAGCGTTCTTGTTTACCTTGAGGAAGCTCTTTTTCTTTGCGAATAAAACTGTATTGCGAAACAAACGGTAAAATCGAACTTACCCCCATTTCGGTCGCACGTTCGATTGTTGAATCCATCACATTATATCTTGGAATAGAAAGCGCTAAGTGAATATGAGGTTTAGGTAAGGCTTTGATGACTCGTTCTTCGATAATTTCAGCGAGCGCATCTTTTTTTGTAACTGATTTAACTTCAACTAAGTAAGCTTTTGAATCCTCAGTGATCACTTCAAAGTGATGACCCACTTCTTGTCTGCATACATCGAAAATGTGATGGTGCTGGTCACCTTTAAAAGTCACTTGATTATTATATATCTGATTTTTTTCAATCCAATAACGGCGCATGGCGATTAGTTAATTCTTTGCACCCAGTAACCAACCCATTCATCTTTTTGAATGCGTTTGATTACTTTTAGTTCTGGAGAAGCTTCGATGAATTTTTCAAAGAATAAATTATCACGCTCTTGTAAGATACCAGTTAAGAATAAATGACCTTGTGGTTTTACAACGCGGATTAAATCTTTACGTAATTTAATTAAAACGCCATCGATGATGTTGGCAATAACCACATCAAACTGTTCACGCACTTCTTCTAAAAGTTGGTCGGTCACAATAACGTCTTTAGTTTGATTTAAGATTAAATTTTCACGCGCTTTTCTGCGGGCTTCGGGATCAATTTCGATACCTGTGATCATGCCGTAACCAACACGCTCAGCTAATACCGCTAAAATTGCTGTACCAGTTCCCACATCAAGCACAGTCCAATCTTTAACTTTGTCTGCATTTTCTTGCGCTAATTTGTGAACGAAGTACGAAGCCATTTTTGTTGTAGCGTGAGTGCCTGTACCGAATGCCATACCTGGATCAATACGAACTTGTAATTGTGCTTCAGGTGGTTTTTCTAACCAAGAAGGAACAACCCAAACCGGGCCCACAAGTTTAAAAGGTACGAAACCTTTTTTCCATTCTTCTAACCAATCTTTTTGGTCTTCAGTGATTGTTTCGATTTGGATAAGGGGATTTAATCCTTTAACGCCATCAAAGAATTTTTGTTCAGGTTTTGTTTCAAAAAAAACATCAACATCTAAAAAACGTTTTGGAATCAAAGACGGGTCGTAAGTTAAATCAGGCTGAGTAAAACTTAACGCTTCAGAAACACCTAAAGCCCCATGGCCAAAGGCAATAACAGATAGTTCATCTTCTTGCGTGCGTGGAATATTTGTAAGGCGAATACGGTAGTATTGAGCTGTCTCTGACATGATATTATTTTCCCTGCTTTCAGCAGGAGGTTAATCTGCCATGGTCAGAGGCAAAAGGCACTATTTTTTCTTATTATCGATGAAGCTTCCGTCCGTGTCGATTTGGTCGCCGATCATGATGCCGGTTTGCTCTAGCATAGGGTGTTCTTCACGGGGTGTAAGCTCGAATAAACGGGCAATAGCTACGCCACCGTCAACCTGAATAATTTTCAATAAACCCACAGTGGTCTTAAAAGTACCGATCACTTTTGAGCCTTGGTTTTTCACCGTAATTTTGCGGGTCGCTTTAACAACCAGGTTCTTTTTTAAACCTGAACTGTCAGAAGCATTAAGGTAAAAATCTTTATAAATAGGGTCAGTGTCAGCCAGTTGAATGTTACGACGAACATCAACAACTTCAATGGCATCAGCCGCCACCGCGCGCGAAAAAATCACGCCGAAAATGATATATAAAACAGCGAATAAATTTAAAAGATGAATCTTGCGCATATACAGTTGTATCGGAATGAACGACTCAAAACTGTGCAGGACTTTAGGTTTATTTAGGTCCAGTTAATGACACAGCTTTAAGCTGACGATAAATAGAAAATGATGAAAAACATTTTATTATTAGCAATGGTCTTAGGATTCGTGAGCTGTACATTGTTCACAAAACGTGAACCACAAACCGCTGAAGCGTCACGTTGGTTTATCGAGCAAACTTTTTATGACGTTAAACATCCTTACTTAGCTAATCCCTTAGTACGTGATGTAAATTTACGAACAGGGTACTACCGTGAATCTGCACAAGCTGAATTTAAAGGCTGTGTTATGTATTTAGAAGGTTTAGCGGATTCAGTCGCAAACCAACAGCCGTTATTTCATCACTTAAGTGAAAGCGGGTATCGCACAGTTTTTTTTGATTACATGGGCCAAGGTGGTTCAGAAGGTTCAATGAACAATTCGCGCGTGTTAGATCCGATCAATAATTCATTACAAATTTCAACGCAGGCACAGTTTGTTTGGAACAAATATTCTGAGGGCTGTAAAAACAGCAAAAAAATCGTCATCGGTTGGTCAACGGGCGGGCTTGTCAGCTATAAAATGGCTGCTGAAGGCTGGGCAGATGCCGTTGTTTTAATTGCACCGGGAATTCACACGAAGATGTTTATCGGTGAAGCCGCTAAAAATCCTAGCGACCTACTGACATTTCAACAGGTGATCAGCGAACGCACGTTAACACGTAATACATTTTCTGATGGGCGTAATCCACACGTTGAACCGATAAAACCGACTTCGCCGGCAAAAGTACCGTTGTTTGCCACCAATTTAGTGGCGGCTTCAAAAGTTTCACAGACTTGGAAAATTTCAGAAAAAGTAAAAGGATTAGTATTCTTATCAGGTGTTGAAGATACTTATGTGGACCGCGATGCCACGATCGCCACGTTAAAAAGAAATGCTGCACATTTTGGAGTGGTTTCTTATGATGGGGCTTTACATGAAATTCAGAATGAAATCCCTGAAGTGGCCCATGATATGTATCAGAAGACCACTCAGTTCTTAAATCACATTACTTCAGCGTATTAAGTTTACGCTGGAAATTTTTACGGTTTCCAGTTTCGATTTTCTTTTTCGAAGCTGTGCGTACTTCACGACGACCGTGCGTTTCAGTCGGAAGATCCGGCATGAAAATACGATCTTTAGCAGCGTCATTAATGTAAACGTAGTCGCCAGTTTCAAGAGCACCTAGACGTAATTTGCCGATGGCTACACGTTGAAGTTTCATCACATCAAAACCGATTTTTTTGAACATTTCACGAACTTGATGGTTTTTACCTTCAGTGATCACGATTTTGTACCAATCGTATTTATCAGAAGTCTTAGTTGTAGATGACTTCTTCATTTTTAATTTTTCGATATGTTTAGCGCGAACGCGGCCATCTGGAATCGATACACCTTTTAAAAGTTTGTCGATTTTTTCTTTAGCGGGTTGGCCATTTACTTTTACGTGATAAGTTTTTGTAACTTCTGTTTTTGGGTGCATAACAGAGTTTGCGAAATCACCATCATTTGTCATTAACAGTAAGCCTTCAGAATCCCAGTCAAGACGACCAATTGGGAATACGCGGCCCGGAACTTCAGCGACATAGTCAGCGACTGTAGGGCGGTCTAAAGGATCGGTCATTGATGTAATCACGTTCTTAGGTTTGTTAAACATGATATAGAACATTTGGTTTTTGGCGCGTAGAGGTTTTCCGTCAACTACAACTTTGTCGTTAACTTCGTCGACTTTGATACCAAGTTCGTACACTTTTTTACCGTTAACAGTCACAAGACCTTCGGCAATGAGTTTATCAGCGCCACGGCGAGAAGATAAGCCACGGTCTGCTAATAGTTTATTTAATCGGATAAGATTTTTTTCTGACATAGGTATTCACTTTCTGCGCGTCTCCCGACGGGCAAGTTATATATTCATTCGCTGGTGGCGAAATATATCCTATTCTAGAGTTTTTTCCATTTTAGGTTTTAGCTCATTCCACTCAAGAAATTGAGTAAAGGTTAACTCAGAAAGAATGTCCCCTTTTTTATTGATAAATATGACTGTTGGCAAGCCTTTGACTTTATATTTCTCAATAATCTGTTTAACTTCAGGAGTGTCCTCGGTAGCGTCAATTTTAACCAGTTTAAACTGCTTAGATAACTCTACAAATTCAGGATTCGTGTAAGTTTTTTCCTCTAGCTCGTGGCAGGCGGCACACCATTCAGCAAAGAAATCTAACATCACAGGCTGGTTATCGGCCTTAGCTTGGGCAAGAACCGCCTCAGAATATGGGGTCCATTTGATCAGGCTTTCACCCACAACACCTTCAACTTGGTTGCTGAAAATAGGGCTTACTTGATCACGTTTAAAGACCGCTAAAAGAGTTAGTGTAAGGGAGGCTACAAATACCACAATAAAAAGACCTTGTCGGTAAGGGTGCTTTCTTTGAAAGTGGAAAGCACCTTGCCAGATGGAAATTGCCATTAAAGTTAAGCCTAAAATGATGATCCAATATTCCATCGGAACTACAAATTTTAAATAATAAAGAGCCACACCGATCATTAAAAGACCAAGAGTAAACTTGATAAATTCCATCCACGGACCAGAGCGTGGAAGTTTTTTTAAGATCTGGCTTGAAGCACCGATCGCGATGAAAATTAAACCTAAGCCCATCGCGTAAGTGAATAATAAACTAAAACCAAGAAGCGCGTTTTGTGTTGTTGATACGAAACTTAAAATCGAAACAAGCACAGGTCCCACACAAGGGCTAGCAACGATTCCCGCAACCATACCCATAAAGAAGGCGCCTGTGTAACCTTGGCTTTTTCCTGATCCGCCGAAACGGCTTCTGATAAACGCCGGTACTTGTAATTCGAAAGCGCCCCACATACTTAACGCCATCAAGACGAATAAGCCAACTAGTGAAGATAAAACCCATTTGTTTTGTAAAGCTTGTCCAAAGATCGCACCTGTTAAAGCCGCAATAACACCTAAAGACGAGTAGGTGACTGCGATGCCTAAAACATAAAACACCGAACGTAAAATATTTTGCATGCGGGATTTATTATGAGCGTCGTTTCCTAAGATTGAAAGTGTGATCGGGATCATCGGAAAAATACAAGGCGTAAAGCTTGTTAAAATTCCGGCTAAGAAAACTAACAGAAAAGTTAAATAAAAGTTTTTCGCTAATTGGTTCTCGATAGTTCCCGCAGAAAACATCGACATCGATGGTTTTACATCTTCTTTCATTTGTGTGAAATTCACATCAATAACTACATTATAAGTTTTTGGTAAATAACAAACTTGGTCGCTGCAAATTTGATATTTTAAATCAAACATGAGCTTTTCCATTTTGTTTTTTACTTTTTCTGGAGATTCGATTTGTAGTTCAATTTCGCCATCTTCAAATAAACCTTTGCGTTTTTTTTTCGAAAACTTATCAAAGAATTCAATTTCTGGTTTTAGCTTTAACTGACCAACTTTGAAATTATCTGGATTAACATTTAAAATTTTAAATTGATCCGCATAGGCATGGAAACCTTTTGGTAAAGTGACAGAAATACGGGCCGATTTGATTTGGCCTTCCTGCAGCGTTAGCGGTTGAGTCAGAATATGAAACTGCGCTTCGCCAGCCAAATCATTGGCAGCAAAAACAGAGCAGAAAGAAATAAGAACTAAACAAAAAACACTTACGACCTTAGTCATACTTACCCTTCGGAACGTTATGGGAATTAATTTACCATTATTCATTCTTAAAGGCATCGTAAAAACCTAGACCTTTTTCTAGTTTCACCAGGACTGCATTAACTTTGGTCACCAGTCTACCGATGAAACGATTGTAGAAAAAAGAGGTCTCAATGGGATTTGTAGGTATATTAGTAGTTTTCGCCATGGTGTTTGGTGGATACGCGTTAGCCGGTGGTGGCTTCGGCGTTATCATTCACTCTGCGCCGCTAGAGCTAATGATCATCGGTGGTGCCGCGTTAGGTGCTTACATCATTGCAAATCCAATGAAAGTTATCAAAGCAGGTTTCAAATTAGGAATCCATGCGATGACTTCAAAAGGCCCGCAGAAAAAAGATTACTTAGATTTGTTACAAATGCTTTTTCAATTATTCCAAGTGTTCCGTAAAGAAGGTCCACAAGGGGTAGAGAAGCATATCGAGCAACCAGAACAATCTGATATTTTTAAAGCTTACCCAACGGTAATGAAGAATCACCACGCAGTTCACTTTTTATGTGACACGATGAAAGTAATTTTATCGACTGACTTATCACAATACGACATCGACGATTTAATGGATAATGACTTAAAAGCAATCCACGCCGAAGAACACTTAGCGCAACATGCGGTGCAAATGGTGGCGGATGGTTTCCCTGGTTTAGGTATCGTTGCCGCCGTATTAGGTATCGTGAAAACGATGGGTCACTTAACTGAAGGTAATGAAAAGATCGGTCAGTTAGTTGCCGGTGCCTTAGTAGGAACGATGTTAGGGGTATTCGGTGCGTACGGTCTTATTGGTCCAACAGCGACTAAGATGGCTGCAGACATCGAAGCTGAAGGCAGATTTTTAAACTGTATTAAAGCAGCGGTTGTTGCGCTTCAACGTGGTTCGCCTCCGTTGGTGTGTGTTGAGTACGCTCGCCGTACAATCATGCCGGAAGAGCGCCCGACATTTGATGAGTTAGATAAAGCGACAAAAGATATTAAAAAAGCTGCGGCTTAATTTATAAGAACTTAATTAGGAATATATGGCTAAGAAACAGCAAATCGTTATTAAAAAGATTATCGTACAAGGCGGCGGTCACCATGGTGGATCGTGGAAGGTTGCCTTGGCCGATTTCATGACAGCGATGATGGCGTTCTTCTTAGTTATGTGGTTAATGAGTCAATCAGATCAAACTAAAAAGGCGATCTCTGATTATTTCTCGACTCCTTCAGTGATCGAATATAATTTCCAAAACTTCGGTGCGGAAATCACTCTTGAAAAATTATTCTTAGATTTCGTGAATGAACCATTAAAAGCAATGCAAAGTTTTATGGAACCTTCAACGAAGAGCCCGAATGTTTTAGATATGGGTTCAGAAAAAGTTGTTGCCGCTTACATGGCTGACAAAATGACTGACATTGCAAAGAACGTAGAAATTTCGCAAGATGGTTTTGATTTTGATATTCCAGATGTTTATTTATTCGAACGCGGAAGTTCACAACCTAAAGTGGGCTTTGTCGATGTGATGGATAAATTAACTGCGGTAACAGCGGGTTTAAAAGATGCTGAGATCAAAGTAACATCAGCATTATTTATTCAGTTAGTGCCAGATCAAAAAGCAAAAACAGCAGATAAAGTAGCGTTAGAGCGTTTAGCTTTAGTTACAAATAAAGTAAATGCAGCGTTTGATTCCAACACAAACACTGTAGTTGGCGCTACGAACATTAAAGATAAAAAAGGCGATTACGATCCAGAACGTTTGATGGGATTTATCCGCATCAGTATCCGTCAAAAAGAAGTTGAAGGTAAAAAACGCCGTAAGCTAGAAAGCTTATTTGGTAATACCAAGCAAGAAAGTAAATTAGATCTAGTGCCGCAAGAAAAACCTAAAGCAAAGCCTGCTCCGGGTGCGGATCCAAATCTAAATTTAATTAATCCTGTTGATATCGAAGTGATGAAGCTTGATCAGGAATTCAATCCTGGCAATAACTCAAAAGACTAACTTCTAGTAATTTAACTGAAAGCCAAGAAAATAACCGGGCTTAGAACGATCACCGAATTGTGATGTATTGCTCGGTAATGTCATACCGGCTTCAATACGGCTATTCGGAAAAGCATTGTAATAACCCGTTGCCAATAAATCGATATAGTTAGCGTAAGCTTGCGAGTATTCCATCGTGTAACCTGCGCCTAACTCGTAGCCCGTTCTTTCGCTAAACTTGGTGTTCATTTTTACACGCGCATAGTAAGCGGATGAGCCGGTGCCTTCATAGTTATTCTGCCACTCCAAAAGTCCAGAGAAACGCGAATAATCTAATCTAAAACCGTAGCGAATGCCGTTGCGATTTTGCGTTTTATAAAAGTGATCATCGTGCACATAAAAAACAAATTTTGAATTTGATTGAAAATCGACAAAAACTTCGGCGACATATTTAAGCCAAAGATTATCATCATCATTTCCTAGTTTAGAAATGTTAGAACCCCAGAAGCCCAGTTTAAATTGACTGCCCAGATTAACTAGAACCGTCGCATTCATGGCAAAGCCGTTATTACTATAAGAAAGACCACGATCAAGAAAGTTTGAAGTTAAGCGTGCATAACCAGTGATGCCGTAGTTCGGCGTTGCACCGCCGCCACCTTTGTCAGATTTTTTATCTTTATCACCTGGTTGTGCCGAATAGGTAGGAGCAGCCATTGCTAACTGTGAAGCCAGCGTAAAAACAAAAAGAAGTGAAGCAGCCCTGTGGCGCAAGAACGTCATTGTTTTATTGTCAGAATTAATGCACAAATAAGCAATCAAAGCTAGAATGATACATACCAAAGTTGGAGCCTATGAGTCTATTTAACGAACTTTCCCTGTGGTCGGATTATCCAATCGTTGCTTTTGACACTGAAACGAGTGGTCCATACCCCTTAGAATCAGAAATTGTCGAGCTTGGGGCTGTTAAATGGTTCAAAGGCGAAATCATCGGCCAGTTTCAGACATTGTTAAAACCTTCAAAACCGATGACTCAAGATAATATCAATATTCATGGTATCACTAACGAAATGGTGGCCGATGCACCATTCATGAAAGATCAAATCGTGGCTTTTCATGAATTTATCAAAGATTCGTTATTAATCGCCCATCATGCGCCGTTTGATTTAGGTTTTATCGCCCCTGAGTTTGAAAAAGCGGGATTGCCGTTTCCAACGAACGTGCATCTTTGCTCAAGCTTAATTTCAAGAGCGTTACTGCACACGACAAACCACAAATTACAAACTTTAGTGAAAGAATTAAATCTAGTGGGTGGTGATGCGCACCGAGCTTATGACGATGCCTACGCGTGTTTACAAGTTTTTATGAAAGCCGCAGAAAAATTAGATGTGCCATCGTTAGAAAAACTAAAAGCGGTACAAGCTAAAAAATTAGAGTGGGCCAATTACACACTATTTTCAAAACAAACAGAGCAGATTAAATCTCTAGTCGATGCGATTCAAAAGCAAAAAACGATTCAGATTGTTTATGAAGGCGGGCAAAGTAAAAACAAATTACGCCCGATTACTCCCAAGGGTATCGTTAGAAACCCTGACGGAGATTACGTGCACGCTGAGTGTGGTTTAGATAATCAGCGTAAACGTTTTTATCTCTCTAAAATTATTGATATCGAACTAGTTTAGTCTTTGTGGATTTCTATCAGGCGGGCTTTGATTTTTTCGGCCAGCTTTTCTAAGTGTTTGAAATCATCGCCAGCTCTAAGCTGTAAGGCTTTTTTCTCTTCGTCTAAGCCCTTGCCATCAAGCGCTGCGCTTAAGAAGCGTTCGAAGGCGTAAACTGGGCCTGCGATTCTGTGCGAGATAAATTTTGCTACCGAAAATAGGACGATTGAAAACGCTAGAACTAGAATTCCAAAAGAATATAAGAAGGCTTTTGTATATTCTTCGTGGGATTCGTAAACACCTAATTCTTTAAGGGCGATTTTAAAATACGTGTATGAGAATACCATACACACTAGCGAAACTAACACGCCTGTGCCGATGAAAATAAAAGCGTATTTTAATTGGAAGCGTTTGTTGATCCAGAATTTATTTCGGTAATCTTGATCAGGCCATAGTAGCTTGCCGTCTTTGAATAAGGAATAAATTAACAGCGCGTAACCAACCCATTGGATCATGTCGGCCACATTCCAAATTGGTGTGTGGTAGTTGCTGATTTTCATACTGATAAAATCTAAAACATAACCATAGTACGTGCGGTCTAAAACGTTTCCTAAAATACCGCCCACTAAAAGTGATAAACCTAAACGTAGGCGCATCACTTTCACGGGAACCATAAATTGTAAGAATGCATATAAGCTTAAAATAAAAAAGCCGCTTGTTGACAAAGTAACGATACGAAGAAACGCAGGTAGTTTTGAAAACATACCTAACATGGCGCCATCATTGTTTACGAGGACGAAGTGGATTGGTCCCACCCAGTGCTCTGTCATAGTCCACGCCCAATTTTTTGAAGCTTGATCGGCAAACACTGCTAAAAGTAGTGTTGCGACAACCAAAAGCCAATCTCTAGTTTTCATATCACTATTTTGCCGATACAGTTTATAAAATGAACTACATATTGCGATTATTAATTTTACTCAACTATGGTCTGGCGCCAGCGATAGCGACAGCGCAAACATCTCAATCATTGCAGGGAACAGTTAAAGAAATTCTAACCAAAAATAAGATTAGCCTTGAGCATGTGGGTCTTGTTATTTCTTTGAAAGATCAAGATATCGCCGAAAACAACGCTAAAAAATTATATATTCCGGCCTCGATTTCAAAACTTTTAACTTCATATTCAGTTCTGAAAAATATTGATCTGACAGAGAAGTTTAAAACCGAGTTGTATTTTGACGGAAAAAATCTTTACTTAAAAGGTAATGGCGATCCTAGTTTTGTCTCTGAAAATCTATGGTATCTAGTGAATGAATTTACCCGTCAGAAAGTTCGCTTAATTTCCGGAGATATTATTGTTGACGATTATTATTTTGATGATGTCAGATTCGATAATTCGCGCGAAGCAACACGCGTGGATCGTTCATATGATGCGCCGGTTGGGGCGATGAGCTTTAATTGGAACTCGGTGAATATATTTGTTAAACCGGGTGAGAAAGAAAATGATAAAGCCCAGGTCGTACTTGATCCGGAAAATTTGTATTTCGGTTTAATCAATAAAACAGTGACTAAGAAAAAGTTGAGCCGTGAGTTAATTATCGATGTGAACCAGAAAGAGCGCACCATCACGGTAACAGGTGATGTGTTAAAAGGTGGGCTTGAAAAAGCTTACTATAAAAATGTGGCTGATCCTGAACAGTGGGCCGGCGAAAACTTACGGGCTTTTTTGAGCCAAAGAGGCATCGAAGTTAAAGGCAAGGTTAAGCACGGAAAAACTCCTTCAGCAGCAGAGAAAATTGTTACTTTCGAGAGTAAAAGTTTGTCGATGATCTTGGCTGATATGAATAAGTTTTCGAATAACTACGTGGCTGAAATGTTAACTAAGAATATGGCGGCCTTGTCAGGTGAAACTCCGGCGACATTAGCCACTGGTGTAAAGGTGATTCAGAAAGACCTTAAAGAGCTTGGGTTAGGTAAAGAAGATTTTAAAATTTTTAATCCATCAGGATTAACTCGCGATAACCAACTGTCAGCTCACGCCATGGGATCTGTGTTAAAGGCCATGCAAAATGATTTTCGCTATTTTCCAACGCTGTTAGAGTCGCTTCCGATTGCAGCTATTGATGGTACATTGAAAAAACGTATGAAAAATTCTCCGGCCTCAGGCTTTGTGCGTGCAAAAACGGGATATTTAGACGGTGTTGTCACTTTAGCGGGCTATGCTGGACAAAAGAACGGGGATATTTACCGCTTCGCGTTTCTATACAATGGTCCACAAGATGAGGCGCGTGTGCGTGAAGCTTTTGATCAAATCCTAATTTATCTTCTAAAATAAAGAGGTGAGATTTTTATTTCTAGCGATCGCTATTTTTCTAATAAGCCTTCAAAGCGAAGCTCTGGTGACAGAGTGGAAGTCGACTCTTCCAAAAAAAACGGTATTTAAAGCTAACGAAGATATGCGCGGTCGCGTGGATTTCTGGAAGAAGATTTACTCTGAAGTTCCAGAAACAGCGGGGCTTTTTCATGACCCTGATTTTCCTGAATACGTGTTTGGTGAAATTAGCTGGGAACATATCCAAAACGATAAAAAACTATCAGCCGCTGAAAAAAGAAAAAAGATCAATAATCTAATTAATTATGAGCGTATTCGTTTAGCAGCTAAGTGGAAAATTAAAAACATAAAGCGCATTCGGTTACAAACGGGCCTTAAAGAGCGCATGCAAAAAGCGTTGTTCTTATCTGGCCAATATCTTCCGATGATGGAAGACGTGTTTCGAAAAAAAAATCTTCCGGTTGAATTATCACGTCTTCCTTTTGTAGAAAGTTCTTTTAACGTCAATGCGCAGTCAAAAGTAGGAGCCAGCGGTTTATGGCAAATCATGCCGTTTGTAGCGCGCCCTGAAGGTTATATTAAAAACTTCTACGATAAACGTAATCACCCGTATTATGCCACGTTACTTGCTGCTGACATGTTACAAGATAACTACCGGGCTTTAAAAAAATGGCCATTAGCGATCTCGGCTTACAATCACGGTTTAGGTGGAATTAAAAAAATGGTTCGAGTCAGTAACTCGAGTTATTTGCCAGATTTAATTGAATCAGACGATAAAACAAGAAGCTGGGGTTTTGCTTCAGAAAATTTCTACGCTTGTTTCTTAGCGGTATTAGAAGTTGAAAGAGAAGCTAAGTCGTTGTTTGGCGATGATCTTTTAAAAGCAAAACCACTTCCAATGAACCGCGTGATCACAGCGAAAGCTGTTCCGAAAAAAGTAGCACTTAAATATTTCGGTGGAAGCTTGGATAAATTAAGAAAATTCAACCCGCACTTGAACATGACTTTACTTAAGAAAAGCAAAGTTATCCCGTCAGGTGTGCCGTTAGTATTACCTAAAAAAGCCAGCGCTAAGTACTTTAAAACAGCTGGTCTTTAATTTTTAAAAATTAATTCAAATTACTGCAGTTCGATTTTAAGTAGCGGCCTTTTTCTGGAAAACGAAACATTTTAGACATTGTTTCACAAGTCGCTTTATTGATTGTCGATTCAAACTGTGAATAGCAGTTAAATAAAGCCGCATCGTGATTTTCAGCATCAGTGAATTGGCGAGCTTTAGCTACACACGATTTTAAATTTGGAAATTCAGAAATATGATAGAAGCAGTACTCGCGCACATTTTCTTTTAAGTAGTTTGATTTAACGGTGTTCACTTGCTCAAAGCAGCTGCTTAACGTGATGTGCTTTGAAGTTTTACCTAAACACTCACGAATCTCGTTCGGTTGCTCGTCTAAACACTTTTCTAGGGTTGACGACGGAGCGTTCGTAAAAGCCGTTGTTAGCAACATAAATGCTGTCAGAAACAGGGCCGAGATGGAGCTTTTTACTTTTGAGTTCATTTTCACGTTCAACATGCTTTGGGATTTTTGCATAAAGCGTTCCAGGATGAAACAGCATAAGCTGCTTATAAACGATAAAACAGGTTTACAGCCTTAGACAGGGGCCGAGAATTGTCAGCTGCCTTGTTATAATTCTATACCAAATCGAATATATGAGTTTCTAATTCAAATTTGCCTAAATATTGGGTAGTAAAGGCTTCATGAAAACAGTTACAAAAAGCTTAGTGAGCTTGTTCACTCTGATATTTTTTTGGTTCTCTTTAGCCGATGCGAAGGTGGGTAAAGCGGCCCAAAGCCTTCTGGCAAAAACCTCTGCTGAGGCATTTCAGACCTTTGAAAAAGACGGTCTTAATAACTCGCAAGTAGCCCTTGATTACTTATTCTTAAAACTAGAGAAAAAACAAAATTTTCAACTTTTAACAGAGAAAGAATTAGCTGATTTTCATTTCGATGTTTTAACGCAAAAAGTTTTAGATTTCGTAAACCGTTTAAATTTAGCTTTTAACTTACCCATCAACTATAAACTTAGAAAACAAATGCAGTTTGAATTTTATGGTCTAAGCCAGGCCATTAAAAAGGCCAATGAAGTAAGCCTTACGGTTGATTCAGATCACTTCGATAAACTTCACGATATGTTAATGGGCCAAGGCACTAGTTTATTCTATGCTTCTGCTAAAGATAAAAAAAGAACAGATATGTTTTTTGCCAGTTATTATCTGCACGAGCTTGAATATCCGATGGATATGACAGCGCGACACTTAGAGGCTTTAAAAAAATCTTCGAAGTGGAATACCGGTGCGAAAATTTACGCGGCTAAGATTGCGCGTGCCGCTCTTCATGGGGGAATGAGTTTAAATAAATTAACATCAAAACAAATCGATACTTTGTATAGCGCAAGTTTATTAACAGGCCTTGATGATGGCGCCAAATTAACGATTCAAAAGATTTACTTAAAACAACTGCAAATGATCGGTGACCAAGAAAAAATTAAAGAAGTAAAACGTGAGTTAGCTTCTTCGATTTTATGGCAAGAAACTAAAAACTTAATGAATAATCCGATGGATATTTTAAAGTTTATCCAGTTCTGTGTGGGGTATGTTTTTATTGCATGGCCATTAGAAGTGATCGTGATTTTAGTATCATTAGTGATTTTCGGTTTCCAAGCATCAACAGTGTTAACACCAGAAGAGAAAAGTAAAAAATCATTCGGTAAAAAGTTATGGATGGTTTTTCAGAAAGCTTACTTGGGAAGTAACGTGCCGTTTTTTACGAAGTTAGCGGCGTCTTTGATTTTATTCGGAGTAGGTCTCTACTTCAACTCGGCGAAGAATTTCGTAGAGACCATGATTTCAAATATGTAAGGGGCTGCGGGGCCCCTTGGCTGTTCTACGGCGCTGGATTAATAGGCCCGATACTTACATTGATTGTACGGTATGGATTATCTGCGTATTCCATTAAATATAAAGCGGGTTCAATATTTTTATTAAATACCGGTTGAATCACGCCAGCACCTGGGTAGAAGCCGCCACCACCAAAACCACCTGAAGCCTGAGATGGATCTAATTCAAACGTAAAAGCAAAAATCTTGTGTTCGCCATAAGCCCAATCCGTTGTGTCGCCACTTGCGATGTAAAGATCAGAAGCTTGTTGCGGAGTATACTTGTTCCATTCAGCCATTTTCTTGGCCATTGTTTCGAAAACTTTCGCATCTTTTGTGTTTTCGATGCCATCGTATTTGTGGCCCCATGGGTAAAGAATTAGCTGCGAATAGGTATGGAATGAAAGTAGCGTAGTGATATTTGTGTGAGCTTCAACGTAGTTTTTAATGTTGATTGTTTCAGGTTCAGAGAAGGGTTTTGTTCCCATGTACGTATCGCTGTTTGGATTAGTAGAAGAGCCGCCAGTGCCCCATTTGTAACTGTAGTTGCGATTTAAATCCGTACCGAAAGTACCATTCGCATTGCGTGAACGGTTTTTTCTCCACATTTTGTAGCTACCGTCTTGAATGTCATATTCAGCGCCATCAGGATTCACCATCGGAATAATGTGAATATCACGGTTATTCATTAAACCTATGATACGCTCATTGCCAGCTTTGTATTGTTCAACTAAGTGTTGCGCAAGCATCAATGGCATTTCCATTGATAAGTGTTCACGCGCATGGTGACCACCCATATAAATTACAGCTGGTTTTTCTGAAGCGTGGGATTGATCAGCTCCTAAACGTAAAACCCAAGTGTCGCGGCCTTCAGTTGATTTGCCGACGGAGCCCATTGTGACAAGTGTTGGATTTTCGTTAGCTAGCTTAGTTAGCTCAGCTGTCATCTCAGCGTAGTTATGAAAAGCTGAATCTTTTGTTGGAAAATCTTTTCCGCTAAACAGAGCTTCATCAGCTAAGTTTGAGTACGACATTAACCAACCTAGTTTTTGGATTTGTTTTAATTCCGTATCGCCACCGAATGCGACAACGTAATCTTCTGTCGTATTTTCGATACCGACGATATTGGCGATCACTGAGCGCTCGAATTTATCTTTCGCGCGGATTTTCATCCAATATCTGTTGTTTGATGTTGATTGCGCAAACTGCGCGATAGAAACAGCGATTAAGATCACCGTGGCCAATAAGGCCGACTTTTTTAAGTTAAATCTGACTGACATTATAATCCCTTCCGTGGGTGATAATAGTTAGTTTGTTTACACGAATTAACTATTACCGTAGCACGAAAGTCCAGTATGTCTACAAGCTTTAACTTTAATTATTTTGATTCGAAAAAAGAACATTCGCTAATTTGTCTTGAAGCTCTTCGCGTTTTAAAAATTGAACGCCAACACCTAGACCTTTGGCCCAGACAACTTCGCAATCCACAACGTGAACGCGGTTTAAACTTCTTAAATTAATTGTAACACGGGCGATGTCGCCTTTTTTTACTGAAAAATTTGGGCTTAACACATCAAAGAAAGCACCTGTTGAAGAAAGGTTTCCCATCTTAGTTAAGATGCGACCGTTCTTTCCGTAGATTTCAATATGAGCTAATTCTTGAGTAACAAAGCGGCGGGCGCCCTGTGGCTGTGTATTTTGATTGTCCATAACTCTACTCCAATTCTTATTTTAAATCGGATTCTCGGACAGCAATATTGAATTTTTTTTTATGTTGAGATCGTCAATTATTTCGACGAATTATTAGCTTTTGCGCGTCTTCGACGCGACATTTTCCCACACTTCGTAAGCTAGACCTGGATGAACGTCTGATGTTTGGCGATTTTGCAATGCAAAGCCATCTTGAAAATCAGCAGGGTAAAATGTATCGCCCTCATACTGGCCAGGGATGCGGGTTACATAAAGCAGGTCACAAAGCGTACGTGTCTGTTTGTAAATTTCAGCACCACCGACAACCATCACTTCATCGGGCCATTCGCCAATTTTAGTTTTAGCAAAAGCGATCGCTTCGTTGATCGTTGTGACAAAATGCACATTGGGAAATTCAGTCGTTTGGGTTTTGCGTGAAATCACGATGTGAAAACGTTTAGGTAAAGGTTTACCTAAAGAATCATAAGTCTTACGACCCATGATCATGATTTTTCCTGATGTTTGGGTTTTAAAATATTTTAAGTCTTCAGGAAAATGCCACAGAAGTTTGTTATCTTTACCGATGGCAAAGTTTTCTCCGATGGCAACGATTTGTGACAATATCATTACACCGCTACCTCACCCTTAATAGCCGGGTGTGGATCGTAGCCAGTGATTTCGATATCTTCGTATTTAAAATCAAAAATATTTTTCACATTTGGATTTAACTTTAATTTCGGAAGCGGACGACACTCGCGTGATAACTGAAGTTTTACTTGCTCTAAGTGATTCGAGTAAATATGCGCGTCACCCAGTGTATGAATAAACTCACCCACTTCAAGATTACAAACTTGCGCCACCATATGAACTAACAACGCATAACTTGCGATATTAAACGGAACACCTAAGAAAATATCCGCACTTCGTTGGTAAAGCTGGCAAGAAAGTTTTCCGTCAGCTACGTAGAACTGAAAAAACGCATGACAAGGCGGTAACGCCATTTTGCTAATGTCAGACGGGTTGAACGCCACAACTAATAAACGACGAGAATCCGGATTCTTTTTGATCTCTTCGATCACGTTGCTGATTTGGTCGATGGTTGTACCATCAGCGGCTTCCCACGAACGCCATTGTTTGCCGTACACCGGACCAAGTTCGCCTTGTTCGTCAGCCCATTCATCCCAGATAGAAACTTTATTTTCTTTTAAATATTTAATATTTGTTTCGCCTTTTAAGAACCATAAAAGTTCGTGAAAGATCGAACGTGTGTGAAGTTTTTTAGTTGTTAAAAGAGGAAAACCTTTTTGTAGATCAAAACGCATCTGATAACCGAAAACACTGATCGTGCCTGTGCCGGTGCGGTCTGATTTTACTGTGCCTTCATTTAAAACGTGCTTTAGAAGATCGTGGTATTGTTTCATAGGGATAACCTCTCTCTGAGTGAAATTATCCGTGAAAAGGAGCGTTGCTGTCGAGAAGACCGCAACGCGGCTAAAGAAAAAAAATCCTTCGGATTTCTGTAAAAAAATTATTAGTCTTTTTTGTGTTTCTTTTTAAGCTTTTTCGCTCGTACAGCGGCTTTGCTGACCGCTGCTGTTTGTTCAGTCGTTGGTTTTACGATAGTGCCTTTAATATCTTCAACTTTTTCCTTAACTTCCTGATTTGGTTGTTGCGGAACATTTGGCGCTGGTGTTGTTGCTGGATCAGCTGCTAAAGCCGACACAGAAAACGCTAAAACAAGAGCAGATAGAAATAGTCTCATGACATTTCCTTTCTATTATTGAAAGTTTTGTACTTGGGCAATGTAAGGAAGATTACGGAAATAACCTTGATAATCTAAACCATAACCAACCACGAATTCATTCGTGATTTGAAAACCAACATAATCTAATTTGCACGGAACTTTTAAAGCTTCAGGTTTTTCTAATAACGTCACAGTCGTTACAGAAGCTGGTTTGCGTGACTCGATCGAATGTTTTAAGTAGTTCATTGTAAGACCCGTATCAACGATGTCTTCAACTAGAATCACGTGCATGCCTTCAACCGGGCTTGCTAAGTCTAAAGTGACTTTCACTTCACCAGAAGAAGAAGTTCCACCGTGGTAGCTTGATACGCCGAAAAATTCACAAGTGATGTCAGTGTTAATTTGGCGGATAAGATCAGAGTAAAATAAGAACGAACCTTTTAATACGCAAACCGCTACAACTTTTTGGCCCTTAAATTTTGCCGTTAATTGTTCGCCGATTTGTTTTACTTTCTCTTGGATTTTTTCTTCAGAGATATAAGATTTAAGATTCAGATTCTTTGGGTTCATATGATGTCCTTATCAGCCTTTACACGAAAGAATTATTTAATAACTCGCCAAGGCCACCGGCCCCAGGAATGATGTATTGTTTGTCATTCAACCCTTTTTCTTGCTCCCAGTAAAGGCCTAAAGGTGAATTTAAGACGTGCGCCGGAGATAAACCGCGATCTACGCGCAGAGCAAAAACTTGCAGAGGCGCTTTCACAGATTGGATTTTTTTAAGGTATTCAGGAGTCACAATTAGATGAAGAGCGATATAGCTCTTAACGGGGCCTTGAACTTGGCTTTGGTAATAATCAATAGCTGATAAAATCGTTCCGCCAGTGGCACCCATCGGATCAGGAAATAAAACATAACTGTTTTCGATACTGCCGCCGATTTTAAAGCTGCCTAAGTTTGTTCCGGTCACTTGCTCGTTCGCATCGGTTTTACGGGCCGCAAAGATATGATCTTGTCTTACATTTTCAGCATTTAAGAACCAGTGCAGATATTCATAGCAAATATGGCTAGGGAATGTTCCGGCGCGGGCTAAGTTCACCGTTACAGCTTTGGTTTCTTGGGTCAAAGTTTCAGCAGTGAGCGATTCGCCCATACGGGTTTTAACTTCGACCTTACCTTTAGGAAATAAAGTATTCGCGGTGTGAACAATCAGGCCGTTGTAGATCAGTTGAATCAGACGGTTAATCTGCGGCTGAATTGTTTTACTTTGGCAAAGTTCGGTTAATAGAGTTTGCAAAAAAGGATCATTGATTAAATGAAAATTCGGACCGTAGTGATGTTCTTGCATGATCTGTTTTTACTGCAGATCTATGATGATGGCAAAAGTTGTTTTTTGATTACGGTAGTCAGTGGATTTGAAAATTGTAAATGGGGCTACGCTGGCTAAATCAGGTTCTAAATCGAAATAAGTAAGTAGCCCTGTTCCGGAAAGGTATAATTGTTCGCCGGGGCCTAAGCTAAGATCTATTGGAATTTGCTGAGTATCGTTAGGATGATTTTTGATGTACATAGCGGTGAATGATTTTTGCATAGAACTTATATCCTGCGCGTTGATAGCCAGCCTGATCCAACGTGTGCTATTGCCTGCACTCACGGAATTATTTTTTGTTTCGCTAAAAGTCATAATGTCTGTTTTTAAAATACGTACATTTGCTAGATTCAATTTTATTGGTGCAGATGATTTATACGAAATAACATCACCACCGATGGTTGTGCGGTCGCCGTAGCTTTCATTCATGATGTTGTTAAGATAGTCGTGATCAATCTCAACCATTTGAATACGAACTTTGGCTGTTTGTGAAACTGTTTGCGTTGGACTTGCATCGCCATTTCCAGCTCTAAAAGCTTGGGCTTGAGGGGCACCACCGGTAGCAGCAGCGCCTTCTGCAGTAGCCGCCATTTCTGTAGGGCTTGCTGTACGCGCCGCCCAAGTGTTGGCTTGTGGTGGAGGAGCTTCAAATTCAGCTTGGTCTTCAGCAATGCCGGCTTCAGTTTTAGCCTGTTGAGAGGGGTTCGGACTAACTGATGCGAAACGATTGATTTTTTGAATCCATTGTTGCGGTTGATCCGTGCGAACAACAAATGTCGTAACGGCCACGCCCAAAAGAACCACCATTAAAAACTGAAACATTCCGCTCTTAGCGATTTTAATCAGAAACGGATCTTCTTTAGGTTTATACGCCAACATATCCACACCGCAGTTAGCGCAGTATTGATCTTGGGGTTGTCTAAAATGGCATCGTGGACATTCTACAAGCACGACTTAGTTTAGTGTATTCTGTCTTGACCGACAAATAAGCGAATTTTACACTCATACCTTAGTCTGGGTTTTGTTAATTATAAGGGGTTGTTTTGAGTCAAGTTTCACTTGCATTGAATGGTCATGTGCCGGTTTTAGCTGAAGAAGTGATTGCAGCGTTTGATTCGCTGACTGGAAAAAATAATCTATCGTATTTTGACGGCACTTTTGGTCGCGGTGGTCACTACACCTTATTAAAAAATAAATACAACATCACCAGAGCGGTTGCGACCGATCAAGATTTACAGGCGATTGCTTACGCTAAAGAAAATTATCCTGAAGTGACAATTCATCATATTAATTTTCATAACTTTTCTGAAACCAACACAGAAAAATTTGACATGATGTTAGCCGATCTTGGCGTGAGTTCTCCGCAACTTGATCAAGCCGATCGTGGATTTAGTTTTAACAAAGACGGTCCATTAGATATGCGCATGAATCAAAATCAAAGCATGACGGCCGCCCGAATCATCAATGAATTTACTGAAGATGATTTGTTCAAACTTTTTCGCGAATACGGTGAAATTCAAAATCCTGCGCGTGTGATTAGGGCTATTGTCCAGGACAGAAAAACAAAACCTTTTGAGACAACTCTGCAACTAGCTGGATTGATTGAAAGAGTTGAGGGCTGGCATAAGAAGGGCTTCCATCCTGCGACTCAGTACTTTATGGCCTTAAGACTAGTGGTGAATCAAGAATTGTACGTTGTTGAAGAAGGCGTAAAAAATTTAATGCTGCAGTTAAACGATGGCGGGCGACTGGCCGTAATTTCATTTCACTCGCTTGAAGATCGCATAATTAAAAACTTATTTAAGGACTCAGATCTAGGTTTTTCTGTGAACAAGAAAGTAATTGTTCCCTCTGAGGAAGAGTGTAAAACTAATCCTAGGGCGCGGAGCGCCAAATTGCGTATCTTTCAAAAAGGACCGCAACCGGAAAAACCGGATAAGTTTGCGTTACGCAGAATGCAACGCGAACAAAACGACAACTAGATTTGCAAATTTGCAACGAGGTCAGGATGAGCTCAGAGCACGTTAGGCAGTTAAAGCCTTTTTTAAGTGTGTTTTTTGTTATTGCTACATTATTTTCAATCGTGTTTTTAAAAATGGAAGAGCGCCGCATGTCTTATGTCGTTCTGAAAAACACTCGTGAATTCAAAAAAAATAAAGAAATGAAAAAGCAAAAAGAAATTCAACTGGCGAAGTTAACTCGTCCGCAATTGGTTGAAACTGTTGCCACAAAAAAGCTTACGCTAAAACGTGCAACACAAGCTCAGATCATTCATTTAAATCCATCAGTATCTTTAAGTTATTTGCATAAAGAGGGGCGTCCTTGAAATCCAAAATAATCACTCTGTTTATTTTCGTTTGTACTCTTTGGTCCGCTTTAGTTTTCCGTGCAGCTTATCTTCAGTTTGTTCCCCATGAAAAATTAAATACACTTCAGGAAAAACAGTTTCAAACTGTAGTTTCACTTCCAGCGCGCCGTGGAAATATCATTGATCGTAACGGCAAAGAGTTAGCTATGTCGTCACCGACATATTCAATTTACGCTGACCCCAAAATTATCGAAGATAGAAAAGGCACAGCTAAGTTCTTAGCTAAAGTTTTAAAAGAAAATCAAAACGAAATTTATTCAAAAATTAAAGATAAAAATAAACGTTTTATCTGGATTGAACGTTTAGTTTCTGTTTCGCAAGTTGAAGAAATTAAAACGCAGAAGATTCGCGGTTTAGGCTTTGTTGAAGAGTGGAAACGTGTTTATCCAAACGACCAATTACTTTCAACGACTTTAGGCTTTACAGGTAAAGAAGGCCAAGGCTTAGAAGGTTTAGAACTTTTCTATGACCAGCAATTAAAAGGTGAAAGTAAAAAAGTATCTATGCGCAAAGATGCGCGTGGCAGACCGTTAATTCAAGACGGGATGTTGTTCACTGAAACTCCGCAAGGAAAAGAAATTAAGCTAACGATTGATTCTGATTTGCAATACTTTGTTGAAACAGAATTAAAAGAAGCTTTACAAAAACACGAAGCGGAAGCGGCTTACGCGGTGGTGCTTGATGCAAAAACATCAGCGATTCGTGCGATTGCGTCACTTCCATCATTTAATCCAAACGATGCTTCAAAAGTTTCTCCGGGGGCTCGCCGTAATAGATCAGTAACAGATACTTACGAACCAGGTTCAACACTTAAAACTTTTGTTATTGCTCAAGCGTTAGAAGAAAAAGTATTTCAGCCAAATTCAAAAATCTGGTGTGAAAACGGTTATTTTAAAATTGGTAAACGTGTAATCCGAGAAGCTGAAGCGAATCACTCGCAAGGGTTAATTTCTGTCAGTGAAGTTTTAGCTTACTCTTCAAATATCGGAACAAGTAAAATCGCGTTAAAACTGGGAGATGAAAAATTACGTCAGGGTTTAATGAAATTCGGTTTCGGGCAAAAAGCAGGGACCGATCTTCCGGGCGAAGCTAAAGGTATTATCTTAGGTCTTCCTTGGCGCGATCACTTATTAGCTAACGTTTCTTTCGGTCAAGGTATGACAGCATCTCCGTTACAAATGGCCAATGCTTATGCAGTGATTGCCAATGGTGGAATGTTAAACGCACCACATATCGTTGAATCAATCACTGATCTTGAAACTAACCAAACGGTAACAACTGAAACAAAACAAATTCGTCGTGTGATTTCAGAAGAGACGGCTCAGCAAATGCGTTTGATGTTGGCCGCTGTAACTTCAGGAAAAGGCTCAGGGGTTTCAGCTCGTGTTGAAGGTTATATCGTTGGCGGTAAAACGGGTACGGCACAAAAAGTGAGAACTGAAGGCCGCGGTTATATTCCGGGTGGTTATATCGGAAGTTTCACGGGTTTTATTCCTGCAAATGATCCGCAATACGTTATTTACGTAGCTTTAGATCATCCGAAAAAAGGTTATTACGGTGCTCAAGTAGCTGCTCCGCTATTTTCACGCATTGCTTCTTATGCTGTTCGCCGCGAAGGTGTAGCTCCAGAAGTCTTAGCCGAGAAAAATATTTCAAATGTTCCTGTAGCACAAAGCGAAAAAACGGAAAAAGAAGTAGAAGAATTTTCGTATGCGGATTTAAATAAAACTACAACAACGTTAACTACGGTTCCTGACTTTAAAGACTTATCAATGCGCGAAGTATTGCAACAAGCAGCCAATCAGAATATTAAAATTAAAATGATTGGCCGTGGAAAAGTTGATCAAACTGTACCTGCCGCAGGCGAAGCTTTAGCTGAAGACCGTACGATGACTATTATTCTAAAAGAATAACTCTTTTAGACACGCCAGGAGTACGTATGAAGTTTTTAGGCCTGAAATTTTTTGTAAGTGCCGCCATGATTTTCTCTTGTTCATTGGCTATGGCAGAAGTAGCCCCAGCTTTAATTAAAGTGGGAAGCTTCTCAGAAAAAAATATTGATCCCAATATCATGAATATCAATCTGCAGATCTGGGCCAAAGCAGCAACGGCTGCGCAAGCTCAAGAGATGGCGAATAAACACGTTAAACGTATCAAAGAATTAACTGAAAAATTCAAAGTTAAAAAAGAAGACGTACAAACAGAGTACTACAGCGTAACTCCTGAATATGCTTACGAGCACAAAACAGGAATCAGCCGAATTCAAGGTTACAGCGCCATGCACTCATTAACCGTGACTTTCAAAAACCTAGATCAAGCCGGTCAATTTATTGATCAAGCGGCGAGTGGTAGTAAAGCTGATAAAGAAAAATCAGGAGTTACAATCGGCAATATCGGCTGGGATTCTGATAAAAAAGGTGAAGCCGAAGAAGCCTGTATCAGCCAAGCGGTTAAACAAGCACGCGGTAGAGCTGATGACTTAGCCAAAGCGGCTGGTGTAAAAATCAAAGGTGTTTACAGCATCACCAATCAACAGGTTTACGCGAACTACGAGTCAGCACCGATGGCCGGAGCGGCTCGTGCGCAAAATAAAATGATGATGTCAGCCGATGCAGAATCAGGTGGAACTGATTTTAGCCCAGGCAAAATCAAAATCCGCGCTGATGTAAATATTGAGTATCTAATCCAGAATTAAGATGAAGCGCTTGAATAAAAGCGCATGCAGAACTTCCAGTACCAGTTCATAAATGTCATTAAAAGCACTGGCATAGCGACGGCCCAAGCAATAAATCCAATTTGTACGGGCTCTAATAAAAAGCGTGTTGGAATTGAGGCGACCATTGCAAATGGTAAAACAAATAACAGAATGTATCTTAAAAAACCTTTGTAAATCGCATCAGGGCGTAAACCTAATCTGAAAATACTGTACCAAACATACTGCAAGAAATCAGCGCGCGAAAAAATAATCGCTGTCGAATTAAGAGCTAAACGACCTACGAAAATTACGCTTAAGCCTGAAGGGATTAATAAAAATAACCAGAATAGGCGATACCAGCTAAAATCAGGAATCGCTTGTAAGGCCCAAATAAGTCCGGCGCCAGTGAATAATAAGCACGGAATATGCGATACTGAAACTTTTTGCGAACTGATCATAAACATCGAGTTCACAGGTTTAGTTAATAATAAATCCAGGTTTCCTTTTCTAACTTCGTCATTGAATTTAGAAAAGTTCGGATCCCATAAGATCATGTAAATAGAATCTACAAATAGCGCTAAGAAAACAAACACGCGCATTTGTTCTAAAGTCCAATCGCCGATAATGTTGGTGTGGCGATAGATGACTTCATATAAAAGTAATTGGGTTCCGTACCAGATACATTCAGAAGCCACTAATAAAATAAAATTAAAACGATACTCAAGGTCGGCCACAAAGCTGGCTTTAAAAAACGCACCATAGAGGCTTAGATATTTTAAAAGCTTTTTCACTAGGCACCGGTCCCTGTGTAGGACTGAAGGCCTTTACGCCATAACCAAGCGCCGATCGCTATGGCAATGATCGTCGAGATCGTCACTGAAATAAAACTTTGTAAAACTAATTCTGAACCCACGCGCCCTGTGATGTACGCCACTGGTGTGTAAACTCCCGCAGGAAACGGTGATAATAATAAAAATTTGGCAATCGCCGGAGGCATTAAATCAATAGGCACTAATTCGCCGGCTAATAACCATAATGTTAAGTTTTTAACTAGCGTTAAAGAGCGAACGCGGGTCATATAAAACGCAAATGTCGAAATCACAAAGCTTAGTGTGTGAACTAAGAACAGATAATAAAAAACTAAACCTATCGCAATCGGTAAACGCGAATAATGAATCGGTAAATCAAAAATAAGCGACACAGCTAAAGGCGCAATCATCGAGATAAACGTGGTCGCAATTTTATAACCCATTAATTGTGACAGGTAATATTCATAAAAACTAATCGGGCGGGTTAGGATCACGTTGATTGAGCCGCTGGCCACTTCTTCAACCATCATGGATTCGTACATCCAGCTAACCGCAATACGCCCTAAAAACGGAGCCCAGACGCCATAAGCTAAATAGCTTTCGCGGCCAAAACCACCGATTTGAGCGGCATTGGCCGCTTCAAAGATGGCAAACCACATAAGAAGTTCGATGCCCACCGTGATTAACGGCTGCACGAACGCATCAATAAAGAAATTGAAGCGGTATTCTAAATTTGAAACGATGGCAAGCTCACTAAACGCGAGATTCCTTCGCCAAAAAGCGATGAATAACTTCTTCAAAATCAACCTCTTCGATTTTTAAATTAACAACTTCACCAGATTTTACCACTTCATTTAATTTTTGTGATAATTCTGAATCTTGGAAAATCAACTCGCGCTCTTGCTGATCGTTTTTGTAGCGGTAAATTAATTTTTTACTGGTCTCAGTTGATTGTAAGAAACGATCAACGGTTCCATCATAAACCATTTCGCCTTTTGAAATTAATAATAAACGATCTGCTAACTGCGCAATATCATCCATGTAGTGTGATGTTAGAATCACAACCGGTTTGTATTCTTTAACGTAATTTTCAAGAAAGTCACGAATCGCTGATTGTGCCACGATATCTAAACCGATTGTCGGTTCATCGAGAAATAAAACGCGCGGCGAATGAAGTAACGATCCGATAATTTCCATCTTCATGCGTTCGCCTAAGCTTAGGCGGCGTAATTGTGTATCAAGCACATGCTCACAAGAAAGCATTTGTGCCAAATCGGTTACACGTTTTTTGGCTGTATCAACATCAAGATCATAAATTTTAGTTAATAACGAATAACTATCGCGAGCAGAAATATCCCACCACAACTGGTTTTTCTGGCCTAACAATAAACTCATCTGGCGTAAAAATTCAGTTTCACGCTTCCAGGGTTCAAAGCCAAGAACGCGAACTTCACCCTGAGTTGGATAGATTAAGCCTGAAAGAATTTTTAATAACGTCGTTTTGCCGGCGCCATTAGCTCCCACTAAACCAACGATTTGTCCGCCTTCGATTTCAAGCGAAACATTTTTTAAGGCCGGTTTTGATGTGTATTCACGGTTCCAAAAACCTTTGATCGAATTAACGATGCCTTCTTTTTTTTGATAGGTCTTATATTCACGACCTAAATTTTTTGTTTCAATGACGTAACTCATATTAACCCGTTAATGTATTGAGTAATGCCCTGTAAAGCTTTCGGTGGAATTTCATGACCACCTGGGAAAGTTACCCACTGTGGTTCTAACCCTTTTTGTTTAAAAATATTTAATAATTTTTGACTGCCTTTAATCGGCAATACTTGATCGTTTTCGCCGTGGCATAAGAAAACTTTAGCGCCTTTGCGCTCTTCAAGTTTTTTTGTCCATTCTGTTTGGCGAATTAAGCTTCCCGACATGCTGATTAAGCCCAGTGGTTTTTCTGGAGCTTGCAAATAAATTTCAGTGGCTAACATCGCCCCTTGAGAAAAGCCACCTAAGATAACTTTATTCCAAGGCACTTTTAAATCTTCGATCATTTTGATAACTGCAGGCACTAAAGTATTCATAACCTCTGGAGTGTAATCACTCCAATCACTCGGTAGCGAACTTAAAGTTAACGGCCACCAAGCACGGCCAGTCCAACCAGGGCCGATCGGAACTTCAAATACACCATTCGGAAAACGCCAGTTCACTTTTGAATTTAGAAAAATATAATCTCTTAAACCTTCTAGGTCATGAGCATCGGCACCGAAACCATGAAATAGAATAACCCACGGACGGTCCGCAGCATCAGTCGGGTGGTCAAAATACTGTATACGTTTGAAGTTCATAAGAAAGTATCCTATGCTTTTTGCAATGAAACTGCAGCAGTTATTATCATTTTCTGATCTTGGAACGCAAAGCCAACCTGAAGCTCTTGAAAAAGAAGTAACGGGGATATTTTTTGATGCGCGACAAATAGAAAAATCCGGTCAACAAGGCTCTGTTTTTGTAGCGATTAAAGGCACGCAGGCCGATGGCCACAAATATATTGGCGATGCGATCAAAGCTGGAGCGATTGCTTTAGTTGTTGAAGATAAATCGGCGGTACCTGCAGATTATCAAGGGCATGTTTCTGTAGTTCCTGATTCACGCCAAATGCTGGATTTGCTGGCAGCCAGATTTTACGATTATCCTTCACAAAAACTTTTCTGTTTCGGAGTCACTGGCACGAATGGCAAAACTTCGATCACTTATTTGCTCGAACATATTTTAAATGCCCGTGGCAAATCAACGGGTGTTATCGGAACTGTGAATCACCGCGCTGGTCACAAAACTTGGGAAAACCAAGGCACAACTCCTGATCCAGTGACGTTACAAAGTCGTTTAAATGATTTTATCAAAGAAGGTGCAATCGCTGCCGCTTTAGAAGTGACATCACATGCTTTAGATCAGCGCCGTGCGGACAGTGTTCATTTTAATACCGTGATCTACACGAATCTTACGCACGATCATTTAGATTATCACAATGACATGAAGTCATATTTTGAATCAAAACAAAGGTTGTTCACTGATTTGATGTGGTCTTCATTAAAACGCCCACTTTTTGCAATTATTAATATCGACGACGAGTACGGAAGAAAATTAAAACTAGCAGAGCCGGTTTTAGGTTGGACATATGGGCAAAAAGAATCTGATTTTCAGTTTAAGATTTTAAAAATGAATTTTGCTGAAACAGAGTTTGAATTAAAAACTCCGCTAGAAACAATTATCGTGAAAGTGCCGTTAACAGGCGTTCATACGATCTACAACGTAGTGGCAAGTTTGGCTGCAGGGTTAACGTGTGGGGTCACTCTTGAGCAAGGTATTAAAGCCTTAGCCGATTTTAATGGAATTCCGGGGCGCTTACAAAAAGTTGTACATAGCTCAGATAAAACGGTTTTTATTGATTACGCTCACACACCAGATGCTTTAGAAAACTCGCTGAAGTCTTTATTAAAAGTAAAAACCGATGCGAAGCTTACAAGCCGAGTAATTACCGTATTTGGTTGCGGTGGGGACCGCGATAAAACAAAACGTCCGAAGATGGCCGAAATCGCTGCGCGCTTAAGTGACTATGTGTTTTTAACTTCAGATAATCCACGTACTGAAGATCCAATGACGATTCTGAGCGATGCTGAAAAAGGTTTTCCGGCTAATTTTAAAAACTACACTAAAGAAGTTGATCGTGAAAAAGCGATTGCGCAAGCGATTGCCATGGCAAAACCAGGTGATGTGATTTTAATCGCTGGCAAAGGTCACGAAGATTATCAAATTATGGGAACGACAAAAACTCACTTCAGCGACTATGAAGTTGCCGAGAAATATTTAGGTTAATATGAAACCACAATGGACACTGGAACAAATTGCTAGATGGTCTCACGGAAAAGTTATTTCCACTCACCAAACGACATTTCATGAAGTGGGCACTGACACACGTAAAGATTTAACAGGCCAAGTTTTCGTAGCGCTTAAAGGTGATAACTTTGATGCTCACGATTATTTAGATAAAGCTGTAGAAAAAGGTGCCGGTCTTTTATTCGTTCACCGTTTAGATGCTAAATTTGCTGGCCTTAAAGATAAAGTCAGTATTATTGAAGTGCCTGATACATTAAAAGGTTTACAAGATTTTTCTCACGGTTACCGAAATACTTTGAGTACAAAAATTTTAAGTATCACAGGCTCAAATGGTAAAACGACAACTAAAGAATTTACTGCTGCGATTTTATCACAGTATAAAAAAACGCACTTTAACCAAGGTAGTTTTAATAATCATTGGGGTGTGCCGCTGACTTTATTACAAATTTCACCGAATGCTGATTATGCTGTGGTTGAAATGGGTATGAATCACGCTGGCGAAATCACTGAGTTAGTTAAAATCGCTGATCCAGATATCGTTGTTTGTACTATGGTGGGCCGCGCCCATATTGAATACTTCGGAACGCAAAAGAAAATCGCTGAAGCTAAAGCCGAAATCTACATGGATTCACGCGAAGATACGATTCGTGTGTTTAATCAAGATCAAGATTTAACTTACGATATGATGTATCCGATTGCGAAAAAATATCCGGCAAGCCGCATGTTAAGTTTTTCTGAACGTAACAAAGATGCCGATGTGTTTTTTAAAATCGAAGAGCTATCAGCGGCGGGTTTAAAAATTTCTGGAAATATCGCAGGCCAATGGGGTTCGGCAGATGTTCCGGTATTTGGTAAACATAACTTAACAAACTTACTAGCGGCAGCGAATTTAGCTTACGCTGCCGGAATGCCTGCTGAAAAAATCTGGCAAGCTTTACCAGCTTGTAAATCAACATGGGGTAGAAACCAGTTTGTTGATACAGCGATTGGTGTACAAATTTTATTTGATGGTTACAACGCAAATCCAGATAGCATGAAAGCTCTTCTTGAGAATATTCCATTATTAAAAACAGCAGGTAAAAAAGTCGGTGTCTTTGGGCAGATGAAGGAACTCGGCACTGTAGCTCCTGAAATGCACCGTGAACTTGCGATCGCGGCTTCAATGAGTGATTACGATTTTATTTATTTCGTTGGTGAAAATTATAAAGATTTTGAAGCGGGATTGAATCACACCGATTACAAACACTATAAAGTTGATGCAGATTTAACTGAAGCCATGGGGCAACACTTTGTAACTCACATTTCTAAAGGTGATTTAATTACGGTTAAAGGTTCGCGTGGTGCAAAAACAGAACGTTTCGTTGAACTTTGCGAACCTATTAATTGGGAAAAGAAATAGTCTTTTAAGCGGGTAGGGTCATGATCAAAGGTTTATCTTTGGTGATGACCATCGTGTGTTCAAACTGTGCTGTGAAAATTCCTGAATGAGTGGCTAAAGTCCAACCATCACCTGTATCAAAAACTTCTGTACCACCACTTGAAACAAAAGGCTCAATCGTAATAACTTGGCCTTCTTTTAAAATGCGTTTATCTTTCGGATCGAAATAGTTCGGAATAAAATCAGGTTCTTCGTGCAAAGCACGGCCGACGCCGTGGCTTCCGATATTTTCAATCACGGTAAAACCATGGCGTTTAGCTTCTTGTTCAACGGCGTAACCAATACGATTAAGACGGGCATTAGCTTTGGCTTCATTCATCGCTAACTGCAGAGCACTTTTAGCAGCGAAGCAAAGTTTTTGTTTTAGTGTTGTCTCAGGCGGAATAATAAACGAGCCGCCTGTATCAGCGAAATAACCATTTAATTCAGCTGATACATCGATATTTACCAGATCACCAGCTTTAAGAATTGTTGTGGATGAAGGGATACCATGAGCGGCTTCTTCATTCACGCTAATGCAAGTTGTGCCGGGAAATTGATAAACTAATTTCGGAGCAGATTTCGCTCCATGTTTTTCTAGAAAACGACGACCTAATTCATCAAGTTCCAGAGTCGTAATACCTGGTTCAAGATTTTTAGACATAAACTGTAAGCACTGAGCGACAATGCGGCCAATGGTTCTAAGAGCTTTTAGATCGTTATCATTTTCAATAGACATTGGAACATAATAGCATTTGTTTAAGGCAAAGTCACCTTGAGCGCTAACAGGACCTTAACCGAGTTCGTTAAGTTTCAGTTACGGCTGCGCGACCTTCGTCTGATTTATTTAAAATTAGTTTAGAACCTTAACATAATAAGCCGATTACTAATGTAAACACCACGAGGTCGGCATCATGTCGCAATCAAGAAGAGATTTTCTTAAACAAACAGGCGTTCTATCTGCAAGCTTATTAACAATTCCCTCTCTGGGTTCAGCCCAACATGACTTAGAAATTTTAGCAGGCAGAAATAAATTCGGCGCGTTTCCCATACATCAAGGATTAACTCTTGAAGATTTAAGTTACTTCACAGTTTTAAGAACAATAAATGCCGAAATTTCATTTGAAGTGGTGGATAGCAAAAATCAACTTATGCCACTGTTAATGATTAGCACTCATCGTATGGCAGACTCTGATGATCAGTTAGATAAATTAAAAGTATCAGGCTTGAAGTTAGGTGAACAGTACCGCCTGCGCGTTTTAGATTCTAAAAAACAAATTATCGACGAACGTTTTTTTAAAGCCTTAGATACAAATAAAAAAATGCCGAAGTTCGCGGTCATCAGCTGCATGTCTGACTTTTTTAAATCAGCCTGCAAAATTATGTGGAACAAAGTAAAAGCGCAAGGTCCCGATTTACTATTTTTACTTGGTGACACTTGTTACGCCGACCAGGGCAGTGGTGGAACGCCAGAAGGTTTTTGGAAACGTTACGTTGAAACAAGAAGCCGCATCGGTGTATTTCGTCACCAAGTTTTAACTCCGATTTTAGCTTCGTGGGATGATCACGATTTTGGTAAAAACAACTCTGATGGTTCATTTGAACATAAAAAATTTATGCTAGAACTTTTTTCGGCATTTTGGTTGTTTCCAGAAGAAAGAAATTACCGTCGTGATTTAGGTATCTATCAAGATTTTACAGCCTTTGGGCAAAAATTTTATTTAATGGATTGCCGTTATTTCAGATCACCAGAAACTCATTACGGCGATGAGCAAGAAGAACTGTTATATGATTCATTAAATAAATATAACATGCCTTCGTGGATTATGAATGGCAGCCAGTTTTTTGGCGGTTATCTAAAAAAAGAATCTTACGAGTACACGCAGAACGCGAGTTTTAAGAAGTTTTGCCAAAAGCTTTCAGAAGTTGAAGCGCCATTTGTGCTTGTCTCAGGTGATATTCACTATTCAGAGATTATGGAAATCGAACGTGAGGCTTTTGGTTTTAAAACTTATGAAATCACATCAAGTTCAATTCATAGCTTTACGTTCTTACAACATCACAATTTTAAAAAGAACCCTCGTCGTATGAAAAAATGCGCGACCAGCAAACATAACTTTAAAATCGTGACGATCGACAACACCACTGGCAAATTCAAATTTAAGGTGTCTTGCCAGGGCGATGAAAAAGAAATCTATTACGAAAAAACGCTAGAGATCGTTAAGGATTAATAAACCTTGCTTAAATCGCAAGAATACTTACCGGGCGCGTAGTTAAACATACGCGTCTTACGAAGCTCTTTAAAATGTGCATCGCTATTTGAGGCTGAAGCGTAAGGAAAGATCGCAATGCCCCCGCGCGGAGTAAATTCGCCGATCACTTCGATATATTTCGGTTTCATTAATTTCACCAAGTCATTGCAAATTGTTTGAATACAATCTTCATGAAAATCACCATGATTGCGAAAGCTGAAAAGATAAAGTTTTAAAGATTTGCTTTCGACCATTTTTTTATCGGCGATATAGTTAATAAATACTTTTGCAAAATCTGGCTGGCCTGTTTTTGGACAAAGCGAAGTAAACTCTGTGCAAACAAAAGTAGTCCAAGCAACGTCATTTGGATTTTTGTTATCGAAAGCTTCTAACAATTTCGGAGAGTATTCGAAAGTGTATTGTGTGTTGTTTTCACCAAGTTTGAAATTCTTAAGTTCAGCTTCAGAGCGGCCAGATTTATTTTTTCTCATAGGGGAGTGATACCTGATTTATGTGTGAAATGCTAATGCTTTCGTCAAAACAGGCAAAACTTCACTCTCTCGAAAAACGCAGAAAACATTAGTGTTTTCAAATGCTTATAAACTTTTTCTTGCTATTGCTTCCAGAGGTGTGCTACTTATCTAAAAATGTTTTATCAATGGCTTTACTCACTTGCTGAACAACACTCGATTTTCAACGTATTTCGCTACATCACAGTTAGAACATTTATCTCGTTTTTTACGGGTTTTTTCTTATGTTTAATCTGGGGCCCTTACTTCATTGAAAGTTTAAAAAAGAAACATTTCGGTCAGTCAATTCGTGATGATGGTCCGCAAACTCACAAGAAAAAAGCAGGTACGCCAACAATGGGTGGTTGGCTGATTCTTTTAAGTTCATTAATTTCATTAACATTATGGATTGATGTTTTTAATCCGTTAGTTGTTGCAACTGTAGTCATCACTTGGGGTTTTGGAATGATCGGTTATGCTGACGATTATTTAAAAGTTTCAAAGAAAAATACAAAAGGCTTATCAGGTAAACTTCGTTTAACGGGCGAATTTTTAATCTCTGGTATCGCGTTATTTATTTTAATTAAGTACTACAACTTCAACACGAACTTAACTTTACCATTTGTTAAAAACATTTCGTGGGATCTAGGCTATGCCTACATTATCTTCGGAGCGTTAGTTATCACGGGAACTGCAAATGCGGTGAACTTAACTGACGGTTTAGATGGTTTAGCTATCGTACCAGTTATTATTTCAGCTTCGACACTAGCGATTTTTGCTTACGTGTCAGGCCATGCTTCGATTGCGAACTACTTACAAATTCCTCATATCTCAGGTGCGGGTGAATTAACTCCGCTAGCGGCGGCGATGATTGCCGGAAGTTTAGGTTTTTTATGGTTTAACACTTACCCAGCGCAAGTTTTCATGGGCGATGTGGGAAGTTTAAGTCTTGGCGGTTTTTTAGGAACAATGGCAGTTATCACAAAGAATGAACTATTAATGGTTGTTCTTGGTGGTGTGTTCGTTGTTGAAGCGTTATCAGTGATCACGCAAGTCGCTTCATTTAAGTTAACTGGAAAGCGCGTATTTAAAATGGCGCCGTTACACCATCACTTCGAACTGGGTGGTTTAACTGAAACTAAGATTATTGTTCGTTTTTGGATTATTTCAATTTTATTAGCGATGTTAAGTTTAGCAACGCTGAAGTTAAGATAGGATTAAGGTATGTGGACAGAGTTATCAGAACTAAAAGATAAAAAGATCCTTGTAGTAGGTCTTGGTAAAACAGGCGTTTCATTAGCGAAGTTTTTAACAAAATACGAAGCTAACGTAACAATTACGGATCATAAATCAAAGCCAGAATTATCGGCGCAATTAGACCAGCTTGAAGGTTACACAAACATCAAGTTTGAATTAGGTTCGCATTCGCCAAAAACATTCTTATCGCAAGATTTAGTTATTCTTTCTCCGGGTGTGGCTTCACACTTGAAGATTTTTGAATATGCGCGCCAACAAGGTGTAAAAATCACGGGTGAATTTGAATTCGCTGCGGGTTTTATCAAAGAACCAGTTGCGGCAGTAACTGGTACAAACGGTAAAACAACAATCGCACGTTTATGTGAATCAATGCTTAAAGAATCTGGCATTGACGTGTGGGTGGGTGGTTCAAATGAAAATCCAATCACCAATTACCTTTTAGAAGAGAAAAAAGCGAAACTTGTGATCGCCGAAGTGTCAGGTTTTATGCTTGAACACTGCGTGAATTTTAATCCAGCCAACGTAGTTTTCTCGAACTTAGCGGAAAATCACTTAGACCGTTACCGTTCAATGGAAGAGTACGTAAACGCAAAACGTAAAGTGTTTAAAAACACCAACCAGGCGACAACATCGATTTTAAATGCGGATGATAATGCCGTTGTTGAATTAGCCCGTGATCCGGCGGTTCAACGTGGACGTATTTTCTACTTCTCTAGAAAACCAGCTTTAGAACCACAAATCATGAATATCGGCGGTGCGGTTAATATCGGTGATGAAATCAAAGTTCGCACCGGTCCAGATATCGAGTCTTTCAGTGTTAAAGCGATTAAAATGAAAGGTAAACACTCGGTTGAAAACGTTATGGCGGCTTTACTTTTAGCCCGTGAATACGGTGCTAACCATGACGCAATCCAAAGAGCGATTGATGGTTTCGGCGGTCTTAAACACCGTTTAGAATATGTGCGTAAAGTAGGCGGAGTTCTGTTCTACAATGACTCTAAAGCCACTAACGTGCATGCGGTGTTACGTTCCCTAGACTGTTTTGATGAAAACGTAATTTTGATTGCTGGTGGTAAAGATACAAATCTTAACTACGAACCATTACGTAATATGATTAAACGTAAGGTGAAGTCGTTAATCTTAGTGGGTGAGGCTAAAGAGCGCATCAACCGTGATTTAGGCGATTTTACTGAAACTTACCTGATCGGGACGTTTGAAGAGGCGGTTTTAATTGCTTACCAAAAATCTCGTATTGGCGATATCGTTCTTCTTTCTCCGGCCTGCTCAAGCTTTGATATGTTTGACAGTTACGAGGAGAGAGGCGACTATTTTAAAGAGATCGTCAAAAAATTCAGATAGGTTGTTTTTCCGAGATCGCGCTGAAAGCGCGTGAGGGTTAAAGTCACTCCGTCTGGATCAAATCCATCGACGGAGTTAGACTTACATGAAAAACATCAAGCTTCAGACAAAATTTTTATCTTCAAGTCTTTTTCTTTCTATCTTTGCGCTTTTAGGCGTTGGCTTAGTTCAAGTTTACAGTTCAAGTTATATTTTCGCGATCGAATCTTACGGCGATGGTCTTTACTTTTTTAAACGCCAAGCGATCTTTACGGTCATCGGTATTTTAGCTTTAGTGTTTGCAGTGCAAATCCCGTTTGAAAAAATTCGTAAATATGGCTGGACCGTTTGGATTGCCGCTGCGATTTTATTATTTGCTACTTTTATTCCGGGGCTTGGTGTTCGCGTAGGTGGAGCGCTTCGTTGGATTCAACTACCGATGGGTTTTCGTTTTGAGCCTTCAGAGTTATTAAAAATCGCATTTAGCTTTTTTATTGCCAGTATCGTTTGTAAAAATCAAAACACGCTTCGTAATGTGAAGTGGGGCTGGATTGGCTTAATGTTGCTTGTTCCTATTTTAGTTTTATTAAAACAACCTGACTTCGGAAGTTTTGCGATTATCTTGGCTGTGGGTGTAGCGTTACTTTTTACTTTTGGCTTATCGCTAAAATATTTTGTAGGTTTCGGCTTAGCAGCTATTCCGATGTTTTACTTTCTTGTGTGGAATGTAGCCTACCGCAAAGCGCGTGTGATGGCGTTCTTAGATCCATGGTCAGATCCGGCAAAAAAAGGTTTCCAAGTGATTCAGTCGATGCTTTCAATTCACTCGGGCGGATTAACTGGCGAAGGTTTAGGTCAAAGCCAGGGTAAATTATTTTTCTTACCTGAGGCGCACACTGATTTTACAATGGCGATCTTAGGTGAAGAAATGGGATTCCTCGGAATCTGTGCTGTCTTATTGCTTTTTGGTTTTGTGGTGTTTCGTGGATTTCGTATCGCGATCAAAACAGAAGATTTATTTAAAAAGACTTTAGCTCTAGGTTTAACAATCACCTTCGCCCTTTCAGTTTTTATTAACATGGGTGTTGTGATGGGATTACTTCCAACTAAAGGTTTAACGATGCCATTTTTAAGTTACGGTGGTAGTTCGTTAGTGATTATTTGTTTAATGTTTGGAATTTTACTGAACATCGAAGCTTCAGAAAATTATCGTTAAGGATTGTATGACGGCAAAAAGAAATGCCCAGCAAAATAAAATTATCATCGCAGGTGGCGGAACTGGTGGACACATCTATCCAGCTATCTCTATTGCTGAAGCTATTCTAAAAAAAGACGCTCAGGCTGATATTTTATTTGTCGGTACTCCGCAGGGTATGGAGTCGCGTATTGTTCCTAAAGCCGGTTACAAATTACAACTGATTCAAAGTGGTAAGTTAAATATGAAAGGGCAGATTTTTGCTAAACTTAAAACATTAGTCAAAATCCCATTCGGTATTCTGCAATCATTCTGGATTATCTTAACTCACAAGCCTCAGTTCGTGCTGGGTGTTGGTGGTTACGCTTCAGCGCCGATGTTGTTAGCGGCACTTTTATGTGGCCGTAAAACAGCGTTGTGGGAAGGTAATGCTCATCCGGGCATGGCCAATCGTTTATTATCAAAATTTATTTCTAAAGCTTACTTGGTTTTTGGCGACGCTAAAGATGGTATGGCCTCAACACAAGTGAACGTGTGGGGAATGCCTTTGCGTTCAGAGATCGAAAGAATCTGTGAAGGTGCACAAACGAAAGAGCACAAAGTATTCACGATCGTCTGCACAGGCGGAAGCCAAGGCAGTATGTTTTTAAATGACCAATTAAGTGATTTAATTTTAAAAAATCCTGAATGGCACAGTAAAATCAAAGTTTACCACCAAACAGGTACTTTAGATTTTCAACGTATTAAAAATAAATACGGCAATACTTTTTGTGTAGAAGTGATGGATTATATCTACGATATGCCACGCTACTATCAAGAAGCTGATATGCACTTCTGCCGTGGCGGTGCGGGAAGTTTATCTGAAACAGCAGCATTTGGTGTTGTTCCAGTCGTTGTTCCTCTTCCAGCCGCAGATAATCACCAGCAGCACAACGCAGAAGCGTTAGTGCGTGCTGATGCGGGATTTATGTTATTGCAAAAAACTTTTGATCCCGCTCAATTTAAAAAAATCGTCTCAGATCTGATGAGTAATCCAGAGCTGAAAAATAAAATGTCAAAAAATCTGAAACAATTAGCTCCATTAAAAGCTTCGCAAAAGATTGCTTCAGATATTTTAGAAAGCATTCAACAGTAAGGTGTGTTTTAAGTGAAAATTGAACAAGCAAAATTTCATTTTATCGGAATCGGCGGAATCGGCATGTGCGGTTTAGCTGAATTACTTCATAACTCAGGCGCCGTTGTGACGGGCTCTGATGCCGGCGAAAACGCAAACACTGAGCGTTTAAAAAGCCTAGGTGTTAAAGTTTACAAAGGTCATCAAGCTGAAAATCTAGTAGATGCTGACGTGGTTGTGTATTCAAGTGCGATTCCATTTACTAATCCTGAAATCCGCGAAGCTAAAGCGCGTTCAATTCCGTTAATTCCTCGCGCTGAGGCGCTAGCTGAAATTATGCGGATTCGCCGTGGTATCGCCGTAGCTGGAACTCACGGTAAAACCACAACAACAAGTATGTGTTCATCGATTTTCTTAGAAGCGGGTCAAAGCCCTACAATCGTAGTAGGTGGCCGTTTTGAAAGAATTAAATCGACAGCTATTTTGGGTAAAGGTGAATGGTTAATCGCTGAAGCCGATGAATCCGACGGAAGTTTTAATAAACTTTCTCCAGAGATTTCAATTATCACAAATATCGATTCAGATCATATGGATCACTATAAAACTTTTGAAAACTTAAAAAAAGCTTTCTTAGAATTTGCCTACCGTGTTCCTTTTTACGGAACAGTAATCGTGTACGGTGATGATCCAACAACGCGTCAGATCTTTGAGGGTTTTAATAAAAAGATTTTATTCTACGGCTTTAATGAAAATAACGACTACGTCTTAAAAGGCGAAAAAGGTCATTATTCATTATCTCGTGGCGAAAAAGTTTTAGGTAACTTTAAAATTCAATTACCTGGCTTACATAATGCTTTAAACGCGACAGCCGCGATCGTAGCTTCAATGGCAGCTGGAATTGATTTTGAATCTTGTGCCAAAGGGATTGCGCAATTTGAAGGTGTAGACCGCCGTTTTCACTTTAAAGGTGAAGCTCACGGCATTAAAATCTACGATGATTACGGTCATCACCCGACAGAAGTGCGCGCAACACTTCAGGCGTTTAAAGA
>JAMPXC010000096.1 GCA_023701385.1 Pseudobdellovibrio sp.
CTTTGTCTTCTGCTCTTAGTATATAAACTCGGTTACACTAATGTGGCTATGAAAAAAACATCCACTACACTGCGTTCTAAGGTGAATTTGGCCATTCTTGGATTGGCTCTTTTTTCGACTGCTCAAGCTAAGGCATTTTTTGATCCTTATCAGGTTTATCGCCCGCAAAGATTTGATCTGGCGATTGACACTCAATTCTACAAAACAACGGCCAACTTTGATTCTGGCGGCCAAAAAACAGATTTGCCATTTGAAAACAGCTACCAGCTTATAGATGTGACACCGCAGTTACGTTGGGGGATGTTCCGTGATTTTGGAGTACGTGTCGGTGGAAACGTAGGAACTTCAGAATCCGTTGACCCGATGAATACACGTAACAATTCAACTTTTAACCGTATTGATGTGGGCGCTGATTATCAATTACTCAACTATGAGTCTTTTCAGACGATTCTAGATTTTGAATATTCGCATCCCACGGAAAAAGTCAGTGAAACCACTGATGACAGCTTAAACAGCAATGGAGCAAGCGAAATTAAGCCAACAGCGATCATGCGTATGGATTTAGGAAGTTTTTATCCTTACGCTTACCTAGGTGGAAATATTCGCTCTGAAGGTTTATCAACATTGTTAACCTACGGTGTGGGTGGAGAATTTCGTTTTTCTGAATTGGGATTAGGCGCAGCGCTGGATGGTTTTAGTTCAGTTAAAGATGATCAATACACAAATTCAGCTTCACGTCGTGACGCCGTCACAACACGTGTGAATGGCGGAAGTAAAAGATTTTATTCGATCAATCCAAATGCTTTAGCTGCAGAACTGTTTGTGAATTTTGCGATGACAGATTTTATTAAGTTTAAAGCGTACGGTGGGGCCGATGTTACCGGTTCAAATTATTCACAAGGATTTTTTGTCGGAGCTGCTTTAACTTTTACACTTGATTATGGAAGTAATGATCATGATGAAGAACCTGTGGTTCGCAAAGCGCGTCCAGCAGCAAAGAAAACAAAAGCTAAGCCCGTTGATAATGGATTTCGTGAAGATACAAACGATGGTGTAGATCAAAATTATTTTAAATCAGTTGATCCAAGCAATGATGATTATGTGCAACCTATTGAAGAAGAGCAGCCACCCCAAAATGGAACCAGCTCAAGTGTTAATCCATCTGATTCAGGAACACAGCAGGATTTAGATCAGCTCGGTTATACAATCAAATTAAAGAAGCTTAAAAAGAAAAAGAAGAATCAGTAATTTCAAAACGGGCAATTCGCCACAGTAGCGTTTCTTATTACAATCATAACAAAATAAATCTAGACAAGTTTTCTATTCTTAGATAACTTGTCTTCATTCTTATGAAAGGAGAATCGCATATGGTTACACATAATACAAAAATATTAGCAGCTATTACCGCCTTAGGACTTACTTCTGTAGAAGCTATTGTTATGAATGTAGCATCATCAGATATGACCGGTTCTCCTAAGTCGCAGCAATTCTAGCAAGAAAGACTGTTTCCCAGAGGGAAAATTCCTTTTAAGCGGAAACTGGAAAAAGTTAGAAAGCTTCAAAAAAGCAACTAATAGAAGAATCAAAAAAAATAAAAGAATGAATTTGAAAACGATAATTATTTTCATCGTTTAATTCTGTTGTGATTTTTTTCGCAGCGGTCATTTCGTTCTGCAAATTAAAACTTACAAATAATTTTTATTTAACCGTGCTTGAGAAAGCACAAAAGGACTATTTATGAAAAACGCTAAAAACTATTTAGCACATTATGAAAATTGGGAAAACGTAAACGCGGAGGAGCTTTGGCGCCTTTGGAAAAGTGTTCTCAAGTGTATTAACCTGATCGCTTACTGCCTTCACGCTGTTGTGAAATTAGCGATCGGGTTTTTATTAAACGCCAACTATTTGGTAAAACATCACGAATTCGGAAAGCTACCGGAAGAAATCAACGGTAGCTATGCTTGCAAAAGGAACTGGTATCTTAACTAAGACCAGTTCCTTTTTTTTGTTCTCTCATCAATGTTGTAAATCGTCGTTGGGGAGGGGCGATTTGGTTTTGGAATTTATTATTTTTATTATTCTGCCGAAGGCGGATGGCTACTCCAGATCCATGTGTTGCATGCGCATTTTCGGCATGTAGGCTTCAGCTTGCTCAAGTAAAGATAAGTGAGCTTGCGCCATGGCTTTTAGGTTGGCTTCAAATTGCATTCTTGATTTTTTAAGATCAGAAATTTCTTGATAGATTTTGCGCAAAGAATCTTTTGCATCGCGAGTGATTGTTTCAGCCTTTTGTTGGGCGTCAGCAATGATTAATTTCACTTCGTGCTCAGTTTCAGTTTTCATTTGATCAGTCATTTTCGTAGCTTGGGTAATGGCGCTACGTAAGACGTTATCGCGATCACGGTATTCGTGAAGCTGTAACTCTTTTTCTTTTAATTCTTCAGTTAATGTTTGAATTTGTTGCGCTAGGTTTTCTGTTTGCGCAGCAATAACTGTTAGAAAGTTAACTACTTGTTCAGGATCAAAGCCCATCATCTTACGATCGAAGGTCTTATTAGCTATTTCAGTAGGGTAAAATTTCATTTAATTCCTCCATGAATCAAATTAACGAAACCCGTGGTTCACTATTTTAGTATAGGTAATACTTGCCCCAAAAAAAAGTCGAGTCCAAGGATGTGCCTATATC
>JAMPXC010000018.1 GCA_023701385.1 Pseudobdellovibrio sp.
ATATTTTACACCGAGAACTAAAAGAACTGATTGCGATCAACGAACAAAAGCCAAAACGTGAAAACTGAAAAAAGATTTTTAAAAATGAAAAAGGAAATCCGATTTGTCATGATAACTTTTTTGATCGGCAGTTTTTAAAAGATTTAAAGAAATGGGGCGGACGTTCTGTACGGTTTCATGATTTGCGCCACACGGCTGCAACCTTGATGATCGCAAACGGAATCGACCTTAAAACAGTTAAGGAAATTTGCGGACACGCAGACATTGCGACCACGATGAACTATGTTCATATGATCGCTGGAAGCGTAAATAAAGTCGCAAAAACTTTTTCTGTGACCCCTGAAAATGTCGCAAATGTGATTCCATTAAAAGTCGTAAACGATTAAGAAGTTCGGTGAATTTCTGCCGTGTTCGAAAGTTGGTGGACTATCGGTGGACTATTTTCAGAGAAAATTTCTTCAAAAGTTTTTTAGTATTGTTTGTAAGTGATTGATTTCGCTAGGAAAAAATGGTTGCGGGGGCAGGATTCGAACCTACGACCTTCGGGTTATGAGCCCGACGAGCTACCGGGCTGCTCCACCCCGCGACTGACTGATGTAGGGTCAAGATAAGTGGCTAAGCTCTTAAAGTCACGCATTAGTTTTAAATAAAACTGCCTAATTAACTGTCTGTGTAACAATATAATCTGGATTTAGTGGTAATAAACCCAAAGAGGGCCAATCAGTAGGAACTGAAGATCCTGAAAGAACGAAGGTTTTTTGCCCTCAACGTGATGCCCATAAAACTGACCGATCCACGCCACAACAAATATCGTAATATTTAGTGTCAGCAGTGGAGCGCCCCTATTTTGTAAAAGCATTAATAAAGAAGACGCGATCGCAAATGTTAACAACATCAAAGCAAACGGGCGAAGCCCTAAGCGCGCATAAAAAACTAACGCTAGAATCATCGCGATGTGCGACCAATTAATAGAGGTCACATTCGGAAATAAAAATCCTTTAGGGATGCACCACAACAATCCCACAACACTAAATAGAATTGCCGGAACGCAGATCAGATGAATCGCACGATTAATTTTGTTCTGATGAGTTTCGCCGTAGGCCAAAAGCCAATCGTTTAATGTTCTCATGTTTATAATTATACACCATATCAGTTAGTTTATCGAACCCTTTCTGGGTCTAAACACGGGAACTAGCCGCAGCATTTTAATTTCAGCTCAAAAATAACGGTGTTTGGATTTGGAACAGAACTTGTACTTGGGTTTATGCAGTTTCGTTAACAAGGAGAACACCAATGAAAGAAAATGCTAATCCAAATCAAAATCAAAGCCCTAACCAGTCACAACAAGGTGGCTCACAACCCAACAAACAAAACCAAAGTTCAAGCACTGGTTCAACTACAGGCTCATCTACCTCTTCGTCTCGTGAATCAAATTTCAATCAGGGACAAACAGGCGGCCAACAACAAAGAACTAATAAATAAGTTTTACTTGCAAAAGTAAAAGACAGACACACACATACATCCGAATCAACTCGTTGCCCTGAAAAAGTAACGAATTGGAAGAGTCTCATCGCAAGATGAGGCTCTTTTTTTTGAAAAGGATAAAAAAACTATGGAGCAACACACAACAACAAAACTTCCCAGCGATATGATCCGTGCGGGTACTGGCGAAATGCAATGTGTTACCGATGCGATAAAAAAATTAGAAGCAAAAGGTTATACGCATAATCTGACATTAGCTTACGATCATTTTAAAACCGAAGACGGAAAAATTAAACTTTACCCAAAAGATATTTTCTTCGATGAAGTGATGCGTTTTGAAAATACGTCTGACCCAGATGATCAATCGATTCTTTACGCTATTTCATCACTGACTGATGATGTAAAAGGAATTTACGTTGAATCTTATGGCCTGTATCACGAAGAAATTTCGCCATTAATGATTAAGCGAATGCAATATTGTCATGCGCTAAGACAAAATTCCCCACATCAAAGTGGCACTGGCCTTGCTCTGTAATTGATAATTACAAGAGGAGTTTTAATGAAAAAAGCTAAACGTTCGACTCGTTCATCGGGTGCTTCAGAATCACGTTCTAAATCAAAATCTTCAAATTATCGTACAACCGGCAGATCACGTTCCCATGAACATGATGCTGATCATATGATTTATGATGAAGAGTACGAAGATTTTCGTCCGACAAAAAGTTTAAGTCGCAGTTCACGTCGACAAAGCAGTAATGCTCAAACTTCAAAAGACGATATCGTAAAATTGATTTTACTTGATCATACTCCGCTGAAACGTTTAATTGCGATTCTTAAAGACTCAGAATTAACTATTAGAACCCGCAGAAGAGCTTTTGACCAATTTGCTCCGCTATTACTCGTACATGCGCATGCCGAACAAGAAAGTTTTTATACTTTTTTAAAAGATGAAAACCGTGAGCTGCGTGTTCATGGTTTAGAGGGCGATGTCGAACACGCTCTAGCTGAATATATGATTGATGAAGTCAAAATGGCCGAAGATGCCGGTGTTTGGTCAGCCCGGGCAAAAGTGTTAGCTGAGCTTGTTGAACATCATATTGAAGAAGAGGAGTCAGAGATTATTCCTGATTTTAAAAAAGAGGTCGATATTGAAGATCGCATATTGATCGGCAAACAATATTTAGACTTAAAAGATCACTTCCGCCGTGAAGAAAGTTTAACTGAAGACGAAGTGGATGCGATTCAAGAAGAGCGAAACCGCGATTATCGCCCTTCAAACCTAATGCAGTAACTTGAAATTACGCGCGTTTTTGGCTATAAGTTAGATTATGTCGAAATCGCGCAAATTTCTATACTTAACAGTTTCCGGAGGCTTTCATATGCTTGCCGCAGCTATAGTGATGTTTTTAGCGCAACCAACAGGACAGGTTTACGAAAATATTGAAGTGACTTCTTACGTAACTCCGATCACTAAACCCAACGAAAGTAAAATCGAAAAACCAAAATATCAAAAAATAAACGAAATTGCCGATCAGTCTAAAGAATTATCCAACGAAACGAAAACACCAATCGGTGGAACAAGCCACGAAGACATCGCCGAAGAATTAGCAGCCGATGGCGCAATCACATCACCAGCGGTGCTACTTACAAAAACAAAAGCCAACCGCACCGAAGCCGCAAGACAAGCTGACTTTTCAGGAATCTCTCAAGTTGAATTAGTCGTTGGATCAGATGGCGCCGTTAAAAATGCGAAACTAAGAAATTCACTTCCATACGGCTTAGACGATGTCGCTTTAAGAATCGCCCGTGAATCAAAATTTAGACCCGCGATGATTAACAATAAACCTGTCGCAAGCGCTATTTTATTCAAAGTAAGATTTGAATCAGAGAAGTAACTAATCGTTTTCAGTCTCGTAAGGCTGCACTTGGCGTGGAGCTTTACGATCTGGATGAAGTTTGTAGTGATACGCACAGTCTTTAGAACAAGTGTCTTTTTTCCACTCGATTTTTGCACAGTCTTCGCAGATATGGTCATGCGTATCACAGCGTTTACAATCAATCGGTGTGTTACCTGGTTGGCCGCAGTGAGGGCATAAAGTGTACTTATTTGTCGGTTTTAAATCTTGGTCAACAGCTACTCGGTGATCGAACACGAAACATTCACCTTCGTATTGATCGTTCGGGTATTCTTTTAAGTAATTTAAAATACCACCATCTAGTTGGTATACGTTTGAATAACCTTTTTCAGTTAATTCTAAAATTCCTTTTTCGCAGCGGATTCCGCCCGTGCAAAAGATAAGAACTTTTTGATCTTTAGAAATATTTTGTGAATCCATGTAAGCTGGAAATTCAGTGAACTTCTCAGTTTTAGGGTTTAAGGCACCTTTAAAAGTACCGATTTTATATTCGTACCAGTTGCGTGTATCAATGATAATCGGTTTTTCGTTCTTCATCACTTCGTTCCACTGCCCTGGTGTTAAGTGACGATTAATTCCTTCAGGTGGAACAAGATCTGGAGTTCCCAGTGTTACGATTTCTGGTCTGATTTTTACCACGAAACGGCGAAACGGTGATTTGTCAGATAATGAATCTTTAAAATTTAATTCTGTTAATCCAAAGTGAACTAATAAATCTTTTTTGAAATTTTCTAAATTCTCTTTTGATTTAGCAGAAACTGTCGAGTTAAAGCCCTCAGTAGCTAAAATAATTAAACCTTTGATTTGATGTTTTTCAGCCAAAGAATTAAACCAAGTTTTTGTGCCTTCAACATCAGCGATTGGTAAAAATTTGTAGAATGTAGTGATGAAGTATTGGTTGGCATTTGCCGCATTAATAGACATGTTGACCCCTTTCAGTTGTCAGACGGTGGCTCCAAACCACCATGAGTTGATTTTAGGTCATTAAAATCAGACTTTTACTTCTAAAGCATGGGGCGATAAGGGTCAATTTATTTGAATCAACCCTAAAAAATGTCTATAACTACACGGTTATGTCATTATCAACTCAAGACCAAAAAGAGATCCTGCGTCGCCGCACGTTCGCCATTATTTCCCATCCAGATGCGGGTAAAACCACGCTGACAGAAAAACTTTTGTACCACGGGGGAGTTATTCACGAAGCCGGCGAGGTAAAAGGTAAGTCTGGAACTAAAGCTGCAACATCGGATTGGATGGAGTTAGAAAAACAAAAAGGTATTTCTATTACGTCTTCGGTTATGACTTTTGATTACAATCAATTGCGTATCAACTTATTAGATACTCCGGGCCATAAAGACTTCTCTGAAGATACATACCGCGTTTTAATGGCGGTTGAATCTGCTTGTATGTTAATCGACGTGGCCAAAGGGGTCGAAGATCGTACTAAAAAACTTTACGATGTTTGTCGCCTTCGCGATATTCCGATTTTTACTTTCGTTAACAAGTTAGACCGTGAAGGTAAAGATCCGCTTACACTAATCGATGAAATCGAAAGAACGCTAAACATGCAATGTTACCCAGTGACTTGGCCATTAGGTATCGGCCAACGTTTTAAAGGGATTTACAATCGCTTAAACAAAAAAGTTTATTTCTACGATCAGCGCCGTGAAGGTGATGAATTCACTGAACACGACTTCTCTGGCCCGCAAGATCCGATCTTAGATAAATATTTAGACGCTGAAACAGCAGCGCAAGTGCGTGATGAGTTAGAGTTAATCGAATCAGCGCTTCCGCCATTTGATGTGAATGAGTTTTTGTCGGGAAAAATCTCGCCGGTCACTTTCGGGTCTGCTAAGCAAAATTTCGGTGTTGATACATTCTTAAATTTCTTTACTGAATTTGCACCAGGTCCAAAAGCGCGCCCGTCAAAAGCGGGTAGTGAAGTTGATCCGTTATCAGAAAACTTCTCAGGCTTTGTATTTAAAATTCAAGCCAACATGGATAAACGCCACCGTGACCGTATTGCCTTCGTTCGTATCTGTTCAGGTAAATTCGAGCGCGGTATGAAAGTAGGACATTCGCGTTTAACCAAAGAATTACGTTTATCATACTCATCGCAATTTGTAGCGGCTGATAAAGAAACCGTCGAAGTCGCCTACGCAGGTGACATCGTCGGCGTCGGTGATACCGGAAACTTCGCGATCGGCGATAGTATTTCATCAAACGGTAAAGTTAAATTTGAAGATATCCCGAAATTTGCTCCAGAATTATTTGCTAAGCTTCAAGTAAAAGACGCTTTAAAGCGTACAAAACTTCAAGAGGCCTTAGTTCATTTATCTGAAGAGGGTGCGATTCAGTTATTCGTAGATCCTTTTATCGGGGCGCAAGAATACATCATCGGAGCGGTCGGCGAACTTCAATTCGAAGTTCTAGTTCACCGTTTACAAGATGAATACAACTTAGAAGCTAAACTTAACCGTTTACCTTTCACTGTAGCACGCTGGCCAAGATCGGCTGATGGAAAACCAGTCGGCCAGTTAAAAGGTAACTTCACGTTATTTAAGGATATGATTGATCAACCCGTACTACTTCTTAACCAAGAGTGGGATTTAAACTGGGCTAAAAAAGAAAACCCAGAAGTGGACTTCGCTACGTCAATTTCGAGAGCTAGATAGAATGAACGCATTAGAAGTTTCAAATCTAAAAAAGACTTACGAAGATCCCAAAGATCCTTCGAAGTCGACGCATGCTTTAAAAGGCATTAGCTTCGAAATTCGTCCTGGCGAAATTTTTGGGCTTCTTGGTCCAAACGGCGCCGGTAAGACCACGCTAATTTCAACAATCACTACATTAGAAAAACCAAGTTCTGGTGATGTGCGTGTGTTTGGCATCGGCGTTCAAGAAAACTCAAAATTAGTAAAACAATATGTGGGTACCGTTCACCAAGAAGTTATCAACACGGGTTACTTCGATATTATCGAAATTTTAAAATTCCAATCCGGTTACTACGGTTTAAATAAAAATATCGACCGTATTAATTTTCTTGTCGACCGTTTAGGTTTAAAGCCGCACGCCCACAAAAAAGTAAAACAATTATCAGGAGGTATGAAACGCCGTTTGATGATCGCTAAGGCTTTAGTGCATTCACCAAAATTACTTTTATTAGATGAACCAACAGCCGGCGTTGACGTTGAATTACGTGAATCGCTGTGGAGGTTCGTGCGTGAGTTGCAACGTGATGGCATGTCGATTTTACTGACAACACATTATTTAGAAGAAGCTGAACAGCTTTGCCACCGCATTGCGATCATCAACAAGGGCGAATTAAACTTCTTAGGAGATCCAAAAGAAGTGATTCAAAAATATTCGACTAAAAAATTAAACATCAAATTAACAAACGGCGATTCAAAAGTAATTTTCTCAAGTGCGGCTGATTCGTTAAATACGATCTTAGCGCAACATAAGATTTCTATGGCTGATGTGGCTGATATTCAAATGACCGAGGGAAAATTGGAAGAAGCATTTACGAAAGTGGTCAGCGCCGAAGGTGCTGCGAATGGAGTAGTCAGATAATGCAAGCACCAATGACTAAAATCAATCCGTGGATTCCATTTATGACTCTGATTCATAGAGAAGTTAAGCGCTTTATGAAGGTGATCATTCAAACGATCGTGAGCCCGATTATCAGTTCGTCATTATATTTATTAATCTTTGGTGTATCGTTAGGTTCACAAGTAAGTCTAAAATCAGGAATTCCGTATATTACGTTTTTAATTCCCGGTTTAATGATTATGGGTTTAATTAATAACTCATTTCAAAACTCGTCATCATCAATCGTTACCTCAAAATTTTCAGGCGATTTAGAAGATATCCGCGTAGCTCCAATTTCGAATAACCAAATCATTTGGGCTATGGGTATCGGTGGAATTATCCGCGGTACAAGTGTGGCGTTAATTACAGGTCTTGTGGGTCTTACTTTTCACTATTTTATGACGGGTGAATTAATTCCTCTAAAGCATCCATTTTTATTCGTCTTATTTTTAGTATTAAATGGTTTGATCTTTTCGTTCTGCGGAATTTTCGTAGCTTTCTTAGCCAGAACCTTTGATCAATTAAGTGCATTTTCGACATTTATTCTTATCCCGCTAACGTATTTAGGCGGGGTATTTATGTCGATTGAAGGCTTACATCCATTTTGGCAAAAAGCTTGTCACTTAAATCCGGTATTTTATTTAATTAATGGTTTTAGATATTCAATGTTAGGCCAAAGCGATGTGGAACTAATGACCACAATTGCGGTCAGTTTCTTAGCGTTAGCGGTAACTTACTCTATGGCCATGTATTCTTTAGTAAAAGGGTCTTTTGCTAGGTGGTAGTATGATTTTTGAAGGTTTATCAGATAAAATTTTAAATTCAGTTAAAAAACTAAAAGGTCAAAACAAGATCTCTGAATCAAATATCGAAGAGGCGATCAAAGAGATTCGCTTAAGCTTATTAGAAGCTGACGTGCATTTTAAAGTGGTCAAAAATTTTATCGACCGCGTAAAAGCTAAAGCTTTGGGAACAGAAGTTTTAACAAATGTTAATCCAGGTCAAATGTTTACGAAAATCGTTCACGACGAATTAGTGCAAACATTAGGTGGCGAAAAAGTTGATCTTAACGTTCGCGAAAAATTATCAGTGATTATGATGGTTGGCCTTCAAGGGGCCGGTAAAACAACATCGACTGCAAAACTTGGTTTATACATCCGTCAAAAACTAGGTAAAAAAGTAGGTTTTGTTCCTGTGGATGTTTACCGTCCAGCGGCCATCGATCAATTGCAAACTCTAGCAAAGCAGAATAATTTCTCGTGTTATCCGTCAAAAGTAGGCGATAAGCCCGTTGATATTTTAACAAATGCCATCAAGTGGGCTCAGGCCGAAATGATCGATGTCTTATTAGTCGATACAGCAGGTCGTTTACAAATTGATGAAGAGCTAATGAATGAGTTAGCTGATTTAAGAAAAGTTGTAACTCCGACTGAAATTTTATTAGTTGCTGATGCGATGTTAGGTCAGCAATCGGTGAACGTGGCTGAAACATTCCACCAAAAATTAAATCTTACGGGCTTAGTTTTAACAAAAGTTGACGGGGATGCCAGAGGTGGTGCGGCTTTATCAATCCGCGAAGTAACAGGTATTCCAATTAAGTTCTTAGGTTTAGGCGAAAAAGTTTCAGCGCTTGAAGTATTCCATCCAGATCGTCTTGCGGGACGAATCTTAGATATGGGTGACGTGCTATCATTAGTCGAAAAAGCACAAGACGTGATTGATGCGAAAGAAGCTGAACGTTCTGCGAAACGCATGATGAACAATGAATTCACGCTAGAAGACTTTTTAGCGCAGATTCACCAGCTTAAAAAACTGGGTGGCTTCGAGAGTATGTTGAAATTTCTTCCTGGTATGGGCGAGATCTCTAAACAGATGAAGAACATGACCCCGCCAGATAACGAAATTAAAAAAATCGAAGCGATCATCAGTTCAATGACCATTCAGGAGCGTAATGACCACAGAGTCCTTAATGGCTCAAGGCGTCAAAGAATTGCTGCTGGTTCGGGCACGCAGGTTTCTGACGTGAATAAGCTAGTTAAGCAGTTCGAAGAAGCTAAGAAAATGATGAGTGGTATGATGAAAATGGGCCTTGGCGGTAAGGGTAAAGGTAAAGGCAATCCATTCGGTGGCTTCGGAGGCAAGGGTTCGGGCTTTCCGTTCTAAAAATCATTAAAAGTGATTGATCTTGCGCAATATAAGATATAAAAACTTAGTCTTTGAGAAAGCTAAAGGCTTTATTTTTCACTATAAGAGGTATTTCAAATGGTAGTTATTCGTCTAGCTCGCGTTGGTGCTAAGCATGATCCTAAATACAGAATCACTGTTGCTGATTCTCGCCGTTATGTAACTGGCAAATTTATCGAAGTATTAGGAACATACATCCCAACTCCTAAAGGTAAGCAAACTAAAGTTGTTTTAAACACAACTAAAGCTCAAGAGTGGTTAGCTAAAGGTGCACAACCTTCAGAAACTGTAAGACACGTATTAAAATTAGGTGGTGTTACTTTACCAGCTCGTAAAAAATCTCCATCTAAGACTAAAAACAAGAACGCTAAAAAAGAAGCGTAATTGAAACAATAATATAGAGTAGATCTCCTAATGAGGCGTTTGCGGTAAAAATCCTGTAAAATTGCTTGAGGTCTGCTGAATATTTTGTCAAACTTGGATTAGGTTTCGGGGGGAACAATGGATAATCTAAAAGAACTTGTTGAGCATATGGCGAAATCATTAGTTGATAAGCCAGAGAATGTTGAAGTTGATGAGATTCCAGGACAACAAACGACTCTTCTAGCGCTTAAAGTTGATAAAGAAGACCTTGGAAAAGTAATCGGTAAACAAGGTAAAACAGCTGCCGCAATGAGAACAATCATCCGCGCTGCTGGTACTAAGTTAAATAAACGTTATCATTTAGATATCGTAGAATAACGAAAACTAAAAAATCGAACTTCAAAAAAGGAGTCTTACAAAAGACTCCTTTTTTGTTTTTGGCTCCTGCCAAAAAACCCTTCGCTCCGCTACAGGGGCTAGCGCGCAAAAATACCATCCTGGTATTTTTGTATTTCAAATGTTACAAGGCACAACGTAATGGCTAATCAAGATATGCGACTTATTGGAAAGATCAAAGACGCTCACGGTTTACGTGGCGATGTCTTTATCATTTTCTTTTCTAAAGATTACTCTTACGTAGATTTAATTGATGAATTGTATGTTGAAGATACAGCTTACGAGGTGATTAAAGCCGCCGAACATAAAGACGGTCTTAAAGTTCAATTAAAAGGTGTAACTGATCGCAATCAATCTGAAGCGTTAATCGGAAAGCAGATTTATTTACCGAGTAATTTCTTCTTTGAACAAGACGAAGAAGAAGGAATGTTCTTAGCCGAAATCGAAAATTTTAAAGTGATCGATAAAATCTTAGGTGAAATCGGAACTATCACGGGTTTTTCTTCGAATGTGGCGCAAGATTTATTAATCGTAACAACGGCTTCAAAAAAGCAGGTTGAAATTCCTTTTGTGGATCAATTCGTCGTTGAAATTGATCACGATAACAAAATTCTTCAGATGGATTTACCTGAAGGTTTACTTGATATTAACGATTAGGCCAAACCCATGAAGTTTACGTATTTAACTCTTTTTCCAGAGCTTATTCAAAACTACTTAAGTGATGCGCTTTTAAAAAAAGCTGAAGACAAAAAGTTATTACAATTTAATGTCGTAAACCTTCGTAAATATTCAGATAATAAATATAACTCAGTCGATGATACGGCTTACGGCGGTGGTGATGGTATGCTTCTTCGCCCTGATATCGCAGATGCCTGTTTTAATGATTTATATAAATCTCCAGAATATAAACCTGAAACGACTTTACGAATTTATCTTTCTCCGCAAGGTGAAAAACTAGATCAAGCCATGTTACATAAGTTTTTAAAGTATAATCACTTGGTTTTATTAAGCGGCCGTTACGGCGGAATTGATCAGCGAATCATTAACCACCACATTGATAAGGAAGTCTCATTAGGTGACTTCGTCCTAAGTGGGGGAGAGCTAGCTTCGCTTGCGCTGACAGAAAGTTTATCACGCTTTATTCCAGGGGTACTTGGCCACAGTCAGTCAGTTATCGCCGACTCATTTCACAATGGTTTATTAGAGGCGCCGCAATTTACAAAACCTGCTACGTGGGGCGCTGAAAAAGTTCCTGATGTTTTACTTTCTGGCCACCACGAAAAAATTGCTTCTTGGAAACACCACATGGGAATTTTAATCACGTGGAAAAAACGCCGTGATTTATTTTTATTAACCCAAAAAGAATTAGTCGGTACGACGTTAAAAAATCATCTTAAATTTATAAGCGAATTAACCAATGAAGAAATCGAATCCTCAGGTTTAACTCGCGAAGATGTCGCCCACCACATGAATGAGGTTAAAAGTTTATGAAACGTAAAGCACCTTTAGCTGTAGCCTTACTTCATTATCCGATTGTTGATCGCCAAGGTGATATTTGCGCGACCAACATCACAAATTTTGATATTCACGATATCGCTAGAAGCTGCCGTGTGTACGGAGTTGAACGCTATTACTTGGTTCATCCGATGCAGGAACAACAGATGTTTGTTGGCCGAGTTTTAGACCACTGGAGAACCGGCGAAGGGTCTAGAATGAACCCGATGAGAAAAACGGCTCTAACTGATGTTAGAACAGCCAGTAACGTCGAAGAGGCCTTGGCCGATTGGGGTCACCCTAACGCTCGAATTGTGTCGACCCATGCCCGTAACCTTCCAGGGCAGGAAAAATTCACCTTTGAGCGCTTTAAAAACGTTCTGGAGAACGACGAGGACCCATATCTGCTTGTTTTTGGCACAGGTTTCGGTTTAACCCAGGATTTTATGAGAAATTGTTACGCGGTCTTGGACCCGATCAAGGGTGATTCTAAGGACGATTATAGACATCTTTGTGTTAGGGCAGCCGTAAGTATCTGTCTTGACCGACTACTCGGGTCATGGTAACACATATTCTCTTTTCGATAAGAATTGGACCATAGGTCCAAATAAGTAAGGACTATTTATGGCAAAAGCAGCAGCAAAAAAAGCGACTTCTAAAAAAGTAAAAAAAGCAGCTCCAGCAAAAGGCGCTGAGACTAATTTCGTTAAGCGCGTTACGGCAAAATCAGCTAAAAGAAATGCTAAAATCGCAACTTTCCAACCTGGTGATACGGTTAACGTTTACGTTAAAGTTATCGAAGGTGAAAAAGAGCGCGTTCAGTTATACAAAGGCGTAGTTACAAAAATCCAAGGTCACACTCACCAAACTTTTACAGTTCGTAAAATTTCTGCAGGTGTTGGCGTTGAAAGAACTTTCCCGTTCAACTCTCCAGCTATCGAATCAGTTGAGTTAGTTGCTCACGGTAAAGTACGTCGCGCTAAACTTTACTACTTACGTGACTTAGACGGTAAAGCAGCTCGTATCGAGTCTGAATTAGCATCTACTTCATCTGATGAAGCAAAAGCTTAGTTTCAACGTTAAGCAATTAAAAGATCTTCCGCTTCCCTTTATCGGTATCGATGAAGTAGGACGCGGATGCCTCGCCGGCCCTGTGTGTGCCGGCGTTGTCATTTTAAATGACAAACTTCCTGTTAAACACTTCGTGGATTCAAAAACAATATCTGAAGAAAAACGTGAAGCTATTGCTGCCGAAATCCGTGAGTATCATCACTGGTCAATCGGTTGGGCTTCAGTTGAAGAAATCGATGAAATCAATATTCGCCAAGCCACTTTCTTAGCGATGACTCGCGCCCTTCGTGGTTTAGAGATCAAGCTTGAAGGTAAAATTAATGTTAAAGGCGGAACTCTTCTTATCGATGGCCGCGACCGTATTGCGGATTTAAAAGAGTACAAACAGCTTCCAATTATTAAAGGGGATCAGCACATGCGTTGCATCTCTGCAGCTTCAATCGTGGCCAAAGTTGCCCGTGACCAGCTAATGGCAGAGCTTGCAAAGGATTTCCCCCAATATGGATTTGAAAAACACAAAGGCTACGCGACCGAAACACATCGCCAAGCCATCGAAATCGCAAAACCATGCGTTCACCACCGAAAAACCTTCGGCGGCGTTAAAGAACACCTCTAAAACAACAAGTAAATTTCACGAGCGGGGACTCCTCGCCGAAAATCATGTTAGACAGTTTTTTCTTTCGCGCGGGTGGAGTATTTCATCTGAACGCACGAAGTTTGATGGAGTTGAAGTTGATATCATCGTTGAAAAAGAAAAACGGCGGGTGCTGTTAGAAGTAAAATACTTAGATGATTCTTGGCGTGTGTTTGAACGGGTAGGCACGAAGCAAATTCAAAGGCTTAAGTATGTTCTGCTTGGAATGCGCAGACGTGAACGCCACTTAAAGGTCGAAGGTTACATCGTCTTTGTTTTAAGGGACGGAAAGCTACAATTTATCTCACTCGATGAAACGATCTAACAGCGGCTTCATGGCGATCTGCCCCGTTCCGGAGCGGTCGTTTTAGAAAACATAAAAAACATGAGTCGACTAAATGCAACATAACTGGTGCAAATATTCTAATTGGGTATGGTTTTGATAAAGGGGAATGTTCACTATGAAAAGCGTGTTTTCGAAAGCCGTGTCGTTATTGGTATTTACCTTATTTGCTTCATCACTTGCTCAGGCTTGGCCTGGCTTAATCAAAACTCCAGAAGAAGAATTAACAGCCTTTCTTCGTGATACTAAAAAAACCAACACTGATGCCGTCATCATCTACAAAGACGGAAAAGTCATTTATGAATTTTACGATCGTGAATATACACCTAAAACAAAACATCTTTCATGGTCGACGGCTAAAACCATGTCAGGAATTTTAATTGGTATCGCCGAAGGTGAAGGTCTTCTTTCGATCAATGATCCGGTTAAAAAATATCTTCCAACTTTTCAAAACAATGCCCGTATCATAGATGTTTTAGGAATGGCTTCAGGAATCAAATATAAAGAAGCTTTTGAAGGGCTTCCGTTAAATTTAGATTTAACAAATATGCTTTACCTCGAAGGTCAAGCAAAAGGCTACGTGGATTACATGTTAAGAAATCCGCTATCGCCAACGGGTAGTCCTGGTGAATATTTCAATTATTCAAGTGGTGATACAAATATTTTGTTAGGTGTTTTAGAAAAAGCGATCAACAATAAAAAAGTTTACGACAGATACCCTTTTGAAAAATTATTTAAGCCGTTGGGTATTACCGCCACTTTCGAACAGGATATGGCCGGTACTTTTGTTGGTTCTGCTTATATCTATATGTCAGCGCCTGATTTTTTAAAAATGGGTCTGCTTGTTAAAAATAAAGGTGTATGGAATGGTAAACAGATTATTCCTTTAAGATATATTGAATTATTGAACCGCGTAGCTGATGGAGTTCAGAAAAAAGTCCAAGAAGGAAATCCAGAAAACAAGGCTTACTCTTCACAAGCGATTACCAACCTACCGATCGAAGGGCGTAACCAGCCATCGGCGTATGATGATTTACCTCTAGATTCTGTAATTATGTACGGCTTTCAAGGGCAAATCGTGGCTTCAAGCCCATCACAAGATCTAGTGATGGTAAAACTTTCGATGGATGCTAAAGACATGGATCGTTTAGCCTTTTATGCGGCAACGAAAAAATTTATCTTAGCAAAAGGTTATAAATACGAAACAGTCGGCGATTCAAAAACTGCTGAAGAGAAAAAGCAGACTGTAAAAAACTGGTCTGAACAACCACCAGATGACGCCAACAGCGGCCCAGTGGCTAGTTTTCCGCACTTAATGCGCGCTTTTTCTGCTAAAGAATATTGTTCATGCCGTTTCGTGATTGGCCGCAGTGAGGAAGCTTGTAAAGACGATCTTAACGCTATTTTAAAGGTCTTACCTGAACTTAAAATTAATGCCGCAGATGGAACAGTCACAGCGCAAATCATTGGTGGTTTGTTCGGGCAAAAAGCGATCGCTAAGTATCGCGGAACAGATTACGGCTGCACTTTAATTCAAAGCGAATAGCCGTAAGTTTTTTAGAATCAATTATTTAATCTTTAACTCATCCGGCGGAATAATCTTAGGTGGTTTTCCGTCGAACGAGAAATCAAAGCGCACACGCCATTCGGCTTCAAGACCCACTTGTTGCTCACGGTAAAAGTTAATACCCCAACATTCACCCGGTGGTTTTAGTTGTGTAATTAACGAAAATTTTTTCAAACGTGAATCACTGTTACGATCTTCGCTGGTATCAACGATAAATCCAGATAAGACGTTAATATACTTAGTTACAAACCCCAGAGCTAAAACCAGGTCGTCAACGCGTGGGCCTTCAGCGCGGTTAGAGTTGTAACCAATTTTAAAGTACTGTTGTAAATCATTTAAATAAGAAAGTGCCGTTGTCGAATTTGTCGCCGATAGATAAGGGTAGTAGCTGAACTGATTCTCAAGGGTAAATTCACCTAAGTACATATTCAGTGTACCTGATAAGTCTGATAATGGCTGGTTTGTTTGACTGTATGGATTATTGATTTGGTACAGGTCGTAAGATTGTGCCAGACGGAAATCTAAAATATTTTTATAAGACTTATCTGATTGGCGCTTTCTGATTACACGATTTAAGAACGTCAGTGTAATTAAATGACGGTCGTAAATACGGTCGTGGTAGTCGTATTGCACGCCATACGGCGTGTTTAAATCAGTGTCGGCTAAATTGTTTTTCGATGAAAAAGCATATTCACCATTCGGGATATTGCCGAAAAACGGGTGGGCTTTTTGCTCAACAAACGGAATATACGTATATGAAAGTTCAGGAATTAATTCGTGTTTATATTTAAGATCAGGGTCTTCTGATTCGTAAACACGGTACAAACGGCTTCGCGAATTAATATCAAGCTGCGTGTATTGGCGAACATTGTAGCGATCTGTACCTTCTGGAAAGAAATAGTGGGCTTCGTTATAAGAAAGTTCTGGAGAAACGTTTAAAAAATCAACCGGTGTAAATGTCTGAGTTAAAAAAGAAGCTTTGTAAAATATACGCTGACCAGTTCGTAAGAAATCTGTGCCCTGGTTAAAAGTACCATCGTATGAGGGTGAACAACCGGCTACATTGTTGTGATCGCAAGCGGGGTCATTGGCAACGTTAGACACATATTTTTGGTCGCCAGCTACGCTGATGTCATCCCATTTTCTTTTTCTGTAAAACGCATCGTACTGGGCGTTGAATTTAAAATAGAAAGGGCTCTCAGCAATTTGTGTTGTGGTAAAATCTAATTTTAGTTCTGGTAAAATGTGAACAGCCGATGTGTTTGACTGAAGCGGGTTGCTTTCTAAAAGGTGCTTGTAATAGATAGAATCAAGTTGTGCTAAGGAGTGATTAGATCGCGCCGAAATATTAAGGCGATTTTCTAAGCCACCTTCAGCATAGGTTTTAAATTCTTCGTAAAAATCTTTCGGGTATTGCAGATCGCTGATCTGGTTTAACTTAACACGCGCATGGGCTACGTCATTGATTTCTTGTTGGGCGTAACCTTGAACAGCCCAGCGTTTAAATGTATCGCCTTCGGCCATTAGACCGTTTTCAACAAGATCTTTAGGAATTACTGAATCATTAAAGTGGGCAAAATTAATTTGGCCACCACTGAAGTCACTAATGGCATAACGGTATTCGATCAGTTCTTTTAAGCCACCCAATTCGTAGTTTTTTAAAGTGAAGGTTAAATCTTGTGAGCGCGACATGGCCCAGAAAAAACTTTCAGAAAAGAAAAGACCGCGGTTACGGATATAACCAAATTCCGGAGTTAAAAAACCTGACTGACGTTCATTCTTAAGTGGTAGAACTAAGTAGGGTAGCCAAAAAATAGGAACATTACTGACTTTTAAGAATGTATTTTTTAAAAACGCATAACCACCAAGCTCAGCACGAATTTGACTGCCTTCAAAGCTCCAAGTCGAAGGGCAGTTTGTACAAGTTGTGTAATCCGCATCGGCTACGAAGAACGTATTTGGCCCACGTTGTTCGATGAGCTTTCCTTTGAAAGTAATGTTGTTTGATTGCACATAGCCGTTGGTGATTAACGCTTGGCTTGAGTAGTAATCAAGAGCTATTTCGTCACCACCGATGTTGTATTCGATCGTTTGAATACTTACGTGACCACGAAAATACGCGTGTTTTTTCTTTAAATTTATTTCAACGAAATCAGCACTGAAATGTTGGTTTTGATAAATGATCTGCACGTTTCCAGAAATTTGAACTATCCCTTTTTCTAAGTCGCGGTACAAATTTTCTGCGGTAATTGTAAAACCAGAAATTTTAGATGTGGTCAAAGCCCCTGAAGAAAGTTTTTCTGAGGGGGACGGTACAACCGCTGTGGCTGTTTGCGACGTCGGTCCTGTTTGAGCAAGCGCGTTGTTGGCACAAAATAAGATGGTTAATAAAAGTAGTCTAATCCAAGTGTAAATCACTGAATAAAAGTCTAAAAAGAGAAAAATAATTTGTCACTTCAAGACTGAGGTCTATTCACTATTTTTGTGTAATTTCGATAAGCCTTGTAGGCGGGTGAATATGCAAGCAAAGTTCTATGAAGTTGGCCAAGTTACAGTTGTTGAAATTAAAGGCCGTATCGAGCCAGATCAAAATAAACCATTTAGAGACGTGTGCGAGAGAAAATTAAAGGGCCGTAAGGTCGTTTTCTGCCTTGAAGGCCTATCATTCACAGCGTCAGCCAATATTACCACATTTTTTGAGTCTATTAATGTTATTCCTGAGGCAAAAGTCGTTGGCCTTCAGCATGATTTCTATCGCTTATTAGAGCTTAAAGGAATCAATATGAAGACCTATACGACTTTGTCTGATGCTATTAGATCTGATGATCTTTTAGATTTAAAGAAAGATTAGAATTTAATTTTTCAAGCATTTTAAGTCTTAAAGTTAAATCTTCTACTTCTGTGATTTTATGACTTAATTGTTTTCTTGTAGCGTCAAGCAATTCAGTTTGGCGCTCCATCTCAGCCTTCGTCACATTCATTTGATTTTTATGGTTCGATTCTGACAATTGGCTTTCAGTCAATTGACGTTGTAAATCGTTTTCTTTCAAACGTAAGGCGTTAACAGTTTGAATATGTTCGTCTTGTACGCGTTTGTACTTCACAAGTTCATTTTCAACGAAGTGTTTCGTTTCAACTTGCTTTTTCAGACGAAGATTTTCGTTGTTTGCATCTAGAGTTCTTTGCTGCTGCTCAACGATTTCTTTAGATAAAAAGTGAATTTGTTCTTCATAGCTTTGGATTAACGATTTTTTCTCGTTAGCGTAGCGCTGAGAGTTTGTTTCAATCGTTGCTTCTAAAGTTCTGATGTTAGTTTCTAACTGCGTTTGATAGCTTTCAGCTTGAGTGATTAGCTTAGTTTTTTGCTCGTTTTCAGCAGTTAAAGTAGCGATTTGCTCTTTTAAATTTTCAACAAATGGCTTAATGATATTTTTAACTTTTTCATGAAACTTTGAAAGACGGCTTAAATCCGTTTTTTGCGTTTCAATAAGCTTTTCTGCGATTTCGATTTTAAGCGCTTGCTTGTCGATCTTTGCAGACATACTGTCGTGGTCTTCTTGTAATTCTTTGTTTTTTTCTACAAGAACTGAATTGTGTTCCGCATACATTTTATTTTCAAAAAAGAACGCGTTTTTTTCCTGAATTAATTTTTGATTCTCAGTCTCATAAAGTAATAATTTGCGGTAACTTACTTTGATTTTACTTTGAAGTTCTTCAATTTGCTGAGTGAGGTCTTCTAAAACCTGAGATTGACCAAGAGATCTCGGTGTCACATCCTGTGATCGAGTGGCTTGAGTCGTGCGGCCGGCTGAGGTATCACCTTGAACCATTTCCAAATGCTTAAGCTCAAAATCCATAACTTCCTCCTGAAGTTTTCACTATAATTGTCGCATAACCAGACTAGACCTGAAATAGGGGCAAGCCTTAAAACCCTAAAACTAGACCTAAATCGGGTGATTTGACTGCAGTTTTTTTGCTCAAATGCCGATAAATCAGCTATGGGTGCATTGTCATATAAAGACCGACGAGGAGCGAGTGACCTGGATATCAGTGATCTAGGGGCGCCGGATACCGTTCGCTATAACGTTTTAACGTTTGTGGCGAATGAAGAGTATGACCGCGCTATCACTTACTTAAAAGATTTCTTAGATCGTGATTCTGATTACCCAAACTTTAAAGACAGAGTTGATCGTTATATTAATCACGCGATTGATTTGATTTTTGCCATTCGTACGAAAAGAAATTTTCCAGGAATGAGCCTTCTTACAAAATCAAAACAAAATGAATTACGTGAAAGATACCGTGACCATTTTCAAGAGTTAAAATCGGTCATGAGAAAAGTAGAAACCTGTCAGGAAGAATTACGTCTTTCGGATATTAAATCAACAACAGTGCTTGTGAAATCATTATGGTTTTCAATTGTTGTGGTTGTGATTTCTGCCGTTGTGATCGAGATCGTTCAAGGACTTGGCGAGACATTTTTCGTCGTGTTTGACGATTATCTTAACAAAGCCCTTGAGTACGTTTTTCAATTTTTAAATATTTAAGTCAATTACTTAAGGCTGTTGATCGCGCCACGTAGAACGTCGATATATTGGCCGTATTCAAGTTTTTTACCATTTACAAAGATCGAAGGTGTACCTGTGATTTTTGCTAATTCGCCTTCGTCAGTTGATTTTTTGATGATATCGTACGTTTCAGCTGAAGTGGCACACGTTTTTAATTGTGCGCCGTCAACGCCAAGCTCTTTACTCATTTGTTCTAAGTGAGACGATAGATCTGAATCATGCATCATTGCATCTTGGTGATCGAAGATCCAGTAGTGAATATCCCAACCTTTTTGGAATAGTTTTTCGCCACATATAGCCCAGCCAGCTAATTCACAACGTGAACCATCGCCTTTAGAAGGAATGTGCGGGTTGCAAGCGCCATCTAGAGGGTATGGTTTAAAAACCATTTTTACGTTTTTGTTGCTTGCTAAGAAATTTTTAATTGTTCCAGCAGCCACTTTGCAGTGCGGGCATTTAAAATCAGCAAATTCAGTCAAAATTGGAGCTGAAGCTTCGCTGCTGCCTTTGATAAGGCCTAAACCATTATCAAAATTAACCACGGGTGATTGTTGCCAGTGATAAACTTTTTCAGGAACGATTTTTTCCATTTGTGATAAGCCAAAGTTGTCGCGAACAGAGCCAGAAATAAACCAAGCTAAAACAGGTACAGCTACTAAAGTGCCAAGAATATTTTTCTCACCAGCGATGGCCGCGAAATCAAATTTGCTGTCTGAATATAGCGACCAAGTTAAGAACAGGATAATAAATGATAAAACATAGGCCGCGATACAGAATGGGCAGAAAGCTTTAAGTTGAACGATTGAGATAATTAATAAAAATAATGAAAAAACTGCCGAAACTGCTGTTAAACCTTTAACGATTGTTTTATAGCCATCACTTTCCTCAAACCATCCTAATTTGGCGAAAAGAAAAATGCCTAACATAATAATTGAATAACTTAAGCCAAGTACTGCGATTGGAATCGTGAAAATTTCAGCGTAAGTGCTCATCGCTGCAATATCACAATTAATTTTTTCGTTGATAGAGCAGATTGAGTCTCCGCCCATACCAAGTTTTACCATATAGTGATGGTAAGATAGGTATCCAAAAACACCGATTGAAGCCAAGAAACTTAATAACAAAAAGTTCAGTTTTTTACTCATATTTTGTATTCCTAAAATTAAATCTGTAACCAAATGTTATTTTTTGACGATTAAAGGTTGAAATCAAGCAATCATTTATTAACATAGTGCAATGACTTTGGTTATGAGTGAAGTGACTTTGGTTATGGAGTAAAGCGACTATGATTAAAGTTAAGTATGATTACTACATGAGAATTCGCAGTAAGGTTGAAGACTTAGTAGGCTTTCGTACGCGCTCTATCCAAAAATACCAGCAAGATTACGAGCAAGAGCTGAACCGTTCCCCTTGGGAAGTGGGCCGTAAACAAGAACTATTTAAACAAATGGATAAAAGCCAAATCGTCTATATCGGCGATTTTCACGCGCAGGCTCAATCAACGCGTGCGGTTCTTCGTATCGCGCGTAAGCTTGGCGCTCAAAATGTGTGCTTAGGGTTAGAGTGTTTTTTCACAGAACACCAAAAGGTTATTAACACTTATCTTCAAGGTCACCTAAGCGAGCGCGAATTCTTAAAAAAAATTGAATGGAAAAAAACTTGGGGTTTTCCTTGGGAATTCACACGCCCTTTAATGAAGTGGGCGAGTCAAAACAAAGTTCCTATTATTGCGTTAAATGCCGGTGGCAATAAAAAATTTGCCGATCAGGATAAAGCCACAGCTCTTACGATCACTGAAGCTTTAAAAGCTCATCCAGATCGTAAAATGTTAGTGCAGTATGGGGATTTTCATTTAGCCACAAAACATCTTCCTTCAGAAGTAAAAAAGCTAAATCGCAAAATTTCAGATGTGGTGTTGTTGCAAAGTCCAGAAAATTTGTATTTCAAAGTTCTAAAAAAAGGTAAAGACCCCTCAACGATTGATTTTATTAAGTTATCAACAAATCGTTGGGCCTTAATGTCGGTAGTGCCGTGGGTAAAATGGCAGGATTATTTATTATACTTAGAAACAGGCCACGATAAAAAAGTAAAAGTTGAAGATTACGACTTAACTGACCACGTTTCACAAGCCGTACAAGTTTTAAATAACATCTTAAACATCACAATTAAAGTTGATGATTTAGAAGTGTATTCGGTAAACGACGAAGTTTTGTTTAGTAAAATTCAAAAGCTACCAACCGTTGAACGTGCCTATTATAAAGAAATGCTTCTGTCAGGCCAATCATTCTACTGCCCAGAACAGCAGATGGGCTTTGTGGCACGGGCTTCGTTAAATCAAATCTCAAAAGTAGCAGCGCTTTTTGTGTTGTATAAATTAGGTGTTTATAAAAAATCGTTAGTCGACGGCAAAAAAGATTTCTTAAAAAACGTATGGGTAGAAATGCTTACGTATTTTTTAACGAAGATCATTAATCCAAAAAAGAAAACCGACACGTTCGATGATATTCGGCAAGCTTTAAGGTCAGAGCAATTTTCGGACAAGGGTAAAGAAGCTTTAGTCTTATCCTTAGAGCAAAAATTAAACGAAGTGCGCTTTGCCACATTCCAAGATCTATCGTTTGTTCAGAAGAAAAACAGCGTCAGCCGCAACAAAAAAAGCTACGCCACAGCAGCACAAATCTTAGGTGGAATCATGGGCGAAAAAGTTTATACCGCCTTCCAAAAAAAGATTTTAAAATTACCACAACACAAACAGTTGCTAGTTAAAGATTTGCAAGGCAAACACTTCACGCAAGCGTACTACGAGGCGGTCGAAATTATCGACTCATGGCCATCATCATTTAAATCTAAATTCGACAAATTTTAGAAATTATTTTTTCTTTTTATCGACTAATTGTTTAAACTCTTTTCCGGGCTTGAAGCGGGGAATAGAGCATTCAGGAATTTTGTGAGTTTCGCCTGTTTTTGGGTTGCGGCCAGTCTTAGCTTTGCGCGCTTGGATTTGGAATGAGCCAAAGCCAACGATTTTTACTTCTTCGCCCTTAGACACGGTCTTCTGGATAACTTCTAATGTCGTGTTGATCATTGTCTCAACTTGAGACTTTGAAAGTTTAGTTTTATCCGAAACTGCCGTAACTAACTCAGCTTTATTCATCTATTCCCCAATAACATAAAAAACGAACCCTGAAGCTAATAAGATCGCGGTTTTCAGTCATCTTTTTCTGCATAACATTACGGATTTTCTTAACTTTAGTCTAAGGATTGCCGAAATGTGAGACATGAGCAGAAGTTACCAGTATCTATTTTTGAGCTTATTTTTACTTTTTGGCCTGTCGTCATTTTATATTTGCTTTGACATTTATATGGAAGGCTCAGAATTCGATAAAAAACGCATTCAGTTTCTGTCGCAAGCTCTGGAGCAAAAAAAGCTAGAAATTCAATTAGTTAAACTTGAAAGCTCGCAAAGTTCTGGAAGCAGAAATATCGCTTCAGTTGATGGTGATGTTCAAAAAGCGTTATCTAAGATGAAACATAAAGAAGTGGATCTTTCTGAGTTCTATTTTTTACGAATCAGTGAATTAAAACAAAAAAAGAAATACGCAGAAGCCTTAGGAATGGTCGAAAAAATCAAAAAGACCACGGCCAATGATGATCATTTAGCGCGTGCAGATTATGAATCGATCGCCCTTCAGTGTGGTAACTTTAAAATCAGCGAATCTTGCATAGATACTTTAGATAATATGGTTCTTCAGTACCCACAATCTTATTGGACAGGGCGTGGCCTTCAGTGGTTATCAAAATCTTATTCAGCACTTAATCGCAAAGAAGATGCGTACAAAATCAATGGAATTATTAAATCTGATTTCAGCGGCTTAAAGGTAGAATAATTATGAAAAAAATCGCGCTGTCTTTAGTGATGTTAGTATCGTTAACGGCCTATGCCGGTGATCATGGAGAATCTCATGAAGAAAAACACGACGATCATAAAGCTGTAAGCTTTAAAGACGATCAGATCGTTAGTCAGCCATCAGATTGTCTGACTAAACAAACTTTACCGTGCACCTTTAAATCGATCACACGTCACAAATCAGTTATTGGTAAAACTGAATTTGTCTTTTTAAAAAATGCGGTGGTGAAGGTTTTAGATTTCGCAAAGCTTAATCTGGAGCCGGTTGTGGGTGGTTTTATTATCACAGCCTCTAAGTTACCTATCAGTGTAAAAGGGGTGGCGCTAACGAAGTTCCCATCGTACGCAGACATTACTAAAGACCAGGTTGAAGTGATTGATGGTAAGGATTTTTATGCCTATAAATTCACTGATGATGAGCCTGAAAGATATCTTTTAGACCGCGAACCATTTATTAAAAAGCTTTCGGGCTTTTACAACAATATCCAATCATTAAAGGCTGAATACAAAAACATTTCGCCCATTTACAACAAAAGCTTCAAGCAAGATGTGGTTCTTCATAAGAAGATTTTGACTCGTCGAATTGCTTCGGTTGAAGAAGAGAAAAAACAAGAAGCCGAGCGTATGAAGCGCATTCGTGAAGAGCAGCGTAAAAACAAAGAAACTTTTTTTAAAAGGACTTTCGTTCAATAACTCGCTATTCTGGTTCAATGTTAGCACATCGTAGAGCAAAAATCGTAGCCACAATCGGACCAGCCACTCAAGACCCAGAAAATATCAGTAAGGCCATTCGCGCCGGAATGAATGTCGCAAGACTTAATTTCAGCCATGGTACACATGAAGATCATTTGAAAGTGATTCATGCTGTTCGTGAAAAATCAAAAGAACTTAATGCGCCAGTTACAATCTTGCAAGATCTTCAAGGCCCAAAAGTTCGCGTAGGTCTTTTTGAAAAAGGTTCGATCAACTTGAGTCCAAACCAAGTTGTCAACGTAACGATTGAAGATGTGTTAGGTAAAGAAGGTTTAATTCCTAGTGATTTTAAAGAGCTTTGTAAAGCGGCTAAACCAGGTAATAGAATTTTAATCGATGACGGCCTTATCGAACTTGAAGTTTTAAAAGTGGGCGAAAAAGCTTTAGAAGCCAAAGTCATCTACGGTGGAATTTTAAAAAACCGTAAAGGGATGAATCTTCCTGGTGTTATGCTTCCCGTTGAGGCGATGACTGAAAAAGATCTTAAAGATTTAGATTTCGGTTTAAAAAATGGTGTTGATTACATTGCTTTAAGTTTCGTGCGTTTTGGTAAAGATATTCGTCAATTACGTGAAATTATTGATTCTCATAAGTCTCCGGCTCGCATTGTGGCTAAAATTGAAATGTTAGAAGCACTTGAAAATCTAGAAGAGATCGTGCGTTTATCTGATGTCGTGATGGTCGCCCGTGGTGACTTAGCTGTTGAGGTCGGTCAAAGCCGTTTACCAAGCTCGCAAAAAAGAATTATTTCTTTATGTAATAAATTAGGAAAGCCCGTAATCACAGCCACACAAATGCTTGATTCAATGGTTGAAAATCCGCGCCCAACGCGTGCCGAAATCACAGACGTTGCTAATGCCGTGTTAGATGGAACAGATGCTTTAATGCTTTCAGCTGAATCAGCGAGTGGAAAATACCCATTTAAAGCGATTCGTACGATGCACGAAATTATTCTTGAAGTAGAAAAATCTGAAGAAAACTACTACAAGCTTTCTTTAGAGAATGAATTGTTATCAACACCGGCGGCCATTGCAGCAAGTTCGGCGCTTTCAGCTTTAAAATTAAACGCGTCGGCGATTGTGTGCTTAACAACTTCAGGAAAAACAGCACAGATTATTTCAACGTTCCGTCCAAAAGCGCAAATCATTGCGATCACTACAGATGTTGAAGTGTTAAACCGTTTAGAAATTCTTTGGGGTTTGCAAACGTTAACTCTACAACCGTACGGTTCTTTAAGAGATATTATTTCTCAAGTAGAACAACTGTTGATTGAAAATGGCTTAGGTAAGACGGGTGATAAGATTATTTTTACTTTAGGTCAGCCGATTGCTGAAAAAGGTAAAACAAATTCGTTGCACGTACACACACTTGGTGGCGAAGAATTTAAAAAGGCAGCTGATTCACAGCTGCCTCTAAGATTTGCCTCAGTTAAAGAGATTTAGGCACCTTTAGGATAAGGTTCGCCGATGAGGCGAATCAAAACTAGCCGCAACGTCTCCATTTAAATTTTAATCTTTGACCAAAGGCCGCGTCTGTTGAATCGATCACCAGACGAGCTCTTGGTTTTAAGAATTTTATTAAGCTTTTAACACCAATTTGTGATTTGATTTTTACGCGAATATTTTGACCACCAGCTAAACAAGCTACAGCGCCACCGATTTTACCGATATTACCGAAACTTCCTAAAATACCAGGAGCTTGGTTTTTTACAGAAACTACGTAGTTCTGATTAATTGGCCCTTTAAATAATTTTTGTTCAAAACCAAAAGCTTTTCCGCCTTCGATTTCTGCTTTGATAAATTGGTAACCTACCGCACCTGCATTCGTTACTTCAACGAAACCACGGTAATCAACTTGATCAAAATCAAAAGCCCAACCGTGTGGAACGTTAATATCTACGATGATAGAACAATTTTTTTCATCGTTTGAATCACCTGGATTCACAGTGCCTTTACCTAATTCTACAGAGAAACGATCATAAAGTACGCTTAAGTAATTTAAGTCTGAAGTGATAATGGCATTTGCAGAACCTGCATCGCAACCTGATCCGTCGATGCGTACACCAGTTACAGCAGCTGAAGGTGGCAGCTGAGCAAAAGCTTTGAGTGATAATAGCAATAATCCAATAAGAACTGTTTTCATTTTGTTTTAGTCTCCGTTAGTGGTTCGGTATCGACTAAAGCAAGTGTAAGGCCAAGTTTAGAATGTCAGAGTGGCCCTAGTAGTAAAAGCGCAAGAATTGTTCATTTGCGCTGAGTTTCGTGAAATTTCTTCTCGAGTTTTAATTCTAGATTACGCCCAGAACATATAGGCTAATCCACACAGGGCAACGCCAATACCCCAGTCAGCAGCAGGCGATGAAGTTACATAAGTGTAACCCATCATCGCAAGCCCAATGAGCATTAAACGCACCTCTGCGCGGCTTCGGCCTTGTTTAAAAAGCCAAAAGCCGATCACACTAAATACAAAGGAGGCAAACATAGAAGAGATAGAAATCTCTCCCATATTAAAACTTCATTGGTTTGCAGTCAGGAGCGATTGTCATTTTACCTTCAGTCGCTTTTACCACAGCTTCAGCTGTTAAATCAGGCGCGTATTCACGTAAGACAAAACCATTATCTGTTACGTCGATTACGCCGTAATCAGAAACGATTTTTTTGATACATTTTACACCTGTTAACGGCAGAGTGCATTTCGTGCGAAGCTTTGAATTACCTTCTTTATCGACGTGTTGCATAGCCACGATCACGTTTTTTGCACCAGCCACTAAATCCATAGCGCCGCCCATACCTTTAACCATTTTACCAGGAACCATCCAGTTAGCGATTGATCCTTGTTCGTCAACTTCCATTGCACCTAATACAGTTAAGTCAATGTGACCACCGCGAATCATCGCAAATGAATCTGCACTAGAAAAGAAACTAGCGCCTTTAAGAGCTGTTACAGTTTGTTTTCCGGCATTAATAAGGTCTGCATCTTCAGTACCTTCCATCGGAAATGGTCCCATGCCTAGAAGTCCATTTTCGCTCTGAAACATAACAGTTTTAGATGCGGGAATGTAATTCACAACTAGAGTGGGAATACCGATACCAAGATTAACAGTGTAGCCATCTTGAACTTCTTGAGAAATACGTTGAGCAATTTGTTCTTTATTTAAGGGCATCGTCTTATCCTTTTCTTACAGTACGTTGTTCGATGCGTTTTTGTAAGTTAGTGCTTTTGAAAATTCTTTGCACGTAAACGCCAGGTGTGTGGATTTGATCTGGATCAAGTTCGCCCACTTCAACTAATTCTTCAACTTCAGCTACTGTAATTTTTCCAGCAGTTGCAATCATCGGATTAAAGTTACGAGCTGTTTTTCTGAAAACTAAGTTTCCGAATTTGTCGCCTTTCCAAGCTTTAACAAATGCGAAATCACCAACGATACCTTTTTCTAAAACGAAATCACGGCCTTCAAATTGACGAACTTCTTTGCCTTCAGCGATTTTAGTGCCTACACCCGTCGGCGTGTAGAACGCAGGAATTCCGGCACCTCCGGCGCGCAGGCGTTCAGCTAATGTGCCTTGCGGGCAAAATTCTAATTCTAATTCGCCAGACATGAATTGTTTTTCAAACGTAGCGTTTTCACCTACGTAAGAAGACATCATTTTTTTAATTTGGCGAGTTTGTAATAATAAACCTAAACCGAAATCATCAACGCCTGCGTTGTTACTTACGCAAGTTAAACCTTTAACGCCTGAATCGCGTAAAGCTTCGATACAATTTTCAGGAATACCGCAAAGCCCAAAGCCACCAACTAACATTGTCATGTTGTCAGCAACTCCTTTTAAAGCTTCTTTAGCGTTAGCGTAAACTTTAGAAGACATCTTAGATTTTCTCCACGATAACAGAAACAGCTTCACCGCCACCAATACAAAGTGTAGCTAAACCACGTTTAGCATTACGTGTGTGAAGACCGTGTACAAGTGTAGTGAAAATACGGGCGCCTGATCCACCGATTGGGTGACCAATCGCAATCGCGCCACCGTGCACGTTGATTTTTTCCATTGGAATTTCTAAAGATTTTTGGGCAGCCATTGTTACGTTTGCAAACGCTTCGTTGATTTCGAAAAGATCGATGTCATTTACGTTTAATGAAGCCAGTTGTAACGATGTTTTAATCGCGCCAACTGGAGCTGTTGTAAAGTACTTAGGATCTTGAGCAAATGTCGCTTGAGAAACGATGGCAGCAAGTGGTTTTAAACCACGGCGTTTAGCTTCTGATTCAGTCATTAAAACAACAGCGGCAGCACCGTCATTGATTTTTGAAGCGTTAGCGGCAGTGATAGTTCCATCTTTTTCAAAAGCTGGTTTCAAACCTGGCATTTTATCAAACATAGCTTTTGTGGGTTCTTCATCGATGTTAACAGTCACGTTACCTTTTTTACCTTCGATAACTACATCAGCGATTTCATTTTTGAAATGGCCTGCAGCAGTAGCGGCTTGGGCTTTTTTGTAAGAATCGATAGCGAAGGCATCTTGCGCTTCACGAGAGAAAGAAAATTCGCGAGAACAAATTTCAGCAGCATTTCCCATGTGGAAGTTATTGTATGGATCCCATAGACCGTCTTTGATCATTGAATCGACCATAGAAACTGCGCCCATACGGTAACCGTTACGAGAGTTTTCTAATAAGTGCGGAGCTAGTGACATATTTTCTTGTCCACCGGCAACAGCTACTGTCGCGTGACCTAAACGTAAAGAATCTGCAGCAAGCATAACGGCTTTTAAACCAGATCCACAAACTTTGTTGATTGTCATACAAACAGCTGAATTAGTGATACCAGCATAGATCGCTGCTTGGCGCGCTGGAGCTTGGCCAACACCCGCCGTTAAAACTTCACCCATGATAACTTCATCGATATCAGTGGCTTTAACGTTCGCTTTTTCTAAAGCAGATTTAATAGCGATAGCACCTAAACGGGGAGCAGCTAATGTAGATAGTTGACCTTGAAAACTTCCAACTGGAGTTCTTTGGGCTGACACAATTACGATTTTTTCCATACATTATTTCCTTGCGGGCTTGGCCCGACATTCCTTTGTTAAATTTTAAATTCAAGTAAAAGCACTATATTCTAACACGACACTGAAAAAAAATTAAAATAAAACCCGTTGACAGTTTTTGGTATATGTCGCAACGCTATTTTGTATATCTCATCAGGAGTTTTCGGTGGCTAAATCAATAGTTAAGAAGATTGCGTCTAAAATTAAAGCAAAAGTAGCGGTTAAGCCCGTTGCTAAGGCAAAACCTGCAGCTAAAACTGTGGTAAAAGCTAAAGTTCAGGCAAAAGTAGCAGTTAAACCTGCTGCTAAGCCCGCACCTAAAGCTAAAGTTGTTCTTAAAAAAGAGGCTAAACCAGCCGTTAAGAAAACAGAAGCTCCTAAAAAAGTTGAAGCTAAAGCGGTTGTGGCTGAGAGCGTTAAACCACCTAAGGCTGACGCCAAGCTTAAAACTAAATCGAAAAAAGCTGAGAAGAAATCAACTGAAGATGATGACGATTTCTCGTTTGATGATAATTTCGGCGATTCTGAAATCTCTGACTACGAAGACGATTTAAAAGACGTTGAAGAGCAAGACGAAGAAGAAAACTTAGATTTAACGGATGACGAAGAGGAAGAGCAAAAAGATGAAGAAATTTATCTAACTGATTCTGAAGGCCGTCGTTTATGTCGCGTACGTGATTGCGACCAAGTAGCTAGCGTTGAAGGTTACTGCCGTTACCATTACTTATTACTTTGGAAAAAAATCCAAATCAGAAAATCTATCTTACAAGATGGTAAGTTAGAAAAATACGTAGAAGATTTAACTTCACGTTACCCAGATAAATTCTTAGAGATGATTAAAAAAGATCTTAAATCTGAAAAAGAATTCTTATCGGCGATTCAAGAACTTGAAATCGACGAATCAGCACTGAACGAAATCGACGGAAACGACGAGGAAACACAAAGCTTCGCTGACGAAATCCGTGGTATCGGAGAAGCTCCGAGTATGGATGAAGACGGCGATTACTAGTTCGAAAGACTGAAGGTGAAAAAAGGAAGCTTATAAGCTTCCTTTTTTTTTGCTCTTGTTTTGGTTTTACACTTTTTAACTCTGTAAACCCAAAACAAGAGCATTTAGATTTTAAAATTATTTCTTCGTTAACTGTTCCGTCGTTTTACGTAAGTTATCAGACAAGGTACGCATCACGATTTTTACCCAGGCTGGTAATTTTTCTAACTGATCTAATAAATTTACATAAGGTAAAACAACTACTGCTGAATCTTGATTAGCTTTGATTGTTGCTGATCTTGGTTTTAAATCGAAAAGTGCCATTTCACCAATAAGTTGGCCTTCTTTGGCTTCGCTGACTTTAACATCTTTGCCGTCGATTTTTTTGATAATGTCGAAAGCCCCTTTTTTTACAACGTACATGTTGTCGGGGATTTCTCCCTCGTAAAATAGAATGGTGTCTTTAGGAATATCTCTAACTTCAGCCATGAGTTAATCGTGACTGATTTTTTAGTTAGTGTAAATCATCCTTTTTCTTTTTTTTGAACATTTGCGGTTCGCTTGAAAGATTCTCTGCAAATTCATCAAATTCTTCTTCAGTTGCATCTAATACGTCTTCAGATTTTTCATCTTCAGCGTTTTTTAAAACACCGTCGTCATCAGCTAGACCTAAGAGCTTGTTAGCTTCAGCTTCAAGGTCTGGGTTTTCTGTTGAATGTTGAACCCAAACTTTTTTGCCTTCAAAAGTTGATTCGGTCCATGTGTACGGAAGTTCAATGTCTTGATCGTTTTCAAAGTATTCAGCCACAAGAGATGCAAGCGCATCAACGGCCACAGAAATCGTTTCAAAAATCTTATTTTCGTCATTAGCAGGATTAGGGGGAAGATCTACCGAAGCCTCAAAGTTAAAGTGCTTAAGTTCGCCTTTTGAGTGTAGCCCAATGCGAAGCGTTATTTCTTTTTGGTAAATACGGCCATCGACCGACAGACTCATGGTTTTTCCCAGCTGTTTTTCGAAATTTTGCACAAAAACTGATCTAATTTGTTCGCTAAACTCCGGTGGGAAAGCGGTCCATTTTTGGCTGACTTTATAACGTGGGTTCATGCACTAATCCTATTCTTGTAAACAAGCTCTTTTATTCACGGTTGGTGATCATAAGTTGACTGTTACAGAGGGGTTTTTTATATCTCTTGGTCTCACGTTTCACAACCAGAATAATATATGTTTTGGCTACGCCAAAAAAGGATGAGCTCGCAATGACGGATGTCAATGTCACGACAGAAGAAAATTTTCTAAATATTCCAAAAAACTACTTAAACAACGATGTAGGTTTAGGCCGTGGCGTTTATATTTCTACTTACGGCTGCCAAATGAACGTGAACGATACTGAGCGTATGCACTCGTTATTAGAGATGGCAAACTTCACGCCAGTTCAAACTCCAGAAGAAGCTTCGTTAATTATCATTAACGCCTGTTCAGTCCGTGAAAAGCCAGTTCATAAAGTTTATTCAGAAGTGGGAACTTTTAAAAAATTAAAAGAGAAAAACCCAGGCTTAAAAATCGGCGTTGGCGGATGCGTTGGCCAACAGGAAAAAGAAAACTTAATTAAAAATCAACCGTTAATCGATTTCGTATTCGGTACAGACAATATCGACAATCTTCCAAACTTAGTATCTCAGGTTTTTGAATCAGGTACGAAAGCAGTTAATGCAAAATTCGAACACCGTGCGCCTTACCACGTTGAAACTTTAGTGCGTAACCCGGGCGTATCGACATTCGTAAATATCACTAAAGGGTGTGATAATTTCTGTACATTCTGTATCGTGCCGTACACGCGTGGTCGCGAGAAATCTCGTCCGTTATCACACATTCTGTTAGACGTACGTACATTAATTCAACGTGGTGTAAAAGAAGTGACTCTTCTTGGTCAGAACGTAAATTCGTATAAATCTGAAGATGGTCATGACTTTGCTGACTTACTTAAAAAAGTCGCTTTAGAAACTGGTATCGAGCGTATCCGTTACACGACGTCGCACCCTAAAGATTTTAATGAAAAGTTAATGCACGTGATGGCAGATCACCAAGATAAGATCTGTGAATACGTTCATCTTCCGTTCCAAGCGGGCAGCACTAAAATTTTAGAGCGCATGAACCGTAATTACACGCGTGAAGAATACATTGCTAAAATCAACCAGATGAAAAAAATCATCCCGAACTTAGTGTTATCGACTGACATCATTGTAGGCTTCCCTGGTGAAACTGAAGAAGATTTCAATGACACAGTAAGAATGGTTGAGGAAGTGGGCTTTGAAACTATTTTTGCTTTCATGTATTCACCGCGTCCGTTCACAAAAGCGGCTAAGTTTGAAGACCAAGTGGCTGAAGAAGTTAAAAACCGCCGCTTAAATTATTTATTCGATGTTCATGATAAATTAGCTTTTGAATTAGTGGCTAAATACAAAGACCAAACTTTAAACGTGCTTGTTGAATCAGTTAACGAACAAGGTAAAGCTTTCGGACGCAGCACGCAGAATAAGTCAGTTTACTTCTTAGGTTCTAAAGACCTCATCGGCAAAACTGTTCCGGTTCGCATTATGACGGCAACACCTAACGTATTCCGTGGAGAACTTGTCGGCGCAGTCGCAGCAGGTCTACAGGTTCAGTAATGGTTGTTGATCACCAGCTTAAGGCAGACTTTTTATTTAACGCTCAACAAGACGAAAAATTTAATTTCGACGATGATGATTTAGTTGAGCTTAAACCTTATGGTTTAAGTTTAAATAATGACAACTCTCGTCCGTTTTTAATTTTAAAAGACGCTTTGGGTGAACACACTCTTCCAGTGGCTGTTACGCAAATCGAAGCGGGAGTCGCTTTATCACAATCAAGCCCTACACAAATTGCAACTTCGCCACATACGTTTTTAGATAAGTTGTTAGCAAGTCTTGATATTAAGATTGATCGTTGTGTGTTTATCGAAATTACCGGTAATCACCAATACGTTCGTATTTTTATGACGGGGCATCCTCGTTACCAAAGCATTAAAGTTCGTGCTGATGAGGCGATGAGCCTTTGTCTACATTTAAAAGTTCCATTCTTTGCGACAAAAAGTTTTATTCAAAAATCAAAAGTGATGTCGACAACTTCTATGGACGAAACAGCTCACATTGTTATGCAGCAGCGTAATGTAGCCGTTAAGAAGGAGTTACTTCACTAATGATTATCGAAGCTCGTGGTAAAAAACCTATTCTTGGTGAAAATGTATTTGTCGCTGATAACGCCCGTATTATCGGTGATGTGGTTGTCGGTAATCGTGCCTCTATCTGGTATAACGTAACTATTCGCGGTGACGTGATGCCAATCTCAATTGGCACTGAAACTAATATTCAAGATGGCTCGGTTTTACACGGCACCTATGGTAAGTACTCTTGTAAGATTGATGATCGTGTGACGATCGGCCACAGCGTTATTCTTCACGGTTGCACAATCGGTCGTAAATGTTTAATCGGTATGGGTTCTATCGTTATGGATGGAGCTGAAATCGGCGAACATTCAGTGGTCGGTGCTGGAAGCTTAGTGACTGAAGGTAAAAAGTTTGAACCCTATTCTTTAATTATGGGTCGCCCGGCGGTATTTAAACGTAAACTGACTGAAGAGGAAATTAAGTTTTTAGATCAGTCGGCAGATAATTATCTTCTTTATAAAACTTGGTACGAATAATTCGTACCTTAAAGTTTTAAACTATTTCTCTACAATTTTTTTAATTTCAGTTAAGACAAACTGTTTTAGTTTTGATCGATAAGAACTTTTTCTTTCAACTAAATGCAACGATAAGAAGTGTTCACCTTCGCCAATTGATTTTAGTAGCCCATTTTTAAGTTCAGATTGAGTTAAAAAATGCGGAAGTACTGTAACACCCAAACCATTTAACACCATATCTTTTCTGGCGATAGAGCTGCTTGAAATCGCTGTGATCTGGGCGTTTTTGTGAAGCTGTTTGTATTTGTCAAAAAGCGGAAGTTTAAACGTTTCAATCTTTCCTTGCTCGCGTGAAGCGATAAAAGATTCTAAAACACTTTTATTTTTTGCCTGCTCTTTTGAAATCACAAACACAAAGGGGATTTGGGCGAGTTTTGTTTTTTCAAGATCCGGTGTTAATTCTGGAACATTAAAAAATAAGCCAAATTCAATTTTTCCTTCAGTGATTTGATCTAACAGAAAATGGGCGGGCCCTGCGTGATGAATTGGGCGAATTTGTGGGTATTGTTTTTTGATCTGTGCAAGCAGTGGCCCTAAGATATCAGGAGAAAGTGAATCTGATGTGGCAAAGCATAAATCTCCTGATGTTTGCTCTTGATAATCCTTAGCATAGGCAGTGATTTGATCTGTGTGCTGAAAAATTTTTTGCGCTATGTGATAAACTTGGCGCCCTTGTGCTGTCAGGATGATTTGTTTTTTCTGCCTTTCTAAAAGCTTAAATCCTAATTGTTCTTCTAAAAGTTTTACGGCGCGGCTTATCACTGGCTGTTGTACGTGTAAAACGTCAGCTGCTTTTGTGAAGCCGTTTTCGTGCGTAACATAATAGAAGTATTTGAGGTAATTCAGATCAAGATTTTGCATACACAATATGTATCATAAACATATAAACAATCAATTTGAAATATGGGTAAAAATGACCTACTGAAAGCTTACAGCTAAAATAAGATTTCATGGTGTTAGCTCTCAGTTCTATAGTCTAGGGTTCGGGATAAATACCATGATGTCTTTGGTCAAAAAGACTACAATTTTTGAGACGTGTTTATTCATGACAGCAGAGGAGATTTTATGTCGAATAAAGATTTAATGATGGCATTAACGTTTGATGATATTTTACTGGTGCCGCAATACTCTGAAGTTGTACCTACAGAAGTTATTCCAAAATCATATTTTGCCAAAGACATTTATTTAAATGCACCGGTGATTTCAGCCGCGATGGATACAGTGACTGAGCACCGAATCGCCCGCATCATGGCGCAAAACGGCGGTCTTGGCATCATCCACAAAAATATGTCGATCGAAGATCAGGCCTTTCAAGTTGAAAAAGTTAAAAAATACGAGTCAGGTATGATTCAAGATCCCATCACACTTTCTCCAGATCACTATGTGAATGAAGCCCTTCAAGTTATGGCGAAGTATTCGATCTCTGGTGTGCCAATTACATCTCAAGGTAAATTAGTAGGTATTCTTACAAACCGCGATTTGCGTTTTGAAACAAATGTAAATCAACCTATTAAAAATATTATGACTAAAGAAAATTTAGTGACCGCACCTGTGGGCACGACGTTAGAAGAAGCGAAAAAAATCTTACAAAAACACCGCATTGAAAAATTGCCTGTCGTTGATAAAGAGGGGCAGTTAAAGGGTTTAATCACAATTAAAGATATTGAAAAATCAAAAGCCTTCCCACAAGCCACAAAAGATACTCATGGTCGTTTAGTGACGGGGGCTGCCGTTGGTGTAGGACCGGGGAGCACCGATCGTGTTGATGCGCTCATTGCCAATAAAGTTGATGTACTTTGTGTAGATACAGCTCACGGTCATTCTAAAAATGTAATTGAAATGGTTAAATACGTTCGTAGCAAATACAAAGACGTAGTTCTTGTTGCGGGTAATGTTGTTACAGAGGAAGCGACAAAAGCTTTAATCGAGCACGGTGCTGATATCGTAAAAGTCGGTGTGGGCCCAGGTTCAATCTGTACAACACGTGTGGTAGCGGGCGTTGGTATGCCGCAAATTTCTGCGGTGATGAAATGTGCTGCGGTAGCTAAAAAATTAGGAAAAACAATTATCGCTGATGGCGGTATTAAATACTCTGGCGATGTCACTAAAGCTTTAGCATTAGGTGCAAACTCAGTGATGATCGGTAATCTTTTAGCGGGTGCTGAAGAATCACCGGGTGAAACAGTGTTATACCAAGGCCGTACGTACAAAGTTTACCGCGGCATGGGTTCATTAGGTGCGATGGCACAAGGTTCGAAAGATCGTTACGGTCAAATGGATACAGCCGAAGAAGATAAGCTAGTACCAGAAGGTATCGAAGGAAAAGTTCCTTACAAAGGAAGTGCAAGTGGAATCATTCATCAACTAGTTGGTGGATTAAAATCAGGTATGGGGTACTTAGGTGCCAGAAATATTGAAGAGCTTCAGGCTAAAGCGCAGTTTGTGCAAATCACAAGCTCAGGCTTAAGAGAATCTCATGTTCATGATGTCAGTATTACTAAAGAAGCTCCGAATTACAGAATGGAATAGTTTTAAATTATGTTACAGCACTCAAAAGTATTAATTTTAGATTTTGGTTCACAAGTGACAATGCTAATCGCCCGTCGTTTACGTGAGCTCGGGTTTTACAGTGAAATTAAAAGTTACAAAACAGATATCACAGAGATCAGAAATTTTAAACCTGATGCAATTATCTTAAGTGGTGGTCCGTTTTCAGTTTACGAAAAAGAATCTCCAACAAAAGATGTCAAAGAAGTTTTAGAAGTAGCTCCAGTACTTGGCATTTGTTACGGCATGCAACTTTTAGCACACCAAATGGGTGGCGCTGTTGAATCAGCGAAACATCGTGAATACGGCCACAAACCCGTAGAATGGAAAAAAGCATTTAACAATATTCCAAACAAAGTAAACGTGTGGATGAGCCACGGTGACGTGGTTACAAAAATTCCAACGGGTGCACAATTACTTTGTACAACAGAAGATCATATCGCCGGATTTTATTCAGACAGATACTGGGCTTTACAATATCATCCCGAAGTTTCTCATTCAGAATACGGTAAAGAAGTTCTTCAGGCATTTTTAGAAACATTCAAAGTTAAAGCTGACTGGAATGCAAAATCACTCGTCAGTGAATGTACCGATATGGTTTTAAAAACTGTAGGGCCTACAGATCACGTATTATGTGCTCTATCAGGTGGTGTTGATTCAAGTGTAGTAGCTACACTTTTAACAAAAGTGTTAGGCGCTGAGCGTGTTCATTGCGTGTTTATTAACAACGGTTTACTTCGTTTAAATGAGTTTGAAAACGTTTTAGCGATGTATAAAAAAATTGGTTTAAATGTTCACGGCGTTGATAAAGAAAAAGAATTTTTAACAGCGTTAGCTGGCCTTACTGATCCCGAGAAAAAACGTAAAGCCATTGGTAAAACATTTATCGATGTATTTGATCAAGTGATTGGTGATGAATTAAAACATGCTGGTGGTAAAATTAAATTTTTAGCGCAAGGAACACTTTATCCTGACGTGATTGAATCTGTTTCAAGCGTTGGTGGCAGTGTCACAATTAAATCGCATCACAACGTGGGTGGTTTGCCAGAAAAAATGAATCTTAAGCTTGTAGAGCCGGTTCGTTATTTATTTAAGGACGAAGTTCGTAAGCTGGGTTCTGAATTGGGCCTTCCACAAGAAATGATCGGTCGTCATCCATTCCCAGGCCCGGGTCTTAGTATCCGTGTGATCGGTGAAGTGACGAAAGAAAAATTAGAAGTCCTTAAAAAAGCCGACGATGTTTATATCTCAGCTTTACGCCGTGAAGGTTTTTACGATCAGATCTGGCAAGCGTTCTGTGTAATCTTACCTGTGCAAACTGTCGGTGTGATGGGTGATGGTCGTACGTATGATTCGGTTCTTGCATTAAGAGCAGTCACTTCAATTGATGGAATGACTGCCGACTGGTTTGATTTTCCTTCAAGCTTTCTTAAAAAAGTTTCGAATGAAATCACAAATAAAGTTAAAGGCATTAACCGCGTGGTTTACGATGTTACATCAAAACCACCGGCTACGATTGAGTGGGAATAGAGGCTATACGCCCTCTTGTACTGGTACTTTCTTTAAATAGTCTTCGTTCACAGTCGATGTCACTAACGCTTGCGCCTGCGAGCGTTCAGGATCAGCTAATAACGTTGATAAATATCTTTCAGAATAACTTGGAACGATCACCACGATATTTTTACCTTTGTTCTCGTCTAAAGCCGCAAGTTTTAATCCGATAGCAATGGCTGCGCCAGAGCTGATTCCCACAGGAATACCTTCGCTCTTAATCACTTTTTTAGCCATAGCTAAAGATTCTTCGCTTGAAACTTGTTCGATCTGATCAATGGCTTTGGTATTTAAAACTGGTGGAATAAATCCAGCACCTAAACCTTGAATTTTATGTGGCGAAGGTTTTCCACCGCTTAACACGGGGCTTTCTGTGGGCTCAACAGCCACCATTTTAACGTTCGGATTTTTCTGTTTTAAAACTTTACTTACACCTGTGATTGTTCCACCGGTACCAACACCAGAAACTACGATATCAACTTTTCCTTCAGTGTCGTTCCAGATTTCAAGCGCTGTGGTTTTTTCGTGAATAGATGGGTTGTCAGGATTTTCAAACTGGCGGGGGATAAAATATTTTTTATCGTTATCAGCCATCTCTAGCGCTTTAGCAATCGCGCCGCGCATACCTAATGGCCCTGGAGTTAAAATTAATTCTGCGCCTAAAAGTAAAAGCAAAGTTCTTCTTTCTTGCGACATCGTATCAGGCATAATGATTGTCAGTGGGTAACCTTTCGCAGCGCAAACAAACGCTAAGGCGATGCCCGTATTTCCACTCGTAGGTTCAAGAACAGTCATTCCTTGTTTAAGTTTTCCAGAGGCTTCGGCCCCTTCGATCATGTTAAGGCCGATACGATCTTTGACTGATCCTAATGGATTAAAGAATTCTAGTTTCAATAATAGCTCAGCTTTTAAGCCCTGATTCAGGCGCTGAAGCTTAACAAGTGGCGTGTTTCCGACGGTTTTAGTAATATCTGAATAAATTTTCATAAGTTCTCCAAACTTTACGTAAAAAATGCTGCTTTAATAATCTAAAACAGAGCTCGATTTGCTGCAAATAGTGCTAAAACTTTAATCGATATTATACACTGCATAAGGCGTCGGAAGTTTTGAAACATAACTCTCGAGACGGTAAATTTAGGGTATGTCATTTTCGCACTTACACGTCCACTCAGAATACTCTCTTTTAGAGGCCTCGTGCCGAGTTAAAGCTATCGCTAAAAAGGCGGCTGAATACCAACAGCCTTCGGTAGCTTTAACTGATTATGGAAATATGTTCGGCGCGATTGAGTTTTACTTTGCTTGTAAAGACAAAGATGTAAAACCGATTTTAGGTTTAGAAGCTTTTATGGCGCCGGGTTCGCGTTTAGAAAAAAAACAAGACCCCAATGCCAAATATTCTGAAATTGCTTTAGGACCACAACGTTTAGTTTTCTTAGCGCAAAATTTAGAAGGTTACCAAAATCTTTGTAAGTTATCTTCTGTCGGTTACCAAGAAGGTTTCTACTGGAAACCGCGTATCGATTACGACATCTTAAAAGATTACTCGCAAAATTTAATCTGCTTAAGCGGAACTTCACGCGGTGAAGTTATTGGAACTCTTTTAAAAGAAGGTCCAGAAGCTGCTTTAGCTAAAATTCGAAAATTAAAAGAAATTTTTGATGATCGTTTTTACTTAGAGTTATCTCGTACACTTCCGCAGGGTAGTGATGCGCAGAAGATGATTAATAATTTTATTATCGAAGCGTCTAAAATTTGTAGCGTTCCGATTGTGGCGTCTAATGATGTTCACTATCTAACTCAAGACGATCAGATTGCCCAAGAGGTTTTAGTTTGTATCGGTTCGAATAAAACTTTAGCCGATGAGTCTCGTTATAAACTGGGGAGCTCTGAATTTTATTTTAAATCAACCGACAGCATGACAAAGCTTTACTCTGATTTACCAGAAGCGCTTTCTAACACGCAGATTATTTCAGATCGTTGTAATGTTAAATTTAAACTTAAAGATGATAACGGAAAAGCGATTTATCACTTACCAAGCTTTCCGACAGCGGAAGGTCGTACGGTTAAAGAAGAGATCGCTTATCACGCCACTGAAGGTTTAAAAGTTCGTTTTGAAGAATTAAAAAATGTCGGCACAGAAGTGCCTGATGAGAAAAAGCCTGAATATTATAAGCGCTTAGAGTACGAACTATCGATTATCGATCGCATGGGCTTTAACGGTTACTTCTTAATCGTTCAAGATTTCATTAACTGGGCGAAAGATCGCGATATTCCAGTAGGCCCTGGTCGTGGATCGGGTGCTGGCTCCCTCGTTGCGTACAGTTTACGTATTACCGATTTGGATCCGATTCCAAATTTTCTACTTTTCGAGCGTTTCTTAAATCCAGAACGTATCTCGATGCCCGATTTTGATATCGATTTCTGTCAAGATCGTCGTCAGGAAGTGATTCAGTACGTAACTGAAAAGTACGGCTGGGAATCAGTTTCTCAGATCATCACCTACGGTAAATTACAAACTCGTGCGGCGCTAAAAGACGTGGGCCGTGTATTAGGTATGACCTTCGCTGAAGTGGATGTCGTATCAAAATTAATTCCTGATAAATTAGGTATTACTTTAACGGATTCATTAGCGGCAGAGCCCCGTATTCGTGAAAATATGGAGATGAACCCAACAGTGCAAACTCTTGTTGAACTTGCGCTTAAAGTTGAAGGTTTAGTTCGTCATGCCGGAATTCACGCGGCCGGTGTAATTATCGCCGATGGAAGTTTAGTAAAACATGCACCGATGTATAAGGGTGCTGATGACGAAAACGTTGTTCAGTACGACATGAAGCATGCCGAGAAAATCGGATTAATTAAATTCGACTTCTTAGGTTTAAAAACTTTAACTCATATTCATCATGCTCTAAAACTGGTTAAACAAAATCGCGGGATTGAAGTTTTAGAAAAAAATATCCCGATGACAGATCCTAAAATCTACGAACTATTATCACGCGGTGATACAGCCGGGGTATTCCAGTTCGAGGGTGAGGGGATTACCGACGCCACAAGAAAAATTAAGCCAACAAGCTTTGCCGATATTACAGCGATTACATCGTTATATCGTCCGGGCCCGATGGCGAATATTCCTGAGTTTACAAAACGTAAACACGGTGAAGCTCCTGTTGAATATCTTTTACCTGATACAAAACAAGTCTTGGAAGAAACCTACGGTATCATGGTTTACCAAGAGCAAGTTATGGGTATCGCCTCAATTATTGCCGGATACTCTCTCGGTGAAGCCGATATGCTTCGTCGTGCGATGGGTAAAAAGATCAAAGAAGAAATGGATAGACACCGCGAACGCTTCATGAAAGGGGCGTTAGAGCGTGGCCATGATAAAGAAAAATCGAATGAACTTTTTGATTTAATGTACAAATTCGCCGATTACGGTTTCAATAAATCGCATGCCGCAGCTTACTCGGTAATCACAGCGCAAACAGCGTGGGTAAAACATCATTATCCAGCAGAATTCTTCGCAGCCTTATTATCAACCGAGGTCGGTGATACTGATAAAGTAGTTAAGTACGTAAAAGATGCGCAAAAACGCGGGTTAGTTGTAAAAGCTCCGCATGTGAATTTCTCTGATTATTTATTCTCGGTAAAAGGTGAAGAAATTTACTTCGGTCTTGGTGGTATTAAAGGTGTTGGTCAAGCAGCCGTTGATGCGATTATTGAAGCGCGTGAACGTCAGCCAGACAAAAAATTTGCAAGCCTTGATGATTTCTTTGAAAACGTTGATTTACGCCGTGTGAATAAAAAAGTGATCGAGTGTATGACAAAAGCCGGAGCCTTTGATGGCTTTGGTGTGCACCGTGCACAGTTATTTACAGGTTATACAAAATTTCTAGATTACGCTGTCGGCGCACAAAAAGATAAAGACGTGGGGCAAGTAAGTCTTTTTGATTTGGGTGGAGAAAAACAAGCGATCAAGCTTGATGACACAAAACCTTGGTCACGCACGCAGTCTTTATCGTATGAAAAAGAAGTTTTAGGTTTCTATCTTTCAGATCACCCGTTACGTGGTTTTGAAAAATTAGCCAAAGTGTGGACGACATGTGAAATCGTTGATCTTCCTAAGCACGATTTATCGCCTGAAGAAAAAGCGGCGCAAGCAGCTAAAACTGAAAGTGGTAAATGGAATCGTTTTCAAAAAGATACGAAAAAACGTGTTATCGTGGCAGGGTTAATTATTGAAAACCGCGAGATGATCACAAAAAAAGGAACGCGTATGGCGTTTGCTAAGGTTGAAGATTTAACCGGTACAGCCGAACTTGTGATTTTTCCGGATACATTTGCAAAATGTGGTCATTTTTTAAAAGATGAAAGACCATTGCTTATCGGTGGTGGTTTAGAAGTTGAAGAAGGCTCTGCTAAAATTATCGTTGATAATATTGCTCCGTTTGATGAGATCATGAAAAAAACTAAACGAGTTTCGTTTAGATTAGACAAGCTTGAAACTTCAGATTTTGAAAAGTTAGACACTTTACTGGATACTTTTCAGGGTGAAACTAGCGTTCGCCTAGTCTTAAGTCTTAACGAAAAGACTGTAGAAATGCAGCCAGAAGCACCTAAGCGTATTCAAATCTCAGATGCGTTTTTTGAAGAAGTTCATCAGGTTTTTGGTCGCACAGACTTTATCGAAATCTAATTTTGGGGTAAGATTTAAGGACTATGAAAAAATCAGCTTTATCATTAGTTACTACCTTAAATTTACTAGTTTTTTTGATCTCGGGTTGTGCGGCTTTTGCGCCAATGGCTGAAGAAACGAAGGCTAACGAACCTGTAGCTATTCGTCGAAAAATTAAAGACGTCGATTATCGTTCAAATTCAGACGATAAAGAGATGAAAAAGCGTTTAGTGGTTTTACCTTTCTTAGATAAAGACAGCCTTAAACGCCCAGAAACGGCCCGTAAAAATGCGCGCGAAGCTTTTATTAATGATCTTAACTTAAGCGAAAAATTTATCGTGATGGATTCGGATCAATTAACTGTGAATCCTGAAAATTATATTAAAAATGATGAATACGATTTAAAACGTTTAGCGCAAGATTCGCAAAAATCAGGAATCACCTCAATCGTCGAAGGTCAAATTATTGATGTGCGCTTTAAAAAAAGAGCTGATCAAATTGGTTTAGTTCGTAATCTTGAAGCTACTTACGAAGTTGTTGTGCGTTTAAGAATTCAAAGTGTACAAACAGGACAAGAGATGTTTCACACTGTTAAAACAGTAACTTTAGAAGATAAAAACACACGCGTTGCAGAGCGCACTTCTGAAGATCAAGTGTTTTTAAAAAATCCTGAGTTAGTTGAAATTTTAATTAAAGATGCTTTTCTAGATTTCTCGCAACAAATTCAAGAAGCCATGGATCAAGTGACTTGGGAAGGCCGTATTGCGGCGATCCGCGGTGATAAAGTTTACTTAAACGTTGGCAGAATCTCTGGCGTACAAGTGGGCGATCTTTTAAAAGTTGTTGAAGATTCCAGCGAAATTTATGATCCGGAAGTGGGTTATAATTTAGGTAAAGTTCAAGGTCGTACAAAAGGCACTTTAGAAATCATTAGTTATTTTGGTAACGATGGTGCAGTTGCGATTGTGCATTCGGGTGCAGGATTTAAAGAAAGCGATCGTGTCGAGGTTTATCAGTAGTGTCTGATGGTGTTGAGTCTCAGTATTTAGGTTTAATCGACTTTGATAAGGCCTTAGAGCTTCAACATCAATATCACGCCAAAGTATCCGCTGATAAAAAAGCATACATTCTTGGTTTAGAGCATCCGTTAGTGATGACTCTTGGGCTTCGCGCTCACAAGCTTGATGTTAATAGTTTTTGTTCAAAGCCATGGACAGCTCCGGTTTTTAAAATTTCGCGCGGAGGCCTGGCTACAATTCACAACCCAGGGCAGTTGGTGATTTATCCGATCGTCGATTTAAAATATCACGACCTATCGGTAAAACAATTTGTTCAAGTTCTATTTGAAGCTACACAAAAAACATTACATGAGCTTGGGGTTGAATCCACATTTGATCTGTGTGATCAGCCTGGTGTGTACACTTCAAAAGGTAAAATTGCTTTCTGCGGTTTACAGATTAAAAATGGTATTACGCTGCACGGGTTAAGTATTAACGTGCAAAATGATATTTTAGTTTTTAGTGATATTGAATCATGCGGAGTTACCGCTCCTCAGATTGACTCGGTTAAAGCTCAAGGTGTGGCTTATTCGCCACGCGCTTTTTTTGAGCTATGGTTAAAGCATTTTAATCTTGAAGCAGGCCATAGCCTGTCTAATGCTTCCTGCGAATAACACATTAAATAAATTTTAGGTCTTTTTAATTGGCTCTAAATCGTTTTCTTGTAGCATATAGCTAGATACAGCCGTGTCGTAGACACGCGAAAAGGAGAACGACCGTGTTAAAAAAATTAGTATATACAGCTGCAGTGACGACAACTTTATTGGCTCAAGCTACATTTGCTGATGATTACGCTGAAGCAAAGGGTCGTTATAAAGGCGACAAAGTGGTTGTAATCGATCTAGGGGACGAATCGAAATCTGTATCACGTCGTGATTTAGAAAAGCGTCTTTACCGCTTAGAAAAAGCTGTGCGCCAATTACAAGAGCGCGTATTTGATTTAGAAGTCGAAAACGGTGAACTTAAAGATGATAAAGTGAAGAAAGTGACCTGTTATATCAAAACGAACAGCAAAGGCGTTTTCAGCTCAACACAAAAATCTCAGACTCAAGCCAGAGCTGAAGCTATGCAGAAATGCAGTGAAGTGATTAAGTTCGGTTTTGAATGTGAAGAAGATAAAGTGAAGTGCGGAGAATAAGTCGGGATCTGATCCCGTGAACTACTCTCCCGATTTAATAAAATCAGCGACAAATTCGGACACTGGATTTTTTTGAATTTCAGCCGGTGTTCCTATTTGTTCGATTTTTCCGTGATTCATAACAACGACTTTATCACTTATCTGAAAAGCTTCTTTTTGATCGTGAGTCACATAGACCATAGTTAATTTAAGATCTTGTTGAATTTTACGAATATCTTTGCGCATTTTTTCGCGAAGCTTGGCATCTAAGTTTGAAAGCGGTTCATCCAATAAAAGAATTCTAGGACGCATCACAAGGCCGCGGGCTAAAGCCACACGTTGTTGTTGGCCACCTGATAATTCGTGCGATTTACGGTTTTCTAGGCCTGCTAGTTCAACAGTTTTAAGAATACCTTCTACGTCTGATTTAATTTGGTCTTTCGCGATTTTTTTTAATTTTAACGGATAAGCCACATTATCAAAAACATTCATATGCGGCCATACGGCGTAAGATTGAAAAACCATTCCGACATTTCTTTTTTCAGGTAACATAAAACTTTTATTTTTAGGATCTGATACGATATCAGAATCAAAATAAATTTTACCGTGAGAATTTTCTTCTAAGCCTGCGATCATTCGCAAAGTCGTGGTTTTACCACATCCAGATGGTCCTAAGAAGCTTACGAATTCACCGTTTTCGATAGTTAAATTAATATCTTTAACAGCCCAATTCGTTAAGTATTGTTTGCCGACATTTTCAAAAATAACTTTACTCATAGACCATACCGTCCTTTTGAGAGAACTTTTAAACTAAAATTAAGAAGTAAAATAAACACAACAACGATCACCGATAAGACCGAAGCTCCGCCGCCGCCCATATCTGAGTATTCTTGCAGAGAGAAAATTAACGTACCGATTGTTTCAAGGCCCGGGCCTGTAAGTAAAATCGTCATCGTAAGTTCGCTTAACACCGGCATAAACACTAAAAACATCGAGGCAATTAGCGCCGTTTTAAGAAGTGGCATGTAGATTGTGTACATGATGGTCCACCAACTAGCTCCAGAAATGCGAGCCGCTTCTTCTAAAGACGGGTGAATTTGTTGGTAGCCATCGCCCACGGTCTTAATACTTAAGCTCATATATTTTACGATATAAGCTAATAGAATTAAAAATAGAGTGTTGTAAAGAGATGGCCCAACACCAAAGAAGCCTTGGCTAAATGACAAAATAAAAGCTAAGGCTAAAACTGTTCCCGGAGTTGAAAACGGAAGACTAGCAATAACGCTTGCGAAGTTTTTACCCCACCAGTGTGTGCGGTACATGAAGTAATTAAAGATAAAAGCAAACGCTGTGCAGATGATGGCTGCGCCAAAACCTAACATTAACGATTGACGAAGAGCGCGTGCGGTTTCTTCAGTTTGAAATAACACGCGTTCAAAGTTGTTCAATGTTAAACCAGATAAGCTCCATGAACCTTGCACAGCGCTTAAAGCTGATAATAAAACTCCTGAGAGCGGTAAAATAAAAATAATGAAAAGTAAAATCGCTAAAATAATCGTAACTGGAATTTTCCAGGCATTTAGTGGCACTAATGACGGGCGCGCCGTTTTTCCACCCACGGTGTAGTTCTTACTCGCGCTAAAAAATAACTGTGTGCCGTAAAGTAAAACGAGTGTTGTAATTCCTAAAATCACAGAGACCGCAATACTCATTTGTAGACCACTGGCTGTACCCATACGTTGATACGTATAAATCTGTGTCGTCATTAAATAGATACGCGCAGGACCACCCACTAAAGCTGGTACACCAAAGCTTGCAGCTGTAGCTAAAAACGAAAGTAAAAAACCGCTTAAGATCGCAGGACGAAGAAGCGGTAAGGCAATATCAATAAAGACACGTAAGCCGCTGGCTCCAGAAAGCCTGGCCGCTTCTTCTAATGAAGAATCCATCGAGTCTAAAACCGTGAGTGCGGTTAACAAAACAAAAGTAAAAAGAAAGCTTGTCTCAACCCAGATAAGGCCGGTGTAAGAATAAATATTTAAATTAAGGCCTAGCCACTGGTTTAAAACACCACTTGTTGGATTAGCCAAAATAATCCAGCCTATCGCACCTACAAAAGGAGGAATAGCGTAGGGTAAACAAAAGCCTGAACGAAAAAACTTTTTAAAGGGAAGGTCGGTGCGGGTTAATAACCAAGCTAAAGGTAATCCTAAAGCTAGACATAAAACGCCTACCGCAAAAGAAACGATTAAAGTGTTTTTAACAGCTTTAATCGTATTTTCATTTGTTAATACTGACTGAAAATCAGCAAGCTTTGGAATTAGATAAAGGTAAACCTGCGGGCTTAAAAAAAGCGCCGCAAGTAAAACTAAACAAATTCCGTAAACTATTTTTTTAATCACAATTAGAAAATGATCTTAGCAAATTTATCTTTGATTTCATCGCGAGTTTTCATAGTCTCAGCAATAAATTCACGTGTCCAAGGAAGAGCTGTTTTTTCAATTTCAGCAAAAGTAGGGGCACCTACTGGAGCTGCGTTACCAGCGACAGATGGGTACATAAAAGATCTTGCCATAGCTGCCTGACCTTCAGGACCAAACATCCAATCAACAATCTTTTTAGTTTTTTCTTGGTCGCCATCTTTTTTAACGATCGCTAAAACATTTGATTGAATCACAGCGCCATCAGTAGGAATTACCCATTTAATACGGGCGTCAGTAGAAGTTAAACGTAAAATGTTTTCTAAAAGCACAACGCCTACCGGACGTTCTTTAGATTGTAGACGACGAACCACGCCAGAGTTTCCGCCTTCAGAAATCACGTTATTTTTACGTAATTGAGAAAAATAATCCCAACCGTATTTTTTCGCTAAGAAGGCTACCGTTGTAAAGTTTGTACCGGAAGCTAAGGGGCTACCTGTTGATACTTTATCTTTCCATTTAGCTTCGCTTAATTCTTTAAAAGATTTAGGAGCATCTTTTTCGGCTACAGCTTCAGTGTTGTAAGCGATTACCATTACCGGAAAGCTTAATGTTGTATAAAAGCTATCTGGGTGTTTAAAAAAATCTTCAACTTTTTCAGAATTAGCTGGTTTATAAGCCACTAACTTTTGTTGGCTGGCCATATCTTCATACCAGAAACGATCAGAAGAAATTAAAATGTCAGCTTGAATTTTTCCAGAAAGATTTTCTGCTTGAACTTTAGCAGCTACTTCTTCAGAACCCGCTTGGTAAAACTGCACATCAACGTCCGGAAATGCCGTAGCTAGTTTTGGCTGAATGTCAGCGATAGTGTCTTTGTAAAGTGATGTGTAAATCCATACTTTAGTTTTTTCTTCTTTCTTCGTGCACGAAAAAGGAAGTAAGGCCATTACGGCTAGTAACATAATTCTTTTCATGGTTATCTCTTTTCTTTTTGAGTTTGTTCTTTTACATAAGCATCGCGAGCGGCTACGGCGTCAGCTGCGAAATCCGAAAACACACCATCTACACCTAAAGCAAAAAAATCTAGGTATTCAGCTTTCGGGTCTTTGTTGTATTCTTTAAGTAAATATTTTTCTTCACTTCTAAATGTGTACGGATGAACAAGTAAACCAACAGCGTGCGCAGTTTTGACTAATTCTGTCGGCGGAAGTTTCTTTCCATCTTTTTCCGGAATAATATAACGTTTGTATGGTCCGATACCATCAGCTGTTTTTTTGATATCTTTTAGATTTTCCATTTTACTGACCATCTCAAGGTAAGTGCGTTTATCGCCCGAAGCCTGAAAGTCTGCGGGCACTAATTCCGGATCATCGATCAAATACACTAATTTGTTTTTAGTTAAGCCCTTTAACTTTTTAAGATTAGTTAATTCAAAAGACTGAATAAATACCGCAGAAGATTTTTTATTCAGGCCAGCAGCTTTTAATTCTTTAGCTAAAGGCTCTTCTAAAGATAATTTAATACTTTGAAAATAAGTCGGGTGTTTTGTCTCTGGGTATAAACCAATTGTGCGCTTTAATTTTTTACCTTGGCTTTGTGCTAACTCGATAACTTCTTTGAAAGTTGGAATTTCAAACTGACCATCATAAGAATGATCACGAAAAGCCAGACGTTCTTTAGCACGTAAAGTTTTAATCTCTTTTAACGTGAAATCTTCAGTGAACCAACCAGTGACTGATTTACCATCGATTGTTTTAGTTGTCTTGCGATCTGGAAACTTTGTCGCCACATCTGTTGTTTCAGAAATTTCATTTTCATGACGGGCAATTAAAATGCCGTCTTTCGTGCTTACTAGATCGGGTTCAATATAATCAGCCCCCATGTCGATCGCTAGCTGGTAAGAAGCTAAAGTGTGTTCAGGGCGGTAACCGCAAGCCCCACGATGGCCTAACACTAAAGGTTTTTGTAAAGCTGAAGCCATCAGCGAAGAAAACACGATGAAGCACGTAATGAATAATTTCAACATGATCCAATTGAATTTCGAAGCAATTACAGAGTCAAATTATTATTGTGTTTGGAATTTTCACTGTGCGCCATAGCTGGAAGTAACGCTAAGTTTTCAACAGGCGTTTCAAGCCAAACTTTTGACTGACGATAAGACTCAGCGATGATTTCTCCACCCACGTGAAGACGGTCCGGGCCTGAACGGGGAATATCTTTTAATTCAAATTGCAGAAGTTTAGAGAAGTGTTTTCTGTTCACACGTGGGGATTCAAAGCCGTTTGTCGTTCCTAAGTTGTGAGCGAGCACAAATTCACCGCGATCAACACCTGATAAGCCCATTTTATCAGCGACTCCGCCATCTAAGTAAACACGCTTATCAATGCGCACCGGGTGAAATAACCCAGGTACCGCACAAGAAGCGCGCGCAGCCTTAGCTACCGAGCCACATTGTAAAGTTTTAGTCTTTAGTGCAAAGATATCAAAAGCTGAAATTTGTAGCGGAATTTTTAACGAAGTAAAATCCGGAGCCATAAACTGCTCAAATAAGCGTTCCATTTTATACCCTCGAACTAAGCCAAAACCAAAAGCCACGTCCCAGAAATCAGATTTTTTAATCGCGGTAAATTCTTTCGCCATTTCGGAAGCGGTTAAGCCACTGGCTGTGCAAGCTGCAACTAAGGCCCCAGCGCTACTTCCAACAACCATGCGCGGTTTTAGATTTTTTTCTTCTAAAGCTTTAATAAAACCCGTGTGTGCAAAAAATCCGAAAAATCCAGAGCTTAAAGATAACGTAAATGGTGTTGAATGAAGTAGATCAGCCTTAATCATATGCGTGATAGAATCGTGATACAGGGCTTATTTGTCAATCGCAGTGTTTTCTCACAACCGATAACAGTTCACCGAAGTTAACAGGTTTTCTGATTGATTCCACACCGGCTTCTTGCGATTTGCTGTGAATCTCAGTGTCTGCCGAAAAATAAGCGACTGGGATATTGGCCAGCTTTTCGTTTTCAGTGCGTACTTTTAAAAATTCGTGGCCGTTCATATTTGGCATCATTAAATCTAAAATAATAAGACCAGGTGCCTGAGTCATATTGTTAATAGCTTGAAGACCTTCAAGGCCATCAGATGCTGAAGTTACTGAATAACCTTCGTCTTCTAAAATATCAGCTAACGTTAGGCGAATATCGACATCGTCATCCATAATCATCACTGATTTTTTCATGCTTGGCCTTTCGGTACTAAAGGAAGTTTAACGGTAAAAACAGAACCGACCCCCACGTCACTTGAGACAGTGATTGTTCCGTGGTGAGCGTCGATAATTTGTCGAGTGATATAAAGACCTAAACCTAAGCCACTGATGTCAGCCTGGGCGTTAGCGCGTTCAAATTTTTCAAAAATCAGAGGTAAACTTTCAGCATCAATGCCTTTACCTTTATCTTTAAAAGAAATAACCGCAAAATTTTCTTGTTGGGTTAAAGTAATTTCAACGGGTTTTTTATTTCCGTATTTCAAAGAGTTTGTCAGTAAATTCACAAGCACTTGATCAATACGTAATTGGTCAAAGACCCCAATCACACGTTGTGTTTCAAGAAACTGAACAGACGAACCTGAAATAGAAATTTCTGATTTAAATCTTTCTAAGATTTCATTGAGCAATTCGTTAAGGCTGCAATCTTCATAGTTTAAAGTCAATTTTCCTGAATTAATGCGTGAAACATCTAGTAAGTTATCAACTAAGCTTGTAAGACGAGTTAAAGACCGTTCTGTTGTATCAGCCATGCGTTTTAAGCGATCTTCAGTTAGACCGCCTAACGTTTTTTTATGAATATGTGAAATCAATGATTGAATTTGTAATTTAAGCGGTGTCATCGGAGTGCGCAGTTCGTGTGAAGCAATGCTTAAGAATTCATCGCGCGTTTGTACGGCGATTCGCAATTGTTCATTGGCTTTTCTTAAAGCTAATGTTCGTTCTTCGACACGCTTTTCAAGGTTTGTGTAAGACATTTTTAAAAGGTCTTCGGCACGTTTACGATCAGTGATATCACGGGTAACCTTAGAAAAGCCCACGATTTTTCCATGCTTTTCGCGAATGGCCGTAATTAAAACACTGGCCCAGAATCTGGTTCCGTCTTTACGTAAGAGCCAGCTTTCTTCTTCGTAACGGCCAGTCTCCATGGCTTCTTTTAATTCGTACTCGCATTTTCCCATCTGAATATCTTGTTCGGTAAAAAAAATAGAATAATATTTTCCGATAATTTCTGAAGCTTCGTAGCCTTTAATACGTCGGGCTCCTTCGTTCCAGCTTGTTACGCAGCCGTTTATATCAAGCATAATCATGGCGTAATCCTTCACGCCTTCAAACATTAATCTAGCTCGGCGTTCACTTTCGCGTAAACGCTCTTCGGTTTTTTTTCGCTCGGTTAAATCACGAGTAACTTTAGAAAAACCAAGATGGTGGCCATTCAAATCAAACAGGGGATTTAGAACAGTATTCGCCCAGAATGTTGTGCCGTCTTTACGGATACGCCAACCTTCTTCTTCGTAACGGCCAAACTCTAAGGCCGTTTTAAGTTCGTATTCAGGATGTTTTTTTTCTAAATCCGGTGCGGTGTAGAATTGCGAAAAATGTTTTCCAATAATTTCACTGCTTTTGTATCCCTGAATACGTTCAGCACCTGTGTTCCAACTCTGAATGATGCCATTAGAATTCATAAAAAAGATCGCGTAATCTTTTACAGAATCTACCAGAAGCTTAAATTTCACGTCGTTAACATCGTGCGTTCCCGACGACGTTGTAGGTGGGATATCAGCCATGCTTCTAACTATAAAAGGGTGATGAATATATCAACAAAAGCTGTTGAATTTATTAAGAGCGGGGATTTTTTACCCAGTAATTCTACGGATATAGGCATAAGCCTAAATATTGGGCATATTTCGGTCTTTTCTAGTAAAAACAATTGTTTTTGACCTAACATATCTTTAAATGCGACAGCGAATACGTGTTGGGAAAATTTCAAACGTGAAACTGAAACACAAATGCAAGAGCGTGAATATCAATACCAAATCTTAGATAAGAAATTTTCTAAGCTTACAGATCTTGCTAAAGCCTATACCCAAGAAAGTTCAAAAGATGAGTTAGTCAGCTGATACGGTAAACCGTGCAGGTTATCCCAGCAAAAGTGGCAAACTACTATAAAAAAGAACACTGGGTCTGGTGGAGCCAGCAAGAAATTGCCCGTGCGGAGAAGTGTTTTTCTAAAATTCATCTTATCGGCTTTTCAACAGGTGCCACTCTTTTTCATGATTATGTATCAACTCACCCCGAAGATAAAAAAGTTCAATCAGTGGTTTTAATTTCTTCGTTTTTTCAGAATAAAACGATTTTCGACTGGTTTTTAAAAATCACGTGTGCTTCGTAAAAATTTTGAAGATTTAGAGCTAATTACATACCGCAGGCCAGGCCATATTCCGCACCAAGTGATGTTACACGAAGTCAGCCAAGTGGCTGATCAAGTTCACGAATTAGTGATGGATTTTATTGAACGACATTAAACAAAAGATTTTTGAAAAAAATGGTGCAGCCTACAGAACTCGAATCTGTGACCTCTTCCATGTCAAGGAAGCGCGCTACCAACTACGCTAAGGCTGCATAAAACTGAATAAATGCCTGTAAATAATAACCTTTTTTGGAGTAGGGTCAAGTCCCAGCTTGCGCTTATGCCGATCTTGGGAGTATCACCTAACCCTATGCTTTCATTTGAGTTTTTACCTGCGATCTTAACTGGCCTTACTGTGGCCGTCCTTCATGCTTCATTACCAACGCACTGGCTTCCGTTTGTGCTGGCATCACGCACTCAAAAATGGAGCTATAAAAAAACATTCTCGATTTTAATGATCGCAGGCCTTGGCCATGTCTTAACAACAACTCTTTTAGGCGCTTTAGTTGTGTGGTTTGGTGTTAAAATTTCTGAACAAGCTTCACAGATTTTTATCTTTGTTGCGGCCGGAGCTGTTTTCTTATTCGGTGCTTACAATATTATTCAGCACTTTCGTGGGCATAAACATTCGCACTGCGATGATACTCATCCGCACCACCACGATTATAAAAAAACAGCCAGCGATGGCTGGGCTATCTTAAGCCTGTTATCGCTATTAACATTTTCTCCTTGTGAATCTTTTTTACCAGTGTACGTGTCAGCTTGGCCGCTTGGGTGGACAGGATTTGCCGTTTTATCTTTGGTGCTAGGTGTAGGAACACTTCTTGCGATGACAATCTTTATGACGCTTATGTTTTTCGGCGCAGCTAAAGTTAAACTTCATTGGTTAGAGAATAACGAAAAATTAATATTTGGAATTATGTTACTTTTCTTGTCTTTAATGGTTTATGTGGTTGAAGTTTTAATGCCGCACACGCATGGTTAATGTATGGCCCAAATCGCGCTTGAAACTATTTTAGATGCCGTTGAGTTCTCAGTAACTCGTTCGTCAGGTGCGGGCGGTCAGCATGTGAATAAAACCAACTCTGCGGTGATTGCTAGCCTGGATTTGCTTAAATTAAAAATCGCCGACGATAAAAAATCACTTCTCTTTAAGAACTTAGCTCATCGTTTGGCGCAAGGTCATATTTTGTCAGTTCGCTGTGAAGATCAGCGTGATCAAAAATCAAATAAAGATAAAGCTATCGATAACTTAGCGTTTATTTTAGAAAAAGCGCTTTATGTTCCTAAAAAGCGTGTAAAGACAAAACCGACGAAATCATCGGTTAAAAGACGTCTAGAATCTAAGTCGCAAAAATCTGATATTAAAAAATTACGCCGCGAAAAATTCTAGTTTTTACAGCTAAATTTTTTCCATTAATTTCTTTTTAAAATCTGTGTACGGCGGAAAAACAAAACGCATCGTTTTAGATAAAAATTTTTGCTCAATTACCGCACGCTTATGTGAAAACTCTAAAAAACCATGGTGGCCATGGTAAGTGCCAATGCCGCTCGTGCGGATGCCACCAAATGGTAAATTGTGGTTCGCTAAATGGATGATCACGTTGTTAATCGCAACCCCGCCAGATTGAGTTTTGTTTAATATATCTTGGATATTTTTTTGCGAGTTAGAGAAAATATAAAGTGCTAATGGGTATGGGTTTAACGCCATGACTTTATAAATCTCATCAAGATGATCAAAAGCAATCACTGGCGCCACTGGGCCAAAGATTTCTTGCTTCATGATGTCTGAATTTAAATCCGGTGAATCAATTAATTCACAGCGCGTTTCGTGGTAGTTATCGCTATTACCTGAAAGTTTTGCCACGCGGTTTTGATGAGCTGAATTCACAAAGCCTGTTGGTGTTTCAGTGTTGGCTTTTTCTAGCTTTTTAAAAGTTTCGATAAACTGATCTTTTTTAGATCTGTGAATTAAAATGTAATCTGGGGCGACACAAGTTTGTCCGCGGTTTAAAAATTTACCCCAGTAAACTTTTTCTGCTGCATCTTCGATATCCGCTGTTTCATCGATGATCGTTGGTGATTTGCCACCAAGTTCAAGAGTGTAAGGAATAAGCTTTTTAGCACAGGCTTCGGCAATAATGCGGCCCACAGGCGTGGACCCAGTGAAAAACACGTGGTCAAAGTCGTAAGTTAAAAGCTCTTCAGTTTTTTCTTTTCCGCCAAGTTCGCAGATAACTTCATCAGGCGAGAAAACTTCATTCACCATTTGATGAATCAAACGGCTTGTGTTTTCTGTTAATTCACTGGGTTTAATCGCTACCGTATTTCCCGCAGCTAAGGCTGGAATAAGCGGATTAATAGCTAATTGAAACGGGTAGTTCCAAGGAGAAATAATTAACACCGCCCCTTTAGGCTCGTAATGAATTGTGCTGGTATGGCCAAAAAGAGCTGGCGGTGTAGGAACGCGCTCAGGTTTAGCCCAAGCTTTTGCGTTTTTGATAAAATGTTTAAGTTCAGTTTTTACTACGCTGATTTCAGAAGTCTGAGTTTCAAACTCAGATTTTTGAAAATCCAATAGAAGTGCCTTCTTAATTTCTTTTTCGTTTTTTTCGATCCAAGCCAGTAGTTTTTTTAAATTATCTATACGGTGTGAACTGTTCAAAGATTTATTATGTAACGCTCTAGATTTAAGATCTGAAAATTTTTTAGCTAACATGGCAATCCTTTGCTGCTTGGTAGTAATGTTAAGTATTTAGCTTAACAATTAGGGAAGCTTTTCGAAATCATATAAATTTTTATCAAGTAGGTGGCTAGGTTTTACGTTTTGTAATGCAGTAATAAAACTAGCACTTAAATTAGGAATTTCTTTTTCTAATTCAGAAATTAAGTTTTTCATTTTTTTACGTTTCATGCCTTCTTGTGAACCGCAAAGATTGCATGGAATTACCGGAAAACCCCAGTCGGTCGCTAATTGAATTAGATCGCTTTCAGCTACATACATCATCGGGCGAATCACGATATTGCGGCCATCGTCAGAACGAAGTTTTGCAGGCATTGTAGACACATTACCTGTGTAGAACATATTTAACATTGTTGTTTCGATCAAATCTGTTCTGTGGTGACCTAGTGCCATTTTTGAATATTTGTTTTCAAAAGCATAATCATACAAAATCGCACGGCGCATTTTTGAGCATAACGAACAGTAAACACCAGTTGTGACTTTTTCCTTCACAACTGAGTAAGTGTCTTTTTCGATCATGTGAAATTCAATGCCTTCAGATTCAAGCCAGTTTTTGAAGTTCATCACATCAAAGCCCGGTTGTTTTTGATCTAAGATCACAGAGGCAATTGTAAATTTAATTTCAGCGCGCTTTCTGATTTCTTCTAATAAAATAGTTAAGATCGAAGAATCTTTTCCGCCAGATACACAAATCATCACTTTATCGCCGTGAGCAATCATATTGTAATCGCTAAGAGCCTGCGTGATTTGTTTTCTGATTTTCACAGCTAACGGGTGGTCGCGGTTAACGGGTTTCATGTTTTCACCTCGTCAGTTTTTTTCATTTCAAATATTTGATGAGCTAGTTTGAAGCCGTTTTGTGTAAGAATATCTAAACAGAAGCTATAAACTTTATCGCCCACAAGATATTGTCTGCCGTAAGAGTCAATAAAGTAGACAACCTTAAGTTCAATCCAGTGTTCACTCACATCAGAAATATAAGCCATAGGAGATGGAATGGCGCGAATGTCAGCGATTTGCGAAACGGCTCTTTCTAAAAGATCTTTGGCAGCGTAAGCGTTTTGCGTGTGTGAAATGCGAAACACTTGTCTGCGTACGATCGGAGTGCCTGCAGGAGAATAATTAGAAACCTGTGATGAGGCCATGACTTTGTTTGGCAGCGTGATGATTTCATCTGACCAACCAACTAAAACTGTAGCTCTCCAGGTGAGTTCTTTAACTTGGCCTACGATTTTATTAGAACCATTTTGAATTTCGAGCCAGTCGCCAAGTTCAAAAGCTTTATCAATTTGTAATGAAATTCCGGCAAATAAATTTCCTAGGGTGTCTTGAAGCGCAAGACCCAGAATTACAGATAAGGCCGCAGAGGTTGCGAGTAATGGGGCGACCTGAACGTTAAATAGGTGCGACACTGACCAAATACTGATCGACACGAACAGAATCAGTGAAAAAATATTCACTAAAAGAAGTGGTACACCCACAGTCATTGAGCCTAAAAATAAATACATCAACACATTCAGGCGGCAAACGCGAACGAATAAAACAACGCCGGCGATGTAGGTCATTGTGGCTACATAGGGGGTTAACTTTTTAACTAAAACAGACGCTTCGATTTGCTCACGCAACAGCAAATAGACAACAAATAAAAACGTTAAAACAAAAAACTGGCGGTTGATTGTTTTAAGATGATTTTGAATACTTTGATGACGGGCATTTGAAGCGCGTTTTAAGAATGATTTGTAGAACAAAAATGTTCCTAAACACATGATTCCAAGAACCACATATAATTCAACATCTAAGAGATTGTATAATGAAGCGGGAAAAGTCGATGTAGGCATAGTATTTTTATAGCCTAAATGGTTCGCATAAACTAGACCTTTTATATATTCTGGTATTCAAAAATTAACTTACTGTTTATGCTATAGGCATGAATAATACACCGGAAGCATCTTTGAAGAAACCTCTCGGCGTTTACGCCATGGC
>JAMPXC010000019.1 GCA_023701385.1 Pseudobdellovibrio sp.
ATTCAAAAATTTAACGAAGAAGAAGTGATTCTTTTTGGTTACGATCAAAACGGAAATTTCTTAAGCGCTGATTTAACAGCGAAAGCCGCTGAAACAATCACTTGGGAAGTCTTAACCGCTGTCGGTGAACGAGTGCCTAGACATTATAAAGGTGGGCAAGCGTGATTTTAGAAAAAGCAAAAAAGAAAATTAATGATGTCGGCGAAGTCAGCCTTTTTGCGATTGAAAGCTTACGTTTATTATTCACTCAGCCCTATCGTTGGGGTGAAGTTGTAAAACATATGGAATTCATCGGTAATCAGTCGGTGGGAATCATTTCTTTAACAAGTATGTTCACAGGCCTGGCGCTTTCTTTTCAAATTTACCTAGGTTTTAAATTAGTCAATGCGGTAAATCTTGTGGGGCCAACAGTGGCGTTAGGTATCACGCGAGAACTTGGCCCGGTATTAACTGGATTAATCGTGGCCGCTCGTGCAGGTGGTGCGATGGCCGCACGTTTAGGTACAATGCGTGTGAATGAACAAATGGATGCCTTAGATGTGATGGGTGTAAATACCAAACAATATCTAATCGCTCCAAGATTAGTAGCTGCGGTTTTCTGTATGCCACTTCTAACGGCTTTATTTGATTTTATGGCGATGTTAGGTTCATGGTTTTTATGTACAAAAATCGTGGGATTAGATGGTGCTATTTTTTTTGAAAAAATTCGCCAGACTGTAGATTTTCACCATATCGGTGAAGGGTTAATAAAATCAGCAATCTTTGGATTATTATTTGCGGTGATTTGTACATACCAAGGCTTTAACACAAAAGGTGGGGCTAAAGGCGTCGGTGAAGCCACCAACAACGGCGTTGTTATGAGTATGGTTGGTATTATCATCATCGATTATTTCTTAATGAATATTATCCGCGTAGTGTACATCATGATGGGGATTCAAAAATGAGTCCGAAACAGCAAAGCCAATATGCCATTGAACTTGATGGCGTTAAAAAAACTTTTGATGGTAAGGAGTTCGTACTTAAAGGTATCGATTTAAAAATTCCTAAAGGAAGTTTAACGGCGATCATCGGTTTCTCGGGTACGGGAAAATCTGTAATGTTAAAACACGTTTTAGGTTTATTTAAACCCACTGAAGGAACAGTTAGAGTTTTAGGAACTGATCTTTCAACTCTAGATCAAAATGAATTAACAAAGTTTCGCTGCAACTATGGGGTTCTTTTTCAGAGTGCCGCGCTATTTGATGATATGACAGTACTTGAAAACGTTTGTTTTCCGTTAGAAGAACACCGTCGTAATTTAAAAAAAGACCAAGTGATTCAGGTCGCGCAAACTAAACTAAAAATGGTAGGCCTTGATCCAAAACACTATAATAAATTACCGAGTGAGATTTCAGGCGGTATGCAAAAACGTACCGGCTTGGCACGGGCCTTGGCCTTAGATCCAGAGATCATTGTTTATGACGAACCGACCACAGGATTAGATCCGATCTTAACGGAAATGGTCGATAATTTAATTTTAGAGACACATAAGAATACTCCAGGCACGACTTCAGTCATGGTGTCGCACGATTTAAGTGCAGCTTTTCGAATCGCAGACTTTATTGTGATGCTTGATGCTGGTAAAGTGTTACTAGCTGGAACTGCTCAGGATTTCTTTAATTCAGATATCGAGTTAGTTAAGCGATTTGTGACAAAAGGGATGAAGCATCAATGAGTTTTTTCACCACCGCAGAATTTAAAGTAGGCGCGCTTGTCGTAGGCATCGGAGCGCTTATTGCCCTTATGTCAATGCAAGTCAGCGATGATCCTTCTTTCTTAGGGCGATCAAAAAAAGCTTGGTTTTATTTGGATAATGCCAATGGTCTTACAAAGGGATCGGCGATTCGTTCTGCCGGTATTCCGGTTGGCGCAATTAAAGATATTTCTTTATCTGAAGGCAAAGCCCGTATTGATGTTTCTGTAAAATCTGATGTGCCACTAACTCGTTCGGCACAAGTTGAAATGCGTGCAAACGGTATCTTAGGTGATAAATACATCGAAATTACTCCGGGTAATCCGACAGATCCAGGCTTAGAAGACGGTGGTCAAATCGCCAACGTTAAAACGGGCGGGTCATTAGATGATGTGATGTCGCAAGTTTCTGACATCACTTCATCGTTAAAAGAAGTTTCAAAACATTTAAATGAAGCCACAGCTGAAGATGGAACAAATAAACACATCCTAGGCCGTATCGTGCAAAATATGGAAAAATTAACGGGCGATCTTTCGCAAATGACCTCTGAAAATAAAGAGCAAATTGGCGAAATTGTAGACCAAGTTCATAACATCACAGGCACATTAGATGATTTAGTAAATGATGAAAGTGAAACGGGCTTTAAGAAAACTTGGAAAAACTCAATGGCCCGCATTGATAAGTCTCTTAAAAATATTGAAGAAATCACAGATAAAGTTAATAAAGGCGAAGGTACTCTGGGTAAACTTATCTCTGATGAAAAAACTGCAGAAGATGTTTCATCAGCGATCGAAGGTTTAAGTGGTTTAGTTGATACAGCTAATAAAACGACAACGGCTTTTGATTTTAATGGCTACTACCTAGATAATGTCGAAGCCGCTAAATCGTCGATTGGTATTCATATTCAGCCGGGTTTAGACCGTTTCTACTATTTAGGCTTAATTGATGATCCGGCCGGTGTAGTTGAAAGAAAAAATACTCTGACTGAATCAAATGGTGTTTCGACAAGCGTTGATGAAACGACGACATTTAAAAGTAAAACTAAATTCACAGCACTTTTTGGTAAGAATATTTATAACTTCTCGTTTAAGGGTGGTTTAATCGAAAATTCCGGCGGTATCGGTATTGATTATTCGCCATTTAAATTACACCGTTTGAAATTTTCTATTGAAGCCTTTGATTTTGACAATACAAACTTACGTTCGACGATTTCCTATAAATTCCGTTACGGTTTTTATGTCTTAGCCGGTTATAACGACATGTTACACAATACAGATGCACAGTCGGCTTACGCCGGTGCAGGTTTATTCTTAACTAACGATGACCTTAAACTTCTACTAACGAAGTCACCATTCTAGAGGAAAGCCATGCAAGCCGCCGCCGCCGACCGAAAATGGATGATCAAATCAGAAAATCGGATTTTAGGCCCGTATTCGTATGATCAGATCGAAGATTTATTAAAGAAAAAACAAATCACTTTGATTGATGAAGTTCGCGATATGGATACACGCTGGATGTATGTGCGCGAATCAGAGGCGTTAAAAGCCATCGTTGACGAAATTCGTGAAGAGTTGGCTAACACCGACGACCACACTAAAACTTACCAAACTCGCACCTCTCAAGGCCTTACAAAAACAGGCACGGTCACGCAGGAACTTGTTCAGGCTGAAAATACGAAGTTTGAAATGCCAAACTTTACTGATGTAAAGGTTGAAGATGCTGAGTTTACTGAAGAAGAGACAACTCCGGCAGCAAAACCTTTAAAACCGCAGGCTCCGGCTGCAGCTCCGGCTGCCGCAACAACTGTGGCTAAAGCTAAGACTCCGCAGCAGTATGTATCAGCGGCTGATCCTGTCGTAAACTCACAAATTCGTGAACGTTCTAAATTAACATTAATGATTTTAATTTCGATCTTGTTGGCCGTTATTGTTGTAGCTGGTGGATCACACTTCTATCAACAGCGTGATAAGAAAAAACAAGAGCTGCAGTCAATTGCGCAGATTCGCAAATATTCATTGTATGGTTTAGAAAATAAAGTGGTCGAAATTTTCGGTAATATGTCGCCCGAAGTTCAGCGCCAGGTTTTACCTGAGATTATTCCGATGATTCCTAAGCTTGATTCAGTGGGTTACATTAATGGCACTCAGACCATCAATAACTTAAAATCAAACCCGGGTGTGAACGATCAACGTAAAGCCTTATTAGATATCGTTCAATTTATTCAGTCTTTACAGGATCAAGATCTTAAAAAAGCCCGTGAATCGTTAATTCGTGCCAAAGATTTAGATCCAAGCAGTGAATTAATCAAAGAAAACGATGCAATCTTAAGTTACTACGAAGGTAAATTTGATCAAGCGACAAAAACATACTCTGAACTGTATAATACAGTTTCAAAAGGCCGTTGGTTATTTGGTTGGGCGATCAGCGAATTAGCAAAGCCTACAGCTAACGCCGAAACTGAAAGTATGCTTAATCACGAAATCGAACGCTACACAGAAAAAGCAGCTGATTTCAAAAAAGAATTGTTAATGATCAACATGCTTTTAGATAAGCGTACTGCGCGTGAAGAAAAATTCGACCGTGATTACAAAAACTATGTCGCTATGCCACTGGGTTTTCGCCAAAGATTTCAAGTGCCGCTGTCAGTGTTTTCTGGAATTTATTCGGCATTCACGTTACGTAGTATTTATGAAAAATTAAAACCGTCGTTAACACCTTCACAAAAGTTTGTGCTTGAAATGCACATGAAACTTGAATTAGGTGAAGTGTCAGCGGCGCAAAGTTTATTTTCATCGTATCAAAGCCTTGTTGAAGATCCGGCAGAGCTTGCAAACTTAAGATTACAACTTGATTACGCTTTAAAAGATTATTCAGCGGTTGTAGCCCAACAGAAAACTATAGATATATCAAAATTAAATGCTGCCAGTCATTACGTGATGATCTTAGCGAAACAAAGAGTTAATTCACAAACATCATTGATTGATGATGGTTTAACAGCGCATGTGAATTTCTTACGTTCAGAAAAAAATATCTTAGGGTTATGGGCTCAGCTTGTAACTATGGAGCCAGCTAAAAAACAAGCTTTTGTACAAGCGAACTCAGGAGCTGGAGAAGATTTTATCCCGTTTTTAGAAGTTAAAGGGTCTACAGAGTGAGATTTTTAATTCTGGTGTCAGGATTACTACTGCTTTTCTCGAGCTGTGAAAAACCTCACGAATCTAAGCCTAAGGTTATCGTGAATAAATCTTTGGCCGCTGATTTTAAAGTGCCTGAAGAAATTTTTACTGAAATCAAAAAAAGTATGGGCCCGGATAGTAAAATCGAGCCCGAATATCTTTTTACTGACTTAGAAGTTCAAATTCACTCTAATCAAAAAAATGTTCTAAGCGATCCGGATTTGTTATTTAAATTAACCAACGGCGGCGGTGGTCTTGATCTTAAAGATTACGTGACTGGCGAGGGTAGTTTTTATCTCCATTTTCCGAAAGAGCAATTTACCACTAAGCCAGAGCTTCTATTTGTATTTTATATCAGCGATTCGCCAAAGGTGAATATTCGTGGCGAAGAGTACGGCCTTGGCTGTGGTCAATGGGTAGATTTAAAGCCCAAATTCACCAAATTGCAGGAAAAAAACTTTTTAAAACTAAACACTGTTGATCAAACTTATGCGCACGTGCTCTCGGGCCAGTATATATTTGTCTTTAAAAAGGGAATTCAATACTATCTGACGCACTTAAATCTGTCGGATTCACGCTATAGCGATAAAATGTGTTCGAGAATATTTAATATAAAAAATAATTAAAGAAGTTGATTATGAATACACCGATCAAAAATTTAAATGATAAAGACCCGGTTCAGGATCGTATTTTTTTAGTTAAAGATAAAGTCTTAGGCGTTGGTAAAACAGGTAAGTCTTTTTTAACTATTTTAATCGGTGATCAATCAGGGCAGTTAGATGGCCGTATCTGGGATAATATCGAAGAAATTCAGACACGCTTTGAAATCGGTGATTTAGTTAAAATTAAAGGTGTTATTCAAATCTATAATCAGCGTAAACAGTTGATTATTCATCGTTTAGAAAAAGTCGATGATCCAAGCTTAAATAAAGATGATTTTAAAATTAAAGAACGTCAAATCGATACGCACGCGCTTTATTCTGAACTATTTCAAATGGTGCAGGCGATTGAAATTCAGCCGTTAAAACAGTTGATGTTAGATTGTTTGCAAGATGAAGAAATCAAACCTCGCTTATTAAAAGCCCCAGCGGCTAAAACGATTCATCACGCTCACCGCGGTGGTTTGTTAGAACATATCGTTTCAATCTGTAAAGTGATGCAGTTTATGGCGTCACATTACAGTTATTTAAATAAAGACCTTTTAATTTTCGGAGCTATTTTTCACGACTTAGGAAAAATCTGGGAGCTTGATCAAACCGAACAACAACAAATTTACTACACAGCTCCGGGGCAGTTATTAGGTCACATGCTTTTAGCCTGTGAATTAGTTGAGAAGAAATCACAGCGTATCTTAGGGTTTCCTGAAGATTTACGCATGATTTTAAAACATATTATCTTAGCTCATCACGGAAGACTGGAATACGGAAGTCCTAAAGTACCGATGTTTCCTGAAGCCATGGTTGTTGCCATGATCGACGATATGGATTCAAAAATGGACACGATGATGTCATTTATCAATCAAGAACGCCAAAGCGGTGAATCGTGGTCACGTTTTAATGAAAACTTTGAACGTTATTTCTATCTTGATGATTTAAAAACGAAATGGAATGCAAAGTGATTACTTTTTTACGCGCTTACAAAAATTACGACCCTGCTGCAAAATCTATGTTAGAGATTTTGTTGTTATACCCAGGTCCTCGAGCGGTGTTTTTTCACCGAATTGCGCATGCCCTTTACACGTGTAAGTTATTTTTTATCGCACGCCTTGTAGCTGATATATCACGTACACTAACAGGTATTGAAATTCACCCCGGTGCAACACTTGGCAAACGACTTGTGATCGACCACGGCGTTGGCTGTGTGATCGGTGAAACAGCCGTGATCGGTGATGACTGTGTGATCTTTCACGGTGTTACTTTAGGTGGAATGAAATTCGAACCCGTAAAGCGTCATCCGACAGTAGGAAATAACGTTCTTATCGGTACAGGAGCTAAAGTATTAGGTCCAATCATGATCGGTGATGGTTCAAAAATTGGTGCAAATGCCGTGGTGATTAAAGATCTCCCACCAAATTCGATAATAGTTGCACCGCAGGCAGTTGTTTTAAAATAACAGCTTTTTAACACCGTACAAATTTTACTAGAAATGAATAAGTTACGGCTGCGTATCCACAGTTAATTGCCGGCGGTCCTGATTCTTTTTGACACGTAAATACATATATATTTATACCCAGAGGCTCTTAGGAGTCTCATATGAAGTCATTTTACGGCATGTTGGTAGCTTTTGCTATTGTTGGTTACGTTTCTCAATCTCTCGCGGTTACCTGTAAGGAAGAGGAGGCTCGTCTTAGGAAACTTTGCGATGACATGAAAACGCATGCACCTCCGGGCGTAATAACTAAAACAGAGCTAAAAATTACTTATGTTGACGGAGGCTTTGATTCTGTTTGTTATTATACAGCAGAAGGCCAAACATTTTCCGTTCCCTTTGCGCGAGCTACGTGTGGAGAAGGTGTTCCAACTCCGCAACCACAGCCCAATCCAGCACCTGCGCCAAAACCAAATGAAATTCCAAGAACTGTTACAGAACCAACGATTGACGGTGCTGCCTGCCAGAAGGGCTCTATTATTTTAACCGACAACCAAGTACTTGGTGAGTCTATTCCTGTTGTGGGAGCTAAGTTCAATTTAGCGTATTTCACAAATAAAGTCGTAGGACGAAAAGGCGACTATAAAATTCAAATTCCTCTAACTGTTGGCTCTTATAGTTCAAAATTAACGCATGTTAAATACACCGTTAAAGTTGAAGGAAAAACTGTTGATTCAAAAACGGTGGCCATTGCGCCCAATCTAACAGTTGACTACGTTTGGAATGGATCTGTTTCTGGAAAAAATAGTCTCGGATCTGGTCTCGTAGAAATCGTCATAGAAAAAATTCCAAACGGTGGATCAACATCATTCGCAGTGCCCGTTGGAAGTTTACAAGCAAAGAGTCTTGGGTTTGGTGGTTGGGTTCCAACTATTTATCATTTCTACGATATAGCCAGAAAAAAAGTTTTAAGAGGAGATGGGTCAAGCTTGTCGGCAGCAGCCGAAGCCTTAACGGGAAATCAATTGCGTATCATCGATTCTGACAGATCGTTGGTATATATTTTTGATTCTGCAACTGGTAAGCATTTGCTTACAAAATCATTCTGGCTTGGAGCAGATTTGTTCGTTTTCAATCATGATGCGAACGGGTTACTTGCTAATATCGCGGAGCCTTTCGGTATTAAAACTGTCTTCAATCGTAATACTTCTGGTGATTTAGTTTCGATTACTGCACCGAATGGTCAGATTACGCAAATTACTTTAAACGCAAACAAGTACATTTCTGCAGTTACGAGTCCCGCAGGGCAAATCCATTCATTAGGTTATTATGATGCCAATGGATTACTAAAGTCGTTTCAGAAGCCACAAGGTCAGGTAAGTACATTTACTTATGACAGTTTTGGAAATTTAAACCAAGATGCGCATTCTGGTGGCTATTCTATTAGCTTAGAAAAATCTGTCGATGAAGAAGAGACTACTATCCTTTCTAAATCCCAAATGGGTCGATCTACGACTTTTGTAACAAGTACTATTTTAACTCCTGCTGACGGCGAAAATAAAGAACGTAAACTTTACCAAAGAGTTGAAGTGCACCCTGACGAGACAGTAACAGTAACGGGAACTTCAGATGATGCGAGTATTTTATTAAGTGATGATATGTTTTATATTACACAATATAAAAATGACGAACGCTTTAAAAACTTTGCGAGAATAGTGGGAGTTAAAGCTGTTTCAGGGGCAACAGTGTACGTCTCTTCAAATAGAGAAGAATCTTTTGATTTAAGTGATACTGCAAATCCATTTTCTATTAAAAATTATTCTTTAACTGAATCTGATCAAAATGATGAAAAAACAATTACGAGTTATGATGGTGCAACTAGAACTTTTATTACGCAAAATCATAGAGGAACAAAAGTCACAACCAAGATTGATGCGTTGGAAAGATTAATCTCGGTTCAAATCGGAAATGATCTGCCGAAAGAGTTTACATACACAAAAGATAAGCTGACTCGAGTATCACAAGGAACTCGGTTTATAGATTACGTTTATGACTCTGCTACTCAAAATCTAGCATCAACTAAAAATGTCTTAAGTCAGGCTACTTTGTTTAATTATGATAAGGCAGGTAGATTGATATCTACTGAATATCCAGATTCTAAAAAAAATGTATTTGGTTATGATGAAAATAATAAATTAATAGGAATTGTGCCTATAGAAAGACCTCAGCATAGTTTTGTGTTCAACTCTCTGGAGTTATTAACCAGCTATACGCCACCAATTATAGAAAACAATATTTCAACTCCAACAGTTTATGATTACAACGGCGATAAGCAGCTTTTAGCTGTAGCAAAACCAGATGGCCAAAAAATCAAATACAATTACGATGATGAAAAAGGAACTTTGAATAGTATTGAAACTCCGGCGGGAGTTTATACGTATAATTTCAATTCTGAACGTAGTAACTATGATAAAATCACTACGCCAATGGCCATCGAAACTCGAAAACAATTGTTGCCTGGTGGTTTTCTTGAGCGTGATTTTTTATTAAAAAAGGCTAGTCCGCTTGGTGCCTACACAGCAGTTCCAAATGAGCGAAATCTTGTGCAGAGAGATGTTGTACAGGGGGCTGTAGATGAAAAAGTTGATTGGATTGGTTATCACATTGCAGGTGATGGTAAAGTCGAAATTGCAGGCGAAGAGCGGATTCGTTACGACGATATTTCCGGCCGTATTACAGCAACATTTATCCCAATTAACGGTAACTATGTGGCCGAAAGTTATAAATACAACCAATATGGTGAACTAAGTTCGTATACTGCAAGCTATAATGATACCACTCTTTATTCTTTTTCTTTGTTTTACGATGACCTTGGAAGAATCGTTAAAAAGATTGAGACAATTAAAGGAATTTCTCAAACGTACGAATACGCCTACGATTTGCGAAACCGTTTAAGCGAAGTGAAGCAGAATGGAGCAATTACTGGAAAATATAATTACGATGGTAATGGTAATCGCATTTCTGGAACTGTTAATGGTCAGGCAATTATTGCCAAATATGATGCTCAGGATCGTCTTGTCGCATACAACTCCGAAAGTTTTGAATACAATCCAAACGGTGAGTTAACGTCGAAGAAAAATAATGTTTCTAACCAAGTCACTCCATTCGCTTTCAACTCGTTCGGCCAAGTGACATCAGTAAAAGTTGGGGCAGCGACGTACGGCTACGAAATTGATGGCTTAGGTCGAAGAATTCAGAACAGTGTTAATGGTAAGCTTAAAGATACTTACATATATATGGATCAGTTACGTTTAGCAGGAATCATTGGCTCAGACAGCAAAGTATTGCAGCGATTTGTTTACGGTACGAAGCCTCATGTTCCAGATTATTTTGTTATGAACGATGATATATATCGTATTATCACTGACCATCTTGGCAGTGTAAGACTTGTGGTTCGAGTTAAAGATGGTTCGATAGTACAAGAAATGGTTCATGACGAGTTCGGTAAGATACTGAGTTCAGTCGGAGCTGGGTTTCAACCATTTGGATTCGCGGGTGGATTGTATGATTACAACACAGGCTTTATTCAATTTGGTGCTCGATGGTATGATCCACAGGTAGGGCGTTGGGTAAGTAAAGATCCGATTGGGTTTGCAGGTGGGGACACGAATCTGTATGCTTATGTTGGAGGTAATCCAGTGAGTTATGTGGATCCGACGGGGCTTTATTGGTTTCGTCAGTCTTGGCAAGAGCCTGGTAAATTCGGACGACCTGGTACCCGTATTGCTCCAGGAGGGCCAGTTAGTGAGTTTGCTGAACAGCATTTTCCAGCAGCTTACACATTTGCTGTGATTCATGACGATATCGTAGATTTTGGACTTAATTTAGGACTCCCTGACTGGGCAATTAATTTTACTACGATGGCCCCTGCATACGCGGCTGCCTTGCATGTGGAATTTTTTAGATCGGTGGGGATTCTCGATCAGCCAACACCTCAAGGGCAGCCAAAGTTGAGTCCAATGGCACCTCAAAAGGAATCAATTATATGCAAATGAAAGTAATTGAAAATATAAAATTTCGCTCTTGTGTAGCATTCACTATAGTAATTTTAAGTTTCGTCTTTTGTAGTATAGGTTATGCAGAAGATCCCAAGACAGGGCAAAAATACAAAATCATCAAATCTATCCATATTATGGGTGTGTATGATGATCTTAACAATAGGAAGCTCAGTAAAGAGACAGCACGTGGATATTTGCACCCAATCAAGTTCGCCAATAGACCGCATGTGGCATTTCGAACTGAGGTGCCCGCTGGTACAACAATGACTATCATTAGCGTACTTAAAAACCCATGGTACCGGCCTTTTTTAAAAAGTCGATTTCTCGTCAAATTAGATCCGGACTTATCTCAAGGACTGGATGTGGAAATTGAACTCGCCCGGGGGCTTGAGGGAAATTTAGATGGGCTGAATTCGGAAATATTTAGTCGCGAATAACAGCTACAAATAGGAGCAGAGTTTTGTGTTAGACCTTAAAAAGAGAAATAAACGAGCCATGTTGGTTGGTTTTATTTTGTTTGCTGTGTTCATTTGGTCGGCAGCATATTTAATTTGTCTAAAAAGCGATGCCTATAAAAAGGCAATTGAGTTTAGCTCGATTAATAAAATAGTGGTAAGTAAACTTGGAAATTCGTTGAGATTTCGATTAGCGTTCTACGGATTTAGAGTTTCTGAGAATGTGAACTATGGAAGTGCAGAGTTTACCATTATTGCAGCTGGAGACCGAATGTATGGGGATATATACTTTTTACTCATAAAAAAACGACTGACTGGGAGATTCAAAAAGCGATATTGAGTACCGAAAACGAAAAAATTGATATCGTTGAAATCGACCCCATATAAACCGTTTAAAACAAGTGAATCAACCAAACTGTTAAACGATATAACACATAAAAGATCGCAATGATAATTCCAAAGTAACATCCTAAGATCGCAATATTTGCCGCGATAGAACGTCTGATCGTGCGTTTAGAATTTACTAAGTAATTATCCATAATACGGTAATTCTTTGCATTCGCTTGCCAGAAAATATCACCTAAATTTCCAAGCACCGGAATTGCGGTAATAATCATATCCACGCTGATATTTAATAACATGCGAAACAGCACAACCGCTGAAACACCATGAAAAGCCGCATACACCACAGTAAATAATGAAATTAAAGTTGTCGCTACGTTTCCGTAAAAAGGCAGAAGGCCTAAGATAAAATCCCAGCCAAAGCTGATCCCCAAAATTTTAAATTGGCTATCCATTATGGTGCTAATTTTATAAAGAAGCGGGTGTTGTTCTTTTAAAGCTTTCATTTTCTTTTCCTAAACTGAAGGGTCTTCTGGCCAGTCGTGTTTTGGATAACGGGCACGCAGATCTTTTCTAACATCGGCATAACTGCTTTTCCAAAAAAGCCCCAATTGGCTTGTGATCTGAGCTGGTCGCATATTCGGTGCCAACAGCTCTAGGGTTAAAGTAAATTTATTATGACAAATCTTCGGGGTGTCTTTCCACCCGAAGGCATCTTGAATTTTAAGTGAAATTAACGGGGCTTTTTCATCGATATAATCAACCGGATGAGTACGACCACGCGCTGATTTGACTGTTTCTGGTAAGTTCTGCAGTAAATCGCAAAGCTCTTCGTTTAAAACCTGATAACTTAAGTAAAATAAATCACAGTTTTTATAGTCTTCAAAATCGTCATAGCCTTGCAAGATATAATCTGTGAGTAAATCTTCATAGTTTTCAATTTGCGCTTTAGATTCTTCAGATAAAGTGACATCTTTGCCATCTTTACGGCTTAAGAAATTTAAACGTGCTTTAAGCTTTTCATAATTCGGGTGAATCTTTAAAAAATCCAGAGGGGTTTTCTTAAAAAACTCTTGCCAGTTTTTTTGCAGTTCTTCGCGGCTTAGGCGCGATTTGCCAAAATCATTTAAAACAAAAGTTTCAAATTTTAACTGTTCGGTTTTAAAAAATTCATTTTTTTCAAAATCGTAGTGAACTTCAGTTTGCTTTTTAGCCAGCGGCGCAAAGATCTCTTGCGCAAGCTTTTTATCAAAACCTAGAGCACAAGTAACTTGGGTAAATTGTGAATGGTTTTCACGGCCTGCAAGAGCAATAAAAAAATCAGAGTTAGCGGCCTGTGAGCCCGCCGCAGCTTGTAAGCCACGGCCAAACATTGAAACCGCATTAGTTTTATTTTTAACAAAGGCCACTTTTTCCGGAAAATATTCGGCGTAAACTTGAATCAAAGTTTTTTCAAAGTTTTCACCAGGTGCAGATTTGTCAGTAATTTTACAACTTGATAAAATCTGCTGGTAAATACGATCTGTCATAAAATCTAAAGAATCTAAATCTAAAATTTTAGCCACATCAGAGCCTGAAAAGTTTTTATTTTTCTCTAAGATACTTTCGACGTTGCCGGATTCTAGAACTGCAATAAGCTTTGCTGATTCCTTTTCAAGGCCATGGCGTGAAAGTTGAAAATGCAAAATAGAATTTTCAATCGATAATGGCCATTTAGAAATCGTTTTCGCCAGCGGAGTTAACGTTGAAGCGTCAGTAATTAAATGCCATTTAGCTAACTTATGGCGCGCCTGTTTTAAAGTTAATGTTGAAGGTTTTGTTAACCACGAAAACGATTCGAGATCAGTCACTTCTTGTTGAAATAACAAGAGCGATTCTTCAAGCAGCGAAGTTTTTAAAATCTCGGGCTCGATTTGTTCTTTCATCGACATTTCATCAGTCGAATGCCAAAGCTTAAAACAAACGCCAGCTTGTTCACGGGCGGCACGACCAGCGCGTTGTTTCGCTGAAAAAAGCGAAATACGTTGCAAGTCTAAGCCTGAAAAACCCACTTTGTTTTCACGGTAAGATTTTTTCTCTAAGCCTGAATCAACTACACAATCAAGACCAGAAACCGTGATCGAACTTTCAGCCACGTTGGTACTTAGAATAATTCTTCGTCCAGAACCCAAATCATTACGAATAATTTGTTTTTGCTCATTTAAGCTTAAAGACCCGTGCAAAATTTCAATACGGTACTGCGGAAAAAGCGGTTGAATGATATTTCTAAAACGTAAAATTTCACGCTGGCCCGGAAGAAAGATCAAAATATCTTTTTGCGCTGTCTTCCAAGCTTTTAATAAAGTGTCTTTTAAGTGATTAAAGAATAAATCATCACAGACAAGCTTTTGGTTTTTATCAGAATAGACAATATCTAACTTGTGCGGCGGAGCTTCGACTTCAAAACTAACACTGTCACCTAAGAAAGTTTTAAGCTGCTGGACGTTTAAGGTCGCAGACATAATCACTAGTTGTAAATTACGACCTAAAACTTTCTGTTCGAAGCTTAAACCTAAAATCAAATCAATCGAACTTGAACGTTCATGAAATTCGTCAATAATAAGGGTATGAATTTCATCCCAAAAGCTAGGGGTTTGAATACGTTTTAAAAATAAACCCTCGGTCATAAAAATCAGCTGGGTTTTAGCCGAGATCTTATTTTCAAAACGCACTTGATAACCGACATCTTCGCCTAATAGCCAATTGTTTTCAGAGGCAATACGATCCGCCGCTGATAGCGCAGAAACCCTTTTAGGTACGATGACAATAATCTTTTTAGGTGAGGACGTACGAACGGTTTTTAACAAATGCGCCGGAACACGCGTTGTTTTACCAGAGCCGGGACTGGCCGTTAAGATCACCGGCTTATCGCCAGTGATCTTTTTAACGATGTCGTCTAAATACGGATCAATCGGTAAAGCTTGCATTGTAAATTAAAATTAAACCTTATCGTGAGGGTAAATTAACAGCATAAATTCAGCTTTATCACGATCTAAGTTTTGTAAGATGTAATTCGCTGAACCTTCTAATACCAGTTCATTTTCTTGTGATAAATCTAAAGCTAGTAAGGCCGGGCGATTTACGAAGTGGCGGTTTAATTCATCAATCGTTTTTTTCAAACGGTACGGTGTATCCATAATAATGATTGCACGCTTTTCGCTAGTTAACTTTTGCCATTCTTTAGAACGCGCTTCAGTTTCAGCAGGTAAAAAACCACGAAATACAAATTCATTAAGTCTACGCGATGTTAACGATAATAATCCCATCAACGACGAAGCGCCCAAAACCGACTTCACCGGAATTTTTTGCTTACGGCATAAACCAATTAAGTCATTACCCGGATCGCAAAAACCAGGGGTTCCACAGTCAGAAACCAAGGCGACCGTTTCGTTTTTGCAGATTTCAGTTAAACGTTTTAAATCATCAAGCGTTGAATGCTCATTTAAAAGCTCATACTTTTTAGCTTTAATATCTAACTGCTTTAATAATTTCGATGTTTCTTTTGTTGATTCACATAAAATCACGTCAGCCGATTTTAAAATTTCTAGCGCGCGTAAAGTGATTTCAGAAACTTCTCCGATCGGAGTGGCCACTAAGTACAACATTTACTTATCCTCTTCGATATAAAAGTTTGAAACTTTAATGACTGGAACATTCACATCTTCTTGGCGTGAGTGCGTTGTGTCCAGTTGAATAATATGAATATCCGGTCTGATTTTGCCTAAAGCATTAATATTTACAGGTTCATTTTCAAAAAAATAAACCGGCGAGGTTTCAGGCGGGTATTGTGAAATTGGAAAACGATCAACCACCCAGTCGATTTTAAAAACATGGTCATCCATTGAGCGGTGCGGTTTTAAATGCAGACAACCTTCTCTGATCGGAAAGCCCCATTTTTGTAGGACTTCCAAAGTGCCCACGCCCATGCGGGCTACATCACGGCCTGTGAGGTAGTGAATTTCGCAGCCTGTTTCATGCAGACGTTGAACATAAGGAACAGCGCCGCGATAGGGGATATCATAATGTAAGTAAGTATTCGTAAAAAAACGATCCACCCAAAAATCACGAAGTGTTTTGTGCAGTTCAGGGCTTTCATCAAACTTATAACCGGCACGAACCAGGGCCTCTTTTAGCCCCCAATCAGTGTGTAAAATCTCTACTTTTTTAAGCTCAGGTTTATGCAGCTCTGCAAACTCGTGCAGGATTTGTTGAGTGCGCGGGCTTACATTGAAAAGTGTTGAATCGAGGTCAAAAACACACACTGTGCGCGGATTTTCAGCAGCCATTGTCAGGATTGTTTTAAGACTTTGCTTCAAAGTCTGTTTTAGACCAGGATCTTGCGGTTGATTCATAAAAGTAACCTATCGAAGGACTCCGAAATAGGCAATGTAAATACTCGGAAACACTTGGAATTGGAAATCTTTTTTGATACGGTTTGCACACTTTAAATTCGCAGCTAAAAAAAGCAAAGCAGGAGACTTATGAAAAACTTTTTAAGCGTTATCGCAACGATCATGGTTGGTTTATCAATCGTAGGTTGTACAAAAAACAAAGCTGAACTTGGAACAGCAGAAAACCCAATCAAACTTCATTTCGTTCCTTCAGTGGACGCTAAAGTTATCGAAGATAACTCTAAAAAATTTAAAGAGTACTTAGAGCAAGCGACTCCGTACAAATACGAAGTGACAATCCCGCAATCATATGTGGCGGTTGTTGAGGCTTTCGGAACTAAACGTGCTGACGTTTCGGCGATCAACACTTTCGGTTACATCTTAGCTAACAGCAAATACGGCGCTGAAGCTAAAATCACTGTATTACGTCATGGCGCTGCGACTTACCAATCTATGTTCGTTGCTAAAGCTGACGGCCCAATCAAAAAATTAGAAGATTTAGCTGGTAAAAAAGTAGCTTTCGTAGATCCTTCATCTGCTTCTGGTTACATCTTACCTAAAAAATCTTTAAACGATAAAAAAGTCGAAGTTAAAGAAACAGTATTCGCGCAAAAACACGACAACGTGATCTCTATGGTTTACCAAGGTCAAGTTGATGCAGGGGCCGCGTTCTACTCTCCACCTTCAAAAAATGCTTCTGGTACAGAAGAAATCGAAGATGCTCGTCGTTTAGTTAAAACTCAATACCCAGATGTTGAAAAGAAAATCGCGATCATCGATTTATCTCAGCACATCCCGAACGATCCAATCATCTTCAGAAAAGATATGCCTGAAGATATGAAAAACAAAATCGTTGATGCTTTTATCGCTTTCGTTTCTACTGAAGACGGTAAAGCGGCTTTCAAAGCCATTTACGGCGTAACAGAACTTAAAAAAGCAACTGATGCTGATTACGATTCAGTTCGCGAAATGTTAAAAACAGTTGGCGTAAATCCAGACGATTTAATGAAAAAATAATTGAAGAAATATTAGGTAAAGAATGTCAGTAAAACCCATCTTAAGTATTAAGAACTTAAAAAAGACTTACCCGAACGGTGTGCAAGCGCTTAAAGGCGTTAGCTTCGACGTTAAAAAGGGTGAGTTCTTAGTTGTGATCGGTCTATCAGGTTCAGGTAAATCAACGATGTTACGTTGTATTAACCGCCTACATGAGCCAACTAGTGGAAATCTAGTTTTCAATGATGGCAAAGTTGAAAAAGACTTAGCTAAAATTGAAAAACCGGCAGAGATCAAATGGCTTCGCCAAAATGTGGGAATGATCTTCCAACACTTCAACTTGATCCCACGTCATTCAGTTCTTAGTAACGTTTTGATGGGTAAACTTTCAAAAACTTCGACGCTTAAAAGCTTATTTGGCATGTTTTCAGATGAAGATGTTGCTGAAGCCATGAAGTATTTAAAATTGGTTGGTATCGCTGATAAAGCACATATTCGTGCCGACCAATTATCTGGCGGTCAGCAACAACGTGTTGCGATCGCAAGAGCACTGACTCAGAATCCACAAATCCTATTAGCTGACGAACCAGTTGCCTCTTTAGATCCGGCAACTTGTCACGTGGTTATGGATTACTTAAGAAAAGTGAACCAAGAATTAGGAATCACTATCGTATGTAATCTTCACTTCTTATCTTTAGTGCGCCAATACGCAACTCGTGTTGTGGCTCTTAAAGGTGGTGAGCTTGTTTACGAAGGCGATCCAAAAAATATCGATGAAGCTTGGTTTGAAAAAATCTACGGCGCTGGCGCTAAAGAAGTACACATCAACTAGAGGGGCACCAGATGAAATCATACGTAGTACGCAGATCAATTTTAGACGGTTTTACTTTTGCATTCTTAATCGCTTCTTTAGCGGTTTGGATTATCAATCCCACAGATGAACAAGCGTTAAACATGAGAGTGAATGTGGCTTTATTTGCTGCTGCTTTTATTTTAGGAACATTTGTTTCTCACGTTTTAACTAAATTAAAAGTAACAACTTTAGGTGAGTCGTTATTCCAGCCGCCTTACAAAAAAAATAAAGAAGCTGTTGCTTGGTACAAAACTTTCTCTGCTTGGCAGTTGATCGTTTTATTAGTGGGTTTAATGATCGTAAGTATCATTAAAACTAAATTTTCTATTTACGAATTATTAAATGAAGACGGTTTTAACGGTGCGATTCGTTTATTTAAAGGTATCGGTTCCCCGAATTTCGATATCTTGCCAAAAGCGATTTTGAATATTATCGAAACGATCTTCATGGCTTTCTTAGCTACGGCTTTAGCGATTCCTTTTGCGTTCGTATTAAGTTTCGTATCTGCCAAGAACGTGATGACGGGCAAAGTAGGTTTTTCAATCTACTTAGCAATGCGTACGTTATTCAATATCATGCGCTCAATCGAAGCTTTAGTTTGGGCGATCATTTTCTCGGTATGGGTTGGTATCGGTCCATTTGCGGGTATGTTAGCCTTAATGATCCACTCAATTGCTTCATTAGCTAAACAGTATTCTGAAATGGTTGAAACTGTAAGTGAGGGCCCGATTGAAGGCGTTCAATCTTGCGGGGCTAACAAACTTCAAACTATCTGGTACGCGATTGTTCCTCAGGTTGTTTTACCTTACGTTTCTTTCACAGTTTACCGCTGGGATATCAACGTACGTATGGCAACGATCATCGGTTTAGTTGGCGGTGGTGGTATCGGTACGCTATTAGTACAATATCAAGGGCAAGCGATGTGGCCTGAAGTGGGCACAATCATTGTGGTTATCGCCGTAGTTGTATGGGCGATGGACCAAGCTTCAGCCTACATCCGCGAAGCCCTAAAATAATTCAGTTATTAGCAATAAGGACGACTGCGAGGCCGGCCCTTTAGAAAAAAGGTCAGCCGAAGGTTGATCAATCCTGACGAGAGGATCCGTACCAGGGAAAACGCAAAGACGGCTCTACTTTAGAAAAAGGTCTGCTGACAGCAGATCAAAAAAAGGAAGGAGCCGTTTTTTATGTCTTCGTTATCATCAAACACAATCGCTTGGATCGTATTAATTATCGCAGGTTTATTCGAAATCTGCTGGGCAATCGGTCTTAAATACAGCGAAGGTTTCACTAAATTAATCCCGAGTGTTTTTACTTTGCTTACCCTGGGGATCAGCATGTTTTTATTAGCGCGTGCGAGCCAAACGTTACCCATCGGTACCGCATACGGAGTATGGGTTGGGGTAGGTGCTTTAGGAACTGCAATTCTAGGTATTGTCTTATTTCATGAACCAGTTTCGGCGTTACGCTTGTTTTTTTTGGCTCTGCTGCTTATCTCAATTATTGGCTTAAAGTTGAGCTAGTTACTTTTCTTTCTCATTTTGATCAGCTCCCAAGATTTTTTTCGCTCTTGATTTGGGTTTACATTTTATATTTTAAGAGATTTTAAATTTGTCAAAAAGTGTAAACCGAAAATACGATTGATTTAGACTGTGTTTTTGACCGTTTAGGTCCTGTAAAAAAAATTTACAGTTTCAAAAAGATTTAAGACGATGGTCCTGTGCTCCGATAGATACACTGAAATAATAGGGGAAGCAGTATGTCGACTTACTATATCGCGAGCCAAGGCAAGCAACAGGGACCGTTCACGATTCAAGAAATTGAAGTGAAATTAACGTCGCAAAAAATTAATTGGCACGATTACATCTACGACGATAAAGCCGAAGACTGGGTTTTATTAATGGAGTACGCTCCGTTTACTCAATTATTTAATAAAAGTTTTCAAACACCTCTTGCTGTTGTGAAAGATAAACCAGATGTCGACCCGGCGAAAAAACGCCAATGGTTTGTATTAAAGCAAAATAATAATTACGGTCCATTTTCAAAATTAGATTTAATTCAAATGCTGCAAAGTAAAACTTTGCACGAGTACGATTTTATCTGGCACGAAAATATGACGGCGTGGAAGCGTTTAGCTGAAGTGCAGGAATTTTCAGTGCAGGAAATTCGTTTGTTATTTGATAAATACTCAAAGAAAAAAGATGCCAATGATAAAGTCTTCTTTCGCCGTAAGTATGTACGCGCGAAAGTGGATTCTCATGCGATCGTTCATGATAAGAAAAAAATTTACAAATCAGTAGGTATTGAAATTTCTGAAGGTGGTGCAGGTTTAATGATTGAAGATGGCGAGTTTGATAAAGATCAACAAGTGTATCTTCATTTCAAACCGGCACCAGAAGTTCCGGCATTTAATGCGATTTGTAAAATTGTCTCTAAAAAAGGTAACATTTACGGCGTTCAGTTTTTAAAAATCTCCGCAGCCGCAAAAACATATATTGCAAACTATACAAAAAAGAAAGCGGCTTAAATTATGAAAAAAACCACGACGGTTCTTGTTTTATCAGCGTTAGTTATTGCTATGCTTAATGCCACTGGCTGCTCAAATGCAGCGACAAGCTTTGCTTTGCCGCAACAGAACGAAGAGTTTTCAGGGCAAGTTTTTTATAACAACAAAGTCGATCTTTTATTTGTTGTTGATAATTCAAAATCAATGCTTCAGTACCAGCAGCGACTGGCTGCTAAAGTGCAAGACATGGTCGGAACTTTAAATAGTTTAGGTATGGATTACCGTGTTGCTGTGACAACATCGACAATGGCTAAAACTTCTGATTATCCTTCATCAAGAAAACTTGTGGGAAGCCCACATTATTTAACGCGTGCGAATGTGAATTTGCTGGCGGATAGAATTATCGTCGGAGAGTCAGGTTCTGATTTAGAGCGCAGTCTTGATGCGATGAAATTTGTCACTTCAGCAGATTATCCCGATCAGTTTTTAAGAAGTGATGCATTATTTTCTGTGATTTTTATCAGTGATGAAGTCGATCAGAGTTCTGAATTCGGTAACCCGAACAACGATGATTTCGTAAATTACTTAAACCAGCGTAAACCGACTTTTTCAGACGGTACACGTGGGTGGATTGCGAACTACATCGGTATTTTATCAAATCAAAGTTGCGATGTTTTAGGCGGTCACGTTTCAATCGGGACTCAGTTCTTAAAATTGGTTGATTCCTCAAAGGGTGTTAAGTCTTCAATCTGTTCAGCGGATTTAAGTGCGGCGGTAGCCAACATCAAAGCTAGAATCATCGGTCAGCTTACGGCGTACAGATTTAAAGATATTCCGAATAAAGCCACGATCCAAGTAACAGTAGGTGGTCGTGCGATTTTTGAAGATGCGGCCAATGGGTGGACTTTGGAAACAGAAACAAATAACGGCGCGACTGTTTATCTTTTAAAATTCCATGGTGACGCAGTTCCAGCTTCAGATGAGCGTGTGACTGTCGATTATAAACCAAGCGGTGCGACTTAATCAAAATTCGAAAAAATTATTCCTACGCCAGCACGGTTCCATTTAACAGGAGCTGTGCTTAAGCTTTCTGTGAACTCTTCTTGAGTATAATCTAAAATTAAACCAAATTTTCCACCCAAACAGTGAGTGTACTGAATGGTGTAGCCACTTTTGGCGATGTATTCTTGCTTGTTGTTATTGATATCAACTTTTTCTAACTGGTAGTTGTTACTTACGCGGTAGAATACGCCCAAACTTTGTCTGCCGTTATAATAATCAAGTCGCGGGCCAAAAGCTACACTGGTGCCGCCAACGTTCGTGTTAGCCACTTCTGAGGAGTCGGTGATTTGCGAAGCTTGCATGTATTCAGCCATGGCAGACAGGCGAATTTTTTTTAAGCGAACACCGATAAATAGTTGCGCCGGGTAAAAATACATATCGCGATCGGGAGCATCGGTAAGGCCGTTTCCCATGGTTCCTTTGGAAGCGATGACTGAAAAACCAGCGCTGAAGACCTTGCTGTCTGAATTCTGTGCAGAAGGATCACCGTTAAAGCTATAACCAGTAAAAGCTTTGCGCGCGAAAGCCGTCTCAGTGAGAATGATAATCATCGCGCCAGTTATTACGCTTGAAAAAGTTAGTTTTTGAAAAAACATAATTAAATTTAGCACAATCTTTTATCAGAGGCTATTTGCCTCTTTGGGAATGAGACTTTTCATTAAAGGACAAAAGTCTAGGTTTGGCGAAAATCACAACAAACAAACACTCGAAAATTTGCCCGAAAGTGACCGCGCATTTAGCACGTTATGTCGTTGTCATCACTCAGGAATTTTGTAATGATGAGTCGTTGAAAACCAATTGATTATACCAAAGGCCTGGCGAAGCTAGGTACGGAGTTCATATGTCGGATACAGTGTCTGATAAATCTTTAGAAGATATGTCAAAATCATTCGCGTTAACTACGCGTCTTGATGCGATCGCAGCGTGGGGACAAAGAAATGCTTTGTGGCCACTTCCTTACGGTACAGCTTGTTGTGGTATCGAGTTAATGTCGGTGATGGGACCGAAATATGACTTAGCTCGTTTCGGTGCGGAAGTTGTTCGTTTCTCTCCTCGTCAAGCTGACTTACTTGTTGTTGCCGGAACAATCACAGAAAAAATGGCACCCATCTTAGTTCGTATCTACCAACAAATGTTAGAGCCGAAATATGTTTTATCAATGGGAGCCTGTGCAAGCTCTGGTGGTTTCTACCGTGCTTACCACGTGTTACAAGGTTGCGATAAAGTTATTCCAGTAGACGTTTATGTTCCAGGTTGTCCTCCAACTCCAGAAGCCGTTCTTGATGGTGTGATGACATTACAAAAAATGATTAAAGACAGAACGCCACGTCCGTGGAAAGACAACTGGGTTTCTCCATACGAAATCAATGCACAAACTGTTCCTGATTCTTTAACTTCAACAAGACTAGTAACGCCTCGTCCGGTGGGAGTGTAAGATGTCTGAACAATTGAATACATTGAAATCTGACATCGCCGTAAAATTCGGTGATAACGCTTACAAATTTTCTACAACACCAGTTGGTGATCACGTTGTTGAAGCTCCGAAAGAAACTGTAAATGCACTTTTAAGATATTTAAAAGAATACGCTGGTTACAATTTCTTAATGGACGTTTGCGGTGTTGATTACCCGAACCGTGAGAAACGTTTTGATGTTGTTTACCACTTATTCGGTTCTTCAGACTCTCGTCGTCTGCGTGTAAAAACACAAGTTGCTGACGGTGAATCGGTTCCAACAGCAACGACTGTTTGGAAAGGGGCTGACTGGTTTGAGCGTGAAGCTTACGACATGTTCGGTATTAAATTTTCTGGTCACCCTAATTTAAGAAAAATTTTAACTCATCACCAATTTGTTGGACATCCGTTACGTAAAGATTACGAAGCTGATAAACAACAACACTGTTCATCTGTTTTACCAATTCACTTTGATAACACACCTGAACAACGTGGTGACCAATTAGATTCTAGATATGTTCCCTTAAACATCGGTCCTTCACATCCAGCGATGCACGGAACACTTCGTGTAATGGCTGAATTAGATGGTGAAACAATCGTTCGTGCAATGCCAGAGATTGGTTACTTACACCGTTGTTTCGAAAAAATGGCTGAAACTCACCCGTACAACCAAGTTATTCCATACACTGACCGTTTAAATTACTGTTCAGCACCTATGAATAACATCGGTTACTGTATGGCTGTTGAAAAATTAATGGGCTTAGAAATTCCAGCACGTGCTGAAGCGATGCGTGTGATCTTATGCGAACTTTCTCGCGTGATCGATCATATCATTGCGGTTGGTACTGGTGGCGTTGACTTAGGTGCCTTAACAGCTTTCTTCCACTTATTTACTTTCCGTGAAAAAGTTTATTCTTTATTCGAAAAACTTTGCGGTGCTCGTTTAACAGTAGCTATGACTCGCGTGGGTGGTATGGCTTACGATGCTCCAGAAGGTTGGTTTAACGATGTTCTTCGCTTCTGCGATGAAATGTCTGACGGTGTAGAAGAAATTTCTAAAATGTTATTAGGAAATAAAATCTTCATCAAACGTACTCAAGGTGTCTGTCCGGTATCGGCACAAGACGCGATTGAGTGGGGATACACTGGCCCTTTATTAAGAGCTTCAGGTGTAAATTTAGATTTACGTCGCGCTCAACCTTACTATGGTTATGATAAATACGATTTTGATATTCCAGTTGGAACAACTGGCGATATCTATGATCGTTACTTAGTTCGTATCGAAGAAATGCGCCAATCAATCCGTATCATCAGACAAGTTTGTAAAAACGTTCCATCTGGTGACTGGACAGTTCGTGATAAAGGCGTTGTACTTCCAGAGAAAAAAGACGTTTACGGTAACATCGAAGGTTTAATGAATCACTTCATGTTAGTGATTAAAGGTCTTCGTCCTCCGGTTGGCGAAATTTACTCAGCGACTGAAGCCGCTAACGGTGAATTAGGTTTCTACTTAGTTTCTGATGGTTCAGCCTCTCCGTACCGTTTAAAAGTTCGTCCACCATGTTTTGCCATTTACCAATCATTCCCAGATGTGGTTAAGGGTTCAATGTTAGCAGATGCGATTGCAACTGTTGCTTCAATGAACTTAATCGCTGGTGAACTGGATAGATAATGCGCTTCCAGCGCAATGACAGATAGATAGGAATTAGTAAATATGTTTCAATTATCAAGTGCAGGAAAAGAAAAAGTTTTAGCTGAGTTGAAAAGATATGAATCTCGTCAATCAGCGGTTCTTCCGGCTTTGTATATCGCTCAAAGCGAAAACAAAGGTTACATCTCTCCGGAAGTAATCAAAGAATTGTCTCGTGTAATGGATATTCCAGAAGCGAACATCAATGAAGTTTGCACGTTCTATACGATGTACAACAAAGAACCGATCGGTACTCATCACGTACAAGTTTGCCGTACACTTTCTTGCTACTTAAATGGCGCGAAAGAATTGTCTGAACACATCTGTTCACAATTAAACACTCACTTAGGTGAGAAAACTAAAGACGGTAAATTCACAGTAACTGAAGTGGAATGCTTAGGTTCATGTGGAACAGCTCCGATGATGCAAATCACTAGCGGTGATACAGCTAAATACTACGAAAATTTAACTCATGAATCAGCGATGAATATCATCCGCGGTCTGAAATAGGAATTACCATGAGCGAAGTAAAATATCTTACAGAATTTTATCACTTACCAGAATTCAAAGGCATCGAAGGCTACAAGAAAAACGGTGGATACGTTGAACTTGGTAAAGCTTTAAAAATGCAACCTCAAGAAATCATCGACGTGGTTAAAGCTTCGGGCTTACGCGGTCGTGGTGGTGCAGGTTTCCCAACAGGAATGAAGTGGGGCTTCTTACCGAAAAACGGTGAAGAGCGTTACTTATTATGTAATGCCGATGAAGGCGAACCAGGAACTTTCAAAGATCGTATGATGATGGAGCGTGCTCCTCACCAATTAATCGAAGGTATGATCATCTCTGGTTTTGCCATCGGTTCAAAAAAATCTTACATCTACGTTCGTGGTGAGTACGATGAATCAATCAACTCATTATTAGCAGCGATTCAAGAGGCGTACAAAGCTGGTTACTTAGGTAAAAACATCTTAGGTTCTGGTTTTGATCACGATATGGATGTGTACCGCGGAGCTGGTGCTTACATTTGCGGTGAAGAAACAGGAATGATTTCTTCTCTTGAAGGTTTAAAAGGCCAACCTAAATTAAAACCGCCGTTTCCGGCAGTTCAAGGTTACTTAAAAAAGCCAACTATCGTTAATAACGTAGAAACTTTAGCCGCAGTTAAATACATCATCCGTGACGGAGCTGAAGGCTACCGTAAATACGGCACAGAAAAATCTGCGGGTTCAAAATTATTCTCATTATCTGGAAACGTAAATAAACCAGGTAACTACGAAGTACCATTAGGATATCCATTAAAAGATATGATCAACGTACTTGGTGGCGGCATTAAAAACGGTAAAAAATTAAAAGCAGTTATTCCTGGTGGATCATCGGCTCCGGTTTTAACCGCTGAAGAAGCTATGAAAGCTACGCTTGATTACGAAAACTTAGCAGCAGCCGGAACAATGTTAGGATCAGGCGCGATCATCGTGATCGATGATTCTAAATGTATGGTTGAATGCTTAGCGAACTTAACTCACTTCTACCACCATGAATCTTGTGGTCAGTGTACTCCGTGCCGTGAAGGTACTGGCTGGGTCGATAAAATCGTTCACTCTATTCTTTCTGGCAAAGGTCGCTTACAAGACATCGAATTATTAGTAAAAGTAGCTGATAATATGAAAGGGAGAACTATCTGCGCGTTATCTGATGCAGCAGCGTTACCAATCATCAGCTTCGTCACTAAATTCCGCGATGAATTTGAATATTTCGTTAAAGAAGGCAAATCAAAAGTAAAAGGTACGGCGTACAAAGGACATGCATATGCAGCAACAGCCTCTCATTAATTGTACAATTAACGGTGTCGCTCTTCAGGTAAAAGCGGGAACGACAATCATTGAAGCGATGTATGAAAACTCTCAAAAAATCGCGCACTATTGCTGGCACCCAGGCTTAAGCATCGCCGGTGTTTGCCGTCTTTGTATGGTGGAAATCGAAGGAAATCCACGTTTACAAATCGCGTGTAACACAGTTGTGACTGAAGGCATGAAAGTTAACAACACGTCTGAAAAAGTAAAAGACGCTGCTAAATGGGGTTTAGACTTCCACTTAATCAACCATCCATTAGATTGTCCGATCTGTGACCAAGCCGGTGAGTGCGGTTTACAAGAACAGTACATGGAGTTTGGTAAATACAACTCTGAAATGGCTGAGAAAAAACAAAAGAAACATAAAGTGGTAGATTTAGGCCCAACAGTGGTTTTAGATTCTGAACGTTGTATTCTTTGTTCTCGTTGTGTGCGTTTCACTGATGAAGTTTCTAAAACTCACGAATTAGGAATTTTCAACCGTGGTGACCACGCTGAGATCGGAACTCACGCTGGTAAACCTTTAGATAATAAATACTCTTTAAACACGGTTGATATCTGTCCGGTAGGTGCTTTAACTTCTAAAGACTTCCGTTTCCGTCAACGTGTATGGTTCTTAAAAGATCAAGAGACTGTTTGTAACGGTTGTTCAACAGGCTGTAACGTGAAAGTGTACTTCAATAAAGAGGGCGTTTTCCGTGTTAAACCTAAGCGCAACGATGCGATCAACGGTCACTGGATGTGCGATGAAGGTCGCGACATCTATAAATTCGTAAATAAAGAACACAGGATGATCAAAGGCCACAAATTGGCTAATGGCGTTTGGAATACAGAATTACACGCTGGTGCCGCTGCAAAAGATGCAGCGTTAAGCTTACAAGGTGTAACGGGTAATGACATTGCTTTAGTAGTCACTGGTCAACACACAGTTGAAGAGTTAGAAGCGATCGTTTCTACATTCGTAAACACTTACAAAACTAAAAATGTTTACCACTGGTGGAATTCTGAAGCGACAGCTTCTGAGTTCGACGGTATCCTTTTACGTGGCGATAAAAATCCAAACACTAAAGGTTTACAACAGGTTTTCGCTAAACACGGAATCACAACTAAGTTTTCTGATTTGGATCCATCTAAAGTAAAACACTTAGTGGTAGTTGGTCCTGAGAACGTTCCAGTTTACAAAGATTTCACAGCTAAATTAGAGTTCTTCGCGAAAGCTTCTAACTTAATTTACATGACGGCTGCGAAAGTTGATTCTTTAGTAGCTAATAAAAACTTAGCTGTTGGCGGTAAGACGGCAACAATCATTCCGCTTAAAACTTTCGTTGAAAAAGCAGGAACATTCGTTAATCACGCAGGTGTTTCTCAAACTTTCAAAAAAGTGACGACTGTTGTTTCTGAAGCTTTAACTTTAGTTGAAGCAGCGGCTTTATTAGCGGGTCAAGAAATCAAAGTTGAAACATTAAATCCTAAGAACTTATTAGTAGCGGCTAACGAGCGTGCTGATAAAGTGACTTTAGATTTCCGTAAGAAAAATGAATTTATTTTCCAACGTGGAAAGTTATAGAAGAGGCGAATATGGCTGTAATGCAAAACACTTCTGAAAAATCAAAATGGTACTTACCGGGGATCTTCACTGGTTTATGGATCACTTGGAAACACATGATCAAGAACATCGGCAACAAAGAGCAGATGATCACTTTAAATTACCCTGAAGAGAAGTATGAGTACTCTCCGCGTTTTAAGGGTAATCACATTCTTACAGTAAAAAAAGACGGTGCGATTCGTTGTACGGCTTGTATGTTATGTGCAACAAACTGCCCAGCAGATTGTATCAAAATCACGGCGTCTGAACATCCAGATCCACATGTAGAAAAATACCCAATTAGCTATGAAATCGATATGCTACGTTGTGTATTCTGCGGTTTCTGTGAAGAAGCTTGTCCGGTCGATGCCATCCGTTTAGGGCCTGAGTGGCAAACTCCAGGTTTAAATGGTGCGAATTTCACTTACGACATCAAACAATTAGCTTACCGCCCAGGTCTTAAAGGTGGCGTTCAGTCTGTTGTTGATGATCAAGAACGTTTAAAATCTGGCATCTAAGGTAGCCAGGCCTTTTTTGATACGTTTAAATTAGAATTGAGAAAACAAAAGGAGAAGCTTTAGCTTCTCCTTTTGTTTTGTAACTAAGTTGATGGGTCAAACTCCAATTCTTTCACTTTTTTCATAAATTTTTCATGAACAACCTGTTCCATCGAATATAAGCCCGATGGTTTTTTAAAAAGCCATTTTCCGGCAAAGGCGGCCCCTGAGCCAAAAGCCGAACGACTAATACTTTCATGTACGATGCGAATCGTTTGATTCGGCAACCCAAAGACGACTTCATGTTTTCCGACGACACCACCAACCCGGATTGAATTGACATGTAATTTGGGATCAATATCCAAATGATCAGCTAAACGAAGTGCCGTGCCAGAGGTTTCTTTTTTATCGCGAAAATGTTCTTCAATGACTTCGATATCCGCCAGCGGAATAATTTTCTGTAAAACTTTGGATGCAATCATCATCCAGTTGATACCTAAAGTAATATTTGGCGAACTCAGAATAGCTGTTTTAAGGCTAGCTTTTTTGATTAAAGCTTCTTCTTCGGGCGTGTATTTAGAAATCGCTGTAACGATACGGACGCCAGCATCAGCCAAAGTATTGTAAAGTGCCGTGGCTTTACCTGAAGAAAAATCGATCACAATATCGACCGGATTTTTTTTAATAAATTCGGGAGTTAACTTGTCAAAAGCCACAAATGGAGAAAATTTTCCGTCAAAGCCTAAAGCGTGACTGGCATAAGTTAAAGCGGGATTAATTGTTTTTCTGCAAACCCATTGCAAAGAAAGTTCAGAGTCAGAAACAAGTTCTTTGGCAACAACAGAACCAGTACGGCCAAAGCCTAAAAGTCCTACGCGAATAGCCATAGCTACCTCCTTAAAAGTATGTTTGATGTGAAATAGATGTGAAGGGTTTAAGAGACAGTCTAAACCTGTAGAATTTCGCAAAACACAAAAGGAGAAGTGTGAACAGACAGTAAATTATTTTTGAGAGAAAAACTTTGTTTTAAAAACAAAGCCGAAATATCAAGTATCTGCGCATAAAGCAGAATAAAATAAGGGCTTACAAATAGGGGATATAATGTGTTTTCAACTTCGGCTTGAGCCTGTAAACGGCCGATCGGAAGTTTAAATTCTGAATATTGAATTTCTCCTTCTTTGTGGTCGGCGAGTAAAAGCGGGCGATCACCATGAGAATTCGGTGCAAAGACGGCAAAGAACGTAAAAATGATCGCGGCTAATAAAATACTCACTCCCGTAATTTTATGTGAAAAATCACGAGAGAGTCAAAAAACAGAGCGTTAAATATCTAAACCTAAGAAAAACTTGACGTAATTGCCGCTCAGGTCGATATCTTTTTTATTTCCTGATAATGAATCGGTAGCATCTTTCCATTTTGTTTGAATAAGGCCAGCTTCAGCGCCTACGATCATCGGTAGAACGATCAGTGGTTTAACTTCTAATTCCATCCCCACAGTGTAGCTTGTCAGAGTTCCGCCAGAATAGTCGACCACATTTGAGCCGCCTTGAGCTACACGAATACCGGCGCTGTGATCAATACCGTAAGAAATAATTGGTCCAAGGTGAACAATCGTGTTGATCAGGCGGTAGTTAGCTAAAACCGCAGTTCTGTTAAGATGAGCTTCACCTTCGACTCCATTTTTATCGACTTCAAGTTTTAATTTTTCAGTGCGTAAACCAAAACCCACCGGAACTAACGGAAGCGAAACAAGAACGTCAGCACCTAAACCATACAGAGGCACCATGCCGGGAGTTTGCCCTTCGCAGGATTTACCCTTACACACATCAGTTAACGCGTCTTTGGCCACAATACCTGTGTAATTGGCACGAGCTGTAATTAAAGCCCAAGAACTCATTGGAAAAGCTAACACTAATAACAATAATTTTTTCATTCGAAAAATCTCCCTGTACATAATTATGACCGAGCACGATTCGATTGGCGAGTCGTACTCGTCTTATGTCGGTGGTCGAGTCTAAATGACAGTTAAATCAATCTGAATGGCTTTGTTATTTAAGGTAATTCAGTTTGAAATATAAGAGTATGAATTACCTTAATGCTGAAAATTACCAGGCTCTAAACGAAAATCTATCGGTTAGCTTTTCAGAAAAGTTTGGTGCGGCATTAAAGGTCAGAGCTTTTGAAAACTTTATGTTTGCCGGCTACGATTTATGTTTTGGTTTGTTACAGTTTTTATCGCACAGGCCAAAAATAGGAATCGTTCGCGCCGGTAGTAGTCTTCAGGAATATTTGCTTCCGCATTTTTACCGCTTACAAACGCCGTTAGTCTTTAAAAAAGAAAACGAAAACTTTGCACAGTACATTTCACAGTTTGATCATGAATTTAATTTTGTTCTGTGGTCGTCAGAAAACGAAATCACCGGCGAAATTTTATTAAGCTTCGAACAGCGCCAGGAAATTCATAAAAGTCTTACGGCTAAACGTATTTTTTCAATCGAAGTAAAATCAAAATTTACTGCACAAGACGTAGAAATTTTTAAACAAAGTGCTTATGCCGTAATTGTTGAAGCCGGAACTGTTTTCTCAAAAGAACAGTGTCTGGTGTTTCATTCAGATAAGTTGAAAACGCCTTCTTTGATAGGGCACTATCAAAACAGTCTTAAGGCCGTCAGCGATTACGTGACTGAATCGAATTTTAAGCCCTCTGACAACACGGCGCTTCTGAAGCAGGCCGACGCTTCATTGTTAAATTATTTTAACCGCTATGCCGTTAAACCCGCAACTTTACAAGACCGTTTTGTGCTGTACTCTAAATCTGTAGCCGGAACTGCACTTAAAGATGAGTTAAATTTGAATTCAAGCCAAGCTTTTGCTCCCAGTGAGCTTCCTAGTTGGATTGTTGATGCTATTCCGGCCTGGTGGCCTGAGGCTAAAAGCAGTGAGTTAATGATGGGCCTGTTGGTCATAGACCTTAAAGCTTTAGACGAAAAATCTTTACAAAGAATTCTAGAGATTCACGATAGACTAACAACTCAGTCTACGTGGTCTATTTCTTGACAGTTTTCACGCACAAATTGATATTGAAATTGTGAGCGATAAATACGTGCTAATTGTCGATGACGACAAAGACATTCAATCCGCCATCAGAATGATTTTAGAAATGCATGGCTATCAGGTGAGTTGTGTCTCTAACGGTAAAGAAGCGTTAGAAGTTTTAACTCGCGGGCCTGCGCCATTAATTATTTTGTTGGATTTAATGATGCCCGTAATGGACGGTTTTGAATTTATGCGTTTGATGGAAGATGGATATATTTCACCAAAGGTTCCTATCGTTGTGATGACAGCTGCTCGTAATAAAGCGCATGAAATTAAAAACTACACGACATTATTAAAACCTTTCGACGTTACTAAACTGCTATCGATTATCGGAGATCAATATCAAACTAATATCTAGCAGTCGCCTACAGCGGTTTTTTACACTTCATAGTTTGTTAATCACTATGAGCTTTTTGCTAGCCCTTGGCATATTCTACCTATTTGTTGAATACATCGAAGAAAAAGACTACGGCAAAGTTGAATTTCGCGGAAAGACTGTTGAATCACTTTTGGAAAAATCGTTGAACCAGAATTTAGAAGTCGTTTATTCGATTCAAAATTTATTTTTAACCCGCCAAGGTATTTCGCGCCAACAATTTAAGGATTTCGTGACGAACTCTTTATTGCGTCACGCGGGAATTCAAGCGATTGAACATATGATTCGTATACCGCAACAAGAGCGTGCGAAGTATGAAACTAAAATGAAATCTGAAGGTTTCGTTAATTTTACGATTAAAGAACTAGGGTCAGACGGTAAATTGCGTGTGGCCGGTGTGCGCGACGACTATCATGTTTTAAATTACATCGAACCTTTACAGGATAATTTAGCGGCCCTTGGTTATGATATCAGTTTCACTCCTGAAGCGAACGAAGCTTTGACGATGGCTGAATCAACAGGGATTGGTGTTTCACCGTGGTTAAATCTGGCTCAGGGCGAATTAGGCTTTGTGATTTATATGAGTATTCCTAAAACCGAAGGCATGGCCGCTGGAGTGTTTCGCTTAAAAAGATTCATCGAGGCTGCTATTGCCTCGTCACAGTCTGACGGCGTAGATTTCATTATTGAAGAAATTAAAGATTCACCGATTCGTACAAAATCTTTAAGATATGATTCGATAGAAAATAAACTAGTCAATTTCACACAAATGGATGACGGCGTTGATAAAGAATTGATATTTAGCAATATCATCGCCATTGGACAACGTACATGGCGGTTGACATTTTTTCCTTCGAGACAGTTTAAATCAGTGATTCATCCAAGTATTCCGTATGTGGCAGCCCTTACGGTATTATTATTGATGTTAGCAGTTACCTTCTTTCTTGATGAGCGTGATGCTCGCGCAACGGCGGAAACGGCAACAAAGGTACGCGAGGAGTTTATGACGGTGGCCTCGCATGAATTACGTACGCCACTGACGCCACTTAAAATGGAAATTTTCTTAGTTAAAGAATTAGTGTTAGCCGGGCAGGCCAGCAAAGATAAAATCATCAGTCTTTTAGATAATGCCAGTAAACACCTAAATCACATTGTGGGTTTAATTGATGATTTATTAGATGTGGGCCGCATCGGCGAAGAACACTATCAATATGAATTTTCACATTTTAATTTAGATATCTTGATTCGTGATACAGTTGAAAAGTTTCAACCAGTTTTTAAAGTGAATGGTTGTTCTATCCAAATGAACATTCAGCCTGAGGTTCGTGTGCGTTGGGATGCTCAACGTATTGAGCAGGTCGTTGCGAATTGTTTAAGTAATTCAGTGAAATTTTCTAATCAGGCGATTATTGAAATTAATCTGCGTACCGAGGGCGAATACGCTATTTTCAGTGTCAAAGATAACGGCATTGGTATTTCAGAAGAGTTTCAGGAAAAAATGTTTAATAAATTCGAGCGTGGTGTTTCTAATAAAAATTACGGCGGTTTGGGTTTAGGTTTATATATCGTTCATCAAATCATTACTGCCCATGGGGGAACAGTTCGCGTACGCAGTCAACCGGGCCAAGGTGCCGAGTTTATTTTCCAGGTTGCGCGTAATGTCTGATTTACAAGATAAGTTTATTATTCTTAAAAAAACCAAATATGGTGAAGCAGATTTAATTATTCATGCACTCTCAATTGCAGGGGCCAAAAAATCATTTATCGCCCGTGGCGCTTTAAAAAGTAAAAAACGTTTTGGTGGCGGTATTCTCGAGCCCACTCATTTTGTTAATCTGACTTACAAAAAAGGTAAAACAGACGATGCTTTAAATGTTTTAAATGAAGCGGTGTTAATCGATGACTTTAAAGATATTCGCGCTGATTTTGATAAGCTTGAATTTGCCCTGTTTATGCTAAATAGCGCCTATAAAGTTTCACAAGAAGGGGATTTTGATTCTCACTTTTTGTTTAACTTGATCGGCCATTCGTTAAGACAGTTGGGAAAAACCGCGAGTCTGCAACGTTTTAAATTACATTTCTACCTTAAGTTTTTATTTCAACAGGGGGTTATCTCTGTCGAAGAGTGGATGTCGCCCTTCTTAAAGGCCAACATGGCTGATTCTGAAAAGTTGGATCAGTTGCCAGAGCTTCGTGAAATTGTAGCTACCTACGCTGATTCGATCGAATCGCAAGTTATTCACTATATTAAAAATGCTGATACTGGTTTTTAAATTTTCTTTTTTGAAAGTGGATGTCTGACTTCAACAATACGGGCCAGCGTATCGATATTAAGATGAGTGTATTTTTCGGTGGCTTGTAAGCTTTCGTGACCTAACATCGTTTGCAGCGTGCGAAGGTTTGTACCACTCGCTAACATATGTGTGGCGAAGCTATGTCTTAATGAGTGGGGATGAAGGGGGTTCATTAATCCCACTTTACGGCCCAGGTTTCTAATATAGTCATAACCTTTGCGTGAGTTTAACGGCTCATCACCGAAAACATACTCTGAGTTTTTGTTTCTGGCTTTTTGTGCTTTTAAAACATCGTTGCAAGCCTCAGGAATAACAATCAAACGTTCTTTCTGGCCTTTACCTAAAATCAAAATTTTACGTTCATCTAAACGAATATCTTTCCAACGTAAGTTGCACGCTTCACTGATGCGAAGCCCACCACCATAGAGAAGATTAAATAACGTTTTTTGATTTTGTGTTTCTTCATCAGAAGATTGATTTAAAAATTGCAGAACACTAATGACTTCATCGACTGAAATAAAATGCGGAATTTTTTTCGGCACCTTAGGGCACACTAACTGATCGGCGTAATTTTTATCGATGATTTTTTCAGCGTAGAGCCAATTAAAAAAGCTCTTTAATGTAGCAATCTTTCGGTTACGAGAAGCCGGTGATAAACGACCCCATTGGGTCAAAGAATCACGACACAGAAGCCATAGCTCTTCACCGGAATTAAAGGCTGCGGCCTTAACATCGGCCAAATTAATCAAATTGTTGTTTTTTTGAGAAGAAGGTTTGGAGCCCTTATTTTGAAAGAACGCCTGGTTTAAATCCAGGGTATAAGCTTTTAGTGTCAAAGGAGAACAAGATTCAATATTCTCTAGGTATTTCAAGAAGTTATGTATTTGTTTAGACACTAAATAGGCCATCAAATTGATTATATATTAGGCCATAACAATTGAGGGGTCCTAAAAATATTTTAATGCAATGCAAAATTTTCCTTGCAATATTTACCCGACTTTGGTTATATTACGGTCATAACACGGTGTATCAAAATGAGCTAATCATTCTGAGACACCAAATTTAGGACGTTTAAAGTACGTGAAAGGTAGGCCCCAATGTCTAATGACTCTAGCGCAACTACAGTTCTTCCGAGTTCACAAAATCAAACACAAATGAGTTGGAATCAAAACCAAACTCAAAAAGTGATCGAAAACAGATCAATCATCTACAAATCGGACGTTATGGGCCAAATGATGAAAATGATCGACCGTGTGGCTCCTTCACAAGCTAACATCCTTGTTCTTGGTGAATCTGGAACTGGTAAAGAGTTAATCGCTCGCGCTGTTCATGAAAAATCAAACCGTAGAACTAAACCATTCGTTGCGATCAACTGCGGTGCTTTACGTGAAACATTATTAGAATCTGAGTTATTCGGTCACGAAAAAGGTTCTTTCACGGGTGCTTACAATAAAAAGATCGGTTTAGCTGAAGTTGCTAACGGCGGAACATTATTCTTAGACGAAATCGGTGAGTTACCTCTTGCGATCCAAGCTAAACTTTTACGTTTTATCCAAGAAGGCGAAATCTTCCGCGTTGGTGGTAAAGAGCCAATCAAAGTTGATATCCGTTTAATCTGTGCAACTAACCGTGAGTTAGACCAAGAAGTTGTCCGTGGTAACTTCCGTGAAGACTTATTCTATCGTATTAACACGATCGTAGTTGCAGCTCCTCCTTTACGTCGTCGTAAAGAAGATATTCCAGTTCTTATTCAATATTTCTTATCACAAGGTCACTCGTACCTTAACCGTGGTAAAACAATTGATGAAGAAGCTTTAAAATTATTAGTAAAATACGAATGGCCAGGTAACATCCGTGAATTACAAAACGTTTGTGAACGTTTACAGATTTTATCTGAAGGCCACATGATCATGACGAACGATCTTCCTGACTTCATCCGTAATCCTGAAGTTAAAGAAGAAGGTCTTGAGTTTGATCCTTCAATGCCACTTTATGAATTAGAAAAACGTTATATCATCAAAGCTCTTGCTCACTACGGTGGAAACAAAACACAAGCGGCGCAAGGTTTAGGTATCACGATTAAGACTCTTTACAACAAACTTCATGAGTACGGTGAGTTCGAAAAATACGCTGTACACACGAAGCCTGCTAAAGATTAGTTAGTGGCGTCTTGCCGTGAAGGCGGAGCCGTAACATTATATAGAGCACGTGCGAAAACCACCGAATGTAGTACGTTAGTTGGTCGGTGTTGAACGAACTTGAATCATGACACGTTGGCGGAACAGGTTCGTTTTATTTTACGATTTTTACATATAGGGACTAAGCGTCCCTATAACCCTTCTAAATGGGAAGGCTCACCGTAAAGGTTGAGCCTTTTCCTATTTCACTCTCTACAGTGATTGTTCCGCCATGGGCATTAATAATTTCTTTTGAAATATAAAGACCTAATCCTAAACCATCATAATTTTTTATCGAAGCGGCGCGTTCAAAGCGCTGAAATATTTTTTCACGGTCTTCTTCTAAAATGCCGGGCCCTTTATCAGTTACTTTTAAAAAAGCTTTATCGTGAGTGTTATCTACTGTGACTTCGATGGGTTTTCCGGCGCCGTATTTCATCGCATTACTTAATAGGCACGCAAAAACCTGCTCAATGCGGTTGTAATCCCAAACTCCATTGACCGGTCCATCTTTGTTGATAATTAAAGAACATTGTTTTCTTGCAAGCTCATCGAATTTTTCATCACGCACTTGAGAAACAAGTTCGACTAAATTCATCGGTTCGCGGTTTAAAATTAAACGTCCTGCTGAAATGCGGGTGACATCTAACAGATCATCGGTCAGTTGAATCAGCCGGTTAATTTCGCGATCGGTGAAATCTAAAGCTTTAAGTAAATTTTTAGCTTTCGGAAGTAAATCCGGCTGAATTTTTCGAGCCTCACGTTTGAACCAATCAAGATACATCTTAAGTGGTGTGAGCGGTGTACGAAGTTCATGCGAAGCCATGGCTAAAAAATCATCGCGGGATTGCACTGATTTTTCTGCCTCAATACGTTCGTGATGTTCGTGCTCTAATAAACGATCACGCTCAGCTTCGGCGCGAAGCTGTAAAGTGATATCGCGGTAATTCCACACCCGGCCAATAATTTCTCCGTTTAAAATTTGTGGATTAGAAACGCGTTCAATAATTCGTCCGTCTTTTAGTTTTAAAAGATCCGCACTTTTTTGGGCGGGATTTGCATAGATCGCTTCTGTGCGTTGAATAACTTCGTCGGGATTTAGCATAAGCGCAGAAGCTATTTTTAAAGCACGATGACCATCAGAAGCTTCGTAAGTGTTTGCCATGCCTTCGGGCCACATTTGTAAAAAAGTTTTATTGCACTGAATAACACGGCGGTTGAGATCCATAACCATCACGCCATCGGCTGTTGATTCTAATGTCGCCTCAAGCAGTGATAGTGTTTTTTGGATTTCAGCAGTTCTTTCCTGAACTTTTTGTTCTAACAAATCGCGGGCTTCGCGCAATTCCACTTCCATTCGCTTACGTTCAGTGATGTCGCGGGCAATGAGAGTAGCACTCACAACGCGGCCATCGATAATCACCGGGGCAATTCTCGAATGATACCAATTGGAGCCCTGTCCACTGTCGCGGCTTAAAATTTCGTATTCAGTGGCAACACCTTCTTGAAAAATTTTTTTCAATGCTTTTTTTAAAATCGCGGCTTGATCTGGCGGAACAAAATCCACAGCATTTCGGCCGATCACTTCGTTTGTCGCCATTGAAGAGACCGAGCGGTTGATAAATTGAATTTTTTCATCTGGCCCAATACTGATGATAATATCAGGTGCCGTTTCAGCTAATTGACGCCATTTGGATTCGGACTCACGTAAAGCCTGTTCTGCGTTTTTAACGTTAGACTTGCGGGAGATTTCAGGTTCCATCATTGCAGTTTTTCGCTCGGACAGTGATGGCGAACAAGGTCTAAAAGCAGATCAATGCGAATTGGTTTTTTTAAAACACCGTAGAAATTTTCTTTCGAAGAAATTTGCTCTGCAAAAGCTGTCACCGCTAACAATGGAATATTTTGATAGCGAGAATTTTTTTTCGCTTCTTCTGAAAATGTCCATCCATCCATAATCGGCATCATCATGTCGAGCAAGATCATGCACGGTTTTGGAATTTGTGAAAGCAGAGCAAAGCCTTCAGCACCATTTGAGGCGGTGACTAAGTGATAACCTTCAGCTTCGAGCATGGCTTTCATAAGCTCACGGATATCGTCATCGTCTTCGATAACCATAAGCGGGTGAATATGATGCTGGTGCAGGAGTTTTACATCTTCCGATGAGAGCTGATCCATCAAGTGAAGATGCTGCAATTGTTGTGCAGAGGGTAGGTAAATTTGCGAATGGGGCAATCTTGGAAAAGGGCGTTCTGTCGTGCCCCAGAAAAGAAAAAGCCCTCAAAAGGAGGGCTTTTTGACTCATTTAATTTTATCAAATTAAAACTAAAAACTAGATGTAACCTTCGTCATCATCGTCGTTTTCTTCTTCATCGTTAGAAGCGAAGTTATCTTCGTCTTCCATTTCTTCTTCCATATCTTCTTCAGCAGATTCGTCTTCCATATTTTCGAAATCAGAACCTTCTTCACCTTCTTCAGATTCACCTTCTTCGTAAGATTCAGCGCCGCTCATAGCATCTTCATCATCGCCAACCATAGAGTCTAACTCTAATTCGTCGTCGAATTCAGAATCGATATCAGAAAATGAAGTTTGTGTTGGAACTACAGCTGGAACAACTTTTTTCGCGGCAGGTTTAGCTGCTTTTTTTGGAGCCGCTTTTTTTGCTGTTACTTTTTTCGCAGCTTTTTTAGCTGGTTTAGCAGCTTTTTTCGGAGCTACTTTTTTCGCAGCTTTCTTAGCTGGTTTAGCAGCTTTTTTAGCAGGCTTCGCAGCTTTCTTTGGAGCTGCTTTTTTCGCAGCTTTTTTTACAGGTTTAGCTTTTTTAGCAGGTTTTTTCTTAGCCATGTGAACTCTCCATTTTTGTTAACGAAAACATTCATTAGACTAGAGAAAAATAAACACCTACGCAAGAGGTAGGTGCTTGGAACTAGATGTTAATTATAGTCCGAAATGGTCCTCAAGGATGCGAGCGAACTCAGGCGGTACCACGGTCGAGATAAAAAGGCCGGGTTGGTGGCCATTTTTCGCGTTGACGTAGGTCAAATATCCAAAAGTTCTGCTCTTATCGCTGTTTTTGATCGGAACAGTGATGTTAATTGGTAACGGAAGTGCTGCTTTATCCGGCAATGTCATAAATAAGCCCACAGCGCTTAGACCGATATAAAGATTAATTTTAGTGTTGTTCTGAGAAGGAAAGCTTAAGGCTAAGCTCGGTAATTCATTTTGTCCGGCTGGCATAGCTGGTAATAAATCTCCATTCGGAAGACGGCCCGCTGGAACAGTGGTAATTCCTTTTAAGATATATTTAATAGGAACACGTACGGCCATTTTCATTTTGCCTGTGCCATCAAACATCGGTGTAAAAGTAATATCTGGATATTTATTGAATGTTCCAGACGGGGTGAATACCACGCCTTGAGGCATCGGTAACATAATGACGAATTCGCCACGTGTTTTATCGATATCAAAGGCTAAAGCGCCGTTAGCACCCATGCCCAACTTATTAGATGAATCATCTACGCGGCTTTTCATATCTACAGAATCAATATTAGGAGAAACCGGAACTTCAGGTGTTTCTGTGTTTTGACCTTGCTGGCCTTGTGGAGTTTGAAGAGAAGCTAGTTCTGGGGTTGTGCCACCACAAGCAGTTAAGTAACTTACTAATAATAGTGTTGTTGTGATTTTTAGTTTCATAAATCCCTCGCCCGAAAGCTGATTTTGATTTGCTTTCAGCAAACCTTATTTCGGACCAAGGTCCAGTTAGCTTTAGGGATTTTTGAACAAAAAAAGCCGATCGTGATGATCGGCTTTTTTTCGTCAACAAAGTTGACATAATCCATTAATTTTCAGAATCAGCTGTATATTAATCCGTCAATATTAGCCAATTAGTTTCAATGCTAACGTAGTTGATTGGTTAGCTTGGGCTAATGTTGCAGTACCAGCTTGTAAAAGAACATTGTTACGAGCCATATCAGAAGTCGATGACGCTACGTCGGTATCACGGATACGTGAATTGGCGGCAGCTAAGTTTTCTTCAGTGATCGCTAATGTATCTACTGTCGAAGTCATACGATTTTGTAAGGCACCTAAGTTTGCTCTCATTGCATTTACGTTTTGTTGCGCTGTTTCGATGTTAGAGATCGAAGAGCGGGCACTGTCTTTTTTTGAAAAATCCATATCAGTTAATCCTAAGGCATCTAATGTGCCCACATTTTTAGTTGCATCAAACGCAATTTGGTCGCTCTCAGTTGAGAAGATACCAATCTGGAAATCAAACGTTGGCGTAGAACCGTCTAATAAAGACGTTGAATTCCAGCGTGTTGATTTAGCGATACGTTGAACTTCATCTTTTAACTGAGAAATCTCAGTTTGAATTAATGAACGCTCGTTATCACCAATAGTGTCAGAAGCCGCTTGGATCGCTAATTCGCGTGAACGAATTAAGATATTTGAAATCTCACCAAGACCGCCCTCTGCAGTTTGCACTAAAGAGATCGCATCGTTTGCGTTACGTTTTGCTTGAATCGCAGATCTAATTTGACCGCGCATAGTTTCGGAAATTGCTAACCCCGCTGCATCGTCCGCGGCTTTATTAATTCTAAATCCGCTGGCAAGTTGTGCTGACGAATTCTGCATCAATCTCTGACTGTTCGTCATGTTACGTTGTGTGTTGATAGCAGCTACGTTAGTTGAAATTCTCAATCCCATTATAAACTCCGTTTATAAAAATTGTTTCATTTTCTTTTCCTTCCGTGAGTTGTTTTCGTACAGAACTGCGTCCGAGCAGTTCTTTTTGCGCCTGAGCGTCCACTTGGACTGTTGAGGTTGGCGCGTGCCTATTTAATATTCCTTCAATTTTTGGTTCATCCTTAATTCATCCTTGAGGCCTCCTTTCAAAAGGTCTGAGAATCTCAATCGTTGTCAGTAGCTGACATGGACGAAGATCATAGAGACTTCCAGTCTCTGAGTTTGTTGCTTATCTATTTTTTCGTCGTGCTAAGGGTGATTCTTGACAGGACGCAAGAATAGAAAATAGTTTTTTAAACATTTTTTCTATATGATTATCCCTCTGAAAGTAGTGATTTCTAAACGTCAGTCTTAGGACTCGACGAGGCTTATTTTCAGTCTTGGGAATGTTGGTCGAGTCATGGAGCGTGTCACTATTATGTCGATGCCTGTGTTAGACTTTCTTCGAGATGAAATAATGATCTTTGAGAGTGAAACGAAGCTCCCAGTGTTTAGCCTCTTGGGCGTAATCAATACCTATTCTTGGCGAGGCCACGATCTCTGAATCTTTGATTTTGGCTCCGATATCCTCAATGAAAAGCGTGTCGTCCGTGAGTAACAATGAATTGTGATCACGGGTGATCTTCATCGCTTGTGCTAGTTTTCCCGGGCCCGTGGTTAAGCTCCACAGATGTTTTTTATTCTCAGGATCAAAGGCTTTAAGCTTACGTGCTTTCGCCATGACCGATAAACCTTCGCAAGGTTCAAGAGCACGAATCAACACCGCTTCAGGAATATCTTGTTTTTGCGTGACCACGTTTAAACAGTCATAAATACCGTAGATTAAGTACACGTAACTGTGTCCACCAGGTAAGTACATCGTTTCAGTGCGTTTAGTTTTACGGTTTCCGAAGGTGTGACAACCGCGATCTGTAATACCTAAGTAAGCTTCAGTTTCGGTGATGATTCCGGATAAGCGTTTGCCGTTCACGATATGAACTAGACGTTTACCTAAAAGCTCACGGGCCACAGTTGTGGTGTCGCGCTGATAGAAAGATTTTTTAAGCTTAGTCGATTTCAAGAAAGCGGCATTGAGCAATTTTCCCGCTCAACTCGTAGGAGTGAAGAGAATTCGCACGCAGGTGGTTTGCCGTATTAAAGCCTAAGGTACAAGTTGTCGTTTCTGAGGCGAAATGGGAGCAGTCTTCGCAAGCAAAAGGGATTTTATAAGCATTAAAATCACGCGCTTGAATGACGTCTTTTTTCATAGACGGTCTAATGCGAGCTGAGGACTGTTTTAATGGGATTTTACCATTGGCTTTCGACATAGGTTTTATATAGGACCTCGGGTTGACAAATGCAATCTATAACTCATCCTTATTGTATGGAACAACGAGGTAAACAGTGAGTAATGAAATCCAAAAAATGACCAGAAGAAGCCAAGAGGCTATGCAGGCTGCAGCTAAACTTGCAGAAAGCAAAAAGAACTCTTCCGTTGAACCCGAACATTTAATCTTAGAATTAGTCGAGCAAGATGATGGCGTTGTGCCACGTGTTTTACAAGAAGCTAAAATTCAACCAGCGTCTTTAATTACACCGTTAAACAAAGCGATCAGTCAGTTTCCACAATTGTCGTCGGCACAAGCAAATACATATGCGAGCCCACGTTTGCAAAAACTTTTTAAATATGCCGAAGCTGAAATGGTTGAAATGCAAGATGAACTTATTTCAACAGAGCATTTCTTTTTAGCGCTATTTAAACTAGACGATACAAATATTAAAAAACTTTTAGAAACGGCCGGCGTAAAAAAAGCGGCGTTTGCAGAAGCATTAAAAAAAGTTCGTGGTCATCAACGTGTAACAACAGATGAGCCAGAAAACCAATATGAAGTTTTAAAAAAATACGCGCGTGATTTAACAGCTTTAGCTGCTGAAGGAAAATTAGATCCGGTGGTGGGGCGTGATGAAGAAATTCGTCGTGTGATCCAAGTGCTTTCACGCCGTACAAAAAATAATCCAGTCTTAATCGGTGAACCCGGCGTTGGTAAAACAGCTATCGCTGAAGGTATGGCTTTACGTATTATTAAAAAAGATGTGCCTGATCACTTATTAGGTAAAAAATTAATGGCTCTGGATATGGGGGCTTTAATCGCCGGGGCGAAATACCGCGGTGAGTTTGAAGACCGTTTAAAAGCGGTGATCAAAGAAGTCACCTCTTCAAGCGGCGAGATTATTTTATTTATCGATGAGTTGCACACATTAGTGGGAGCCGGTAAAGGTGATGGCGCCATGGATGCGGGGCAATTGTTAAAGCCTGCACTTTCACGTGGTGAATTACGTTGTATCGGGGCTACAACTTTAGATGAATATCGTCAGTATATTGAAAAAGATGCGGCGTTAGAACGTCGTTTTCAAACAGTGTTAGTGGATGAACCAACCGTTGATGAAACAACCACGATCTTACGTGGTTTAAAAGAAAAGTATGAAGTGCACCATGGTGTACAGATTACCGATGGCGCGATTGTAGCGGCCGCGAAACTTTCGCACCGTTATATCACGAATCGTTTTTTACCAGACAAGGCGATCGATTTAGTTGATGAAGCGGCAAGTAAGCTTGGTATTGAAAACAGATCTGTTCCTGAAGAAGTGGATCAAATCGAACGCCAGATTTTAAATTATAAAATCGAATTAGAAGCGTTAAAAAAAGATACCGATAAACAATCTTTAGAACGTAAAGACAAGATTACTGCTGAGTTAAATGAGCTTCAGGTGAAGTCGCAGTCTTTACGTGAAAAGTGGAACTTTGAACGCGGTCAGATTGATAAAGTTAAATTATTAAAATCAGACATCGAACAAATTAAAAACGATATCAGCCGTGCTGAACGTGATGCGCAGTACGAAAAAGCCGCGCAGTTAAAATACGGAAAACTTCCAGAGCTTGAAAAAACTCTTCAAGATCTTGAAAGTAAACTTAAAACTAAAGATGGCTCTTTACTCAAAGAAAAAGTTGATGCTGAAGATATCGCTGACGTGGTTTCTAAATGGACACATATTCCCGTCAGCCGCATGTTAGAAAGCGAAACGCAAAAACTTTTACACATGGAAGACGCTTTAAAGAAAAAAGTTGTCGGCCAAGATAAAGCCTTAGAAGTGATTGCTGATGCTGTTCGAAGATCGCGTGCAGAAATCGCTGATCCGAACCGTCCGATAGGTACTTTTATTTTTGTGGGACCAACCGGTGTAGGTAAAACCGAAACGGTAAAAGCTTTAGCTGATTTCTTATTCGATGATCCAGCAGCGGTTGTGCGCATTGATATGTCTGAGTACATGGAAAAGCATTCTGTGTCTCGTTTGATCGGTGCTCCTCCGGGCTATGTGGGTTACGAAGAGGGCGGTCAGTTAACTGAGATTGTTCGTCGTAAACCGTATGCGGTGATCTTATTAGACGAAATTGAAAAAGCGCATCCGGATGTGTTTAACGTTTTACTTCAGTTATTAGATGAAGGCCGTTTAACTGATGGTCAAGGCCGCACCGTTGATTTTAAAAACACAGTGATTGTCATGACTTCAAACTTAGGCGCAAGCCAAGGCAGTGAAGCGATTCAGACAGCACTTAAATCATTCTTCCGCCCGGAATTTTTAAACCGTGTGGATGATGTGATTGAATTTAAACCGTTAAGCCAAGAAAACTTAAACGGCATTGTGAAAATTCAATTACAACAAGTGATTGATCGTTTAGCGCAAAAAAGTATTAAAGCTGAATTCACTGATCAAGCGATAATGTATCTAGGTGAGAAAGGTTTTGATCCTGTTTTTGGAGCCAGACCGCTTAAAAGAGTTATCCAGACAGAGGTCTTAAACCCATTGGCGAAAAAAATGATTGCTGGTGAAATTAAGTCCGATTCTGTGGTAAAAATAGATTATGAGAACAATTCTATTTCTTTTAAGTAGTATCGTAGTTGCTTCAACATCTTTTGCTAAAGAGACCCCGCTGGTTACTGGTGATATCGGGGGATCTACGGGTAATAACAACGGAGTGACATACCAAGAGGTTCACTTAGGGGTGAATTTAAATTTCACTGACTGGTTAACTTGGCGTAACTCGGGTTTTCAAAGAACCGGCGATAAAATCGAAACGATCACAGGTCTTGATTCGACTTTACGTTTAGTTTTAAGAACTAAATTAGGCCAAAGCGGAAGCTTCAACTTTTTCTTAGGCCCTGGTTACCGTTGGTCAAGCAAAGAGGTTAACAATGCTGTGATCGGCGAAGCCGGTATCGGTGCGAACTTCGGTGGCTTCGGTTTAAGTGGCGGTGCTAAATACTTAAAGTATGATAAAGACCGCTTCAACTCTGACGGTGAGATTCTGAAAAATGAAGATGTAAACTACTTCATCAATATTTCAGGAAATACTTCTTTCGGTAAGTAGTCGACAGCTAATCTCGTTACATAATTTTTCTTAAAGGGATTGCGCGAACCGCAATCCCTTTTTTTTCGTCAAAAATCTTTTCACATTTTTAAGATTATGTTTTCTTTGTTCCAAACCCGCTAAAGGTCTAGGTAATAATTGCCGAACTAGTTGTTCGTCTAGAGAACTCATGTAATCGCCGTACTGGACAAAAAATTGGAGGGGTTGATGTCTACCATCAATAAAAAGTTATTGTCCGTGGCGAGTTTAACAACATTGGCGTTATTAACAATGGCCAACCAAAAATGTGAAGAACAGCCTGTCGTTAAAGCCAGACAGTTAAAAAAGAATGTGCAGATTCTAAAGATGGAAGCTTCATCATTCTTAGATAACTCAGGCTTCAATTTCTCTGAAGTGGCGCAAAACCAATTATCAGGTGTGATTTTTGAAGAAGAATCAATGTTTGAGCGCAATGTTTATCCAAAAGTAAATCAAGCTGATCCGCAATTTTCTGCCGGTTTACAAAAAGCCTCTGTTGAACAAAAACAAATGACTCAGTTAAAAACGTGGTTCCCAACAATGAAGTCAAGTGATGTGCAATTATCACGTGATTCAAGCTGTTTGGTGTCTCGTCCGCAACATTTACTTTACGGTAAAATTAATTCTTTAGAAGCTTATTCAGGAATGGCTTTACAGTTTGGTTTTAATTCAACGGCGGTGCAAATTCCATTAACTGCAAAATTTAAAATGGATAAAATGCGCATGGATCTAAGCTTTCACGCATTTGATCCATGGAGTTCGCAGCAAATGGCTGCGGTAAATTCTGAAGTGATCAAGAAAGATTACTCGGCAGGATTTGGTATCGATTTAGGTATCATTCATATCGGTCCAGAGTTCTACCGTGTAACGGGTATGGCAGAAACTGTTCTTAAAGGATTAAAACAGTCCATCAAAGATATTTCTGCAAAACTAAAATCACTGCAACGCCAAGAATGGCATACGCGTGTGTTAATCAGCCGCGATAATTATGTGGTTATCGTAGGTGGTGCCGAACTTGGTCTTAAAAAAGGCGACCGCTTAAAAGTTGAAAACGAAGTGCATGACTGGATGGGTGAACCTTGCGGTGAAGGCAGCGTGTTACTAGGTTCGGTATCGGTAACAAACGATCCTTGGATTATCGAAATCGAAGACGCTGGTAACTTAATGGCCAAAGCGCGCGTTTTAAACCCTCGTGAGGACGAATCTATTGAGGTTGGTGCCTTAACTCGCGTCAGTCAGCTAGTTCAAGAGCAACCGGTTCAAACTAACAGCAAATCTTCTAAGAAAAAGAAATAAGCCCTTTAGAGTAATCAATGGACTAATGCTGCTTTAACGTGATAGTTAAAGCGGCATATGTTTTCTGGAATTGTCGAGACCACATCTACTGTAATCCGCACTGAAAAAATGAACCAGGCTTCGCGCCTTTGGGTAAAGCGTCCAACGTTTTTTGATGATATCAAAATCGGCGATAGTATTTGCGTAAACGGTGTTTGCCTAACGGTTGAAGCTTTCGATCAAAACGAAATACAGTTCTGCTTAGGTTTAGAAACTTTGACATTACTTTCACGAAGTCTTCCATACTGGGAAAAATTTCCGTTAAATTTAGAGCGCTCATTAAAATTCGGTGATCGTGTGCATGGTCACTTAGTAACAGGGCATGTCGATGAGGCAGCTAAGATCGCTGTTTCAGAAGCCAATGGCGATGTGTGGGATCTAGCGGTTGAAACGTCTCCTGAACTAGCTAAACACTTTTGGCAAAAAGGTTCGGCTTGCGTCAATGGCGTAAGTCTTACGATTAATAAAATTGAAAACAATTTCATTTTCTTTTGTTTAATTCCAGAAACTTTAAAAGTAACCAACCTTCAGTATTTTAAAAAAGGTGATTACGTAAATCTTGAATCTGATTATTTGGCGAAGGCCTACATTCGCGCGCAAGGAAATAATTAATGTCTAGCCAAATGAATTCTATCGAAGAAATTCTAGTTGATTTTAAAGCCGGAAAATTTGTGATCTTAGTTGATGATGAAAACCGCGAAAACGAAGGTGACTTAGTTATCGCAGCTGACTTTATCACGCCAGAAGCTGTTAACTTTATGGCGAAAGAGGCGCGTGGTTTAATTTGTTTATCAATGACCGCTTCACAAATTGAAAAATTACAACTTCCGATGATGGTTTCAAAATCACATCAACGTGGACCCACAGAAACCGCGTTTACTTACTCGATCGAAGCCAGCTTCGGCGTAACGACAGGAATTTCTGCGGCAGACCGTTCGCACACAATTAAAGTGGCTTCGCGTGAATCAGCCCAGGCTACAGATGTGATCTGTCCAGGTCATATTTTTCCATTAAAAGCTCATCCACAAGGTGTGCTTGGTCGTGCTGGTCACACAGAGGCCAGTGTTGATATGGCGATTCTAACAAAGCTCACTCCTGCCAGTGTTATTTGCGAAGTGATTAATGACGATGGCTCGATGGCGCGTTTACCAGATCTAATGGTATTTGCAAAAAAACATAATATTAAAATCGGAACGATCGAAGATCTCATCCAGTATAGGAAGTCAAATGAAAGCTAAAAGTGTTAAGCCAGCTAAAAAATCTGCTAAAACTAAAGTTGCTAAATTAAAACCGGCTCAAAAAATTAAAATCGGTGTTGTGACATCTCGTTTTAACGAAGAGATCACAACTAAGCTTGAAGAAGGTACTTTAGATTTCTTAGAAGCTATCGACGGCGTTGAGATTTTAGCTGTTCGTGTTCCGGGGGCGGTAGAAATTCCGTTAGCGGCACAAGCCTTACTAGAATACCAAAAAGTAGACGCTGTGATCACTTTAGGCGCTGTTATCCGCGGCGAAACGACTCATTACGAAGAGGTTTGCCGTTCTGTTGAGCGAAACTGCTCAAGATTAATGTTAGATTACAAAAAACCAATCGCTTTTGGCGTTTTAACAACTGAAAACGAAGAGCAAGCACTTGATCGCGTAGGCGGTCGTCATGGCCACAAAGGTGTTGATGCAGCTCAAGCAGCTCTTGAGATGATTGGACTTCTTAGAGAAATTAAGAAAAAATAAAGGGGTATGACCAATAAACCTACCGAAAATGTCGAGTTACTGAAAAGACGAAAAGAAGTTCTATCTATTTTTGTTATTTCAATCATGCTCGCCATTTTGATCGGTATCGAGGTTTTCGTATTCCGTTCCGGCCAAACCTTACCAAGTCCGTACATCATTTATTTTATTGGGCTTGTTAACGTAAACTTAATTTTAGTTTTATTACTTCTGTTTTTAATTTTTCGTAACGTCGTCAAAGTGTTTATCGAGCGTCGCGGAAAAATTTTCGGTTCTTCGTTAAAATCAAAACTGATTATCGCCTTTGCCACGTTCTCGGTTATTCCGACATCGTTAGTTTTGATTCTTTCGGTTTTCTATCTTAACAGCTCATTTGACCGTTGGTTTTCACAGCGTATGATCGGTATTTTAAAAAATGCCTCTGAAGTGATTGATTCATTCATCACGCAAGAAAAACGCAAAGGTTACGACTACGCTGAGATGGTGGCGCAGGCCATTCAAAAAACGCAAAGCCCACAAAAGATCGACGAAACTCTAAAAAAACTGCAACGTGATTACAAGCTTGATGCAGTTGAGTATTACCCAGATCTTTTATCAGAACGCTATATTGCTCAAGACGCCAAAGCGATCAAACAGGTTGTGCCAAGGCCTAATTTTGATTTTTTACAAAAAGGTTTTTTACACGAAAGCGAAGCCAGTTTGGTGCAAGTTTTTTCAGATTCACATTTGCTGCGCATGATGGTGCCAATGGATCACGGTGTCGTTGTTGTATCTAAAATTTTAAATTTAGCCCCAGGGGCAAAGTTTGACGATATCGTCGGCGCTTACCAAGAATTCCAAACCAACACACTGATCGAAAATCCACTAAAGTCGATGTACTTCGTTATGCAGATTGTGATGTCGTTAGTTATCTTATTTGCGGCGATTTGGTTTGGTTTCCATTTGGCGAAACAATTATCAGTTCCGCTGGTGCAATTAGGCCGCGCTACAAAACGTGTCGCAGGCGGGGATTACTCATCATTAGAAATTGAATCAGGGTCTGAAGAAATCAACAGCCTTATCGGAAACTTCAATCAGATGATTTCAAATCTTTCATCATCTGAATTAGAACTGCAGCAAACAATTAAAAACTTAAATCAATATACAACTTACGTTGAAATTGTTTTAGGAAACGTATCTGCCGGTGTTTTATCGGTGGATATGGCGGGTGTGGTGACAACGATGAATCGCCGTGCTGGTGAATTATTAAATACTGATCAAACAAAAGCTGTTGGTAAGCCAATCAAACAATTGTTAGATGAGCAAAACTACAAAATTTTCTCGCAGTTTGTTCGTGCAATGCAGGAAAATAATTTAACAAGTTTACAAAAAGAAATTCGTATAGAAGTTGAAAAGCAGACTGAAAAAGGCATTGAAAAAGAACCAATTCCTTTATCAGTTCACATTTCAATTTTACGTAATGAGTTCCAGCAACAAATCGGTCGTATCATGGTATTTGATGATATGACTCCGATCGTAAATGCGCAGCGTGCAGCGGCTTGGCAAGAAGTGGCCCGTCGTATTGCTCATGAGATTAAAAATCCATTAACGCCGATTAAGCTTGCGGCTGAACGTATTTCAAAAAAATACGGTGAGCAAATTAACGAACAGGCTTTTAGAGACTCAATTCAGATGATCGTGTCGCAAGTGGATGATATGCGAAACCTCGTGAATGAGTTTTCGCAGTTTGCGCGTATGCCTGAACTTAAACAAATTCACGCCCAGTTAAACGATGTTTTAAAAGGCATGGGTGAAGCTTATTCGCAAAACCATACGGATATTAAATTTAACTTAGAATTAGACCCAGCATTGCCAGAATTTAAATTCGATCCGGCTCAGCTAAAACGTGTGTTTGTGAACCTGCTTGATAACGCGGTTCATGCAACTGAGGACGCCACAGCACAGATCGCAAATCCTGAAGTGACAATTCGTACGGAATACCAAACTCAGCACAGAATTGCCCGAATTTACATCATTGATAACGGCCCAGGAATCCCAGCGCGCGATAGAGTGCGTGTATTTGAGCCTTACTTCTCAACGAAAGAAAAGGGAACAGGTCTAGGTTTACCGATCGTGAAAAGTATTATCGAAGATCACGGCGGCGTCATCCGCGCTCTCGGTAACGAACCGCAAGGTACTAAAATTTATATTGAGCTTCCACTGTATACATCGGCGCCATAAGACGCTAAAGTCTTTCTTTAAGCCAGCCCCGCGTTGCCGCGTCGTCGACGTACGTAAACGTACGCCTTCCTCCTTGCGCCTTGGTCTGACTTAAATAAAGTCTTTAGAGGAATTTTTATGACTGTTTTGCACGAAGAAAAACTAAAAACGCGTATTCTAATTATCGACGATGAAGGGCCAATTCGTCAGGTCTTATCTGAAAGTTTAAAAGACGACGGTTTTCATGTTTTAACAGCCCCAGATGGACCTACAGGTTTACAAGTTCTGCAAGAATTTAAACCCCATATTTGTTTCTTAGATATCTGGATGCCGAAAATGGACGGTATCGAAGTTTTGACACAAGCAATTCCACACAACCCAGAGACGCAATTCATTATGATCTCTGGTCACGGAACAATTGAAACAGCAGTTAAGGCCACTAAAATCGGCGCGTGGGATTTTATCGAAAAACCACTTTCACTAGAAAAAATCACTTTAGTGATTGATCACGTTTTAAAATTCAAAGCTGAAAAAGATGAAAAACAAGCGTTGTTAAATAAATTAAGAAAAAATATCGCGCTTGTGGGTGAATCTAAATCGTTACAAAAAGTGCGTGAACAAATCACAACAGTAGCTAAAACTCAGCAAACGATTTTAATTTCGGGTGAATCTGGATCGGGTCGTGAGTTAGTGGCGCAAAACATTCACTTTATGTCAGCGCAAGCCAGCCGTTCTATCGTTGAAGTGAACTGTGCGACGCTACCGCAAGACTTAATCGAGATCGAATTATTCGGTATCGAAAAAGGTGTATTGCCGGGAATTGATAAAACTCGTAAAGGTAAATTAGAATTGATCGAAGGCGGCACAGTGATCATCGAAGAGATCGAAGAAATGCCACAAGCGATTCAATTAAAACTTTTAAATTATTTAAAAGCACAAAAGTTTTCGCGCGTAGGATCGGCTGATCCAATTGATGCGTCTTCACGTGTGATCTTAACCTCATCGCAAGCTTTAACAGGCTTAATCAGCAGCGGAAAAATTGCGACTGAGTTAGCGGCGTTATTACAAAATAACGAAATCCACGTTGAGCCTTTACGCAATCGCCCTGAAGATATTCAGTCGTTAATTTTTCACTTCAGCGACATTATCGCTAAACAAATGGCTTCATTTAGAAAAACAATTTCTGAACAAGGTTTAAAACTTTTAGTTAAACACACATGGCCCGGAAACATCCGCGAGTTAAAAAACTTTATCGAGCGCGTGTATATCTTAACGCCGTCTGATTACGTTGACGTGCATGATTTACGTTTTGCCGGTCTATCAGATAAAAAAGATGGCCAACAGGGTTCACACTCTGAAATTTCAACGTTCCGTGATGCGCGTGCGGAATTTGAAAAAGATTATTTAATTAAAAAAATCCAGGAAAACGGTGGCAACATTTCAAAAACGGCTGAAGCCATTGGTTTAGAGCGCAGTTACTTACACAGAAAAATCAAAGCATACGGTATCGAGGTTAATATATGAAAATTTCAACACTTAGATGGTCTCAAACTCACTTATTCACATTAAAAGAAGCCCCATCTGATGCCGAAATCCCGTCGCACAAATTAATGATGCGTTCTGGATTTATGAAAAAACTTGGCCCGGGTCTTTACACGTACAGTGCTATTGGTTTACGCGCGATCAGAAAATTTGAAGAGATCGTTCGTGAAGAGCTTCATAAAGCTAACGGTATTGAAATTTTAATGCCGGTGGTTCAGCCCCGCGAATTATGGGAAGAAACAAACCGTTGGGCTCAAATGGGCGCAGGTCTTTTAAAATTTAAAAACCGTAACAACCAAGAGTTTTGCTTAAGCGCTACAGCTGAAGAAGCGGTTGTGGATTACGTTCGCCATGAATTAAAATCATGGAGAGATTTTCCTAAAAACATTTACCAAATTCAAACTAAGTACCGTGATGAAATTCGCCCACGTTTTGGTTTGATGCGCGGTCGTGAATTCGTGATGAAAGATGCGTACAGCTTTGATGTCGATCAGGCGGGCGCCCTTAAAACATACGAAGATATGTACCAAGCTTACGATCGTATTTTTAGCCGCTTAAATTTAGAATTCCGTGCGGTACAAGCTGACGCTGGTAATATCGGCGGAAGCCAAACTCACGAATTCCAATTATTAGCAGAGGCCGGCGAAGATGCTTTATTAGTTTCAGATACAACAAGATTTGCAGCTAACGTGGAAGTGTGCCCAGCCATCGATGCTGAACCGCAAATTTCAAATGAAGCTGAAAAAACGATGGAGAAATTCGAAACTCCAAATCAAAAAACAATTGCCGATCTTGAAGCTTTCACAAAAGTACCGGCGCGTGAGTTAGTTAAAACATTATATTTTAACTCTAACGAAGACGAGAAAGTTAAAGAAATTAAACCTTTCGCAGTTCTTCTACGTGGATCTGATGAAGTTAACCCGATCAAAGTTAAAAACATGCTGGGAATGACCAACGAACCAGAGATGTTAACTGACGAACAAGTGCGTGAAGTGACAGGAGCTAATCCTGGGTCATGCGGACCTGTGGGTTTAAAAATTCCAATCTATGCTGATAACGGCATTATGGGTTTAAAAAACTATATCGTTGGAGCTAATGAAGACCATTTTCACTTACGCAATGTAAACCACGGCCGTGATTACCAAATCACAAAAACAGCTGATTTACGTATGGCGCGTGCGGGAGATAAATGCCCTGAATCTAATGGCCGATTAAAAGCTTACCGCGGTATCGAAGTGGGCCACGTTTTCTATTTAGGTCAAAAGTATTCTAAAACAATGAACGGTACATTCTTAGATAAGAACGGAAAATCGCAGTATTACGAAATGGGCTGTTACGGTATCGGTATCACGCGTGTAGTTCAGGCTGCGATCGAACAAAGCCATGATGCTGATGGTATCATTTGGTCAAAGGCGATTGCTCCGTTTCATGTTCATATTTGTTTATTAGATATCAAAGATGAAAAGTTAAATGGCTATGTGAATGAAATGGCTTTACGTTTCGCTGAAAAAGGCATTGAAACTTTCATCGACGATCGTGATGAACGCCCAGGTGTAAAGTTTAAAGATGCAGATCTTTTAGGTCTACCTGTTCGTATCGTGGTTGGTAAAAAAGGTTTCGACGCGGCTCAAATCGAAGTTGTAAACCGTAAGACAAAAGAAGTTGAAAAAATGGCTCCTGACCAAGTGATGGCTCAGGTTGAAAAAGTTTTAGCAACGAGATAATTTTTGAAAGGTGACCGATAATGAATTCAAATTTGATCAAAAATCCAATCATGTTAGCTCTTGATGTTGATACGAAAGAGCAAGCAAAAAAGATTTTAGATCAGGTCGGAAGCGATGTCGGAGCTATTAAAATTGGTCCGCGCTTAGGTTATCAATACGGCGCGGATTTTATTAAAGAATGCGCAGCGATTGCTCCTGTATTCATCGACAATAAATATTTTGATATTCCCTCAACGATGGTTTCTGCCGTTAAAACTAGTTTTCAGGCGGGAGCTACCTTCGTTACAGTGCATGCACTTTCCGGTAAAGAGGCTTTAACAGAGCTTGCCAAGCTAGAAAAAGAATTAAATCAAATTCGCCCTTTTAAAATTTTAGCGGTTACAATCCTGACAAGCTGGGATCAGCAATCAATGCCAAAATCGCTTCAGCCATGGCAGGTGTCAGAACATGTGGTAAGCCTTGCCAATCTTGTTCAAGAATCAGGTCTTTCAGGCTTAGTTTGTTCCGCTCATGAGTTAGAAGTGCTAAAAAACCACAATCTGTATAAGGTCACTCCGGGGATTAGACCGGCAGAAGCTTCTACAGACGACCAAAAACGTGTAATGAATCCACAACAAGCACTTCGTGCTGGCGCATCGGCCCTAGTTATTGGTAGACCGATCCTTCAGGCGCCAAACCCAAAACAAGCTGTTTTAGATATTTTAAAAACAATCTAAAATCGCTAAGGGTTTTTGCTTTTAAGAATTTAGGAAAATAGTTATGAGAAAATCTTCATTTCACCCAAAGGGCGGTAAAGGCCCACAACGTTCATCAGGCGGTCGCCCGCAACCTCGCGGCGGACAAACTCAAAGCATACACGCTTCTCTTCCTAAATCATGGAGACAAATCACGGGTACACATGCGGTAAAAGAAGTTTTACGTGTGCGTCCTCAGTCAGTAAAACAAGCTATCGTTCAAAAAAATCTAATGTCGACTCCTGAAGTTAAAGAGTTATTAGCTATCTTTAGAGACCACGACATCCGTTTCGAAGAGCGTGCAGAGCCTGAATTAGCAAAAATCACTCAATCACACCAAGGTGTGATCGTATTTTCAGATTACAATCCAGCTTTTGATTACACTCACCAAGCTTGGGAGCACGAAAGCATGATCGTTGCTTTAGACGGCGTTGAAGACACCCACAATTTGGGCGCTATTTTACGTACGAGCTGGTTAATGGGTGTAAGCGGTGTGATTATTCCTTCTGACCGCGCGGTGGGTTTAACGCCGACAGTTCATAAAGTAGCGTGCGGTGGAGCCGAGCATGTTGAGATCGCAAGAATCAATAATTTCAACGAGCCCTTTGAAAAGCTAAAAGAAGCTGGCTTCTGGGTTTATGGTCTTTCTCATAAGGCTGAAAAATCAATTTACGATATCGAATACCCAGAAAAAGTAATCTGGGTGTTAGGCGCCGAAGATAAAGGCCTTCGCTCAACGACAGAGCGCGTGTGTGATGAGTTAGTGTCAATCCCACAAGCGGCAGCCGACGCAAGCTATAACGTTTCAGTAGCCACAGCGATGGCGTTAGCTGAAACAAAACGTCAATGGGCTGCTAAAAATAAAAAATAATTCATAAATAAGTTGGACCTTCGAAAATTCACGGTGATAAAATTACCGTGAATGGAAGCAAAAACACCGAGTAAAAGATTATTCGTCGCTATCAAACCAAGTCTTGGTCAGATCTATCATTTAGATCCTTTTTTAAAAAAATTAAAAAAATCTTTCGATCAAAAAGAAATTAATATCAAGTGGTCTCCACTCGAGAATATGCATGTGACCTTAAGTTTTTTAGGTGAGACGGGTGCAGAAAAAATTCCTGAATTACAGAGTAAAATTTCTGAAGTGGCGAATGAGTTTTCAGGGTTTAATTTAAAAATTCGTGATCTAGGTGCTTTCGATCATTTTCAAAAAGCGCGAACATTATTTGTAGATGTTCAGCGTTCACAATCACTCTTAGATTTGCAATCAGCTCTTGAGGAGAAGCTGGGTTTAACACCGCAAATGCAATATTACCCTCATATGACTTTAGGACGGCTCAGAAATCCAAATTCTATTGAGTCCGCCATTGGACCTTTTAAAAAGATAGATTTGGGAAAAGGTGAAATTTCGTCCATTTTTTTGATGGAAAGCCAACTTCATGGTCATTTTCCAGTCTACAGTGATGTCTTTGAGGCGCACTTGGCTAAAAATCCAGCATAAAACTTTGAATTCATTTAAAAATTCGATGTTGACCTGACACCGCGAATCCAGTAAAAATTCCAAGTTACTAAAATTTACGTCGATTTTGATCTAATCAAAATGTCCGATAATTTTAGGCTATGCTGGCATAGCTCAATTGGTAGAGCAGCTGATTTGTAATCAGCAGGTTGCGGGTTCGAGTCCCATTGCCAGCTCCATTTTTTCGTTGCTTCGAAGGGTCAACCGAAGGTTGATCAAAACAGGCGGGCGAAATTTGCGAGTGTACACTAGCTAAGTACATGACGTTAATAAAATGGGTAGGTGCCCGAGTGGCTAAAGGGGGCAGACTGTAAATCTGCTGGCTTCGGTCTACGAAGGTTCGAATCCTTCCCTGCCCACCATTTATCACGTCTTTTTTATTCTGTACTTAATTAGCCAAAACTAGTGTGTAGTCGCAAGGTTTAGATCAGCCTAACCATCTGATCGCATGAGCGGGAATAGCTCAATTGGCTAGAGTACCTGCCTTCCAAGCAGGGGGTTGCGGGTTCGACCCCCGTTTCCCGCTCCAAATTTTTTCGGGTGTTACGTAAAGGCCCGTGTAGCTCAGTGGTAGAGCACACCCTTGGTAAGGGTGAGGTCGTCGGTTCGGCTCCGATCACGGGCTCCAAAGCAGTGGTCAAGAAAACTGACGATGCTAAAAATGGATTTTAGAATTAGTTAAACTTTTTAAAAGAAGTTATAAATAAATAAACATTCTCGCAGGAGGACATATGTCTAAAGAGAAATTTAACAGAAGTAAGCCGCATGTTAACATCGGCACTATCGGTCACGTTGACCACGGTAAAACAACTTTAACAGCTGCTATCACAACTACTCTTGCGACTCTAGGTAAAGCGCAAGC